>NZ_JBVIQK010000006.1:0-371441 GCF_055577115.1 Streptomyces sp. NPDC033216 | reverse complement strand
GCGGTGAACTTCGACAGGTAGTGGCTGTAGGGCAGCACGGCGTGCGACTGGGCGTCGAAGAAGTTGCCGTACCAGACACCCAGCAGGCCCAGCAGCAGCGGGGCGTTGGCCTCGGCGGGCGCGGTGCGGAAGTGGTCGTCGACGATCCGGAAGCCGTCGAGCATCTCGCGGAAGCGGTCCGGGCCGATGGCGATCATCAGGGACAGGCCGATCGCCGAGTCGAACGAGTAACGGCCGCCGACCCAGTCCCAGAACTCGAACATGTTGGCCGTGTCGATGCCGAAGCCGGTGACCTTCTCGGCGTTCGTCGACAGGGCGACGAAGTGCTTGGCGACGGCGGCCTCTTCCCCGCCGAGCGCGGCCAGCAGCCAGGTGCGGGCGGACGTCGCGTTCGTGATCGTCTCGATCGTGGTGAACGTCTTCGACGCGATGATGAACAGCGTCTCGGCCGGGTCCAGGTCCCGGGTGGCCTCGTGCAGGTCGGCGCCGTCCACGTTCGACACGAAGCGGACCGTGAGGTCGCGGTCGGTGTAGCTGCGCAGCACCTCGTAGGCCATGGCGGGGCCGAGGTCGGAGCCGCCGATGCCGATGTTGACCACGTTGCGGATGCGCCTGCCGGTGTGGCCGGTCCACTCGCCGGAGCGGACGCGCTCGGCGAAGCCGGCCATCCGGTCGAGGACGGCGTGCACCCCGGGCACGACGTTCTCACCGTCCACCTCGATCACCGCGTCGCGCGGGGCGCGCAGCGCGGTGTGCAGGACCGCCCGGTCCTCGGTCGTGTTGATCTTCTCGCCGCGGAACATGGCGTCCCGCAGACCGAAGACGTCGGTGGCGGCCGCCAGCGCGCGCAGCAGCCGCAGCGTCTCGTCGGTGACGAGCTGCTTGGAGTAGTCGATGTGCAGGTCCCCGACCCGCAGTGTGTACCCGCTGCCACGCCCGGGGTCGGTGGCGAACAGCTCACGCAGCTGCACCTCGCCGAGTTCCTCACGGTGCTTGGCCAGAGCGGTCCACTCGGGCGTCTGGTTGAGCCTCGTACGGCCGTCTGCGTTCATGTCGGACCCAGCCCTCTTTTCTCACCTGTCCGTGCCGCGCATCTTGTCCCGCTGCGTTCCCAACCTAATTGATCAGCGTCGGACGCGAGCTGTCGTAGGGCCGTCCCGCGGTGCGACAACAGGTACGTCCGCGCGGCCCGCGGGTGTCAGCGGGAGGGCCGAAAGGGTGAAGAAGGCGGAGCGGGGGTGGAGCGCCGCGGGGCGCACGGACGGCCCACTCGGCGGCGGTCGGCCCGCCGGCGCGCGCGACGGGTGCGCGGTACAGGTGCGGCCAAGTGCCTGGGGCACCTGGCCGGTACTCAACTCCTAGATCTCGCCCCGCAGTTTGGCGAGCGCCTCGGCGAGGATCGCCTCGCCGTCCGCGTCGCTGCGCCGCTCCCGCACATAGGCGAGGTGCGTCTTGTAGGGCTCGGTGCGCGGCGGTGCCGGGGGGTTGTCCCGGTCCTGGCCGGCCGGGAAGCCGCAGCGCGGGCAGTCCCAGGTATCGGGTACCTGCGCGTCGCTGGCGAAGCTGGGCTGCGTCTCGTGCCCGTTGGAGCACCAGAAGGAGATGCGCAGACGCGGCGCGGACTCGCCGCGCTCGGCCTCGCCCATCGGCCCCGCCCCGACCCGGCTTCCTCGGATCGCGTTGCCACTTGCCACGGTCGTAACTCCCTGCGTGATGGTGCCGCAAAGCGAGTCGGCGTTTCGCTTCACTGCGAGCGCCTCAGTCTACGTAAGGCCCAACGCACGTCCAGTGATTGGAGCTACAACCCCCCACACGTAGACGCAAGCCCCATGATAGGCCGCGCTCAGCTGCGCGTACCGAACATGGGGCCATACGTACGGAATGTGTGCCTGCGACGGGCTTTTCAGCCGTTCGTCTTGATCAGGATGCCGAGGACGATGATGCTCGCGAACCAGAGCAGACCGATCACGACGGTGATGCGGTCCAGGTTGCGCTCGGCGACCGAGGAGCCGCCGACGGAGGACTGCATGCCGCCGCCGAACATGTCGGAGAGACCGCCGCCCTTCCCCTTGTGCATCAGCACCAGCAGCATCAGCAGCAGGCTGAAGACGATCAGGGCGATCGAGAACCCCAAAACCACGGCTGGACCAACTTCCTCGGATTCGGATGACGACGGGGGCACAGCTTCTGCGCTGTGCCCCCGCAAGGGTACGACGGATCGCCGCTACCGCCTACTCACAGCCAGGTCACTGATCGCGGAAGCGCACGATCTTGACGAACTCCTCGTGGTCCAGCGAAGCGCCGCCGACCAGCGCGCCGTCGATGTCGGCCTGCGCCATGATCTCGGCGACGTTGCCCGACTTCACGGAGCCGCCGTACTGGATGCGGACCTTGTCGGCCACGTCCTGGGAGTACAGCTCGGCCAGCTTCCCGCGGATGGCGGCGCAGACCTCCTGGGCGTCCTCGGCGCCGCAGACCTTGCCGGTGCCGATGGCCCACACCGGCTCGTAGGCGATCACGATCGTCTCGGCCTGCTCGGCCGGGACGTCCTTCAGACCACCCTCGACCTGGGAGAGGGTGTGCGAGACGTGGTTGCCCGCCTCGCGGACGTCCAGCTCCTCGCCGACGCACAGGATCGGGGTGAGGCCGTGCTTGTAGGCGGCCTTGACCTTGGCGTTCACCTGCTCGTCGGTCTCGCCGTGGTACTGACGGCGCTCGGAGTGGCCGATCGCGACGTAGGTGCACCGCAGCTTGGCGAGCATCGGACCGGAGATCTCGCCGGTGTAGGCGCCGCCGTCCTGCGCGGAGATGTCCTGGGCGCCGTACTTGATCTTGAGCTTGTCGTGCTCGACCAGCGTCTGCACGGAGCGCAGGTCGGTGAAGGGCGGCAGGACGGCGACCTCGACGGCCTCGTAGTCCTTGTCGGCCAGGGCGAAGGCGAGCTTCTGGGTGTGGGCGATGGCCTCGAGGTGGTTGAGGTTCATCTTCCAGTTGCCCGCCATCAGCGGCGTACGGGTGCTCATGCGGGGTCAGTCCTCCAGTGCGGCGAGGCCGGGGAGCGTCTTGCCCTCGAGGTATTCGAGGGAGGCGCCGCCGCCGGTCGAGATGTGGCCGAATGCGTTCTCGTCGAAGCCCAGCAGGCGGACGGCCGCGGCGGAGTCGCCACCGCCGACGACCGTGAAGGCCGGTGAGTCGAGGAGGGCCTGGGCGACCGCCTTGGTGCCCTCGGCGTAGTCGGGGTGCTCGAAGACGCCCATCGGGCCGTTCCAGAAGACGGTGGCGGCGTCGGCGAGCTTCGAGGCGTACAGCTTGCGGGTCTCGGGGCCGATGTCCAGTCCCAGCTGGCCGGCGGGAATGGCGTCCGCGGCGACGGTCTCGGGGTGCGACGGCGCCTTGGTCTTCAGGTCCGGGAACGCGGTGGAGGTCAGCACGTCGACGGGGAGGACCAGCTCGACGCCGTTCTTCTCCGCCCGCTCGACGTACTCCTGGACGACCGGGATCTGGTCCTCCTGGAGCAGGGAGGCGCCGACCTCGTACCCCTTGGCCTTCAGGAAGGTGAACACCATGCCGCCGCCGATGAGGAGGCGGTCCGCCTTGCCGAGCAGTTGGTCGATGACGGCGAGCTTGTCGGAGACCTTGGAACCGCCGAGGGCGACGACGTAGGGCCGCCGTACGTCCTCGGTGAGCTTCTTCAGGACGCCGACCTCGGTGGCGATGAGGTAGCCGGCGGCGTGCGGCAGCCGGGCCGGGAGGTCGAAGACCGAGGCGTGCTTGCGGTGGACGGCACCGAAACCGTCACCCACGTACACGTCGGCGAGTTCGGCCAGCTGGTCGGCGAAGGCTCCGCGCTCGGCGTCGTCCTTGGCCGTCTCGCCCGCGTTGAAGCGCAGGTTCTCGATGACGGCGACCTGGCCGTCGGTCAGGCCCGCGACGGTGGAGCGGGCGGAGTCGCCGACCGTGTCGGTCGCGAAGGCCACGTCGGTGCCGAGGAGTTCACCCAGGCGTGTGGCGGCCGGGGCGAGCGAGAAGGCCGGGTCCGGGGCCCCCTTGGGGCGGCCCAGGTGCGAGGCGACGACCACCTTGGCGCCCGCGTCCGCGAGGGCCTTGACGGTCGGGAGGACGGCGCGGATACGGCCGTCGTCGGTGATGGTGCCGCCGTCCAGCGGCACGTTGAGGTCGGCGCGGACGAAGACCCGCTTGCCGGCCACGCCTTCGGAGAGGAGTTCGTCGATCGTCTTCATGTAAGGGGCTCCCAGGAGGGCTCGTGTTGCTCCGTGATCGTAGACAGGGCCGATCCGCACGCGAGGCAGGGCCCGGACGGCGCGTCCCCGCGCCGTCCGGGCCCTGCCTTCACATCGAGGTGCCTGCTCTGTCGATCAGAGCTGGTTGCCGACGAAGACCGTCAGGTCGACGAGGCGGTTGGAGTAGCCCCACTCGTTGTCGTACCAGCCGAGGATCTTCACCGAGTTGCCCTCCTGGACCATGGTCAGGGAGGAGTCGAAGGTGCAGGAGGCCGGGTCGCCGACGATGTCGGAGGAGACGATCGGGTCCTCGGTGTAGGACAGGTAGCCCTTCAGGTCGCCGTCGTCGGCGGCCTTCTTGAAGGCCGCGTTGACCTCGTCCTTGGTGACCTCGCGCTGGAGGGTCACGACCAGGTCGGTGGCCGAGCCGGTCGGGACCGGGACGCGCATCGCGATGCCGTCGAGCTTGCCCTTGAGCTGGGGCAGGACCAGGGCGGTGGCCTTGGCGGCACCCGTCGTGGTCGGGATGATGTTCTCGGCGGCGGCACGGGCGCGGCGCAGGTCCGAGTGCGGGAAGTCCAGGATGCGCTGGTCGTTGGTGTACGCGTGGACCGTCGTCATCAGACCCTTGACGATGCCGAAGTTCTCGTCGAGGACCTTGGCCATCGGCGCCACACAGTTGGTGGTGCAGGAGGCGTTGGAGATGACGTGGTGGTTCGCCGCGTCGTACTTGTCCTGGTTGACGCCCATCACGATGGTGATGTCCTCGCCCTTGGCCGGAGCCGAGATGAGGACCTTCTTGGCGCCGCCGGCGATGTGCTTCTCGGCGTCGTCCTTCTTCGTGAAGATGCCCGTCGACTCGATGACGATGTCGACGCCGAGGTCGCCCCACGGAATGTCGGCGGGGTTGCGCTCGGACAGGACCTTGATGGTGTGGCCGTCGACGGTGATCGTGTCGGCGGTGTGCGACACCTCGGCCTTCAGACGGCCCAGGATGGTGTCGTACTTGAGCAGGTGAGCGGTTGTCGCGGTGTCACCCAGGTCGTTGACAGCCACGATCTCGATGTCAGCACCCTGCTCCAGCAGCGCGCGGAAGTAGTTACGACCGATGCGGCCAAAGCCGTTGATGCCTACGCGGATCGTCACGAACCGATCTCCTCGTTGGTACGCCGGCCATGAGGTGCCGGCGAGCTGTATTTGGGATGTCCCCGACCACCCCCGACCCTACCTCTCCCAGGCCGCCGGGGTGACATCGACTTCGCCCATACCCGGCGAGGCGGCCCGTACCCACCAGTAGGGGTACGGACCGCCCCGCCGCGAAGGGCCGATCACCCGATTCGGTCACCCTGCGTCGTCTGCCCTTGACCGCCGCGTGCCATTCGGTGCCGGTCGACGTCAGTCGTCAAGTGAGTCGAGGGCCTTTCCGATGAGCGCGGCTCGGTCGGCCGCCGCGGCGACGTGCTCCAGACCGAAGCCCAGCAGCACCGTGTCGTCGGTGGTGACCGCTCCGTAGGTCTGGAACAGCGTGCCGGTGCGCGCCCAGTCCTTCAGGACGGCCGGGCTCCCCGGGGGCGGTCCGGCGGCCTGCCAGGCGCCGAGGGAGGTCTCGAAGCCCTCGGTCCGGGTGGCGGTGCCTCCGACGACGAGCGAGGCGTCGTCGGCGAGGACGCCGTGGCCGCCGCTGCCCGGGTCGGTGACGTAACTGAGGGAGACCTCGACGGACTTCCCGGCGTAGGCGCTCAGGTCGAAGTTCACCTGCTGCCAGCCGCTGGAGGCTCCGGTGAGGGCGTTCCACGAGCCGGTGGTGCCGCTCGCGGTGCACTCGTTCGCGGTCAGGGTCAGGTAGTGGCGGAGCTGGGGGTGTTCCCCGATGTAGTACCCGGCCCCGCACTCGGCGGGTACGGCGGTCCCGGTGGCGCCGCCCGCCTCGGGCAGCGTCGTCCAGTCGTCGGCCCCGACCGTGTGGATCTCGACCAGCGCGTTGTCGTAACCCGGTTCGGTGTCCCACAGCAGCTGGGTGCGCAGGGCGGGCCGGTCGGCGGCGGTGACGCCGGTGAGGTCGATGGTGCGGGTGAGTCGCTTGTAGGCGTCGTCGGTGTGGACGGCGGCCGCCATGGACGTGCCCGCGTAGGGCCCGTACGGGTTCACGGTCCCGGCGAACTGCCCCGCGCCCGCGCTCGCGAACTGCGGATACGTGGCGGCGGGCAGCTCGTCGGAGGTGACGCCGTAGGTGCCGGCCCGGTCCAGCGGGTTGCCGGGAGCGCCGGCGAGCAGGCCGGTGTACCCGTCGAGGGCTCCGGAGCCGGTGAATCCGGTGGCGCCGGGGGTGGACGTACGGGAGTAGGCGCCCAGGTAGTACTGGCTGAAGTCGTTGGACGGAGTGCCGTCGCCCAGGTCGACGTTGCCGCCGGCCAGTTCGCCGGCCTCGATGAGCTTGCCGCCCTCGTTGAGGAAGGCGCGCAGTTCCAGCTGGGTCGGGTTGCCGGGGACGCTCGCACCCGTGTAGTGGACGACCGTGCCGAAGTGGCTCAGCACGCCGAGCGCGTCGGGCGCGCCCTGCGCGGCCACGTCCCAGACGACCGCTCGGCGGCCGTTGGCCTTCAGCGCGTCGACGTACGTCCGCGCCCGGGTGGCGGTCGCGCCCTCCTCGGCGACGACGAGGACGTCGGCCCGCGGCCGTTCGGCGACGGTGTAGGTGAAGTGCGGGCTGGCTACCTTCTTGCCGCCGCTCGTCTCGCCGGTGAACCACACCTCTACCTTGTCGCCGGGTTCGCCGTCCTGGACCTTCGCCCGGTACTCGTCGTAGAAGAGGTTGTCCTCGCCGCCGAAGGTCTCGCCGCCCTTCCAGGGCTTGAGCGCCTGGTCGTAGGTGCGGCCTCCGTTGACGCGGTACCTGAGTTCCTTGTCGCGGATCGCCTTCCGTACGACGACGGAGACCTCCTGGTCGGCGCCGCGCGAGTACGACGTGGTGAAGCCGGCCGGGGTGAAGTCGGCGGCGCTCAGGCCGATGGAGGACTTCGGCCGGTCGGGGCGGGCGGCGCTCTCGGCGACGGACAGCGCGAAGGGGATGTTCTTCTCGAACTCCTGCTGGATCAGCTTCTCGTCGTCCGGGAAGTTGAACACCGACTGGCAGTCGGCGGCGTTCCACTGGTCGTCCGGGGAGAGGTTCGAGACCGTCTGGCAGGTCGACATCTCGGGGGTGAACATCGCTGTGCCGTTGACGTTGGAGGCGTGGCCGTCGGCCTCTCCGTTGGTGGTGTACAGCTCCGAGGAGACCTGCGGGCGGTAGCCGGGGACCGCGGAGTTCTCCGGGGTGCCCGCCAGCGCCCTGTACGCGACGTCGTCGGGGGTGTCGGTGGCGACCTGCCAGCCGACGCCGTAGAGGAGGAGTTCCGCCGCGGAGTGGTAGTTGATGCCGTAGGCGAAGCCGATGCGCTTCTCGAAGGCGTCCAGCGCCTTGGTCTCGGGCTCGGAGTTCGGGCCCGCGCCGCGGTAGGTCTGACTGGTGGGGTTGGGCGACGAACCCTCGTCGTCGTAGCCCCACTTGTAGGCGAAGTTGCGGTTCAGGTCGACGCCGTCGCCGGTGCGGATCTCACCGTCGGCGTTGACGTCCCGCAGGTTCTTGCGCCACAGGCGGTTCGCGGGGTCCTGGAAGGTGTAGTCGTAGCCGTCGGGGTTGGCCGACAGGACGAACCACAACTCGGTCGAGTCGACGAGCTTCTTGATGCGCTGGTCGGTCCGGTAGCTGTCGAGATAGTGGTGCATCAGCCGCCGGGTCATCTCCGGGGTGATCCACTCGCGCGCGTGCTGGTTGGACATGTACAGCACCGAGGGCTTGGAACCGTCCTCGGACCTCTTCGCGTTCTTCGTGAGCTTGAGTGCGAGGATGTCCTGGCCCCGGACCGTCTTGCCGATGGAGACGACCTTGGTGAGACCGGGGTTGCGCTGGGCGGTGCGGAGGATCTCCTCCTTGAGGCCGCCGCTGCCGCTGTACGGCCGGAACACTCCGTCGGCCGCGGCTGCCACGCGGTTCTCCGCCTTGGCCGAGAGGGTGTGCTCGGTGAGCGGGACGCCCTGCTTCTCGAGCTTCCGCGCCTGGTCGTCGGTGAGGTACACCTCGACGGTGGCGGTTCCCTGTTCGGGTGCCTGCTCACTGAGTTCGTGGCCGTCCTGACCGGCCGCCAGAAGCAGGGGTACCTGCTTCTTGGTGACCTCGGCGCGGAAGACCTTGACCTCGTCCGCGTCGGACGTGTCGGAGGAACTTCCGGGCTGCGCCTGGGCGATGGGTGCGATGCTCGCTCCGCCTATCAGGAGCGCGCCGACAGCGAGGATCGATCTCGCTCTACGTCTCATGAACCCCCCTTGCGTGAGTCCGCCACAGCAGCGAACACAGTCAGGCTCATGACTGTTCATGATCGAGTCAAGGGTGCGTCAAGAAGGGGCCATGGATCGCGAGTTGCCGTCGGCGCGGGCGTTCCGGAAGCGGGAAGGCCGGTGCCGACGGCCCCCTGGGGGCACCGGCACCGGCGCGCCGTCGAACCGTGGCAACCGGCCCCGGACCGACCGGAGCGGCCGCCGACCAGACCCGAACCGACCGACCCCGGACCGACCGGAGCGGCCGCCGACCAGACCCGAACCGACCGACCCCGGACCGACCGGAGCGGCCGCCGACCAGACCCGAACCGACCGGCCCCGGACCCGACCGGAGTGGCCGCCGACCGGTTCGAACCGACCGGCCCCGGACCGACCGGCGGATCGAGCATGTCGGGGTTGGCCCGCCGGGCTGCCTCCACCGAGCCGGATCGGGCGCCCAGCCCGTCGGACCGTCGGTCCTCGGGCTCTCGGGGCGTCCGGCCTCGCGGCTTCCGGCCGTGGGTCCTTCGGGCCGCCGGGGCGCCGGGCCGTCCGGCATTCGGGCGCCCGGCCTTCAGGGCGTCGGGACCGACCAGACGCCCAGCCACCGGGCCACCCTGCCCGCGCGGTGCTCGGCCCACCAGGTGGTCGGCCAGCCGGACCCGACCAGGCGCCCGGCCCGCCAGGCCGCCGTCCGACCGAGCCCGCAGGTCCTCAACCCACCAGGTTGTCGGCGAGCTCCTCGCTGAGGTTGGCGTCGGTGCCCGGGATGCCGAGGTCCGAGGCGCGCTTGTCGGCCATCGCGAGGAGCCGGCGGATCCGGCCGGCGACCGCGTCCTTGGTCAGCGGGGGGTCGGCGAGCGCGCCCAGCTCCTCCAGGGATGCCTGCTTGTGCTCCATGCGCAGCCGGCCGGCCGCGGCGAGGTGCTCGGGCACCTCGTCGCCGAGGATCTCCAGGGCACGCTGGACACGGGCCCCGGCGGCGACGGCGGCACGCGCGGAGCGGCGCAGGTTGGCGTCGTCGAAGTTGGCGAGACGGTTCGCCGTGGCGCGCACCTCACGGCGCATCCGGCGCTCCTCCCAGGCCAGCACCGACTCGTGGGCGCCGAGGCGGGTGAGCAGCGCGCCGATCGCGTCGCCGTCGCGGACCACGACCCGGTCGACTCCGCGCACCTCACGGGCCTTGGCGCCGATCGACAGCCGACGGGCGGCGCCGACCAGCGCGAGCGCGGCCTCGGGACCCGGGCAGGTGACCTCCAGGGACGAGGACCGGCCGGGCTCCGTGAGCGAGCCGTGCGCCAGGAAGGCCCCTCGCCAGGCCGCCTCCGCGTCACAGGTGGCGCCGGAGACCACCTGCGGGGGCAACCCGCGGATGGGGCGCCCGCGGCCGTCCACGAGGCCGGTCTGGCGGGCCAGCTGGTCACCGCCCGCGACCACCCGTACGACGTAACGCGAGCCGCGGCGCAGACCGCCGGGCGCCATCACGATCAGCTCCGAGCTGTGGCCGAAGATCTCCAGAATGTCCCGCTTGAGCCGACGGGCCGCCATCGCGGTGTCCAGCTCCGCCTCGATCACAATCCGCCCGCTCACCAGGTGGAGGCCGCCGGCGAACCGCAGGATGGCGGAGACCTCCGCCTTCCTGCAGCAGGTCCGGGTGACGGGGAGCCGGGAGATCTCGTCCTTCACCGCTGCCGTCATCGCCATGGGCCGATCCTTCCATGCATCCGAAAAATACGGTCGTACGCGGCGGCCAACAGCTCCGGGTCGTGCCTCGGGGTCCCATCGGGCCGGGCGACCGGCGCCAGCTCGACCGCGGCCCCGAAACGTTTGGCGGCATCGGTCAGGGAGTCGCGGTCGGGCACGGCGGCCTCGTCGGCCAGCACCACGTCCAGGGCGAGTTTAGGGGCGTGTCGTCCCAAAACCTCCAAATGACGCTGCGGGGAGAAGCCCTCGGTTTCTCCCGGTTGCGGCGCGAGATTGAGGGAGAGTACCCGGCGTGCCTTGGTCTCGGTGAGCGCGTCCAGCAGTTCGGGCACCAGCAGGTGCGGAATGACCGACGAGAACCAGGAGCCGGGGCCGAGCACCACCCAGTCCGCGTCGAGGACGGCTGCCACCGCCTCGGGGACGGCCGGCGGATCGGACGGCACGAGGTGCACCGACTGGACCTCGCCGGTGGTGAGCGCGACGGTCGCCTGCCCGCGCACGGTGTCGACGTCTTCGGGGCGGTCCGGATCGTGCCCCTTGACCAGCGCCTGGAGTTCCAGCGGCACGGCGGACATGGGCAGCACGCGTCCCTGTGCGCCCAGGAGCTTGCCGACCAGGTCCAGGGCCTTGACATGGTCGCCGAGCTGCTCCCACAGGGCGACGATCAGCAGGTTGCCGACGGCGTGGCCGTTGATCTCGCCCTGCGACTGGAAGCGGTGCTGGATGACCCGGGCCCACGTCTGGCCCCAGTCGTCGTCACCGCACAGGGCGGCCAGGGCCTTGCGCAGGTCGCCGGGCGGCAGTACGCCCAGCTCGTCGCGCAGGCGCCCGCTGGAACCGCCGTCGTCGGCCACGGTGACGACACCGGTGAGGTCGCCGGTGATCCGGCGCAGTGCGGTGAGCGAGGCGGACAGACCCATGCCGCCGCCGAGGGCGACGACCTTGGGCTGGGTGCCGCGGCGGCGCGGTTTGCCGCCGCGGGCCTCGACCGGCCGGCTCGTGCGCCCCGCCGGCGCCATTCTGCGCAGCCGGCCCAGCCGCGGAGTACGTCCTGTCATTCCCGTCCCATGTCCCGGTGCACGACCACCGTCTCCACGCCCTCGGCCGCGAGGCGCGCGGCGAGCTTCTCCGACATCGCGACCGAGCGGTGCTTGCCGCCCGTACAGCCGACCGCGATGGTCACATAGCGCTTGCCCTCCCGGCGGTAGCCCGCGGCGATCAGCCGGAGGAGTTCGGCGTACCGGTCGAGGAACTCCTTGGCTCCGGGCTGGTTGAGGACGTACGCGGAGACCTCCTCGTTGAGCCCGGTGAAGGGGCGCAGTTCCGGGACCCAGTGCGGGTTGGGCAGGAAGCGCATGTCCACGACCAGGTCGGCGTCCACGGGAAGGCCGTACTTGAAGCCGAAGGACATCACGGTGGCCCGCAGCTCGGGCTCCTCGTCGCCGGCGAACTGCGCGTCCATCTTGGCGCGCAGCTCGTGCACGTTGAGGCTGGAGGTGTCGATCACCAGGTCGGCGTCGCCGCGCAGCTCACGCAGCAGTTCGCGCTCGGCGGCGATGCCGTCGACGATGCGGCCGTCGCCCTGGAGGGGGTGCGGGCGGCGCACGGACTCGAAGCGGCGCACCAGGGCGTCGTCGGAGGACTCCAGGAACACGATCCGCCGGGTGACGCCCTTGGCCTCGAGGTCGGCGAGGGACTCGCGGAGGTTGTCGAAGAAGCGGCGGCCCCGTACGTCGACGACCACCGCGATCCGCGCCACGTTGCCCTGGGAACGTGCGCCCAGCTCCACCATGGTGGGGATCAGCGCGGGCGGGAGGTTGTCGACGACGAACCAGCCGAGGTCCTCCAGACACTTGGCGGCCGTCGAGCGGCCGGCCCCGGACATGCCGGAGATGATCACCAGCTCTGGGATGGCCGCCTCGGGGATCCCGGGCGGCGTGACGTCGGTACTCACCTGTGCTCCGTCTTCGTGACCTGCGGTGTGTGCGGCGCTGGGGGCGTCCGCGGGGTGTTCGGCCCCGGCGGGGCCCGCGTCGCGCTGGGGGTGGTGCCGGGGGCGGTCCTCGCCCGTCCGGCTGTGCGCCTGCTGCGGGGCGGCCTCGGCGGGCGGCGCGGGCGGCGCCGTGGGCGTCGGTTCTGGCTTCGGTGCGGGTCGTGCCTCGTGCTCGGTCATGTCTCCTGCCCCCGTCGGTCTTCCGGGACGCCCGCGGCCACGGGCTCCCCGGGGGAGCCCGTCGTGCCGGGCTCCTCCTCATCCATGATCTCTCCGGTCGCCGTGTTCACGGCGGGTGCGGGCGGAGCCGCCTGGGCGAAGGCCGCGACGATGGTCTCGGCCGTCTTTCGACCTATGCCGGGCACCTCGCAGATCTGGTCGATCGTCGCGGAACGCAGCCGTTTCATCGAACCGAAGTGCTTGATGAGTGCCTGCTTGCGCGTCTCGCCGAGTCCCGGCACGTCGTCCAGCGGGCCGGCGCGGAACCGCTTGGCCCGCTTGGTCCGCTGATAGGTGATCGCGAAGCGGTGGGCCTCGTCACGGACCCGCTGGAGCAGATAGAGGCCTTCGCTGGTGCGGGGCAGGACGACCGGATCGTCGTCGTCCGGCAGCCAGACCTCCTCCAGGCGCTTGGCGAGGCCACAGACGGCGATGTCGTCGATGCCCAGCTCGTCCAGCGCCCGCTTGGCAGCCGCGACCTGGGGCTGTCCGCCGTCGACGACGACCAGCTGGGGCGGGTAGGCGAACCGCCTGGGCCGGCCGTCGTCCTCGGTGAGACTGCTGGCCACCGGGCCGTCGACGGCCGCGACTCCGGCTCCGGCTCCGGCTCCGGCTCCGGCTCCGGCTCCGGCGGAAGTCTCGGCGGAACCGTCCGTGGCGTCCGCGTCGCCGTCGCCCCACTCGCCCGTCCGCTCCTTGTCGGCGAGGTAGCGGCGGAAGCGGCGGGTGATCACCTCGTGCATGGAGCGCACGTCGTCCTGGCCCTCGAAGCCCTTGATCTGGAAGCGGCGGTACTCACTCTTGCGGGCCAGGCCGTCCTCGAAGACGACCATCGAGGCCACGACGTCGTCACCCTGGAGGTGCGAGATGTCGTAGCACTCGATCCTCAGCGGGGCGCTGTCCAGGTCCAGGGCCTCGGCGATCTCCTCCAGCGCGCGCGAGCGCGTGGTGAGGTCGGAGGCGCGCTTGGTCTTGTGCAGGACGAGGCCGTGCTGGGCGTTGCGCTCCACGGTCTCCATCAGGGCCCGCTTGTCACCGCGCTGCGGGATGCGCAGGGAGACGTTGGATCCGCGGCGGGCGGTGAGCCACTCCTGCACCGGCTCCAGCGGATCGGGCAGGGCGGGGACCAGGACCTCCTTGGGCACCGCGTCGCCGGTCTCCTCGCCGTAGAGCTGCTGGAGGGCGTGCTCGACGAGGGCGCCGGTGGTGATCTCCTCGACCTTGTCGGTGACCCAACCGCGCTGGCCGCGGACGCGTCCGCCACGGACGTGGAAGATCTGGACGGCGGCCTCCAGCTCGTCCTCGGCGACCGCGATCAGATCGGCGTCGGTCGCGTCGGCGAGCACGACCGCGTTCTTCTCCATGGCCTTCTTCAGGGCCTCTATGTCGTCGCGCAGGCGGGCGGCCCGCTCGTACTCCATCTCCTCGGCCGCGTCCGTCATCTGCTTCTCCAGACGGCGGAGGTAGGTGCCGGTGCGGCCGGTCATGAAGTCGCAGAACTCGTCCGCCAGCTCCCAGTGGTCGTCGGGAGTGATCCGGCCGACGCAGGGCGCGGAGCACTTGCCGATGTATCCGAGCAGACAGGGGCGGCCGGTGCGGGCGGCGTTCCTGAAGACGCCGGCCGAGCAGGTGCGGACCGGGAAGACCCGCAGGAGGAGGTCGACGGTGTCCCGGATCGCCCACGCGTGCGCGTACGGGCCGAAGTACCTGACGCCCTTCTTCTTGTGCCCGCGCATCACCTGCGCGCGCGGGAACTCCTCGTTCATCGTCACCGCGAGGTACGGGTAGCTCTTGTCGTCGCGGTACTTGACGTTGAACCGGGGGTCGTACTCCTTGATCCACGAGTACTCCAGCTGGAGCGCCTCGACCTCCGTGGACACCACGGTCCACTCCACGGACGCGGCCGTGGTGACCATGGTGCGGGTGCGCGGGTGGAGGCCGGCCAGGTCCTGGAAGTAGTTCGCCAGGCGCTGGCGCAGGCTTTTCGCCTTTCCGACGTAGATCACCCGGCGGTGCTCGTCGCGGAATCGGTACACCCCGGGAGAGTCGGGGATCTGTCCCGGCTTGGGGCGGTAGCTGGAGGGGTCGGCCATGTCTCACACCCTACTGGCGCGCGGTGACAGTCCGACGGGGCTGTGGACAACGGTGCGTGGAGAGTCCGGGAAGGGGGCGCCCACTCGGCCACGGCCGCGCCGCGTTGCCGCGGCCACTGTTGTCGGGACTTTGTCAACGCGCTTCAATGCGGGGGAACTCCGGGCGGTGAACCAGGCGCCACGGACGTGAAGGCGCGCCCCTCGTCACGGGGCGGCCCGGTCACCCGCGCGAACGGTCCGACCAGCCGTCGCGAGCATTCACAGAAAGGCCCCTGCATGCCGCAGGCCCCACAGCACGCGGACGCCGACGCGCTCACCGTCACGGAGACCGACACGCAGTCCTCCTCCGGTGGCACCGGCGCCGAACTGGACACGGTTCTGCGAGGCGGCCCCTTCCACGTCGCCCTGCGGGCCGCGATCGCCGCCCGCGGGCTGCCCCTCCAGCGCGTCCAGCACCATCTGTCGCGGCACGGGGTCAAGCTCGGCGTCACGAGCCTGAGCTACTGGCAGCAGGGGGCCCGGCGCCCGCAGCGTCCGGAGTCGCTGCGGGCCGTACGGGCCCTGGAGGAGATCCTCCAGCTGCCGGACGAGTCCCTGATCCGGCTGCTCGCGGAGACCGAGGAGAAGGCGGCCGCCGGGCGGCCGACCGGACGTAGCTACCGGTCGTTCCTGGAGGCCTCGGACGTCCTGGACAAGCTGCTCGTCGAACTGGAGTGCCCGCTGGACGACGGGCTGCACACCCTGGGCCACCATGAGCGGGTCCGTGTCGGGGCGTGCCACGAGCTGCTGGAACGCGAGTCGCAGCACATCGTGCGCGCCCACCGCGACGGCGTCGACCGTTTCGTCGCCGTCCACCACGGAGACCCCGGCTGCGTCCCGGAACGGATGACCGTGCACGCCCTGGAGAACTGCCGGACCGGCCGCGTCCGCCGGCACCACGGCACCGGGGTCCTCGTGGCCGAGCTCCTCTTCGACACCCGCCTGCGCGCCGGTGACACCTTCCTCTTCGGCTACGGCGTCGAGGACGGCACCGCCGGGGTCTCCCGCGAGTACGTCCGCGGCTTCGGCGCCCCGGGCGGCCAGTACGCCCTCCAGGTCCGGTTCGACGAGAACGCCGTGCCGGTGCGCTGCCACCGCTTCACGCGGCAGTCCGCGGCGGCCCCGCGCGGCGCACGCCAGGAACTCGTCCTGAGCCGCCGCCACCGATCCGTGCACCTCGTGGAGCCCCGGGTACGGTCGGGCATGGTGGGCATCGGGTGGGACTGGGAGTGAAGGGACGGCCGGCTCACCGGTGGGTGCCGACCGGGCCGGGCGGCGCGCGGGTCAGGAGGCGGGCCCCGACACGATCCTGCCGTGCTCGGTCCTGACCGGGAGTTCGTTCAGCGGTTCGGTCGCCGGTTCCCGCAGCACCTCGCCGGTCGCGGCGTCGAACTCGCTGCCGTGGCAGGGGCAGATCAGAGTCGTCCCTTCAAGCTTGTTGATGGGGCAACCCGCGTGCGTGCAGATCGTGCTGTACGCCTTCAGTGCACCGCTCGCGGACCGGCTGACCACCACGTTGTGGTCCCGGTAGAGCTTGGCTCCCCCCTTCGCGACCTCGCCGTCCGCCCCCAGCTCGACGGGCGCGGTCGGCGTGGCGGGCGCGGTGGTCCCACCGGTCGGGGAACAGGCGGCCAGACCGAGCCCCGCGGCAGGCGCGAGGGCCGCTCCCCGCAGGACGGTACGGCGGGTCGCTGACGGGCGGGCGGGCATGCGGACTCCAGGGTTCGGGGCGGCGGAGGCAGGGGCCGGCCGTGGGGGACGGCCGTGCGGCACGCGGCCGGCGGGCCGCTGCCCCGCGCACGATACCGGGAGGGACCACACCGGACGGCGGCGGGTTGGCACGAAATGCCACGGGTTGCGCCGGGCCCCGCGAAGGGAGGGGCGGGGTTGTGCGGACGGGAACGCTTGCGTCAGCGTGGACGTCCACCGCCCGATGGGAGACCACGCCCGGACCCCGGGCTCGTGCGACGCTTGGCCACCGAGAGCCCGAGTGGTGCGCTCGCCGAGCCACCGGAGAGAGGAACGCCCGTGATCGTCGTCGCCGGTGAGGCCCTGATCGACCTGGTACCGCAGGGCTCTGGCGCCCTCGCGGCTCTACAGCCGGCCCTCGGCGGCGGCCCGTACAACACGGCCGTGGCCCTCGGCCGGCTCGGCTCCCCCACCGCCTTCTGTTCCCGCACGTCCCACGACGCCTTCGGCGAGGCGCTCCTCGGCAGGCTGCGGGACTCGGGGGTGGACGTGTCGGCGGTGCAGCGCGGCGCGGAGCCGACCACGCTCGCGGTCGCCACGCTCGACGGGGACGGCTCGGCCGCCTACTCCTTCTACGTCGAGGGCACCGCCGACCGGCTGTTCACCGCCCCGGCCGGCCTGCCCTCCGCAACGCGGGCGGTGTCCTTCGGCACCTGCTCGCTCGTCCTGGAGCCGGGCGCGAGCGCGTACGAGGAGCTGATGCGTACGGCGGCGGCGCAGGGGCTGTTCACCGCCCTGGACCCGAACATCCGCCCGGGTCTGATCCCTGACGCCGACGCCTACCGGGCGCGCTTCCGGAGCTGGCTGCCCTCGGTCTCCCTGCTGAAGCTCTCCGAGGAGGACGCCCTCTGGCTGGGCGGCACCCCGCGCGACTGGCTGGCCGCCGGACCCTCCGCCGT
This sequence comes from Streptomyces sp. NPDC033216, assembly GCF_055577115.1. NCBI lineage: Bacteria > Bacillati > Actinomycetota > Actinomycetes > Kitasatosporales > Streptomycetaceae > Streptomyces > Streptomyces sp. NPDC033216. The sequence goes on along the minus strand of NZ_JBVIQK010000006.1, from coordinate 354,151 downwards.
CGTGATCACGTACGGCGGTGACGGGCTGACCGCCTTCACCCGGGACGGATCCGTGTACGCGGTGCCCGGCGAGAAGGTCGACGTCGTGGACACCATCGGCGCCGGCGACACCGTGAACGCGGCACTGCTGCACGCCCTGTGGGTCCAGGACGCCCTGTCGCCGGCGGTCCTCGCGGACCTGGGCCGTGACGGCTGGGAACGGCTGCTGCGCTTCGCGGCCCGCGCGGCGGCCATCACCTGCTCGCGGGCGGGCGCGGAACCGCCGTACCCGTCCGAACTCGGCGAGCTGTGAACGGCCGACGCCCCGCGGGGAGTTATCCGCGGGGCGCCGGCCCACGTCCTTGTCGGCCCACTTCGTTGTCGGCCCACTGCCGTGTCGGCCCTACTTCCGTGTCGCCTTCTTCGCGCCCGTCGCCTTGGTCGTGGCCCCGGCGGCCTTCTTCGTCGCCGTGCTGTCGGCGGTGGCGGTCGTCCTGGCCGTCGCCGTCTTCCTCGTCGTGGTCCTGGCCGCGACCGCCTTCTTCGCCGCCGTCTTGCGCGGGGCCTTGACCGGCGGCGCGTCGCTGACGCGGTCGCCGAGGACCTCGCGCAGGAACTTGCCGGTGTGGCTGGCCGGGACTCCGGCCACCTCCTCCGGCGTTCCCTCGGCGACGACGATGCCGCCGCCCGCGCCGCCCTCGGGACCCATGTCGACGACCCAGTCGGCGGTCTTGATCACATCGAGGTTGTGCTCGATGACGATGACCGAGTTGCCCTTCTCCACGAGGCCGGAGAGGACCTTCAGGAGCTTGCTGATGTCCTCGAAGTGCAGACCCGTCGTCGGTTCGTCCAGGACGTAGACCGTGCGGCCGGTGGAGCGGCGCTGCAACTCGCTGGCGAGCTTGACGCGCTGTGCCTCACCACCGGACAGGGTCGTCGCGGACTGGCCGAGGCGGACGTAGCCGAGACCGACGTCCTTGAGCGTGTTGAGGTGGCGGGCGATCGCGGGGACGGCCTCGAAGAACTCGGTCGCCTCCTCGATCGGCATGTTCAGGACGTCGGCGATGGACTTGCCCTTGTAGTGGACCTCCAGGGTCTCCCGGTTGTAGCGGGCACCGTGGCAGACCTCGCACGGGACGTAGACGTCCGGGAGGAAGTTCATCTCGATCTTGATGGTGCCGTCGCCCGCGCAGTTCTCGCAGCGGCCGCCCTTGACGTTGAAGGAGAAGCGGCCCGGCAGGTATCCGCGGACCTTCGCCTCGGTGGTCTCGGCGAACAACCTGCGGACGTGGTCGAAGACGCCGGTGTAGGTCGCCGGATTCGATCGTGGGGTGCGGCCGATGGGCGACTGGTCGACGTGGACGACCTTGTCGACGAGGTCGTCGCCGTCCACGCGCGTGTGGCGTCCCGGCACGTTCCTCGCGCCGTTCAGTTCGCGGGCCAGGTGCGTGTACAGGATGTCGTTGACCAGCGTCGACTTGCCGGAGCCGGACACGCCCGTGACCGCGGTGAAGACGCCCAGCGGGAAGGAGACGTCGATGTCCCGCAGGTTGTTCTCGCGGGCGCCACGCACCGTGAGCTGCCGTGCCGGGTCGCGCGGGCGCCGGATGTCGGGCAGCGGGATGGCCTTCTTGCCGGACAGGTACTGCCCGGTCTGTGACTCGTCGTTGGCGAGCAGCTCCTTCAGGGAGCCGCTGTGCACGACCTTGCCGCCGTGCTCACCGGCGCCGGGGCCGATGTCGACGATCCAGTCGGCGACCTTGATGGTGTCCTCGTCGTGCTCGACGACGATGAGCGTGTTGCCCATGTCGCGCAGTCGGACGAGGGTCTCGATCAGCCGGTGGTTGTCGCGCTGGTGCAGGCCGATGGACGGCTCGTCGAGGACGTACAGCACGCCGACGAGGCCGGAGCCGATCTGGGTGGCCAGGCGGATGCGCTGTGCCTCGCCGCCGGAGAGCGTGCCGGCGGCGCGGTTGAGCGAGAGGTAGTCCAGGCCCACGTCGACCAGGAACCGCAGTCGCTCGTTGACCTCCTTCAGTACGCGCTCGGCGATCTTCTTGTCACGCGCGTCGAGCTTCAGCTCGCCCAGGAAGTCCGCGCAGTCGCTGATCGACATCCCGGAGACCTCGGCGATGGACTTCCCCATGACCGTGACCGCGAGGACGATCGGCTTGAGGCGGGTGCCCTCGCAGGTGGGGCAGGGCACCTCGCGCATGTAGCCCTCGAAGCGCTCGCGGCTGGCGTCGCTCTCCGCCTCGCTGTGCCGGCGCTTCACGAACGGAACGGCGCCTTCGAACGGCGTCGTGTACACGCGCTCGCGGCCGTACCGGTTGCGGTAGCGGACCTCGATCTGCGTCTTGTGGCCGTGGAGGAGGGCCTTCCTGGCGCGCTGCGGCAGCCCGGCGAACGGGATGTCGGTGCGGAACCCCAAGGCGTCCGCGAGGGCCCCGATCAGGCGTCCGAAGTAGTCCTTGGTGTGCCCGTGGGACCAGGGGTGGATGGCGCCCTCGTCGAGCGACTTGTCCGGGTCGGGGACGATCAGTTCGGGGTCGACCTCCATGCGCGTGCCGATGCCGGAGCAGTCGGGGCAGGCGCCGAAGGGCGAGTTGAAGGAGAAGGAGCGGGGCTCCAGCTCCTCGAAGGAGAGGTCGTCGTACGCGCAGTACAGGTGCTCGGAGTACATGCGCTCGCGCTCGGGGTCACCCTCGGGCAGGTCGACGAAGTCGAGCACCACCATGCCGCCGGACAGGCCGAGGGCCGTCTCCACGGAGTCGGTGAGCCGGCGCTTGGCGGACTCCTTCACCGTGAGGCGGTCGATGACCACCTCGATGGTGTGCTTCTCCTGCTTCTTCAGCGTGGGCGGATCGGAGAGCTGGACGGTCTCGCCGTCCACCCGCGCGCGGCTGTAGCCCTTGGTCTGGAGGTCGGCGAACAGGTCGACGAACTCGCCCTTGCGCTCGCGGACGAGCGGCGACAGCACCTGGAAGCGGCTGCCCTCGGGCAGCTCCAGCACCTTGTCGACGATGGCCTGCGGCGACTGGCGCGAGATGGGGCGTCCGCACTCGGGACAGTGCGGCTTGCCGATGCGCGCGAAGAGCAGACGCAGGTAGTCGTAGACCTCGGTGATGGTGCCGACCGTGGAGCGCGGGTTGCGCGAGGTCGACTTCTGGTCGATGGAGACCGCCGGGGAGAGGCCCTCGATGAAGTCGACGTCCGGCTTGTCCATCTGGCCGAGGAACTGACGGGCGTACGAGGAGAGGGACTCGACGTAGCGCCGCTGCCCCTCGGCGAAGATCGTGTCGAAGGCCAGCGAGGACTTGCCCGACCCTGAGAGGCCCGTGAAGACGATGAGCGAGTCGCGCGGCAGGTCGAGCGAGACATTCTTGAGGTTGTGCTCGCGCGCGCCACGGACGATGAGACGGTCGGCCACGCCGGTCCGCACCTTTCTTGAGAGAAGTGACAGGGGCGGGGCCCCCGTCACTTCCAGACTAGGGGGAGCCACTGACAACGCCGGTCGGATTCACGGGGTGACAACAATCCCCTGCCCTCCAGCATGCCCGACGCCGCCATCGACCTTATAGCACGCACATTCGAATTGCGGGCATCGCCGACCACCTTCACCCGAAGGTGTGGCGGGGCTAGGGTCAGCACCATGATTGATCACGCTCATGACCTGGAGTCTGTACGTGACGCGACGGAGCGGCTCCTCACCGCGGTCGCCAAGCTGGACGACGCGTCCGTGACGCAGTCGTCACGCCTGCCCGGCTGGAGCCGCGGCCACGTTCTCGCCCACCTCGCCCGCAACGCCGACGCCCTGGTGAACGTCCTCCAGGGCCGTCCCATGTACGTGGACGCCACCGTGCGGGACGCCGACATCGAGCGGGACGCCCCGCGCGCCCTGGACGTCCAGCTCGCGGACCTCCGGGACAGCGCCGCCCGCTTCCAGGAGGCCGGCGCCGCCCCCGCCGACTGGTCGCGCACGGTCGAGCTGCGCAACGGCGTCACCGACGCGGCGGCGAGGGTGCCCTTCCGGCGATGGGCGGAGGTGGAGCTGCACCACGTGGACCTCGGGATCGGCCACGAGTTGGAGGATCTGCCGGAGGAGTTCCTCGTGCGGGAGATCGACTTCCTCGCGGAGCGGTTCGCCGGTCACCGCGACGTCCCGCCGACGCGTCTCACGGACGGCACGCGCGTGTGGCGCACCGGCCGGGAGGAGAACGGTCCGGAGGTGACCGTCACGGGCTCTGGCGCCGACCTTCTGGGATGGCTCGCCGGGCGCCGCGGCGGCTCCGCGCTCACCGTCGGCGGCGGGCCGCTCCCGGCCCTGCCCCCGCTATAGGCTGGCGGTCATGACGTACAGCGGAGAGGTGCGCGTCGGCGGTCCGGCGGACGTGCACGAGCTCAAGGACCTGATGATCACCAAGATCGCGGTCGGCCCCATGGGCAACAACGCCTATCTGTTGCGATGCCGGGCCACGGACGAGCAGCTGCTGATCGACGCGGCCGACGACGCCCGGACGCTGCTCGGCACGATCGGTGACGACGGCATCGCCTCCGTCGTCACCACGCATCGCCACCGAGATCACTGGCAGGCGCTCGCCGAGGTCGTCGCGGCCACGCGCGCGCGGACGTACGCCGGCCGGGAGGACGCCGAGGGCATTCCGGTGCCGACCGACGTCCTGCTCGACGACGGTGACGTGGTCCGGGTGGGCCATGTGCAGCTCACCGCGCGTCATCTCGTGGGACACACACCGGGCTCGATCGCCCTCGTGTACGACGACCCGCACGGACACCCGCACGTGTTCACGGGTGACTGTCTCTTCCCGGGCGGCGTGGGCAACACCCGCAAGGACCCCGAGGCGTTCGCCCGTCTGATCCACGACGTCGAGACGAAGATCTTCGACGTGCTCCCGGACGAGACCTGGGTCTACCCGGGACACGGCGACGACACCACGCTGGGCGACGAGCGCCCGCACCTGCCGGAGTGGCACGCCCGCGGGTGGTGAGTGCCGCCCGTACCTGCCGCGAGGGCCGTCGACGGCGTTTGCACGGCTCCCACGGGGCGCGCACGGTCGCGTGCGCGCCCCGCGTGAAAGCCGTGCCGACGGCTCGCGGGCGCCTCCCGCGCACCTGCTGACGCGGTCGACCGATGGCAGCCCCGCGCGGGACGACGGCTCCGGCACGGCACGGGCCGCCGGTCTGCGTCAGCCGCCCTCGGCCGACGGCCCCGGCGCGTTCTCGCCCCGGTGTTCACAAGACTGCAACACCCGTTCCCACCATGCGGGAAGACCCTCCTGTGACCTCGACAAACACGGCGTTCGCTGCCAGTCTCCCGCCATGCGCCCTGCCCCCCGAACCCTGCGCCACGCTGTCGCCGGCGTCACCGCCGCCCTCCTCGCCACCACCGTCGGCTGCGCCCCGCAGCCGGAGGAGAAGGCCGCCGCCTCTCCGTCCGGTTCGGCCGGAGGCACCTGCGCCAAGGGCGAGCTGCCCACCAGGACCTCCGGCACGCTGACGATCGCCACCGACGAGCCGGCGTACGAGCCGTGGTTCAAGGGCGGCAAGCCCGCGAGCGGTGAGGGCTTCGAGTCGGCCGTGGCCTACGCCGTGGCGGAGCAGCTGGGATACGACAAGAGCGCCGTCGTCTGGCAGAGCGTGCCCTTCAACAAGGCGTTCGCGCCCGGTGCGAAGACCTTCGACTTCGACATCAACCAGGTGTCCATCAGCGACGAGCGCAAGAAGGCCGTGGACTTCTCGTCCGGCTACTACGACGTACGCCAGGCCGTCATCGCGCTGAAGGGTTCCAGGGCCGCGAGCGCGAAGAGCATCGCCGACCTCAAGGGGCTCAAGCTGGGCGCCCAGGTCGGCACCACCAGCCTCGACTACATCGACGACGTGGTGAAGCCGAAGGGCGACGCGGCCGTCTACGCCAAGAACGACCAGGCCAAGTCGGCGCTGAGGAACGGTCAGGTCGACGCCGTCGTCACCGACCTGCCGACCGCCTTCTACATCACCGCGGCCGAGGTCACGGACGCAAGGATCGTCGGGCAGTTCGAGAACAAGGGCGGTACTCCGGAGCAGTTCGGGCTCGTGCTGGACAAGGGCAGCGCCCTCACCGCCTGCGTGACCGAGGCCGTGGACACCCTCCGCGAGAACGGCACGCTGGCCGAGATCGAGCAGCGGTGGCTCGCCGACGCCGTCGACGCCCCGGTGCTCAAGTGACACTCGTGAAGGAGCGGTCGGGGCCGGACGGAGCCGACGACAACGGTGGCACGAACGCGGGCGACGGGTACGTGCCCTCGCAACGGCGTCTGGAGCGCGAGCGGCACCAACGCGCGCGTGCCCGCCGCGCGACGGCGATCGCCGCCGTCTCCACCCTGGTCACCGGCGTCGTCCTCTACCTGGTCGTGGTGAGCGCGCCGGGCTGGGAACGCACCAAGGAGACGTTCTTCGACGGGCGGTACGCGCGCGAGGCGTTCCCCGAGGTCCTCGAAGGACTGTGGCTGAACGTCCGGCTGCTGCTGGTCTGCGGAGCCGCCGTGCTGGTGCTCGGCATGCTCATCGCCGTCGCCCGCACTCTGCGCGGCCCCGTCTTCTTCCCGCTGCGGGTGCTCGCGGCCGCCTACACCGATTTCTTCCGCGGTCTGCCGCTGATCATCAACCTGATGATCGTGGTGCTGGGCGTGCCGGCCCTGCGCCTTCAGGGCGTGACCGTCGACCCGGTCCTGCTCGGCGGGACGGCGCTGACGCTGACGTACTCGGCGTACGTGGCCGAGGTGTTCCGCGCCGGCATCGAGTCCGTCCACCCCTCGCAGCGCGCCGCGGCCCGCTCGCTGGGCCTGAGCAACCGGCAGGCCCTGCGCCACGTCGTGCTCCCCCAGGCCGTGCGCCGTCAGGTGCCTCCGCTGCTGAACGACCTGGTGTCCCTCCAGAAGGACACCGGTCTGGTGTCGATCGGCGGTGCGATCGACGCCGTACGCGCCGCGGACATCATCGTGGGCCGCAGCCTCAACTACACGCCGTACGTCGTCGCGGGGCTGGTCTTCGTGGCGCTGACCATCCCGATGACCCGGTTCACGGACTGGCTGACGGCCCGGATGGACCGTCAGCGGGCCCAGGGAGGAACGACATGAGCGACGCGCCCGCGCCCGGCGACTCCCCCGTGCTGCGGATGGAGGCCGTCCGCAAGACCTTCGGCGGCTCCGTCGTCCTGCGTGACGTCGACCTGGGAGTCGCCCCGCACACGGTGACCGCGCTGATCGGCGCCTCCGGCTCCGGCAAGTCCACCCTGCTGCGCTGCGCCAACCTGCTGGAGGACATCGACGACGGCGCGATCTGGCTGGACGGCGAGGAGATCACCCACCCGCGAGCCGACCCGGACGCGGTACGGCGCCGGATCGGCGTGGTGTTCCAGGCGTACAACCTGTTCCCGCACATGACGGTGCTGGAGAACATCACACTGGCTCCTCGCCGGGTGCACGGCGTCCCCCGCGCGGAAGCCGAGGAACAGGCCAGGGAGCTGCTGGAGCGGCTCGGGCTGGGCGGAAAGGCGGGCGAGTACCCGGACAGGCTCAGCGGCGGTCAGCAGCAGCGTGTCGCCATCGTGCGTGCCCTGGCCGTACGTCCCCGGCTGCTGCTGCTCGACGAGATCACCGCGGCCCTCGATCCGGAGCTGGTGGGCGAGGTCCTGAACGTCGTGCGTGACCTGAAGGGAGACGGCATGACCATGGTGCTGGCCACGCACGAGATGGGCTTCGCCCGCGAGGTCGCCGACCAGGTCTGTTTTCTGGACGCAGGCGTGGTGCTGGAGCACGGCACTCCCGAGCAGGTTCTCGGCGATCCCCGGCACGAGCGCACGCGGCGCTTCCTGCGGCGGATCGTGGAGGCCGGACGCCTTTGACGGACGCCGGCGAGGGGCGCCTGCCCGAGAGCCGGAGCCGGAGCCGGTCCTACGGGAGGCCGGTGCTCACGTGCTCGCCTGCCCCACGCCCGCCAGGGCGGCGACGCGCTCCACGGCGAACACGTAACCCTGCACCCCGCAGCCCGCGATGACGCCGTCGGCGCGCAGGGAGACGTACGAGTGGTGCCGGAAGGACTCCCGCTGGTGGATGTTGGAGATGTGGACCTCCAGCACCGGCAGTCCGTCGCAGGTGTGGAGCGCGTCGAGAATCGCGATCGAGGTGTGCGAGTACGCGCCGGGATTGATCACGATGCCGCAGTGGTTCCGCCGCGCCTCGTGGATCCAGTCCACCAACTCGCCCTCGTGGTTGGACTGCCGGAAGTCCACCGTGCCGCCGTGCGCCGTCGCGGCCTTCGCGCAGACCGCCTCGACGTCGGCCAGCGTGTCGGAGCCGTAGATCTCCGGCTGGCGCTGCCCCAGAAGGTTCAGATTGGGGCCGTTGAGAATCATGATGGGGGCGTCGGCCAGGGTGCGGGGCACGGTTTCCTCCGGTCCGTTCGGTGTGGGGCGGCCTGCCGGACCGCTGCTCGGACCCGGTTTATCACGGTGAAACAGCGGGGCATGAAGTCCTAGCCTCCTGGCATGACCACACTGTCGTATCCTCCCAAACCCTCGCCCGGTGACCGCATCGCCGTCCTCTCGCCGGGCGCCGGTCTCCCGGGACTCTTCCCGGTCCCCTACGAACTGGGTCTGGAGCGGCTGCGCACCGAGTTCGGCCTCGAGCCGGTCGAGTACCCGACGACCCGCAAGATGGGGGCGACGCCGCGGGAGCGGGCCGACGACATCCACGCGGCCTTCGCCGACCCCGCCGTCAGAGCGGTCATCGCGTCGATCGGCGGCGACGACCAGATCACCGTCCTGCCGCTGCTGGACCGCGAGGTGATCCGGGCCAACCCGAAGCCGTTCTTCGGGACGAGCGACAACACCAACCTGCTCTCCTACCTGTACAACACCGGAATCGTCGGGTACCACGGCGCCAGCGTGATGGTCCAGCTCGGGCGGCCGGTGGCCATGGACACCCTGACCGCGGACTCCCTGCGGGCGGCCCTGTTCACCTCGGGCCCGTACGAACTGCGGCCCGTCGAGCGCTGGAACGACGTCAACCGCGACTGGGCCGACCCGGCGACCTTCGAGTCGGAACCGCAGACCCGGCCGGGCACCGGCTGGACCTGGCGCAACGCCGACCGCGTGGTCGAGGGGCCCGGCTGGGGCGGCAACCTGGAGATCCTCGCCTGGCTCCTGATGGCCGACCGCGAGATCTCCCACGACTTGTCGGTGTACGACGGCGGCGTGCTGTTCCTGGAGACCTCGGAAGAACTGCCCAGTGCCACGGAGGTCTTCCGGATCCTGCGCAGCATGGGCGAACGCGGCCTCCTCCAGCGGTTCCCCGCCTTCCTGATGGCCCGCGCCAAGACCTGGTCCTTCGAGCACCCCAACAGTCCCGCTGAGGGCGCCCGGTACGCCGCGGAGCAACGTGAGGCGGTTTTGCGCGCGCTCGAGATGTATGCGCCTGACACCCTCGCCGTCTTCGACGTGGACTTCGGCCACACGGACCCGCAGCTCGTCCTTCCTTACGGCGGGACGATCCGTGTGGACGGCCCGGCGCGGCGCATCACCGTCACCTACTGAGCCGCGCGCCCAGCGGGCGCGGGGCGCGACACCGGGTGCTCGGGTCGCCGCCCCGCCGTAGGCACAGGCGCCGGCCGGGTTCCCGGCAGGAGGGTGAACACCGGGCGGCTGGGGCACGGGGCCGAACACAAGGCCCGGGCCCGGAGCCGAGGGCCACATCGGGCGGGGAAGGCGCGTACGACGGTCGCGTCCTTCGGTCGTGCCGTGTCGGGGCCCTGGCGCTAGGGATTGATCGCCAGCTCCAGATACGCGGCGAACAGCACCAGATGCACGCCGCCCTGGAGCGGCGTGGCCCTTCTCGGCACGACCGTCAGGGAGCTGACGACGACGGTCAGTGCGAGCAGCACCATGTCGGTGGGGTCCAGGCCGAGGACGAGCGGGCCGGAGAGCCAGACCGAGGCCAGGGCGACCGCCGGGATGGTCAGACCGATGCTGGCCATCGCGGAGCCCAGCGCGAGGTTGAGGCTGGTCTGCACCCGGTCGCGGCGGGCGGAGCGCAACGCGGCGATGGTCTCGGGGAGCAGCACGAGCAGCGCGATGATCACACCGACGACGGCGTGATGAAGCCCGGCGGCCTCCACGCCGTCCTCGATGGTGGGCGAGACCCCTTTGGCCAGCCCCACCACGCCGATCAGGGCCAGGCCCAGCAGGCTCAGGCTGAGGGATGCGGTCCGCGACGAAGGCACGGCGGCGTGGTCGTCCCCCGTGATCACCTCGCCCTGCCGCGTGATCGGGAGGAAGTAGTCGCGGTGCCGGACGGTCTGGGTCGCCACGAACAGGCCGTAGAGGACGAGTGAGGACAGGGCCGCGAAGGTGAGCTGGGCGCTGGAGAACTCCGGGCCCGGCTTGCTGGTGGTGAAGGTCGGCAGGACCAGGCTGAGGGTGGCCAGGGTGGCGACGGTAGCCAGGGCGGCACCGGTGCCCTCCGGATTGAAGATCGCCGTGCCGTGGCGCAGGGAGGCGACGAGGAGACACAGCCCGACGATGCCGTTGCAGGTGATCATCACGGCGGCGAAGACCGTGTCCCTTGCGAGGGTCGAGCCCTTGTCGCCGCCGTCCACCATCAGCGTGACGATGAGGGCGACCTCGATGATCGTCACGGCGACCGCGAGCACCAGGGAGCCGAACGGTTCACCGACTCGGTGGGCGACGACCTCCGCGTGGTGCACGGCTGCCAGGACCGCTCCGGCGAGGACGACCGTGACCAGGGCGACGACGGCCGGCGCAAGGTCACGGCCCCAGGTCAGGACCAGCAGAACGACGGCGAGCGCGGGCACGAGGGCCGTCCAGCGGGACGTGAGCGACCGGAGCCGAGCGATCATGCAGCGATCGTTGCAGAGCGGTCGGGGCCGCGCATTCCGGGCTGCGCAGCGCGGGAGCGGTGCCCGGCGTGTCGCCGCGCACCGCTCCCGGAGCCCGTTCCTCCGTCATGCGTGATCAGACGTCGATGCTGTCCTTCGGGTTGCCTTCGCTCCCGGTCTGCGTCTTCTCGGCCGTCGCCTGCTTCCTGGAGGCCAGCAGGCTGGTGATCGTGGTGACGATCAGGACGGAGCAGATGACGCCGAGCGAGACCGGGATGCTGATCTCGGGGACATGGACCCCGGACTCGTGCAGGGCGTGCAGCACCAGCTTCACGCCGATGAAACCGAGGATGATCGACAAGCCGTAGCTGAGGTGGACGAGCTTCCTCAGCAGTCCACCGATGAGGAAGTACAGCTGCCTGAGGCCCATCAGCGCGAACGCGTTGGCCGTGAACACGATGTACGGGTCCTGCGTCAGGCCGAAGATCGCGGGGATCGAGTCGAGCGCGAAGAGCACGTCGGTGGTGCCGATCGCGAGCATCACGACCAGCATCGGGGTCATGACCCGCTTGCCGTTCTGCTCGATCCACAGCTTGGTGCCGTGGTAGCGGTCGGCGACACCGAACCTGCGCTCGGCGGCCTTGAGCAGCTTGTTCTCCTCGAACTCCTCGTCCTCCTGGTCCGCCCGGGCCTCCTGGATGAGCTTCCAGGCGGTCCAGATCAGGAAGGCGCCGAAGAGGTAGAACACCCAGGAGAAGCTGGCGAGGATCGCGGCGCCCGCGGCGATGAAGATCGCCCGCAGGACCAGGGCTATGAGGACGCCGATGAGCAGAACCCGCTGCTGGTACTGCGACGGGACGGCGAACTTCGCCATGATCAGGACGAAGACGAAGAGGTTGTCGACGCTGAGCGACTTCTCGGTGATGAAGCCCGCGAAGAACTCTCCGGCGGGCCGGCCCCCGCTGAAGAAGAGCAGGCCGAGCCCGAACAGGCAGGCCAGGACGATCCAGACGACGGTCCAGATACCGGCTTCCTTGATCGACACGTCATGCGGCTTGCGACCGATGAAGAAGTCGATCGCGATGAGGGCGGCTAGGCCCACGATGGTCAGGACCCACAGGGTCACGGAAACATCCACTGCGCCTCCGGCAGTACGTAACGGCAGATGATCAGCGTCGTCGCGCTGCCGGAGGTCTCTTCCACCCCGGGTCCCGGCGCGCGGCATGCACGCGGAGCCACACGGGCCGACGCCCCGGGATCAGGCCTGATCCGTCTTGACGGGTACGCCGCAACTGGTAGGGAGTACTCCCCTCCGTACGGAAAACAGTACCCAATTACCAAGGAAAGGTAAAGCGATTGGCAAAAGGAAAGCCAAGTCTCCTGGTCAGAGGCTTTTACGGATACTTGGTGAAGCCGTGGAAGTGATCAACCCCGCCACCGGCGGCGGGCCTCGACGACCTGCGCCAGGACCTGCGGGAGGACCTGGCTGCCGGCCGGCAGGAGAGGTGGTTCGTACGTCCAGACATGCCCGACCCAGGGATCGGCGAGGTGATCGTCCGGCGCCGGAGTCAGCCGCATCAGCCCGCGCCACAGCGGGTCCAGCACGGGACCGTAACCGGAGGCGTCCTCGCGGTCGGCCACCATCATCAGGTGGACGCCGACGGACGGGCCCTCGTCCGCGAGGTAGCGGAGCTGCGTCACGGCACGGTCGTCGAAGCCGTGCGGGAAGTCGTTGACTACCAGGAGCTGCTGAGCGGTGTCGAAGCCGGGCGGGAGCGAGTCGGCGGCACCCCCGCGCACCGCCATCTGTACCAGGTCCACATGTTGCGTGAGCCGGGCGAGAACGTCCGTTACACCGGCCGAGCCCGCGGCGGGCGGCGCCGCGAGCACGCCGCTCCGCACCAGCGGGGCGAGCGCCTGGGCGCCCGAACCGGCAGGGTCGACGACGTGCACCGTGAACTCGTCGGCCGGATGCACCGCCAGCAGCCGGACCGTGTGCGCCACCGCCGAGTCGAGCGCGAGACGGCGCAGCTCGTGGGAGTCGAGGAACGAGCCGTCCGGCGACCCCGTCCGCCCGCTGTCGACCCACAGACCACGCTCCAGCGGGAGGCGGATGAGCATGGGGATGCGCAGCTGGTCGCTCTCGGGCAGGTGGAGGTCGCCCAGCCGCAGGGCCATGGGCATCTCCGTCGGGACGCGGTAGGCGTGCCAGGCGGGGTTGTCCCAGCGCGCGAAGGCAGGGGGCAGTGCCGGCTCGACGACGTCGGCCTCGGCGGCGAGCTGGGCGAGGTCCCGGTCCAGCACCTGCCGGGCCTGGTCGACGAGCTGGGCGTGCTTGGCGCGAGCGGTCTCGCGGGCGGCGTCGCCCTGGCCGCCGATGCGGCTGCGCGGGTCGGACAGGACCTCGTCGAGTTCCCTCTCCATGCGCGTGTCGGCGAAGTCGACGGCGCTGCGGTACGCGGCCGTGCTGCGGGCCAGGTCCTCGAACATCCCCCAGACCTGGTTGTACAGCCGCTCCTCCATGGACCAGCCGGTGGCGTCGCCCGCGACCGGCTGCGCGGGCCTGCCGGGCTCGGCCGGGGCCGCGGCGGGCGGGGGCGGCGGGGCGGTGTTCCGTCGGCGCGGGTGGCTGTAGTCGACGGGGCCGGCGCCGGCCGTGGCCGGGCCGCCCGGCTGGGTCGTCGCCGCGGCGTCCGCGGGTCCCGCGGGGTAGCCCCCCGTGGCTTCCGCGGCGCCCTGCGGGGCCTGGTCGCCCCGCGGGCCCTGGTACGGGCCGGGGACCCCCTGGGTGCCCTGCCCCCCGTAAGGAGATCCGCCCTGGTCGGGGCCGAGGGCGGAGGTGGCCGCCTGCCGGGAGCGGTCGCCGTCGGCTGTGGGCGGCGGGGCCGGCACCGAGCGGGCCAGGCCTCGGGCCACGGCCTCGTCGATGCCGGTCGCGAGCTGCTGGGCCTGCGCCAGGCCCTGGTCGGTGAGGAGAGCGGCGAGACCGCCCGCGTACCCCTGGCCGACCGCGCGGACCTTCCAGGCACCCTGGCGCCGGTACAGCTCCAGGGCGACGACGGCCGACTCGGGTCCGAGGCCGGTCAGGAGGAAACCGGCCACCTCGCGGCCGTCAAGGCCGGTGACGGCGACGAAGGGGGCCGCGAGGGAGCCGAAGTCGACCGGTCCGCCCGCCCCGGTGGGCAGGGCGAGCAGGACGCTCACGCGGTGCACGCCCTCCGCGACGGCGTCCAGGTCCACCGCGAGGCGATGGTCGGCGGCCGCCTGCCGGGAGACCTCGAGACCGGGCAGGGTGGGTGCGCCGGGGTGGGCGACCCACTCCACGCCCTGGATCCTGCCGCTCTCGTCGCCGAGAGTGGCCGCCGCCACGACCGGGGTGCCGGCCTGGACCCTGATCTCGAGGCGGACTTCGGAGAGCGGGTGGTTCTGACCCCGCACCAGCTCGGCCGTCATCGCCTGTGGTCCCCCCTGCGTCGCGTGTCGTGTCGTCGTGTGCCGCTCGCCCCGGTTACAGCGTGGGCACGATGGCCGGCATCAGGTCCTGGAAGGTGCGGCCGTTGGCGGGGGTTCCGAGGGCCGTCATGTTCCAGCCCGCGCCCACCCGGTGCACCTTGGCCATGATCTGGGCCGTGTAGGCGCCACCGCCCGCGAGCGTGTAGCGCGCCAGCTCCTGACCGTTGGTCTCGTCGACAAGGCGGCAGAACGCGTTCTGCACCTCCTGGAAGGTCTGGCCGGTGAAGGAGTTCACCGTGAAGACGATCTGGTCGATGTGGACCGGGACGCGGGACAGGTCGACGAGGATCGCCTCGTCGTCGCCGCCCTGCCCGACGCCGCCGACCAGGTTGTCGCCGGTGTGACGGACGGAACCGTCGTCGCTCACCAGGTGGCGGAAGAAGACGACGTCGACCGGCTGCTTGTCCGCGAAGAGGACCGCGGAGGCATCGAGGTCGATCTCCCGGGTGCGGGAGCCGAACAGGCCGCGCCGGGGGGCAGCCTGCCATCCGAGACCCATGCGCACCGCGGTCAGGCTGCCTCCGTCGGTCTTCTGCAGACTGATGGCCTGACCCTTGGTCATGTTGACGGTCACGCGCTGATTCCCCTCTCGGACTGTCCCCTGTTGCCGCGGTCCCCGCGGTTGACGAAAACCCTACGCAAGAGCACTGGCGGTGCCGTACCCAGGACCGCACTTTGTGTCGTTCTTGCAACACAGCGCGTACGGTGACCGGGTTTCGCACGGCCCGTCAGGCGAGACCCGCCTCCTTCATCTGGCGCAGTTCCTTCTTCATCTCGGATACCTCGTCGCGCAGTCGGGCGGCGACCTCGAACTGGAGATCCGCGGCTGCCGCCCGCATCCGCGCCGTCATCTCCTCGATCTGCTCGGCGAGTTCGGCGGCGGGGCGGTCGGTCGGGACCGTCTCCTTGGCCTTCCCCCTCGCGGACTTGGCCGATTTCGCACCCTTGGCCGCCTTCCCGCCGAGGGAGGGCACCGGTGCCTTGGTGCCGCCGCCGTCCTTCTTCGCGCGGTATCCGGAGCCCAGCAGCTGTTCGGTGTCGACCTCCTCGCGCGCGATCTGCGCGACGATGTCGTTGATCTTCTTGCGGAGCGGCTGCGGGTCGATGCCGTGCGCCGTGTTGTAGGCGATCTGCTTCTCCCGGCGGCGGTTGGTCTCCTCGATGGCCCGCTCCATGCCCGGGGTGATCTTGTCGGCGTACATGTGGACCTGGCCGGAGACGTTGCGCGCGGCGCGGCCGATGGTCTGGATCAGCGAGGTGCCGGAGCGCAGGAAGCCCTCCTTGTCGGCGTCGAGGATCGCCACCAGGGACACCTCGGGCAGGTCGAGGCCCTCCCGCAGCAGGTTGATGCCGACCAGCACGTCGAACTCGCCGGCCCGCAGTTCGCGCAGCAACTCGATCCGGCGCAGGGTGTCGACGTCGCTGTGCAGATAGCGCACCTGGATGCCGAGTTCCAGGAAGTAGTCGGTGAGGTCCTCCGACATCTTCTTGGTGAGGGTGGTGACCAGGACGCGCTCGTCCTTCTCGACACGCGTGCGGATCTCGTGCACCAGGTCGTCGATCTGGCCCTCGGTGGGCTTGACGACGATCTCGGGGTCGATGAGGCCGGTGGGACGGATGATCTGCTCGACGACGCCGTCCCCGCGCGAGAGTTCGTACTTGCCGGGCGTCGCCGACAGGTACACGGTCTGCCCGATGCGCTCCTGGAACTCCTCCCACTTCAGCGGGCGGTTGTCGAGGGCGGAGGGCAGCCGGAAGCCGTGGTCGACGAGGGTGCGCTTGCGGGAGGCGTCACCCTCGTACATGGCGCCGATCTGCGGGACGGTGACATGGGACTCGTCGATGACGAGCAGGAAGTCGTCGGGGAAGTAGTCGAGCAGGGTGTTCGGCGGGGAGCCGGGCAGGCGGCCGTCGAAGTGCATCGAGTAGTTCTCCACGCCCGAGCAGCTGCCGATCTGGCGGAGCATCTCGATGTCGTACGTGGTGCGCATGCGCAGGCGCTGGGCCTCGAGGAGCTTGCCCTGCTTCTCGAGTTCGGCGAGGCGCTCGCCCAGCTCCTTCTCGATGTCGTTGACCGCGCGCTCCAGGCGCTCCGGGCCGGCGACGTAGTGGGTGGCGGGGAAGACGTAGAGCTGCTCGTCGTCGCTGATGATCTCGCCGGTGAGCGGGTGGAGGGTCGACAGGGCCTCGATCTCGTCGCCGAACATCTCGATGCGGACGGCCAGTTCCTCGTAGACCGGGAAGATCTCGATGGTGTCGCCGCGGACCCGGAAGGTGCCGCGGGTGAAGGCCGTGTCGTTGCGCGTGTACTGGATGTCCACGAAGCGGCGCAGCAGCTGGTCGCGGTCGATCTCCTCGCCGACCTTGAGGGTGACCATGCGGTCCACGTACTCCTGGGGCGTGCCGAGGCCGTAGATGCAGGAGACCGAGGCGACGACGATGACGTCGCGGCGGGTCAGCAGCGAGTTGGTCGCGGAGTGGCGGAGGCGCTCGACCTCCTCGTTGATCGAGGAGTCCTTCTCGATGTAGGTGTCCGACTGCGGGACGTACGCCTCGGGCTGGTAGTAGTCGTAGTACGAGACGAAGTACTCCACCGCGTTGTTCGGCAGGAGCTCACGGAACTCGTTCGCCAGCTGGGCGGCCAGCGTCTTGTTCGGCGCCATCACGAGCGTGGGGCGCTGGAGCTTCTCGATCATCCACGCGGTCGTGGCGGACTTGCCGGTGCCGGTCGCGCCCAGGAGGACGACGTCCTTCTCACCGGCCTCGATGCGCTTTGCCAGCTCGGCGATGGCCGCCGGCTGGTCACCGCTGGGCTGGTAGGGGCTGACGACCTCGAAAGGCGCCACCGTGCGTTCGATGTGGGAAACGGGCCGCATGCCATCAACCGTACGACCCACCGCTGACAACGCGGTCCGATCAGCGGTTCTGCGGGGTCCGGCCCTCATGGAGGGCCACCTTGCGGCGGGCGCGGAGTCCGGGTCGGCCGGCGGGGTGCGGGGCCTGCGGGTGGGCCGGGACGCCGGGCTTGTGCTCGGCGGGTGTCCAGTCGGGCTTGCCCATGACCATGAGCGGGTCGAACATGACCACGACGCCGGCGAGGCAGAGGAACGCGAGCGGGCCGATCAGCATGGGCGCCAGGAGACCGGCGGGCGAGTCGCCCGCGGACGGCGAGCCCGTGGTGTGCAGGTGGACGCTGAGGGCGGCCATCCCGGTGTAGTGCATGCCGGTGACGGCCAGTCCCATGACGAGGCTGGCGCCCACGCTCCACAGCAAGCCCCTGACCTGCCCGGCGGCCCACAGCGCCGCGGTGGCGGCGGCCATGGCTATGGCCACGGAGACGCCCACGGTGAGGGTGTCGTACTCGAACTTGCCGTCGAAGCGCATGCCGGCCATGCCCAGGTAGTGCATCGACGCGATCCCGAGGCCGGTGATGGTGCCTCCGGTGAACAGCGCGGTGCCGGTCGCGCCCTGGTAGCCGACGATGAAGATCCCGAGGCCCACCATGACGACGGCGACGCCGAGACTGGCGTAGGTCATGGGCTTGTCGTAGTGGATCGGGGCGCCCGCGACGGTGAAGCCCATCATGGCGACGAAGTGCATGGTCCAGATGCCGGAGCCGATCGCGACCGCGCCGAGGGCGAGCCATCCGGGGCGCCAGGAGTGGGCGACGAGCAGTGCCCTGGTCGTGCAGCGCAGGCCGAGGGCACCGCCGAGGCAGGCCATGAGGTAGGCCACCAGCGGTGTGACGAGCCCGTAGCTGAATCCGTCGACCGTGCCGTGCATGCGCGGTTGCCCTTCCGCCCTGTTGCTGGAATGCCTGGAGCGCGCGCCCCCGTACCCGGGACCGCGTGAGCGGTCAGGGTTTGACGCAGAGCAGTATGACTGCCACTGGAACGGTCGAACGATTCTCCGGCAAAGAAACACGGCCTTGCCCCAATGTGCCGCACCCGTGAGCGGTGTCGGCCGTCAACCTGCATCGTGGGGTCCTGTCGCACGCACCGCCGTTCACCTTCTGCTGTCACAGTGGAGCTGTATGTGATCGGCCGATGCGAGGAGTACGCATGCACGCGCGCGCAGTCGCCGCGACGACCACCGCTCTGGTGGGCGTCGTCGCCCTCCTGCTCCCCGTCCACGACGCCCGGGCGGGCATCGTCGGGAAGCCCTCGGTGATCGCCCACCGGGGCGCTTCCGCGCAGGCTCCCGAGAACACGCTGGCGGCCGTCGACGCGGCCGCCGACCTCGGCGTTCGCTGGGTGGAGAACGACGTCCAGCGCACCGAGGACGGCGAACTCGTGGTCATCCACGACGACGGTCTCGACCGGACCACCGACGTCGAAGAGGTCTTTCCCGGCCGGGCTCCGTGGAAGGTGAAGGACTTCACCGCGGCCGAGGTCGCGCAGCTCGACGCGGGCAGCTGGTTCGGCCCCGCGTACGCCGGTGCGCGCGTGCCGACGCTTCGGGAGTACCTCCGCCGTGTCGAACATCACGACCAGAAACTGCTGCTGGAGATCAAGAACCCCGAGCTGTACCCGGGGATCGAACAGGACGTCCTCGAGGTGCTCGCCGACGAGGGGTGGCTGGACCGGGAGCATCTCGTCGGCCGGCTGGTCGTGCAGAGCTTCAGCGCGGGCAGTCTGCGGGCCGTCCACGACCTGGAGCCGTCGGTGACGACCGGCCTGCTGGGCAAGCCGCCGGTGCGGGACCTGCCCGGTTACGCGACGTTCACCGACCTGATCAATCCCTCGTACGTGTCTCTCTCCCCGGAGTACGTCTCCGCCGTGCACGCGGTCGAAGGACCGCACGGCCACCTGCTGAGGATCTTCGTCTGGACCGTCGACGACGCGGCGACGGCCAAGGCGATGGCCGAGTACGGCGTCGACGGCATCATCACCGACAAGCCGGACGTGGTGGCGCGGGCCCTGTACTGGGACTGACCCCACAGCCGGCCCGGCGCCGTGTCCTCCGTCGGACCGGGGCGCTGTCAGTGGCGGGTCGTACGGTGGGCGCATGGACAGCCATGGGCAGTACGAGCAGCAGGTCGTATGGGCCGTCGTCGGCACCGGCATCGGGCCGCTGTTGCTTGCCGCGACCCGTGAGGGCCTGGTCAACGTCGTGTTCCACGCCGACGAAGCGGTGCGGGAGAAGGCGCTCGGCCGCCTCGCGGACCGGCTGGGCGCCGAACCCGTCGAGTCACCCGGATCACCGCTGCTGTCCGAGGCGATACGCCAGGTCGGTGCCTACTTCGCCGGCGATCGGCGCGACTTCGAGCTGCCCCTGGACTGGTCGCTGATCTCCGGCTTCAACCGGCAGGTGCTGCGAGAACTGGCCTCGGTCCCGTACGGCGCGGTCGTGGGCTACGGAGATCTCGCCAAGCGCGTGGGCCAGCCCGGTGCCGCGCAGGCGGTGGGGGCGGCGATGGGCGCCAATCCGCTGCCCGTCGTCGTGCCCTGCCACCGGGTCGTGGAGAGCGACGGCGGGATCGGTGGGTTCGGCGGCGGCCTGGAGGCCAAGCGCAGGCTGCTCGCCCTGGAGGGAGTCCTGCCCGAGCCGCTGTTCTGAGCGGCCGAGCGGGCATCTGGGCAGGCTGCACGGCAGGGGGGAGACTGCTCCGATGACCATCCACCGCAGACCTGGGCACGACCGGGTCCCCGCCCGCCGCACCGGCCACGTCACAGGTTGTGGCGCCGTGCGGTACGGCGGCCGCGGCCCGGCTCGGTGTACGGCGTGACCGCCGTCGAGCGTGCTCCCGTCGCGCCCGTCACCGCCGCCGGCCTGCCCGCACTGCGGCGCC
Organism: Streptomyces sp. NPDC033216; assembly: GCF_055577115.1. Lineage (NCBI taxonomy): Bacteria > Bacillati > Actinomycetota > Actinomycetes > Kitasatosporales > Streptomycetaceae > Streptomyces > Streptomyces sp. NPDC033216. The sequence goes on along the minus strand of NZ_JBVIQK010000006.1, from coordinate 333,978 downwards.
GTACGACCGCCGTACTGGTCACGAGCCAGATCCTCGGCGGGCTCGGTGTCTCCACGGGCCTCGCGCTGGGCACCGTTCTGGCCCAGCGGGTCGGTGGCACCGAGGCGCTGGCCGGTCTCGCGCCGACCGCGACCGTCGCCGGTACGGCCGTGCTGTCGATGCCGATGGCCGCGCTGATGACCGCTCGGGGCCGCCGGCCGGGGCTGGTGCTGGGTTACCTGGTGGGCGCACTGGGTGCCGTCGTCGTGGTGGTGGCCGCGCGCACGGGGAGTTTTCCGCTGCTGCTGGGCGGCATGGCCGCGTTCGGCGCGGCATCGTCGGCGAACCTCCAGGCCCGGTTCGCGGCGGCCGATCTGGCCGAGCCGCAGCGGCGGGCGCGGGCCATCTCCCTCGTCGTGTGGGCGACCACGATCGGCGCGGTGCTGGGGCCCAACATCGCGGCTCCCGCCGGCCGTAGCGTGTCCGGGCTGGGGATACCGCAGGCCGCGGGGCCGTTCCTGTGGGCGGCCGGGACGTTCCTGATGTCGGGGATCCTGGTGGCCGTACTGCTGCGCCCCGATCCGCTGCTGACGGCTCGGGCGCTCACGCCCGAGGACGAGCGGTCCGCCGAGGCGCGTTCGTTGCGCGCGGGACTGGCCGCGGTCGCCGCATCGCCCCGCGCACGGCTCGCGCTCGTGACGGTGGCCGTGTCGCACACCGTGATGGTCTCGGTGATGTCGATGACCCCGGTCGACCTCGCCCGTCACGGGGCGGGCATCGACCTGATCGGGCTGGTCATCAGCGGGCACATCGCGGGCATGTACGCGTTCTCGCCGTTGATGGGACGGCTGGCGGACCGGGTGGGGCGGCTGTCCGTGACGGGGCTGGCGGCGGGACTGCTGGCTTGCGGGATGTTCCTGGCGGGGACGGCGGGCGACAGTCACGGGCGTATCGCCGCCGGGCTCTTCGTGCTGGGCCTCGGCTGGTCGGCCGGGCTGGTGTCGGGTTCGGCGCTGCTGACGGACGCCGTGCCGCAGGCCGCCCGTGCCGCCGCGCAGGGCCTGTCCGACCTCACGATGAACACCTCGGCGGGCGTCGGTGGGGCGCTCGCCGGGCTGGTGGTCGCCCAGGCGAGCTACGCGTGGCTGAACGCCGCCGCGGCATGCCTGCTCGTGCCCCTGGCGACACTGGCCCTGGTCACGCGGACCAGGGGCGCGACGGGTGCGGCCGGCGAGGTCTGAGCCGGGTGGCGCGGGCGTACCGGTCCCGCGTCAGTCGTAGTGCCGGATCTCGACGACGTTGCCGTCGGGATCGCGGAAGTAGAGGCTGCGGGTGGCCTCGCCGCGGGCACCGAAGGAGCCGTACGAGACGTCCGAGACGGGGACGGCGTGCGCGGCGAGTCGGCTGTGCAGGCCGTCGAAGGCGGTCCGGGACAACGCGAGGCAGATGTGGTTCACGGGATGTCCGGCACTGTCGGCCGCTCCGGGGAGCATCGTCATGCCCTTCACCATGGTCAGCGGCATGAGGTCGAGGAGGGTCCCGTCGTCGACCCGGACGGAGGGGAAGGGTTCCTCGCCCGCGGCGAAGGCGGCGAGCCGGACGGGTGCCAGGCCGACGATGTTCTCGTAGAAGTCTGCCGCGGCAAGTGGGTCGTGCACCCACAGGACGACGTGGTCGAGGCGGGGCGGGTTGTCGGTCATGCCTCCCAGGCTGGTGCGGTCCCCCACAGGCCGCAAGGGTTTGGCCGGGCGCGCCGCCCGCCAGAGATGAGGGAAGACCGACGGACTGGAGGCGGGCACGTGGTGCTGGTGGTGTCGGAAGAGGTACGGGAGGCGGTCGACACGGGTCGACCCGTGGTCGCGCTGGAGTCCACGATCATCGCCCACGGTCTGCCACGCCCGCGCAACCTGCGGGTGGCGCGGGAGCTGGAGGCGGTGGTGCGCGAGGAGGGCGCCGTACCGGCGACCATCGCCGTGCTGGACGGGCGGCCTCGTGTCGGCCTCGACAAGGAGCAGTTGGAACGGGTCGCCAACGAGGACGGGATCCGCAAGCTGGGCCACCGCGACCTGCCGCTCGCGGTGGCCTCGGGGGCGAGTGGGGCGACCACGGTGTCGGCGACCGCGCTGCTCGCGGCTCTGGCCGGGGTGCGGGTGTTCGCGACGGGCGGGCTCGGCGGAGTGCACCGGGAGTGGACGGTCACCCAGGACGAATCGGCCGATCTGGGCCTGCTGGCGCGCACCCGGATCACCGTGGTGTGCGCGGGGGTGAGGTCGATCCTGGACGTGCCGGCCACGTTGCAGCGGCTGGAGACGTTGGGTGTCGCCGTCGCCGGATACGGCACGGACCGCTTTCCCGGCTTCTACCTGTCCGACTCAGGGCATCCGGTGGACTGGACGCTGGAGAGTCCCGGTCAGGTGGCGGACGTGATGCGGGCTCAGGACTCGCTCGGCGGACCGGAGTCGGCGCTGATCGTCGCGAACCCGGTGCCGGAGGAGGAACAGTTGGATCCGGCGCTGCACGCGCGTGTGCTCGCGGACGCGCTGGAGGCCTGTGCCGCGGAGGAGGTCGCGGGTCAGGCCGTCACGCCGTTCCTCCTCGATCACCTGGTCCGCCACACGGACGGTGCCTCCCTGAGGGCCAACCTGGCGGCGGTGCGCGGCAACGTACGGCTGGCGGCGCGGATCGCCTCGGCGTGGACCGGGGCGTGAGGGGCGCGGGGGCAAGGGCGGATCGGGGCTCCGACGGCTCCGGACCGCGGGCGGGTTCGGGTGCCGCTCCCGGAGCGGGGCGACGGCAGGGCGGGGCGCTGCTGGTCGTCGGCGATGTGGTGACGGACGTCGTCGCGCGCCATCGGGGGCCGCTGGCCTCGGGGACGGACACGGCCGCGGTGGTCCGGACCCTGCCGGGCGGCGCGGGCGCCAACGTGGCGTGCTGGGCGGCGCACCGGGGTGGTGCGGACGTACGGCTGCTCGGTCGGGTGGGAGCGGAGGCGGCGGCCTGGCACGAACGGGAGCTGGTGGCCTGCGGGGTACGGCCCCTGCTCGTCGTCGATCCCGAGGCGCCGACCGGGACGGTGATCTGCCTGGTCGACATGGGAGCGGCGGCCGAGCGGACGTTCCTCACCGACAGCGGCGCCTCCCTGCGCCTCGAACCGGACGACTGGTCGGACGCGCTGCTCGACGGCGTCGTCCGGCTGCACCTGTCGGGATACCTGCTGTTCTCCGCGTCGGGGCGGGCGTTGGTGCGGACGGCGTTGGGGGCGGCTCACGCGCGTGGGGTGCCGGTGAGCCTGGACCCGGCGTCGGCGGGGTTCCTGGCCGAGCTGGGCGCCGACCGCTTCCTGGCCCTGGTGCGGGGCGTGGACGTACTGCTGCCCAGCCGGGACGAGGCATGTCTGCTGACCGGCTCGGACGACGGGGCGGACGCGGCCGCCGAACTCAGCCGCCGGGTCCCGCTGGTGGTGGCGAAGCTGGGGGCGGACGGAGCCCTGGTGGCCCAGGGCGGCGCCGTGGTCGCCCGCGTCCCCGCGGTCCCGGCCACACCGAGGGACACCACGGGCGCGGGCGACGCCTTCTCCGGCGCGTTCCTCGCCGCCCTGCTCATGGGTGCCGAGCCCGCGCAGGCCGCGGTCGAGGGGTGCGGGGCGGGCGCGTTGGCGGTGGAGCGGGTGGGCGGCCGGCCGCCGGCGGCCGTGGGAGCGGTGGCCACGGGCCATGCTCGATGACGGCGCGGCGCCGGTCGTACGACGAGGTGGGGCAGGGCCGCCTGGCCGGTGCGGTTGACCGCAGCGACACCGTCGGAGGCGCGGCGAGGTGCACAGGAACACCATCGGCGCCGGCGACCACAGCGCGCCGTCGCCGTCCGAGACGAGATGCCGCCGCACTCGGGGCCGGGAGACCGCATCACACCACCGCCACCCGTCACGACATGGCCCGGTCCTCTCCAGTCCCCTGGAAACGCACCGTGCCCTCAACGTCCGGCAAGGTCCGGTGGGGACGCAACCGGAGGCGGTGAGACGCAGCGTGACCAGCGGGATGGAAGTTCCCGTTCGATGGTGGGATAGAGGTTTTTCACGACTCAGCCCCTTCTTGTGATCGATCGGCCGGGCCCACCCCCCGGCTGATCCCCGCACCTCCGGCGCGGCGACCTCGCCTCAACCGCCTCGGTCGACGGCCACAGCCGGCTTTCCGACAGTACTTGTGCCCTGTTTCCGGCCTACCCGGCCGGTGTCTTCGGTGAGGACTCTTGTGGCTGTGGGCTGCTGACCGCACCGCCCTGGTCGAGCTGTGGTCCCTCGCTTGCGTGGCCGCCCCCGGACAGGCGCGAGGAGGAGGGACGGATGCCCTGTTGCTCCCCGGTGGGCGAGGCTTGGTGGCCTGCCCTAAGCCTTTCTCCCCCACGCCGAGATCATCGGGGCCGTCGCGAGATCCAGGCCACCGGAGGCGACGTTCGCGAGGTGGCGGTCGATGTCCTCGTCGGTCGCGAGGCCGGCGGCCACGAGACCGGCGCGGATCTGGCGGACCGTCGCGGACTCGAGGGCGGCGCAGGCGGGCGAGGTGAGGGGGAAGTGGGCGTCGGCCTCTACGTGGTGCAGTCCCGCCTCGCGGAGCAGGCGCGGGAGCCTGCGGCCGTAGGAGAGATCGGCGCCGCGGTCGGCCAGGAGCTTGCGGAAGCCGTGCCGCAGGCGGTTCGCCAACTGCTGCTCGGGGCCGTGCTCGTCGGGGCAGAGCAACGGCTGGAGGGCGGGGTCCGCGTCCTCCAGCAGGAGCCGCCCGCCCGGCCGCAGGGCCTTGACCATGGAGCGCAGAGCCCGTTCACGCTCCGGCACATGGACGAGCACCAGCCGGGCGTGGACCAGGTCGAAGCCCTCCGCGGGCGGCTCCTCGGCGCCTACGTCGTGCACCCGTACCTCGACCGGCGGGCGGGCGGTGGGGGTCAGTCGAGACGTGTCGATGTCGGTGGCGACGACCTTGCCGGTGGGGCCGACCCTCTTCGCCAACCAGGACACCACCGAGGTGCCGCCCGCGCCGACCTCCCAGCAGCGCCAGCCGGGTCCCACGCCCAGGCCCTCCAGGTGCCGGAACGTCGTGGGGTCGAAGAGGGTGGCGAAGGCGTCGAATCGCTCCCCCGCCTCGGTCCGCTGGTTGTCGAGGAGGTACCGGTCGGTTCGCGTCATACGGCGATCATCCCAGTTGTCCTGGTTGGCCGAGGCGGGCGACGCGACCGGGACGCGGTGGCCGAAGGCGCCCTGACGGGGTGTCGAAGGGGATGGAAGGCCGTCTCCGGGGCAGACCCACTTCAGGCTGTCCACAGGCGGGAACCAAGCGGAACGTCCCCTTTTCCACAGGCTTGCCGGCGGTCTGCGCGAGCCTGGCAGACTGGCGCGCCACGGCGTGGGATCACGCACGGGGGATCCACAGGAGGAGGTCGGGATGACCATGGCGGGGAATCTGCGGAAGGTCACTGGCCTGCGTGGGGTCGGCGGACTGAGAGGGGTGGCGCGGCTGGCCCGCCGGCGCGCGCGGGTCGACCTGAGCCACCCGGCGCGGTCCCCGCTGGGTTCCTCGGTGGTGAACTGCGTGACCTATCGCGAGGGCACGCGCGCCCCGGTAGGCGGCGATCTGGTGGACACCGTGGAGGGGATGCGCAAGAGCGGGCAGGGGTTCGTCTGGCTCGGCCTCCACGAGCCGACGAACGCGGAGTTCGCGGACATCGCCGATCTCTTCGACCTGCATCCACTGGCAGTGGAGGACGCGGTCGAGGCGCACCAGCGCCCGAAGGTGGAGCGGTACGGCGAGACATTGTTCGCCGTGTTCAAGACGGTCTGTTATGTCGAGCACGAGCAGCTCACGTCGACCAGCGAGGTGGTCGACACCGGCGAGATCATGGTGTTCGTCGGCCAGGACTTCGTCATCACCGTGCGCCATGGGAGGCATGGCTCGCTGGGCCCGCTGCGCGAGGAGTTGGAGTCCGATCCCGGCCAGCTCGCCAAGGGACCGTCGGCGGTGCTGCACGCGGTCGCGGACCATGTGGTCGACGACTTCCTCACCGTCATCGACGCCGTACAGGGCGACATCGACCAGGTCGAGACGGACGTCTTCACGGAGAACGGCGCGCGGGCCGACCCCGGTCGCATCTACCAGCTCAAGCGGGAACTCCTGGAGCTGAAGCGGGCCGTGATGCCGCTGAGCCGACCGCTCCAGGATCTCGCGGCCCGGCCGATGCGGGTGGTCGACCCCGAGATACAGGCCTACTTCCGGGACGTCTCCGACCACCTGCTACGCGCCACGGAGCAGATCGCGGCCTTCGACGAACTGCTCAACTCGATCCTCCAGGCGCACCTCGCCCAGGTCACCGTCGCGCAGAACGAGGACATGCGCAAGATCACCGCCTGGGCCGCGATCGTCGCCGTGCCGACGATGATCTGCGGGGTCTACGGCATGAACTTCGACCACATGCCGGAACTGCACTGGAAGTACGGCTACGGCATGGCCATCGGGCTGATAACCCTCGTCTGCCTGGCGTTGTACCGAGGCTTCCGGCGCAACGGCTGGCTCTGATGAAGCGGTTGCAGGTGGCCGGCCCGCGTCAGGACCGGGGGCTGCCGGTCCTGGCGTAGACACTCTCGGCCCAGGCAGCCATCTGATCATCGGTCAGATGCTGGGCGAGGTCCGCCTCGCTGATCATGCCCACGAGGCGCTTGTTCTCGATCACCGGCAGCCGCTTGATCTGGTGGCCCTGCATCTCCTGGAGCACCTCGCTGACATCGGCGTCGGCGTCGACCCAGCGCGGGGTTCCCTTGGCCATCTGACCGGCGGTGACCTTGGCGGGGTCGTGTCCCATGGCCACGCAGCCCACCACGATGTCGCGGTCGGTGAGGATGCCGCAGAGCCGTTCGTTCTCGTCGCTGATGGGAAGGGCACCGACGTTGAGCTCACGCATCAACTGGGCGGCGCGGTCGAGGGTCTCGTGGGCGGGGATCCACTGGGCGCCCCGGTGCATGATCTGTCCGGCGGTGGTCATGGTGTACCTCCCGGTGCGGACGGCCGGCGCGACGCGGTGTACGCCACTGTCCCGGCGCCCTGCACTCTCGTGTCCCGGCGTCCCATTCTCTCCGGGCCGGTCACCGACCGCACGTCCGGCGGCACGCGACAGGCAGGAGGCAGCAGTACGCAGCAGTAAGCGGATGGATCGAAAGGCAGGCGGGGGTCGGGTTGGCGAGCGGACCGGAAGGCAGGCGGGGGTCGGGTTGGCGAGCGGACCGGAAGGCAGGCGGGGGTCGGGCCTGTGAGCAGCCGGAAAGCAGGCGGGGGTCGGGCCTGTGAGCAGATCCGAAGGCAGGCGGCGGTCGGGCCTGTGAGCAGCCGGAAGGCAGGCGGCGGTCGGGCCCCGGCTGCGGCGCGGCGCCCACCGGGAGCGGTCGAGGCCGGCAGGGGTTCAAGCCGAGAACCCGACGACCTTCCTCGGCACGACGCGGATGATCAGACGCACCTCGTCGTCCTTCTCGGCCGGCGGGTCGATGCCCAGGTACTTGTGCGACAGCTCGTGGGGCAGACGCTTGCCGTCGTCGGGGAGGATCTCGGCGGTGCCGCGGATCTCCACGGACGTGCAGGGGTCGGCGAGGTCGAAGACCGAAAGGCTGATGCGAGGGTCGCGGCGGAGGTTGCGCACCTTCTGGCGTCCGTCGGTGGAGGAGAACAGGACGGTGTCGCCCTCACGTTTGATCCAGACGACCGAGTTGTGGGGAGCCCCGTCGGCGCCGAGCGTGGCGACGGACGCGAAGTTCTTGCCATCGAGCAGGGTGCGGACCGAGGCGTCCAGGGTGACGGGAGTGCTGGAGGAAACCGTCATGACAGCACCCTAGTTCCATGCACGTGCATCCAAAAGGGGTTGGCGGCGACAGCGTCGCGGATCAGTGGCCAATCACCCGTTCCACGCCGGATGTCGCGGATCGTCCGCGCGGACCAGGACGTCGGCCGTGGCCGCCGGGTCGGCCTCCCGGTCGTAGCGCTCGAAGGCGGGCAGCGTCCACCGGTCCGCCTCGGGGGTGCGGCGGCGCAGGGCGGGCGGGGAGAGGAGGACGTGGACGGTCAGGTCGAAGGGGAACCAGTGCCGCAGCAGAAAGGGACCGTGCAGCAACAGCAACCCACCGGGCGGGAGTTGGACGTAGGCGCTACGGGTGGCGCGGTCGGTGACCGGGTCCCACAGGTCGGGCAGGATCCGTCCGTCGCCTCCGGCTTCGAGGGGGCCGAACACCTCACGCCACAGGGCGCCGGTGTCGAACCAGCCGTCGTAAAAGCTTTCGACGTCGTGATGGCCGTACTCCAGGCGGACGGACGCAGGGCGCAGGAAGCCCTGGGTGTCGACGACGCGGGAGGGGCGGCCGCGTATTCGCAGCACCTCGGCGACACGGTCGGCGAGGTCTCCGGGGCGGGCCGCCGGGGCACCGTCGAAGGCGATGCGCGGCCAGGGGCCGCCGTCCTCCGGCTTCAGGTCGAGCAGGCGGTCGGCAAGGAGGTCGCCGAGCCGTTCCCAGGTGATCGCTTCGAGTCGCACACGGCCCATGATGCGACAGGAGCCGGGCCGGACGCGTCCTGCGCGGGGGCTCGCTGCGCACCCTGGGCGTGACGGCCCGCAGGCCGACGCCCGGTCGACCGCATCGACCCCCCGCCGGTTCGGACCTCCTCGGCTTGTCAGACGGCGAGTGCCTCTCGCGTGGCGGCCGGGCTGTCGGACCTGCCGCCGTGTCCGTCCCACGGGTGGGCAGGCCGTCGGCCTCGGTCCGGCCGCCGTAGGCATGGGCGGGCATGGAAGCTGCTGGAGGCGCCAGGAGGACAGGAGGGCGTCCGAAATCGCGGCAGGTGTCGCTGTCGGTCTCGTCGGAGGCGAGGTCGGATTCGGCAACCAAGGCATCGAAAGCTTCCCGCGCGATGGATCCGGGCGTCGACGGAGCGTACTGGGCCGGCGGGGTTCTCGACGGAGAGGTTCGAGGAGAAGACATGCACCCACAGGCAGCGGCGATAACCGACAACTGGCCGGCGACCGTCATCATGTTGCTCCTCGGAGGCGCGGTTGTCGCCTTCTTCCTGATCAGGGGGAAGGGGAAGTAGCGATACCTCGCACGGGGCGGCTGCCGCCCTCCTGCGAGGGGCGGCAGACATGCAGCGGCTCCTGGTTCCGGAAGGAGTTTCGCAGCGCCCTTCACCCCCAGGACGATGGGCACAGGGCGTCGAAGGCAGTCTCCTGGCCACCACGCCCGTCCTGGTCGTCGTGGCCGCGGCGGAGCCCACCGTGAGGAACCGTATGGACGCCCTCACGCAGCGCCCAGCACGACGGCCCGGCACACGCCTGCCTGACTACCACCGTCACCGAGGGGTCGCTCAGTGGGGCACGAGGTTCGGTGAAACCGGCGCGGACCCCCCCGGGCAGCGACGGGAGCCGCCCTACGGACAGCGGACGACCACGCCGGTCCACGCGTCGCCCACACGGAAAGGGCAGGACGGCGGGCGGTGACGGTGACGGAGGGGAAGCCGGTTCCGGTGCCGGAACGGCGGGCCGGTGCCGACGGCGGAACGGCGGGCCGGTTCCGACGGCGGAACGGCGGGCCGGTTCCGGCGCCGGCCGCGATCGAGGCGTCGACGCCCCACCGTACGCGGTGGCGGTGAACACGCCGTAGGAGCGTTGCGACTCGGCGGAGTGATCGTGTGGTGCCCGGCTCGGGAGGGGGAATGCCGCGGGTATGCAGGACCTCTCAAGTCCCCTGCCCCGTAACGGGCTTGTCGTGATCCAGCCGTCGCGGCGGCGGCACTGTGCCGGCTGCCGGCGCGGGCCGCTGCCGATGCTCGTCGTCGAGGACGGCGCGCCGCACTGCCTCGGCTGCGCGGACCTGGGGCATCTGGTGTTCCTGCCGCGCGGGGACACGGCGCTCACCCGCAGGGCGCGGGAGGAGAGCACGCTCTCGGTGGTCGTCGTGCGGTTCAACCGCCGCAAGGGGCGCTACGAGCGGCAGGGCGTCCTCGTCGAGGATGTGGGGCTGGTGCGAGCGGAAGCGCGATGCCTGGCCGACGCCGAGGCGCGCAGGCGGCGCCGGGTGCGGGACGCCCGGCGGCGGGCGGCACAGGACGCGCGGTTCGCCGAGGCGTTCGCGGCGGAGATCCTGCGGCTGCTTCCCGGCTGCCCGCCGGACCGGGCCGGGGCGATCGCCGCGCACGCGTCGGTACGCGGCAGCGGGCGGGTGGGGCGCAGTGCCGCCGGACGGGCGTTGTCGGAGGGGGCGGTCGTCTCGGCGGTGGTGGCGTCCGTACGGCATCTGGACACCTCGTACGACGGGTTGCTGATGAGCGGGGTGCCGCGGCGGGAGGCCCGGCAGCGGATCGCGGCGGGCGTGGCGGCGGTGCTGCGCGAGTGGGGACGGGAGGCGAGGGCCGACGCCGCCGGTCGCTGAGGCGGCGCGACGTCCCCGCGTCGTCGCCCCGACCCGCCTGGCCGCCCCGTCCCGATCCTCCCCTCCCCGGCCCGGCCCGCTCTGGACGTTCGCGTATGCCCCCGAGGCTCTCGGCGATGGTGACCGTTCGGCCGGGGCACTTCACTGGTGGGGACGGCCGAAAACGGGCCGGTGACCGGCGGAGCGTGGGAGGACGACGTGAACGAGGGACCGTGTCTCGTGCTGGCGGTGCTGGGGGTGCTCGGGACCGGATTGGTGGCGGGGGTCTTCTGCGGGTTCTCGACCTTCGTGATGAGGGGCCTGGCCGCGCTGCCGCCCGCACAGGGCGTCGCCGCGATGAAGGCGATCAACGTGACGGCGGTGAGGCCGGCCTTCATGCTCCTGTTCGTCGGCACCGCGGCGCTCTGTGCGGTGATCGCGGTGGTGACGTTCCTGCGGTGGCCGGACGAGGGGACGGTGGAGCTGCTGCTGGGCAGCGCGCTGTATCTGTTCGGCTCGTTCGGGGTGACCGTGATCGCGAACGTGCCCCGCAACAACGCGCTGCTCGGAGTGGCGTCCGGCACCTCGGAGGCGGCCTCCTACTGGCCTGCGTACGTGCGCGAGTGGACGGCCTGGAACCACGTCCGCACGGTCGCCTCGACCGCCGCCGCCCTCGCATACGCGCTGGCTCTGACCTGACGGCCGGGCCCGCCCGCAGCAAGCGCTGTCCGGCGCTCTGCGCGGGGCGGGCAGGGGACGTATCGTGGCGTCAAGAGTGCCGCCCGATGCCGCACGGCCCCGTCGTAAGCGCACGCGAGGAAGACGGCCATGGCCGATCCCAAGGGATTCATGACCACGCCCCGCCAGGACTGGCAGCGCAGGCCGATCGGGGAGCGGGTCCGTGACTGGGACGAGGTGTACGTCCCCGGGGCGCTGCTCCCCATCATCAGCGAACAGGCCGACCGCTGCATGGACTGCGGCGTCCCGTTCTGCCACGACGCCTGCCCGCTGGGCAATCTGATTCCCGAGTGGAACGACCTGGTCTCCCGTGAGGACTGGCGGGCGGCGAGCGAGCGGTTGCACGCGACGAACAACTTCCCCGAGTTCACCGGGCGATTGTGTCCCGCACCGTGCGAGGCCGGGTGCGTGCTCGCCATCAACCAGCCCGCCGTCACCATCAAGAACGTCGAGGTCGCCATCGCCGACCGGGCCTGGGCGGAGGGCCTCACCCCGCCCCGGCCGCCGGACCGGCTGTCCGGCCGGACGGTGGCGGTGATCGGCTCCGGGCCCACCGGGCTGGCCGCCGCCCAGCAGTTGACGCGGGCCGGGCACACGGTCGCCGTCTACGAGAAGGACGACCGGGTCGGCGGGCTGATGCGGTACGGCATCCCCGAGTTCAAGATGGGGAAGCGGCATCTGGAGCGCCGGATCGAGCAGATGCGGGCGGAGGGCACGAAGTTCCGTACGTCGACCACGATCGGGCGGGACGTCATGGCCGAGGACCTACGGACGCGTTACGACGCCGTGGTGATCGCCACGGGAGCGACCGAGTGGCGAGAACTGCACGTACCGGGACGGGAGTTGACCGGCATCCAGCAGGCGATGGAGTATCTGCCGCTGGCCAACCGGGTGTGCGAGGGTGATCTGGAGCGGTCCCCGATGTCCGCTGCGGGCAAGCACGTCGTCATCGTCGGCGGCGGCGACACGGGTGCCGACTGTCTGGGCACGGCGATCCGGGAGGGCGCCGCGTCCGTGACCCAGCTGGACATCTACGCCCAGCCGGGCGCCGAACGCGACGAGGACACCGATCCGTGGCCGACGTACCCGAAGGTCTACCGGCTGTCCGCCGCGCACGAGGAGGCCCGCGACCTGGGCGTCGCGCCGGCGGCGGACGCGGACGCGCGCCTGTTCGCGGCGTCCACCCTCCGCTTCACCGGCGACGAGAACGGGCACGTCCGGGCGCTGCACCTCATCGAGGTCGACGCGAGGCGGCGGCCGGTGGAGGGCACCGCGCGGGCGCTCCCCGCCGATCTCGTGCTGCTCGCCCTCGGCTTCTCCGGCCCGGATCGGGACGACGGGCTCATCGAGCAGCTGGGGCTGGCGCTGGAGTCGCGTGGCACGATCGCCCGGGACGCGGGCTTCGCGACGAACGTGCCCGGCGTGTTCGCCGCCGGGGACGCCGCCCGCGGGCAGTCGCTGATCGTGTGGGCGATCGCGGAGGGACGGGCGGTCGCCGCGGCCGTCGACCGCCATCTGACGGGCAGCTCACGGCTGCCGGCACCCATCGGACCGTACGACCGGCCGATGAGCGTGCAGGACACGGGCGGCCGGTGACCGCCCCGCCGGTCCACGGACGACCGATGACCGTGCGGCCGGCCCACCGACGACCCATGACCGTGCGGCCGGTGTCCGCCCCGTCGACCCACGGGCGGCCGGTGACCGCCCCGCCGGTCCGCCGGCGGCAGCCCGCTCGTGTCCGTCGCCGTCACACGGATCAATGCGATCCATCGACCGGAAAGACCCTCTGTAGGGTGCTTGTCCATGAAGGAATCATGGGTCAATTCCGCTGAGCGGATCGGTGTCGACCTGCATCTGGAGTTGCCCGGTCCGGGCGGGCGGCGGGCCGCGCTGATCCGGGCGCTGCGCGAGGCCGTGAGCGGGGGGCGCCTTCCTCCCGGCACCCGGCTGCCGCCGTACCGCTCGCTCGCCGCAGATCTCGGGGTCGCCCGCAACACGGTGGCCGACGCCTACGCGGAACTGGTGGCGGAGGGCTGGCTGACGGCTCGGCAGGGGTCGGGAACGCGAGTCGCCGACCGCACGGAACCCCTGCGCCACGCCGTGCGAACGCCGGTCACGGCACCTCCACGCGCGCGTGGCCCTCGGCACGACCTCCGGCAGGGCACCCCGGACGCGTCGGCGTTCCCGCGCGCGGCCTGGCTGGCGTCCTACCGGCGGGCGCTCCAGCAGGCGCCCAACGAGGTGTTCGGGCCGGGCGATCCCGCCGGGCGCCGCGAGTTGCGCGAGGCGCTCGCCGAGTACCTGGCACGCGCGCGCGGTGTGCGCACCGACCCCGATCGCATCGTGATCTGCTCCGGCTTCGGGCACGCGCTGCGGCTGCTGTCCGGTCGGGGCGGGGTGTTGCGCGGTCCGCTGGCGGTGGAGGCGTACGGGCTGGCGTTCCACCGTGAGTTGCTGGCCGCGTCGGGCGTGCGGACGGCGCCTCTGCCCCTCGACGAGGACGGGGCGCGGGTCGACCTGCTGGGGCGCGAGCGGGGCGTGCTGCTCACGCCCGCACATCAGTTCCCGACCGGCGGTCCGCTGCACGCGAGTCGCCGGGCCGCCGTGATCGACTGGGCACGCGCGCGTGGCACGGTGGTGCTGGAGGACGACTACGACGGCGAGTTCCGCTACGACCGCAAGCCCGTGGGCGCGCTCCAGGGCCTGGATCCCGAGCGCGTGATCCACCTCGGCTCGGTCAGCAAGAGCCTGTCGCCGGCGCTGCGGTTGGGCTGGATGGTGCTGCCGCAGCGCTACGTCGGCGATGTCCTCGCGGCCAAGGGCGACCGGGAGGCCTGGGCGAGCGTCCCGGACCAGCTGAGTCTGGCCGACTTCATCGTCTCCGGGGCCTACGACCGGCACGTGCGGCGTATGCGCCAGCGGTACCGGGGGCGCCGGGACCGTCTGGTCGCGGCGCTCGCCGAGCACGCGCCGCGAGCCGAGATCACGGGGGTCGCGGCAGGGCTGCACGCGGTGGTGCGGCTGCCGCCGGGCACCGAGCGGGCCACCGTCGAGGCGGCCGCCCGGCGGGGCATCGCGTTGGACGGTCTGGCCGGTTTCCGGCATCCGGATACGGCCATGGAGGCGCGGGACGGTCTCGTCGTGGGGTACGCGACGCCGCCCGAGCACGCGTACGGGGCCGCGCTGGAGGCACTGCGCGGCGTGCTGCCGTAGGTACCGGGGACCCGGCCCGCCGCGGCGCCGACCTGCCTGTGGAGGAGGCTCCGGCGTGCCGCCCCCCCCCTGCGCGGGGATGAGGGGGCGGAGTCCGCCCCGCAGGAGGAACCACGCGGCGGGCCTACGGTCGCCGCCGTGCCTCGCGTGTCGGCCGCCCGTGGGTGCTGCGGACGCGGCCACGGGCCGCTTCTCGGCCGGAGCGAGGCCGAGCGTCCGGGGCTCCCGACACCCAGGCGGTGGTCCCCCACCACGTCCGGGGCTCCCGACACCCAGGCCGCGGTGGTCCCCCACCTGCGCACCCTGGCCCACGCCGCCTGGCGTGGCGCGAGGCCGTCCCGTCAGCCGCCGGGTGGACGCCCCGCGCATGGGTCCCGGGTCCGACCGGGGGCCCGCCGTTGCGCCGCGTTGCGCGCCGGGACGCCCCGCCCGCACACACGCTACGGCTTGCGTGCCACCGCCCCGTAGCCGGGAATGACGCCGTCGTCCTGGCCGGGTACCGGCTCGCCGAGTTCGGGGTGCCACTCGGGCACGACCGCGACACCCGGTTCGACCAGTTCCAGCCCGTCGAAGAAGCGGCCGAACTTCTCGCGGGAGCGCAGTGCCAGCGTGACGCCGGCCGCCTTCAGCTTCGCCGTGGCCGCCGCGGACTCCTCCGGCGTGAAGTCGGCGGTGGCGTGGGTCATCATCAGGTAGCTGCCCGAGGGGAGTGCGGCCAGCAGCCGGTCGACCAGTTCGTGGGCCCCGTCCTCGTCGGAGACGAAGTGCAGCAGCGCGATCAGGGACAGCGCCACGGGACGTTGGAAGTCCAGGATCTTCCTGGCGCCCTCGATGATGGCGGCCGGGTCACGGACGTCCGCCTGAAGGTATTCGGTGACGCCCTCGGGTGTGCTGCGCAGCAGCGCGGCCGCGTGGGCCAGGACGATCGGGTCGTTGTCGCAGTAGACGACGCGGGCGTCGGGCGCGACCTGCTGGGCGACCTGATGGAGGTTCGGCTCGGTCGGAATGCCCGTGCCGATGTCGAGGAACTGCCGTACGCCGTTCCCCGCGAGCCAGCGCGTGGCGCGGTGCATGAACGCCCGGTTGACTCTGGCCATCACCGGTACGCGGGGATCGAGCGCCAGCATCTGCCGGCCCATCGCCTCGTCCACGGGGTAGTTGTCCTTGCCGCCGAGGTACCAGTCGTACATCCGCGCGGGATGGGGCTTGCTGGTGTCGATCTCGAAGGCGCCGGCGGGCTCTGGCCCGGTCATGAGGAACTCCATGGGCATGTGACACGAATAATGATCAAGTCAGCACCAAGATAGGGAAGTTGAACAAAGAGTGCACAGGAAGAAGGAACAGGTGGGTCGGTTCAGGACAACAGGAAGTCCGCCTCTCCCGCCTTCGCTCCCTCGATGAAGGCCGTCATCTCGTCGGAGGTGTAGATCAGCGCCGGGCCGTCGGGGTCGGTGGACTGACGGACGGCGATCCGGCCGTCGGCGAGCTTCATGGCCTCCAGGCAGTTGCCTCCGTTGCCGCCGCTCCACGGCTTGTGCCAGCCCTCGCTGCCCAGTTCCCTCGCGGGCATGCCGTTGTAGATCCGCTGAGCGCGGCCACGCGGCCTGGTCGGGGACTTGATGCGATCCATTCACAGCTCCTTGCGGAGATCCCGGAGGATCTCCTTCGTGCGATGTGCCGTAGCGGCCTGCGCCGCCATGCGGTCCATGACCTCGAGATGGGTCGCCACCTCGGTGCGCGCGTCCAGGTAGACGGCACCGGTCAGGTACTCGCTGTAAACCAGGTCCGGAAGTTCGGGCATGGCGAATCGGAACAGCACGAAGGGCCCGTACGTACCGGGGTGCGGCCCCGAGGAGAACGGGGCGACCTGGAGCGTCACGTTGGGCAGCTTCGTGGCGTCGAGCAGCTTGTCGATCTGCGCGCGCATCACCTCCGGGCCGCCCACCGGGCGGCGCAGCACGGTCTCGTCCATGACGACCCACAGCCGGGGCGCGTCCGCACGGGTGAGCAGGCCCTGGCGTCGCATACGCAGGTCGACGTGGCGCTCGATGTCCTCCGGACGGGTCTGGCCGATGGCTCCGGACCTCAGCACTCCGCGCGCGTAGTCCTCGGTCTGTAGCAGGCCGGGGACGAAATGCGGTTCGTACTGGCGGATCAGGGCGGCCGCGCCCTCCAGGCTGACGTGCATCGAGAACCAGCCGGGGAGGATGTCGTGGAAACGCTGCCACCAGCCGGGCTTGTTGGCCTCCTCGGCGAGCTGGACGAAGCCCTCGGCCTCCGCGTCGGTGACGCCGTAGGCCTTCAGCAGCAGCTGGAGGTACGGGATCTTGAGCGAGACCTCGGCCATCTCCATACGGCGGACCGTGGCGGGCGCGACACGGAGGATGCGGGCCGCCTCCTCGCGCTTGAGCCCGGCGCGTTCCCGCAGGTCCAGCAGACGTCGGCCGAGTACCACCTGTCCCACCGTCGGCGCGGACCGCGGTTCGCTCACGCCCCACCTCCACCAAGAGCCGACCGACGGGCCACTTGGTCCGGTCGGCCGGTCACGAAAAGATCCCGACAGCCCTGCGGCGCCACGCGAAGACCTGATTCGAAGATACGTACGACTGAATACGGATCTCCGGTGATCCCAACTGGCGCCGCTCGACATGCTGTTGCGAGCAGTGTGCCACGGCGCTTCACCGCGTCACACAGCACTCTGCATTTTTCAGAGTGACACTTGCCAAGTGTTCACGGCGGGGCGATAGTGGCAAGCGTGATTCCGTCCGCGCCCTTAGGAACAGACGCCGCAGGCCACCCCCAGGGTCTCGGTGCCGCCGCGGGAGCAGGCCCTGACCAGGCCGCTGCCGAGCGTCGGTTCCGATTCGAGCTGGCCGCACATCCGGGCTCCCCAGCGCAGGCCAGACGCCTGGCCCGGGCCCGGCTGACCGGCTGGTCGGTGTGCGAGGACACCTGCGACACGGCTGCCCTGGTCATATCCGAGCTGGTCACCAACGCCATCGTGCACACGGCGAGCGGCGTGGTCGTCTGCGAGCTGTACGACGGCGACGACCACGTGCGCATAGCCGTGCGCGACGAGGGCTGCGCGCCAGGTGAGCCGCATCCCTCGCCGCAGCGCCCCGATGAGGAGCACGGACGGGGCCTGTTCCTCGTCGACGCCCTCTGTCACTCCTGGGGCGCCCAGGAACACGGTCCCGGCCTGCTGGTCTGGGCCGACCTGCCCCGGCAGGAGGCGCCCGCCTCCTGCGCGGACCCGGCCGAGCGGCACGAGGGCCTCGCCGCCTCCGACGGCGGTCACCCGGCCTCCGCGCCGCGCGCCGACCTCGGCTGGGGCGCCCGCCCGAAGCCGGACCCCGCCGACGGCTCGGACGACGGGGGCGAGCCCCCCACCGAACAAGGTGATCAAGGAGACGCGGCGCACCGCGGCCCGGGGCCCGCCGAGCAGACGCACAGGGCGCACCCCACGGGAGCCCGCGCCCCCGGCCACGCACACCGGCCCCACCACACTCCGGCCGCCGACGGCCGGGCCGACCCCCGGTCGAGCGGGACCCCCGGCCGGCTCCCGCGCCTCTCCGACGGCCCGCTGTCCCGCGTCGCGCCGCAGTGGCACCGCGGGCCGGGGACCGGCGTGGCCTCGGCACCGGCCGACCGCACCGACCACGCGTTCGACCTGACGAACGGGGCACCCGCCTGGCGCCCACACCCCGGCGCGGGTCCCCTGGGCTCCCCACCGCGCGACCGGGACACGGCGTGAGCGCCGTCACCGGCCGGATCGGGGTGCTCACCCTGGACACACTCGTGCGCCTGCGGCGCGGCTCCGTCGGCGACACTTCGCGGGCTCCGCACCGGCTCACTGTTCCCGAGGGCATGACGGCGCCGCTGGGCTGCGACGCCGTAGCCGTCCCGGCGCGGTTGGGTCCGCTGGTCCTGCCCCGCCTCCCGCGCGTGGGCTGCGTGTACGCCGACGAGGCGCACTGGTGGTGGCTCGTCCCGACGGACTCCGACTACGCCCTGGACTGGCCCGCCCCGGCGCGGTACGCCACGGGCGCGATCGTGCCGGATTCCCCGCAGGTTCCCGGTCTCATCCACCGGCCGGACGGCACACTGCCGTACACCCCGCCCATCCCCCTCTATCTGACCCTGTGCCGCCTCACGGACACCCCGCCCACCTGGTCACGGCCGATCAGCGCGTGACACGCGCACGCGCGTCGGCCGCACGACCCTGACCGACTCCCGCCTCCACCCACGGCGTACGCCCGCGCGCGGCGCCCGACCTGGTCCCGCGCCCTGCCCTCCCGAAGCTCCGCCCGCGATAGTGGCCATCCGTCCACGATCGGGGGAGGCCGAGGGTGCGGAAGGCGCCGGGACAAAAGGGTCGTGACGAACGCGAGGTGTCGGAGTCGGAGCGCCTGCTCTTCGGGGGCCCGCTCCGCTACGACATGGGGTGGAACCAGCACCGGGACGCGTTCCTGGAGCTGAATTTCCGCGCCATGGTGACCCGGCTGCCGTCCCTCCTGTCCGCCAGTCTCCGGCTGGCCCGGCACGCCGATCCGCAGGCGGCCCGGATCGTGGTGGCCGCCGAGCTGGGCCGGGGCGTGGCGCAGGCGGTCAGCCTGCTGGCGGTGAACACCGTGCTCGGCCGGCTCATCGCCGGCGGCCCGATCGAGGACCGGCTGCGCGGCGCGGCCCCCGCACTGGCCGTCGTGGCCGCCGTCCTGCTCGTCGCCGTGGTGCTGCGGGCCGCGTCGACGTACGCGACCGGGCGTCTCGAGCCCAAGGTGGAGCGGGTGGCGACCGAGCGGTACCTGGAGCGGGCGGCCGCCGTGGAGCTGGCCGCGATCGAGGACCACGCCTTCCACAAGCTGCTGGACACCGCGCAGTACGGCGCCCGGTCCAGCCGCTACATGATCAGTCACGGCACGCGCGTGGTGAACGCGCTGATCTCGCTGATCGCGGCCGCCGGCGTGCTGACCGTCCTGCACCCGCTGCTGGCCACCATGACGCTGCCCAGCGCCTGGAGCGCCCTGACGAACGCGCGGCGCCGCTACGAGTCCTTCCACACCTGGGTGCAGCACGCGCGCGCGGGCCACCTGCTCGCGGGCCTGCTCACCGAGCCGGCGGCGGCCCCCGAGATCCGCGTCCACGGAGTCGGCCCCTTCCTGCTGCGGCACTTCCGGGCGATGTCGGAGACCGCGGAGGCGGAGCAGGCCCGCCTGGCCCGGCTCGCCGCCCGCACCGGCTTGTTCGCGGCGGCCTGGACGGGCCTGGCCACGCTGGCGACGTACGCCACGCTCGGCGGTCTGCTGCTCACCGGGACGATGGCGCTGGCGGTGGCCGGCACGGCCGTCATCGCGATCCGCAGCGGGTCGGCGAGCCTGAACACGCTGGTCCTGGAGGTCAACCAGCTCCACGAGGAAGCGCTGTTCGTGGGCGATCTGCAACGCCTGTACGTGGAGGCGGCCGAACGGGCGATCCCGGAGGGCGGCAGCGCCCTGCCGGAGGATCCTCGGGAGATCCGCTTCGAGAACGTCTCCTTCCGCTATCCGGGGGAGTCCGCCCGGCCCGCCCTGGACGACGTGACACTCACCCTGCCGCTCGGCCGGATCATCGCGCTCGTCGGGGAGAACGGCTCCGGCAAGACGACCCTGGTGAAGCTGCTGGCGGGGCTGTACCGGCCGGATGAGGGGCGGATCCTGTGGGACGGCGTGGACGCGGCCGACGCCGACCGGCGCCGGCTGGCGGAGCGCATCGCGATGGTGGCGCAGGACTTCAAGCGGTGGCCGTTCACGGCCCGGGTCAACGTGGCCGTCGGCCGCTCATCGGCGCCGTTGACCGAGGAGCGGCTGGCCGACGCGATCGGCGAGGCGGGCGCCGAGGAGGTGGTCGCGGATCTGCCGCGCGGCCTGGACACTCTGCTGGCCCGCCACTTCAGCGGCGGACATGAACTGTCCGGCGGTCAGTGGCAGCGGCTGGGCATCGCACGGGCGGCGTACCGGCGTGGCCGCATCCTGATCGTGGACGAGCCGACGGCGGCCCTGGACGCGCGGGCGGAGCTGGAGGTCTTCGAGAAGATCCGCGCGCTGGCCGACGGCGGCCAGACGGTCGTGCTGATCACCCACCGGCTGGCGTCCGTCCGGCACGCGGACCTGGTGCACGTCCTGGAGCAGGGCCGGCTCGTGGAGTCCGGAACTCCGGAGGAGCTGCTGGCCAAGGGCGGGGTCTACGCGGAGCTGTACGCGCTTCAGGCGGAGCAGTTCACCACCCCGTCGACGGGTCCGGTGTCCGCCTCGAACGCGGGCTGACCACGGCGTCAGTCGGTGGCCTCGCCGCCGCGGACGACCACCAGGAACGTGTCGGTCGCGAGGTCCATGACAACCTCGGCTGCCAGTCCCTCCATGCGCCGCGCCTGCGCGAACTCCTCAGCGGGCCACGACCCGCGCGGCCCGCCCGCGGGAAAGCGTTCGAGCACTGTTCGCCCGTTCACCATCTCGCACACCTCCGATAAGCGTTGTACCTGTAGGAGTTAACGCTGTCGGAGGTGGAACGCCTCGGTCAGTGACGGGACTGAGACGTAGTTGACACAAGTTCAACGCGGAGTGTGAGGATCCGGTCACCTCGTGAACACGCCGGTTACTCTACGCGCCAGAATTCGTACACGTCGTGATAGCGAACGCGCGCACCGCCCGCCGGCGCGCCGAGAGTCGACGACCGCCCCTTCGGCTCCTCCCAGTGCTCCTTGCGGCCGAGGGCCGTCAGGTCGAGCAGCCTGGTGGTGGAGCCGAGCCCGTCGAGTCCTCGCGTCCACTCCCGGACGTCGAGGTTGCCGTCGGAGGCGGCACCTTCCGTGGCGAGCCCGACGGCCCCACGACGGCTCGCCCGGCTCCACGACGGTGCCTGGAGGGCTTCGACAGCCCGCTCCGGTCCTACGTCGGCTCGTCCGGTGCCCGGAAGAGCACGGGGTTCCGGTCAGACCGTGACGGCCCGGCCCGTGACGCCCGTCGGCAGCCCCACCCGTTCCCGGTGCGCGGCCAGTTCTTCGAGGAGTTCGGTGAGCCGGTCGCGGTGGCGGCGGTCGAGCCGTCCGGTGTCGTCGAGGTGGACGGCGGCGGCGGTGGTCGTGTCGACGAGGCGTTCGAGGAGGGCGGCGACCTCGTCGGTACCTTCGGTGTGCCGGGCGAGCGCGGGCAGTTCGGCGGCCGAGAGGGCGATGGCGGCACGGGCCTCGGCGAGCGTCCGGTAGGCCTCGCGGCGCAGGGTCCAGCGGGCGGCGCGGTCGTCCGAGCCGTCCAGCACGTGAACGAGGTAGAGGTGCGCGGCGCCCGCGGCGGACGCGAGCCGGGCACGCACATGACCGCCGCGCTCCCCAGGCATCGGCAGATGACCGACCAACAGCACGATCGCACAGGCCAGCAGCGTCTCCCCGATCCGCCCGACGGACGCCTGCGGCTCCCCGCCGGCCATGACGAGCGACAGGACGAGGACCGTGACGACGGCGGTCTGGGCTGCGAAGTGCCGGGTGGAGACGGGGATCAGCGCCCCGCAGACGGCGACCAGCGCCACCAGCCCCTCCGGGTGCGGCAGCACCACCGCGAGCCCCGCGAAGATCAGCGCCCCGAGGACGGTACCCGCGGCCCGGCACAGTACGCGGGAGACGAGCGGCCCCAGGTCGGGCTTGACGAGGAAGACCGCGGTGGCGGGCAGCCAGTACCAGTGCGTGTGCTGCCCGTACCAGTGGGAGTGGTGCAGGGCCTGGGCGATGGCGGCGCTGGCGCCGAAGCAGAGGGCGACCCGCAGCCCGTACTCGCGCCCGCCGGCCCCGAAGACGGTCCGCAGCAGGTCCCGGGCACCGCGCCGGCGGGTGTGCAGGTCCGCGCCGTCGCCCTGGTCGAAGGCGTGGGCGGCCTGAAGCAGGGCGTCGTCGAGGGCGCGCAGCGCGGGCGCCGACCGGGCGGGCGCGGGCAGCGGCCCGGTGGCCGTGCTCTCCCGTACGGCGGCGGCGAGGCGCCGGGGTCCCTCGGCGACCCGGTCGGTGAGGGGGCCGCCGGCCCAGGCGAGGGCGGTGGCCGCCTCGGCCAGGGGCAGGGCGGCGGCGTACTGGGCGTGCAGTCGGCGCTCGGCCGCTGAACTGGCGTAGCGGCGCAGCCGGGGGCCGGCCAGGGCGTCCTCGGCGTGGTCGAGGGCAGCGGTGAGGGCGGCGCGGCGGGCGGTGGCGTGCTCGCTGCCGACGGCGTCGAGGAGAGCGGCGACGGCCTCGTACACGCCAGCCACGGCCGCCCGTTCCCCGTCGAAGCGGAAATCCCCGGCCAGTGCGCCGGGGGTGGGCAGGGCGAGCCGCAGCACGATAAGCCATCCGGCACCGGCGAGGAAGGCCAGGGCCCGCGCCCAGCCGCTGTCGGGCAGCGGCATCCCGGCGCCGACGGCCGCGGCGACGAGGAGTTGGGTTCCGCCTCCCGAGGCGACGGGCCCGATGGCGCTCATGCCCCCGGCGAGGAGGCCCAGGGCGGTGAGCACGAGCGTCAGCGCGACCGCGCCGACGTGGTCCCCGGCGTACGTCCCGACGAGGAGTCCGGCCGCCCCGGCGAGCGCGGGCGCCCCGAGCCGCCGGACGGCGGCGCGCCGGCTGCCGGGGCGGTCGTTGATCCCGGCGAGCATGGCGGCGATGGCGGCGACGACTCCGAGGGACGTACGGCCGGCGAGAACGGCGATGAGCAGGAGCGGCCCGGCGGCGAGCGCGCCCCGTACGACCGCGCTCCACGGGACGGGTCCCCGCTGGGCCCGCAGGGCGTGCGCGAGCCAGGGGGGCAGGGCGGCGATGGTGCGATCGGCAACGGCGGAACGCGGGGACACATGGCTCCGTTCGGACGAGGGCGGGGAGTGCCTTCGGGCGACGGTGACCGGGGCTGCTGCTCGGACTGGGTCTCCACGGTACGGGTTGCTTCTGGAGAAGGTGGGACAGCCACGTTGCGGGAAGGTGACGCCTGGGTCGGATCCCGGATTCTTTATGAACGCAACTGTGGTGATGAACGCAACTGCCTGGGCGGCGCCCGGGGTGGTCGCGACTTCTCACGCGCGCGTGGCCTCGGCCGCCGCCACCGTCTCCTCGAAGAGGAGTCGGGCCCGGTCGAGCGCCTCCGGGACGCCGCCGTGGACGATCCGGGCGACAAGGTCGTCGACGCCCCGCAGCCCGGCCCGCTCCAGCAGCCGCTTCTCGTTCGTCACCCACTCCCCCCGCGCGGCGAGCACCGCGTGCCCGGCCTGGGCGGCGGCGACGGCCAGGGCGCCCGCGGCCTCCGTGCGCCGGTCCTGGGCCGTGTGGTGGGCGGTCGCGTAGGCGAGGGTGGCGCTAGCGGCGCCGTACCAGCGGTCGCATGCCGTGCGGCGGAGCCTGCCCGGGTAGGCGGCCGGTCGCGGCAGCTCCCCGTGCAGCACTTGGTTGATCGCCAGCTCGGCGACGATGAGATAGCTCGGGATGCCCGCGAGGTGGAACAACAGTGGTTCCACGCGGAAACGGCCCTGCTCCGCCTCGCCCAGTTCGTGGGCGACGACGTCCAGGTCACGGTAGTGGACGTCGACGCGCCGTCCGTCGATGGTGAGCCAGGCGCCGCCGTTGAAGACGCCGCCGCCCCACGCGCCGATCTCCGACACCTCGCCCTCCCAGCCGACGGCCCGCAGGTCGGCCGGGTCGAAGGCGCCCCGGTAGTAGACGGCCAGGTCCCAGTCGCTGTCGGGGCGGTGCGTGCCCTGGGCGCGGGAGCCGCCGAGGGCGACAGCGCGGACGCCGGGAAGGGCGGCCAGGCGGTCGGTGGTGGCGTGGAGGAAGGCTGCGTCCATCAGAAGTCCCAGATGTCTCGGTGACGGTGGCGGGTCGGCGGGTGGTCCAGGTCCTCGGCGACGTCGAGCAGGGCGCCGGGCGGGGCCGCGCGCAGACGGTTGCGGGCGGTCGTGCGGAAGACGGCCAGGGCTGCTCGGGCGCGCGACTCGTACGGGCCGTCGACTCCCGCCCCGAGAGAGCGCGGATAGGTGTACGCGGTGAAGGCGCACGCGACGGGGACGCGGCGCGGGCGGCGGCCCTCGCGCCGCGCGCGGGCCGACTCCTCGGTGGTGAGGCGGAGTTGGACGAGGCGGTGCCCGGAACGTAGACCGGCCCACCGGGTCGACCAGGGAGCCGGGTGATGGTTGCGGTGCCGGGGGCGGATGTGGTGAACGGTGCGGGACATGGCAGACCTCCGCGAGCCCGCCGGGACTTCCGGCGCGGCCCGCTAGAAGTCCGCCGCCGAGAAACGGCCCAGATGCTTGGTGCGCATGGGAGGAAGGGTGGCGCCCGAGGCCCGTGTCCGTCCAGCGGTTATCGCGGCGAGGGCGATTGTCAGTGGGGCGCGCTTCAATGGACGTGTCGTCACGGAGTGTCACGACGGGGCGGGACTGCGGGGGGAGTCGGAGGCTGTGAGGTACGCGGAGGACGAACGACGGTACGTGTCGTTGGCCGGACTGCGGATGCGGGGCTGGACCGGAGCGCTGGTACATCACGACCAGTACGCGGTCGCGGCCCACGCCGACCGCTTCACCGACTACCGGTCCACCGGCTACCGGCCACCGGCCACCGGCCACCGCTCCACGCTGCGGCATCTCTTCGGTAACAGGCCGGACCCCACCGATCGGGCGCGGCCCGGCACGGTCGGGCCGGTCAGCTCAGGCCCGCCGCCGTCGCCGCCGTACTCAGCACCTCCCGCAGCATCTCCGGGGTCAGGCGTCCGGTGAAGGTGTTGCGCTGGCTGACATGGAAGCAGCCGAAGAGGTGCAGGCCGTCGAGTGGCACCCGTGCCCCGTGCGCGAAGGCCGGCCGGGGCCGGGGCACGGCCCACCCCGCCTCCGCGAACGCCGGCAGCGTGGCCTGCCAGCCGAATCCCCCCAGCACGACGGCTGCCCGCAGGGTCGGCCGCAGCAGCCGCAACTCCTGGACGAGCCAGGGGCGACAGGCGTCCCGCTCCCGCGGGGTCGGCTTGTTCGCGGGCGGCGCGCAGTGCACGGGCGAGGTGACCCGCACCCCGTGGAGGGCCAAGCCGTCGTGGGCGGACACGGAGGTCGGCTGCGAGGCGAGCCCCACGTCGTACAGCGCCTGGTACAGCACGTCTCCGGAGCGGTCGCCCGTGAACATACGGCCCGTGCGATTCCCGCCGTGCGCGGCCGGGGCCAGCCCCACGATCAGCAACCGCGCGTCGGCCGGACCGAACCCCGGCACCGGCCGCCCCCAGTACGTCTGGTCGGCGAAGGCCGCCCGCTTCGTACGGGCCACCTCCTCCCGCCACTCGACGAGCCGGGGACAGGCCCGGCACCCCGCGACCCGCCGGTCCAAGGCGGGAAGGGGATGCGTGTCCAGATAGTCGTCCGAGTCCATGGGCCCACGGTAGGACGGTGGCGCCGGGACCGAAGGATCAGATGGTCGCCGGTGTGCGCCGCACCAGCCGCAGCAGATCCTTCACGGAGTCGCGTCGCGCCCAGGCGATGAGGCCCAGCGGGACGAGCAGGACGAGGGGTGTCGCCGCGTTCTGCCCGTCCATGGCGACGATCGTCACGATGAACGCACCCACCATGAGCGCCCCCAGGGAGACCGCGGCCACCGACCGGAGCACCGGGATCAGCAGGGCCACGGCACCGGCCAGCTCGAGGACACCGATGGCGTACATGCCGGTGGCGCCCCAGCCGAGCTTGTCGAAGCCCTCGGCCGCCGACGGATGGGCGATCAGCTTCGGCAGTGCGCTGGCGATCCCGTAGAAGAGGGCGAGCAGCACCTCCAGGCCGTGCAGTGCGATGCGGGCCCGCCGTCGTCCGGCGGTCCGGGACTCGGGGCGGGTGGTGGCGGCGGAGGGGAGGGGGGCCGTGGTCTCGGGCACAGGGTCTCCTGGGGGAAGCGGTTCGTCATGTGTCGGAGACAAGGACCGCTCCCCCACCGTGAACTCATCGGTCTCCGCCGCTCTTCATCGCTTCACCGCCCTCACCCATACGCGGTCCTCGGTCAGATACCGGTCCACCTTCAGTCCCGCCTCCGCCAGTGCCTCCTCGAACTGGTCCCTGGTCAGGGGCCGGGAGCGGAATGTCTGGGTCCATGTGGCGTCCGGGAACACGTACTCCGCGCGCACCGAGTTGACGCCGTCACCGACGGGTTCGGCCGACAGGATCCGCGTGGTGAAGCCGCTCGGGTGAATGCGCTCCCGGGGCAGGTCGGTGTGGTAGTCCTCGCCCTCCCGCTGGATCAGGACACACCCGTCCTTCGCCATGTGCCGGGCACAGGTGCGCAGCAAGCCGCGTCTGACCTCCTCGTCCCCCGCGTGGACGAGGAACGACGCGAGCATCACCACGTCGAAGGTCTCGTCCAGGTTGAGGGCCTCGATGGGGCCGCACAGGGTGCGCGCCCCCCGGACGCGGTCGAGCATCTCGGCGGACTCGTCGACCGCCGTCACCGTGAACCCGCGCTCCAGGAGCGGGTGGGTCACGCGGCCGACGCCGCTGCCCAGCTCCAGGATGTGCGCGCCCGCGGGAACGGCGGCGGTGATGATGTCGGGCTCGTCACCCACCGGAAGGCGGCTGTACAGCTCGACCGCGCAGCCGTCGGGGGTGATGGCACCGGGGCCCGTCCCGTCGTGCCCCTCTCGCATTTCCAGCCTCATACCCGTCCAACGGCCCATGCCCGTACGGCCGTTCCCCCACTCCGCCGG
The DNA here is from genome assembly GCF_055577115.1 of Streptomyces sp. NPDC033216. Taxonomy (NCBI): domain Bacteria; kingdom Bacillati; phylum Actinomycetota; class Actinomycetes; order Kitasatosporales; family Streptomycetaceae; genus Streptomyces; species Streptomyces sp. NPDC033216. The sequence continues at coordinate 306,912 of NZ_JBVIQK010000006.1, read as the reverse complement.
TTCATTCGTTCGAGTGAGGGTCGCGCTTTCGGTGAACGCGGTGAACGCGGTGACCTCGATGGGACGCCTCTCTTCGCCCCACCCCGGACCCTCGCCCCGCCTCCCGGCCCTCGGTCCCTGCCCCCCCTGCCCCCCTGCCCCCCTGCCCCCCTGGAGAACGTCCGGACCGAGGAGTACGTTGCAGAGAGGAGTGATGATCCGATGCGTACGGGCAGTGAGCCGGTGACAGCGCGCAGTGCTCTGAGGATGAGGCTGTGGCTGAGTGTGTGGGGGCTGCTCTGGGCGATCTTCGGGACGGTCGCTTTCGCGCTCGTGGGGCGTCCCGGCTGGGCGATCGCCTGCGGGGTGCTGTGGCTGGTGATCGGCATCGACCTGTCGAGGATCAGCAGGCATCTTCGCCAGGGGCCCCACTACCAGCCGGGCCCCGACGTCCCGCCGTACCGGCCGCCGGAGCAGCACCACCCCTGAGGGCGAGACCAGGCCAGGACTCGACGACCGCTGAATCGACCACCAGTGGCCCGACGACCGCTAGGACTCGAACCGTGCCGCCTTCAGGTACTGCGGGTTCGGGTCCAGCGCGGCGGCCAGACGGAAGTGGCGTTTGGCCTGGTCGGCGCGGCCCTGCCGCTCGTAGGTGCGGGCGAGCGCGAAGTGGGCGAACGCGTTGTCCGGCTCCCGCTCCAGGACGATCGTGAACTCCAGTTCGGCGGGCCGCAGTTGCGCGGCGGCGAAGAAGGCGCGCGCCCGCAGCAGCCGGGCGGCGGTGTTCTCGGGATACGCGGCGATGACGCCGTCTAGCAGCTTCACCGCGCCCCGCGGATCCCGTGCGGCCAGAAGTTGCTCGGCCGCGCGGAAGTCGATGACGTGCGTCTCCGGAGTACGTCCGGTCGGACCGCTGGTTTCGGGCACGGAAAATTCCTTCCCTCACTCGTAGCGTTCAACGCGCACGGCTGCGGCCGCTATTCCTTCGACCGCTCGCCGGACGGGTGGCCGGACCGCCCGGATGCGTGCGCCCGGCGGACCAGGTCGGCCCATACGTCCTTCACGCGTCGCTCCAGGTCGGGCAGCGGTACGTCGTTGGCGATGACGATGTCGGCGATCCGCCGGCGCTGCTCACGGGTCGCCTGTGCGGCCATCCGCGCGCGGGCGTCCTCTTCCCTCATGCCACGCAGCCGCACGAGCCGGTCGAGTTGGGTGGCGGGGTCGGCGTCGACGACCACCACCACGTCGTACAGGGGGGCGAGCCCGTTCTCCGTGAGGAGGGGGACGTCGTGGACGACGACGGCGTCCTCGGGGGCGGCGGTCTCCAGTTCGCGCGAGCGGGCACCGACCAGGGGGTGCACGATCGCGTTGAGCGCGGCGAGCCTGTCGGAGTCGGCGAAGACGATCGCACCGAGCCCTGGCCGGTCGAGGCTGCCGTCGTCGGCGAGGATGCCCTCGCCGAAGGTCTCGACGACCGCCGCGAGGCCGGGCGTCCCCGGCGCGACGACCTCGCGCGCGATGCGGTCCGCGTCGATCAGTACGGCGCCGCACTCCACGAGCAGCCGCGACACCTCGCTCTTGCCGGCGCCGATTCCGCCGGTCAGGCCCACCTTCAGCATGACGGGAAGCTTAGGGCCTGCCGCCCGCGGCGCACGCGGCAGACCCCGCGGGTGCGCCCTGCCTGCCTCAGCCCTCGCCTTCCCGCTCGGCCAGGAACTTCTCGAACTCCCGCCCGATCTCGTCGGCGGACGGGATGTCGACCGGCTCGGCGAGCATGTTGCCGCGGGTCTCGGCGCCCGCGGCGGCGTCGTACTGGTGCTCCAGGCCCTGGACGAGGGCCGTCAGCTCCTCGTCGCCCTCCTGGATCTGGCGGTCGATCTCGGTCTGGGTGCGGTGTGCGTCCGTGCGAAGGGCGTGCGCGACGCTCGGCAGGACGAGGCCGGTGGCGGCCGTGATGGCCTCCAGGACGGTCAGCGCGGCGTCCGGGTAGGCGGAACGCGCGATGTAGTGCGGGACGTGCGCGGCGACGCCCAGGATGTCGTGTCCGGCCTCCATGAGGCGGTACTCGACGAGAGCCTCGGCGCTGCCCGGCACCTGAGCCTCTTCGAAGGGACTGCGCTGCCCCGGTACGAGGTCGGTGCGGTTGCCGTGCGGGGTGAGGCCCACGGGGCGGGTGTGCGGGACGCCCATGGGAATGCCGTGGAAGTTCACCGACAGGCGCACGCCGAGGCGCTCCACGATCTGCTTCACGGCGACAGCGAAGCGCTCCCACTCGACGTCCGGCTCGGGGCCGGACAGCAGCAGGAAGGGCGCTCCGGTGGCGTCCTGGACGAGCCTGACCTCGATGGTCGGTTCCTCGTAGTCCGTCCACCGGTCGTGCTGGAAGGTCAGCAGCGGGCGACGGGCGCGGTAGTCCACCAGCCGGTCGTGGTCGAAGCGGGCGACGACCTGGTGGGGCAGCGAGTCGAGGAGCCGGTCGACGATCTGGTCGCCGGTCTCCCCCGCGTCGATGTATCCGTCGAAGTGGTAGAGCATGACAAGTCCGGCCGACTCCTGGGCGAGCGCCATGTCGACGACGGCCAGGCCCTTCGGCTCCCATGCGTACAAACCCTGCGGATCAAGCACTTGGACCGCTCCTCCTCGTGTTCGTACTGGACAACGTCCGGTCCGGCGTGGGCATTCCCGGCCCACGCCCCCTGATCAGGGGGCGGCCAGTGACCGGCGAGCGAACGCGTGACTCCCGGTCCAGGGAGGGGCAACGACATGAGCGGTGACTTCGTGCGACCTGCGCGGGAGGGCCGGGCCGGTAAGCCGGGACGCGCGTGGGGAGGGCGGTCACCGTCCGGCGTGCGGAGGTCCGTCCTCCGGCTCTGGAACGAAGACCCGAGGACGACCGGGAAGTCCCGGTGCCGGGTGACGTCCCGTCAGCTGCTCGTGCGTCCCGCAGGTCGTCTCGCGGGTGGCTCCGCCGCGACGGCTCGTCGTCCGCCAGGAACCGACGTCCGCACGGAACAGCACTGAGGGCCCGCACCTCGAAAGGTGCGGGCCCTCAGTCATGAGCTAGTGCTCAGTGGGCGTTCAGCTCTGCCCACCGGCCAGCTTCTCGCGGAGCGCGGCGAGCGCCTCGTCCGAAGCGAGGGCACCGGAGGTGTCCGCACCCTCGGAGGAGTACGAACCACCGCCACCGCCACCGGACGCGGCCGGAGCGGCAGCCTCGCCACCCTCGGCGGCAGCGGCAGCGTCGGCCTCGCGGGACTTGATGACCTGCTGCTGGTGCTGCTCGAAGCGGGTCTGCGCCTCGGCGTACTGGTGCTCCCACGCCTCCCGCTGGGTCTCGTAGCCCTCGAGCCAGTCGTTGGTCTCGGGGTCGAAGCCCTCGGGGTAGATGTAGTTGCCCTGGTCGTCGTACGACGCGGCCATGCCGTACAGGGTCGGGTCGAACTCGACCGAGGCCGGGTCGCTGCCGAACGCCTCGTTGGCCTGCTTCAGCGAGAGGCTGATGCGACGACGCTCGAGGTCGATGTCGATGACCTTGACGAAGATCTCGTCGTTGACCTGGACGACCTGCTCCGGGATCTCCACGTGGCGCTCGGCCAGCTCGGAGATGTGGACCAGACCCTCGATGCCCTCGTCCACGCGGACGAACGCACCGAACGGAACCAGCTTCGTGACCTTGCCGGGCACGACCTGGCCGATCTGGTGGGTGCGGGCGAACTGCTGCCACGGGTCTTCCTGCGTCGCCTTCAGCGACAGGGAGACACGCTCGCGGTCCATGTCCACGTCGAGAACCTCGACGGTGACTTCCTGGCCGACCTCGACAACCTCGGAGGGGTGGTCGATGTGCTTCCAGGAGAGCTCGGAGACGTGCACCAGGCCGTCGACGCCACCCAGGTCCACGAAGGCACCGAAGTTGACGATCGAGGACACGACGCCGGAGCGGACCTGACCCTTCTGGAGGGTGGTGAGGAACGTCTGGCGAACCTCGGACTGGGTCTGCTCCAGCCAGGCACGGCGGGACAGGACCACGTTGTTGCGGTTCTTGTCCAGCTCGATGATCTTGGCCTCGAGCTCCTTGCCCACGTAGGGCTGGAGGTCGCGGACACGGCGCATCTCGACGAGGGAAGCCGGCAGGAAGCCACGGAGGCCGATGTCGAGGATGAGACCACCCTTGACGACCTCGATGACGGTACCGGTGACGATGCCGTCCTCTTCCTTGATCTTCTCGATGGTGCCCCAGGCGCGCTCGTACTGGGCGCGCTTCTTCGAGAGGATCAGGCGGCCTTCCTTGTCCTCCTTCTGGAGAACGAGGGCTTCGATCTCGTCGCCGACGGCGACCACGTCGTTCGGGTCGACGTCGTGCTTGATCGAGAGCTCGCGGCTCGGGATGACACCTTCGGTCTTGTAACCGATGTCGAGCAGGACCTCGTCCCGGTCGACCTTCACGATGACGCCGTCGACGATGTCGCCGTCGTTGAAGTACTTGATCGTCTCGTCGATCGCGGCGAGGAAAGCTTCCTCGTTACCGATGTCGTTGACCGCAACCTGCGGGGTGGTGGCGGTGGTCTCGGTGCTGCTCGTCATGTGGGAAAGGGCTCCGGTACGGACAGAGAGTCGTAGGTACTGCTTACGCCGGGAGCCCGTTTCGCTCTGCAGAAGGCCGGACAGCCAAGGAAGCGCCTCACCGAACCGGTGATGGCGCCTCGACAACCGAGGGGACATACATACAGATGCGAGCGCAACCTGCTACGTCTGAGGTGCGCAGGCCCGCAGCGCAACTTGTAGCATACGGGGGCAGCCGGGCAGGGTCAATGCGCGAAGGCGCACACCCGGGGCGGATCGCCGCAATCCCGGCACACAACCTCTCTTCCGAGGCCAAACGGACCGCGGGAAGTCCCCTTCCGGGGTTACCGGGACGGCGCCCCCTGAGGCCGGTTGGACGGAAGATTACGACGAGGGAGCCGGTCATCCAAGAGCCCGTATCGTCCGAGCCGGAGTTCGAGCCGGAGGTTGAGCCGGCCCTCGAGCCGGAAGCCACCCGCCGCGAGGCCGGTGTCGCGGAGAGCGCGCGCGCCAACCGCGGGTGGTGGGACCGCAACGCGGACGAGTACCAGATCGAACATGGCACTTTCCTCGGCGACGACCGCTTCGTGTGGGGTCCCGAGGGCCTGGACGAGGTGGAGGCCGAGCTGCTCGGCCCGCCGGAGGACCTGAAGGGAAAGGCGGTCCTCGAGATCGGCGCCGGCGCGGCCCAGTGCGCGCGCTGGCTGGCCGCCCAGGGTGCCCGCCCGGTCGCCCTGGACGTCTCCCACCGCCAGCTCCAGCACGCGCTGCGGATCGGCGCGGCGTTCCCCCTGGTGTGCGCCGACGCGGCCGTCCTGCCGTTCGCGGACGGCTCCTTCGACCTGGCCTGTTCGGCGTACGGCGCGCTGCCCTTCGTCGCCGAGCCGGTGCTGGTTCTGAAGGAGGTGCGCCGGGTGCTGCGGCCGGGCGGACGCTTCGTCTTCTCGGTGACCCATCCGATCCGCTGGGCCTTCCCTGACGAGCCGGGCCCCGAGGGCCTGTCCGTCGCCTCGTCGTACTTCGACCGCACGCCCTACGTCGAGCAGGACGACCAGGGCCGGGCGGTGTACGTCGAGCACCACCGGACGATCGGCGACCGGGTCCGTGACGTCGTGGCGGGAGGCTTCCGGCTGGTGGACCTGGTCGAGCCGGAGTGGCCGGTCTGGAACACGGCGGAGTGGGGCGGCTGGTCGCCGCTGCGCGGCGGTCTGATCCCGGGAACGGCGATCTTCGTCTGCGAGCGGGACTGATCCGCACGGCTTCCTCCCTGTAGGCGTAAGCGCGCCTGTACGCCCACGCGCGCCCGCCCGTGCCGGTACGCGCGTGCGTGGGCGTCTCCTGCGGCGTACGACACTGGGTGGCGTGATCCGTTACGACGCCCTGGACGCGCTGCCCGTGCGGGCCGCCCTGCCCGCTCTGCGCGACGCCCTGGCCGGGCGGGGGACCGCCGTGCTGGCGGCGCCGCCCGGTACCGGCAAGACGACGCTGGTGCCGTTGGCGCTGGCCGGGCTGGTGGGTGAGGGGCCGGTGCGGCGGGTGGTGGTGGCGGAGCCACGTCGGATCGCGGCGCGGGCTGCGGCCCGGCGGATGGCGTGGCTGCTCGGTGAGCGGGCCGGCGAGCGTGTCGGCTACACCGTGCGGGGCGAGCGTGTCGTCGGACGGCACACGCGCGTGGAGGTCGTCACCACCGGTGTGCTGATCCAGCGCCTCCAGCGCGACCAGGAGCTGACCGGGGTCGACGTGGTGGTGCTGGACGAGTGCCACGAACGGCATCTGGACGCGGACACGGCGGCCGCCTTCCTGTGGGACGTGCGTGAGACGCTCCGCCCCGAGTTGGGGCTGGTCGCCGCGTCGGCCACGACCGACACGGCGAGCTGGTCCCGGCTGCTGGGCGGCGCGCCGGTGGTCGAGGCCCACGGATCGTCGTACGACGTCGAGGTGGTGTGGGTGCCGCCCATCCGGCCGGTGCGGCCGCCGCACGGCATGTGGGTGGACCCCGCGCTGCTGGCGCACGTGGCGTCGGTGGTGCGGCGGGCGCTGGAGGAGCGGCCGGGGGACGTGCTGTGCTTCCTGCCGGGGGTCGGTGAGATAGCGCGGGTGGCGGGGCGGCTCGGGGATCTGGACGGGGTGGACGTGCTCCAGGTGCACGGGCGGGCTTCCGCGGCGGTGCAGGACGCGGTGCTGGCTCCCGGGGAGCGTCGCCGGGTCGTGCTGGCCACGTCCGTCGCCGAGTCGTCCCTGACGGTGCCGGGCGTGCGGGTGGTCGTCGACTCGGGGTTGGCGCGGGAGCCGCGGGTGGATCACGCGCGGGGACTGAGCGCGCTGGCCACGGTGCGGGCGTCGGTCGCGGCGGGACGGCAGCGGGCCGGGCGGGCCGGACGTGAGGCGCCGGGGGTGGTGTACCGGTGCTGGGCGGAGGCCGAGAACGCCCGCCTGCCCCGGTTCCCGTCGCCGGAGATCAAGGTGGCCGACCTGACGGCGTTCGCCCTCCAGGCGGCCTGCTGGGGCGATCCCGGGGCGTCCGGGCTCGCGCTGCTGGATCCGCCGCCGGGCGGGGCGATGGCGGCGGCGGGCCGGCTGCTGAGGGCGGTCGGGGCGGTGGACACGGCGGGCCGGGCGACGGAGCGCGGGGTCCGGCTGACGCGGGCCGGGTTGCATCCACGCCTGGGGCGGGCGCTGCTCGACGGGGCGACGCTGATGGGGGCGGAACGGGCGGCGGAGGTGGTCGCCCTGCTGAGCGAGGAGGCTCCGCGGGAGTACGGCGACGATCTCGCGGGGGCGCTGCGCGCCGCCCGGCGCGGGAGTGACGCGTATGCGGGACGCTGGCGGGCGGAGGTACGGCGGCTGCGGGCGGTGGCGACGGAGTTCTCCGGCCCGGTGGAGGGGGCCGTCGGGGGTCCGTCGGCGCCGGCCCGCGAGGACGGCCGGGTCGGTGTGGTCGCCGCTCTCGCCTTCCCGGAGCGGGTCGCCAGGGCCGACGGCGGCTCGTACCTGATGGTGTCCGGGACGCGGGCCGAGGTGCGGGACGGCTCGGGGCTGCGTGGCGCCCCGTGGATCGCGGTCGCCGTCGCCGACCGGCCGGTAGGCAAGGGACACGCGCGGGTGCAGCTCGCGGCGGTCGTCGACGAGGAGATCGCCCGGTTCGCGGCCGGCGCGCTGCTCGACGTGCGCGAGGAGGTCCACTGGTTCGACGGGGACGTCGTGGCCCGGCGGGTCGAGCGGCTCGGGGCCGTGGAGCTGGCGGCGCGGCCGCTGCGCGACGCCGACGCCGGGCTCCTGCGGGAGGCGTTGCTCGAGGGGCTGCGGGAGGAGGGGCCGGGGCTGCTTCGGTGGTCGGCGGAGGCGCAGGGGCTGCGGCAGCGACTGGCGTTCCTGAGGTCGCGTCTCGGGGAGCCGTGGCCGGACGTTTCCGACGCGGCGCTGCACGCGCGCGTGGACGAGTGGCTGGAGCCCGAGCTGAGCCGGGCCCGGCGGCGCGGCGACCTGGCGCGGATCGACGCCGGGAAGGCGCTCGCGCGGCTGCTCCCCTGGGCGTCCGGGGAGGCGGCGCGGCTGGACGAACTGGCGCCGGAGCGGATGACGGTGCCGAGTGGGTCCGCAATCCGAATCGACTACGCGGACCCCGGACAGCCGGTGCTGGCGGTGAAGCTCCAGGAGATGTTCGGGCTACAGGAGTCGCCGCGGGTGGCGGGGGTGCCGTTGCTGGTGCACCTGCTGTCCCCCGCCGGACGGCCCGCCGCCGTGACCGCCGACCTCGCCTCCTTCTGGAAGGACGGCTACAAGGGCGTGCGGGCGGAGCTGCGGGGCCGGTATCCCAAGCATCCGTGGCCGGAGGACCCGGCCGGTGCCGAGCCGACCCGGCACACCAACGCGCGGCTCAGGCGGTGACCGGTTCGGCGTCGGCGGCGGGGACAGGCTCCGGGCCGGCGGGGCGCCGGCCGCGGGCCTCCAGGTACAGCGAGAGGGCGAGGAGCAGGCCGCCGAGGGCGAGGAAGCCCCAGGGCAGGTAGGACGTCATCAGCAGGACCAGGGTGCGGTTGGCGCCGACCAGGTCGACGGTGTGCTCGATGTAGTCCTCGCGCATCTTCACGTGGCCGGCGAAGGCCGTCACCCTGTCGCGGTCGCCGAGGAGGGTGCCGCCGCGCAGTTCCTCCCGGTGGATCTCCTCGCCGTGGACGGGGGCGCCGGTGACGGGTTCGACCCAGAACCTGCGGACGGTGGTGTACCAGCGGGTGGTGCCGGTCCTGGCGACGGTCTCGGGGGTGATCCCGGCGACGGGCATCGTCCTGGGCATGGGGACCTGGGTCCAGGGGATGGTCTGCTCGAAGCGGTAGACCTCCAGGCCGCGGAACCTCTCGGTGCCCTTGTAGTGGATGGGGGCGGTGACACGGGCCTGCGCGTCGAAGTACGCGTAGTCGCGTTTCTCCGCGCGGAAGGGCCATTTGAACTCCAGGCCCTCGCGGCGGACGGGGGTGCCGTCGACCATCTCCCCGGTGGCGTGGACGGGTTCTTGGGTGTGGGCGTCGAAGATGTAGCGCTCGGGGATGCGGGAGACCATCTTGCCGTCGGGGCCCTGGACGTAGGACAGGCCGTCCCAGACGACGACGTCGCGGCCCGCCGTGCGTTCGATCCGCTCCGACTCCTCCACGTTGCCCTTGAGGGTCTGCACGACGGTGACCTTGGGGACGGTGCGGGCGGTCATCGTGCCGTAGTCGAGGAGGGTGGCGTCGTGGGCCTCCAGCACCATGGCCTGGTAGGCGTTGGCGGGGACCTTGGCCAGGCGGGGGAAGGCGTACCAGCGCAGCAGCGGGGACAGCGCCGTGAAGAACACGGCGAGGGCGAGCAGGATCAGGCCGGCCTTGCGGCGCATGTCGGCCTCCCTCCCAGAGTGGTCACGGGTGTGCGGGCACCGTCGTCAGCAGTGGTTTCGGGGAGGTCTCGCCGGTCGGGGTGCCCAGGGCGACGAGGGTGAGGACCAGGGCGAACGCGAGGGCGAGGCCGGTCGCGGCGGCGATCAGGGCGCGCATGCGGGCCTCCCGCGGAGGTGCCAGTAGAACTGACTGGTCGTCAGATCCGGCACCGTAGCAACGGGCGGGCGGGATGAGAACACGTCGCGCACGACGACGGCGCCCCGCTCGCGTGGAGCGGGGCGCCTGCGGTGGTGCGGTGGTGGTTGCTACAAGCCGGTCGTCGTCGCTCCGGAGGGGCTCGGGGAGGTGCTCCCCGAGGGAGTGCCGGAGGGGGTGTCCGAGGGAGTGCCGGAGGGGGTGTCCGAGGGAGTCGGCGTGGACGGCGGTGCCGCCGTGACGGTCAGTTCGACCGTGAGCGTGGCGCCGCCCTCGGTGGTGACGCGCAGCAGGTACGTGCCGGCGGCGTCGTCCGCGTACAGCTTCGGGAGGGTCAGCACGCCGTTCGTGTCGGTGCGGAGGTCCGTCAGGGTGCGGACCGGGTTGCCGGCGGCGTCCTTGAAGTAGGGACCCTTGCCGTTCGCGGTCGGGTCGTCGGCCGACTTCACGAGCGTGGCGGTGGCATCCACCTTGCCCGCCACGGCGCCCTTGTAGGTGGCCTTCACCTCGACCCGGTCGGCGAACTCGCCGCCCGCGACGCAGGTCAGGGCAGTCGAGCCGAGGCGGGCCAGGGCGTCGGCGGCGCGCGCGGTGACCTTGGCCGAGTAGCTCACGGCCGCGACCGTACGGCCCACGACGGTGGCGCGGACCGTGAAGGAGCCGGTCTTCTCGCCCGCCTGGAGGGCGGGCGCGGTGGCGATGCCCCGGCGGTCGGTGATGACCGTGGCGACGCTCTCACCGCCCGTGAAGCGTGCGTCGGTGTCGCCGACGATCGTGAAACGGACCCGGACCTTGGCGACGGCCGTGCCGGCCTTGGTCTCGGCGCGGGTGCCGATCCGGTCGCCGAACACGTCGCCTGCCATGGCGGTGAGGCGTGCCGTGCCCGCGTCCTCCAGGTGGTGGACGGAGTCCGTCGGGGTCGTCGCGGGAGGCGGGGTGGTCGCGGGGGGCGTGGTGGTCGGCGGGTTGGTCGCGGGGGGCGGGGTGGTCGGCGGGTTGGTCGCGGGGGGCGGGGTGGTCGCGGGGGGCGGGGTCTTCGTGGGCGGCTCGGGCGACAGGTCGGGGAACGGCGAGGTGGCCGTGCCGCCGCCGTTCTCGTCGCTGCGGTTGTCCGGCAGGGTGCCGGCGCCGTCCGGGACCTCGTGCGTGCCCTTGCGGTAGTACTCCAGCCACGACACGACGGTGTTGTAGTAGTCGGTCGAGTTGTTGTAGCTCAGGATCGCGCTGCGCAGGCCGGCGTCGGTGGACATGTCCCAGCTGAAGCGGCACAGGTAGTGACCGGCGGCCAGCGCGGCGTCGTAGACGTTGTTGGGGTCCTTCGTGCCGTCGCCGTTGCCGTCACGGCCGGCCCACTCCCAGGTGGACGGGATGAACTGCATGGGGCCGACGGCGCGGTCGTGCACGGTGTCGCCGTCGAAAGCGCCGTTGTCGGTGTCGCTGATGTCGGCGAAGCCGTTGCCGTCGAGGACCGGGCCGAGGATCGCGGAGCGGGTGGTGCCGTCGGCGTCGACGTTGCCGCCGCGGGCGTGGCCCGACTCCACCTTGCCGATGGCCGCGAGGAGTTCCCACGGCATGTTGCAGCCGGGCTTGGAACCGGCGAGCGCCGCCGCGGCCTTCTTGTAGGCGTCCAGGACGGTCGCGGGGATGCCGGCCTCCGTGCCGCCGGTGCCGGCCGGGGTGATGCCGGTGCTCTGACTCGGCGCCGGGGTGGGGCTGTTCAGCGGCGGCAGGTCCGTGTAGTACGGCGAGTTGCCGGTGGCGCTCTCGTCGGTGCCGGTCGCGGAGCCGCTGTCGGCGGACGGGGCGTCCGCGGCCGTCCGCCCGCCCGCGCCGCCGGCCGTGACGTCCGGCGCCTGGGAGGCGGCCAGAGCCGCGACGGCCAATGCGGCCACGGTGGTGTTGACCGCACCCTTGCGCAGCCTGCTGCCGAAATGCGCCGACATGAAGTGAACCCCTCCCGTGGACACTCGATTGCCCGTCTTCCTCTGTCTCGCCGTCCCGTGGGACGCCCTGCCTCGCTCGCCCCCTGGGAGACGACCGACCGGCCGCGAGAGTTTCGGTCACGGGCGATTTGCGCTGGTCTGTTCGGTTGTCCGACCGCCGTTCGCGCGGGTGGCGGCCCAGGCGACCCTACGACAACTTCGGTGCGACCGGCACCCGTTCGAGGGGGGTCTTCACCACCCGGCCATAAGCCGTGGGGCGCGGGAGGCGTCCCGCATACTGGTCGGGTCGTCGATGTCCGGGCCGGCGGGTCCGGCAACATCCGTGCCGGGGAGCCTCGTTGCCGTTCACGCTGAGTCATGCGGCGGCCGTGCTGCCCGCCGTTCGCGCCGACGGCACCGGCCGCGGACGCCTGGTGCCCGCCGTCCTCGTCGCCGGGTCGTTCGCTCCCGACATGACCTACTACGCGGCGAGTGTCCGGCCCGGAGCGATGGAGTTCGGCGACGTCACGCACTCCTTCCCGGGCGTCCTGACCGTCGACGTGCTCCTCGCCTGGGCGCTGGTGGGATTGTGGCTGTCGGTGCGTGAGCCGCTCGTGGCGCTGCTGCCACGCGCGCGGCAGGGCCGCACGGCCGTCCTGACGCGCTGCGGGGTGCCACACGCGCGCGTCCGGCCGTCCGCGGTGGCCCGGTGGTACGCGTCCGCGGTCCTCGGCGCCCTGACGCACGTCGTCTGGGACGCCTTCACCCACCTCGACCGGTGGGGCATGCGGGTGTTCCCCGTCCTCGGCGAGTCGGTCGCGGGCTCCCCGCTGTACTGGTACCTCCAGTACGGCGGTTCGGCCGTCGCGGCGGTCGTGATCGGTACGTTCGTCACGCACGCGCTGCGCCGGACCCCCGCGGCCGAGCCACTCGGCGTGCCGGTGCTGTCGGCGCGCGACCGCTGGTGGGCCGCGGCCGTGATCGGCGGCTTCGCCCTGGCGGCTGCCGCTCGCCGAACGCTCCGCTGGTGGGATGTCCGCGGACCGGGCAGCAAGCCCTACGAGCTGATCCCGACCCTGTGCTTCGGAGCGGGGGCGGGGCTGGTGCTGGGGGTCCTGCTGTACGCGGGTGCGGTGCGGGTGCGGGTGTGGCGCGGGGCGGGGCGGGGCTCGCGGCAGGGGGATGAGGTCGGCGTCGGTTGAGGAGGCGGGAGCGGGACGACCGCCGACCTGGGTCAGCACCCGCGGAAACGGTCGGCGTCAGGTGTCGCGCTCGCGACGAAGACGGTGATACGGCGTCCCGCCCGCGGCCTGCGGCGTCGGGGCCGGGCACCGAGGGCGAGGGCCAGGCAGCCGCGTGCGAGCGCGGCCGCGAGGCGCCGAGTGCCGCCCCGACGGCTGAGGAGCGCGAGGGCGCGGCGTCGGAGGCGCACGGCCGTCCGGTGCGGCGTCCTGAGGGGGGACCCGGGGAGGCGGGGCGTGGCGGCGCCGGGCGCAAGGGCCGGAGACGGCCGCTCGGAAGGCGTCGCGTCAGGACCGCCCCGTGTTCCGGCGGCGGCCGTGGCGTGAACGCGTGCGGAGGCCTTCCGGCGGTGAAGCATGCGTATACCCATGGCCGCATCCTGGCGGCCGGGAGCTCACGAGGCCGCCTTCTCGAGGGCCACGTGGGTGAGGTCCCTTCAGGGGATGTACCCGGGGTGACGGGGCGATGGGAGAGGGGGACGGGAGACGGGGGGGGCGTCCGGGCGCGCCGGTGGGCGGGCGAGCGGGAACGACGGGGAAGCCGCGCGGGCCGAGGAGAGGCGCCGCAGCCGCGCGGGGGCACGGGCAAGGAGAGGGACCCCGCTTGCCCGGCGGGGTCCCTCTCGGCTCCGGCGCTGTGGGTCAGTGGGCTGCCGACTCCCAGTCGCGGCCCGCACCCACCGAGACGTCCAGGGGGGCCCTGAGGTGGACCGCGTCGGCCATCTCGCGGCGGACCAGTTCCTCCACGGCCGGCCGCTCGCCGGGGGCGATCTCCAGGACGATCTCGTCGTGGACCTGGAGGAGCATGCGGGACTTCAGGTCCGCCTTCCGCAGGGCCGCGTCCACCTTGAGCATGGCGATCTTGACGATGTCCGCCGCAGTGCCCTGGATCGGAGCGTTGAGGGCCATCCGCTCGGCCGCCTCGCGGCGCTGACGGTTGTCGCTGTTGAGGTCGGGGAGATAGCGGCGGCGCCCGAAGAGCGTCGCCGTGTAGCCCGTCGCCCGTGCCTCCTCGACCGCCCGGCGCAGGTAGTCCCGTACGCCGCCGAAGCGCTCGAAGTAGGCGTCCATCAGGGCGCGGGCCTCGCCCGCGTCGATGTTCAGCTGCTGGGACAGGCCGAACGCCGACAGGCCGTACGCCAGTCCGTACGACATCGCCTTGATCTTGCGGCGCATCTCCGCGTCCACGGCGTCCCGTTCGACGCCGAAGACCTGGGAGGCGGCCGTGGTGTGCAAATCCTCGCCGGAGGTGAACGCCTCGATGAGGCCCTCGTCCTCGGAGAGATGTGCCATCACCCGCAGTTCGATCTGGCTGTAGTCGGCCGTCATCAGGGACTCGAAGCCCTCACCGACGACGAAACCCCTCCGGATCGCCCGGCCCTCGTCCGTGCGGACCGGGATGTTCTGGAGGTTCGGGTCCGTGGACGACAGGCGGCCGGTCGCGGCGACCGTCTGGTTGAAGGTGGTGTGGATGCGGCCGTCGGCGGCGATCGTCTTGATCAGGCCCTCGACGGTGACGCGGAGTTTGGCCTGCTCGCGGTGCCGGAGCATGATCACCGGCAGCTCGTTGTCCGTCTGGGCGGCGAGCCACGCCAGGGCGTCGGCGTCCGTCGTGTAACCGGTCTTGGTCTTCTTCGTCCTGGGCAGGCCCAGCTCGCCGAAGAGGACCTCCTGGAGCTGCTTGGGCGAACCGAGGTTGAACTCGTGTCCGGCGGCGGCGTGCGCCTCCTTCACCGCCTGCTGGACGGCGCCCGCGAACATCTGCTCCATGGCCTCCAGGTGGGCCCGGTCCGCCGCGATGCCGTGCCGCTCCAGGCGCGCGAGGAGGGCGGAGGTGGGCAGCTCCATGTCCTGGAGAAGGTCCGCCGCGCCCACCTCCTCCAGCCGGCCCCGGAAGGCCTCGCCGAGGTCGAGGATCGCGCGGGCCTGCACCATCAGGGCTTCGGCCTCGGCGCCGTCGTCCGCGCCGAAGGCGAGCTGGCCGTCGGCCGCGGCGGGCGGGGCCAGCTCCCGGCCCAGGTACTCCAGCGACAGCGCGTCGAGGTCGAAGGAGCGGCGGCCCGGCTTGACCAGGTAGGCGGCGAGCGCGGTGTCCATGGAGACGCCGGCGACGCTCCAGCCGTGCTCGGCGAAGACGCGCATGGCGCCCTTGGCGTTGTGCAGGACCTTGGGGCGGTCCTCTGCGGCCAGCCAGGCGGCCCACGTGTGCTCGTCGGCCTCGTCCAGCTCGGACGGGTCGAACCAGGCGGCCGGTCCGCCTGCCGCGGCGAGCGCGACCTCCGCGACCGAGCCGGCGCCCAGGCCCCAGGTGTCGACGGTGGCGACACCGAGAGGCTCGCCGCCGTGCTCGGAGAGCCAGCCGGTCAGCTCGCCCGTGCCCAGCACCGTGCCGTCCAGTGCCACACCGGGCGCGACGACCGGGGTCGTCTCGGCCTCCTGGGCGCCCGGGTCGACCGCCAGCAGCCGCTCGCGCAGCGACGGGTTCCGGATCTCCAGGGTGTCCAGGACCACGGCGACGGCCGTGCGGTCGTACGGGGCGCGCTCGAGGTCACGGACCGTGTGGGGCAGCTCGACGGTGCGGACCATCTCCGTCAGGCGCCGGTTGAGCTTGACGGACTCCAGGTGGTCGCGGAGGTTCTGTCCGGCCTTGCCCTTGACCTCGTCGACCCGCTCGACCAGCTCCGCGAACGAACCGAACTGGTTGATCCACTTCGCGGCGGTCTTCTCGCCGACGCCCGGGATGCCGGGGAGGTTGTCCGACGGGTCGCCGCGCAGTGCCGCGAAGTCGGGGTACTGGGCGGGCGTCAGGCCGTACTTCTCGACGACCTTCTCCGGCGTGAAGCGGGTCAGCTCGGAGACGCCCTTCGTGGGATACAGCACCGTGGTGTGCTCGCTGACGAGCTGGAAGGAGTCGCGGTCGCCGGTGACGATCAGCACCTCGAAGCCCTCGGCCTCGGCCTGGGTGGCGAGCGTGGCGATCACGTCGTCGGCCTCGAAGCCGTCGATCGCGAACCGCGAGACGTGCATCGCGTCGAGCAGCTCCCCGATCAGCTCGACCTGGCCCTTGAACTCGTCCGGCGTCTTGGAGCGGTTCGCCTTGTACTCGGTGAACTCCTCGGAGCGCCAGGTCTTGCGGGAGACGTCGAAGGCCACCGCGAAGTGCGTGGGCGACTCGTCACGCAGGGTGTTCGCCAACATCGACGCGAAGCCGTAGATCGCGTTCGTCGGCTGGCCGGTCGCGGTGGTGAAGTTCTCCGCGGGCAGCGCGAAGAACGCGCGGTAGGCCAGCGAGTGCCCGTCCATGAGCATCAGGCGGGGCCGGTCGGCGCCGGAGGTGTTCTCGGTCTTCTTCGATGCTGTTTCTGCCACGCCCCCGATCCTGCCACGCCCCACTGACACTCCGGCCCACGCGTGCCTCCGGCGGCTGAGCGGCCCGGGGACGGCGCCCGGACACGGTCGGTGACCACGGCCGCACAGCCGCTCACCGAGCCGTCCGGCGGAAGGGCAGCGCCCCTCGGCCCGGGAGCCGCCCGTGTCGGCGGCAGGGCCGGTGCTTGCACAGGCCGCCGCGCAGGCCTCCCACACGCACCCGCGTCAGCTCGCCGTGCCCTCGGGCGCGACCACGTCACCGCCCCACGGGTGACGCCGGCGCCGCGGCGCCCCCTTGCGCGCGACGCGCACCGAAGCGGACGCCGGTGCCCCGGCCCCCGCCGTACACCACGCGGCATGCGTCCCTTCACCGAACGCCTCCGCCACCCGGCAACCGTCGCTCCCGTCCCCACCGGCCCGCGCGTCCTCCGTCGCTCCCGTCCCCGTCCGTCCGCGCGTCCTCCGTGTCGGTGCCGCGTGCGAGGATCGGTGGGAGTGGTCACCCGTGTCAGTGAAGGAGTGCCTCGATGGCAACGAAGCCGCCCAAGGCCGACCCGGTTCAGGACGCGCCCCAGGTCGCCGAGCCGAAGCACGCGGCGGCGGGGCTGCCGGCCATCGGGCACACCTTGCGGATCGCGCAGCAGCAGATGGGGGTGAAGCGGACCGCGCTGACGCTGCTGCGCGTCAATCAGAAGGACGGCTTCGACTGTCCGGGCTGCGCCTGGCCGGAGCCGGACCACCGGCACGCCGCGGAGTTCTGTGAGAACGGCGCGAAGGCGGTGGCCGAGGAGGCCACCCTGCGCCGGGTCACCCCGGAGTTCTTCGCCGCGCACCCGGTCGCCGACCTGGCGAACCGCAGCGGCTACTGGCTGGGCCAGCAGGGCCGGCTCACGCACCCGATGTACCTGCCCGAGGGCGGCGACCACTACGAGCCGGTCTCCTGGGAGCGTGCCTTCGACATCATCGCCGAGGAGATGGCCGCCCTGGCCTCCCCCCACGAGGCCGTGTTCTACACCTCGGGCCGTACGAGCAACGAAGCGGCGTTCCTCTACCAGCTCTTCGCGCGTGAGTGGGGCACCAACAACCTGCCCGACTGCTCCAACATGTGCCACGAGTCGTCCGGCTCGGCTCTCACGGAGACGATCGGCATCGGCAAGGGCAGCGTCCTGCTGGAGGACCTCTACCGGGCCGACCTGATCATCGTGGCCGGTCAGAACCCGGGCACCAACCATCCACGCATGCTCTCCGCCCTGGAGAAGGCCAAGGCCAACGGCGCGCGGATCATGAGCGTGAACCCGCTGCCCGAGGCGGGCCTGGAACGCTTCAAGAACCCGCAGACCCCGCAGGGCATGCTCAAGGGCGCCGCCCTCACCGATCTGTTCCTCCAGATCCGTCTCGGCGGCGACCAGGCCCTGTTCCGTCTCCTCAACAAGCTGATCCTCGAGACGGAGGGTGCGGTCGACGAGCGGTTCGTCGCCGAGCACACCCACGGTTACGAGGAGTTCGCCGCGGCCGCCCGTGCCGCCGACTGGGACGAGACGCTCGCCGCGACGGGTCTCACGCGCGCGGAGATCGAGGAGGCGCTGCGCATGGTGCTCGCCTCGGAGCGCACCATCGTGTGCTGGGCGATGGGCCTCACCCAGCACAAGCACTCCGTGCCGACCATCCGCGAGGTGGTCAACTTCCTGCTGTTGCGCGGCAACATCGGCCGTCCGGGCGCGGGGGTGTGCCCGGTGCGCGGCCATTCGAACGTGCAGGGCGACCGCACCATGGGCATCTTCGAGCGCCCGGCTCCGGGCTTCCTGGACGCCCTGGAGCGGGAGTTCGGCTTCGCGCCGCCGCGCGAGCACGGCTTCGACGTCGTGCGGGCCATCCGGGCGCTGCGGGACGGCGAGGCGAAGGTCTTCTTCGCCATGGGCGGCAACTTCGTGTCCGCCTCCCCGGACACGGAGGTCACCGAGGCGGCGATGCGGCGGGCCCGGCTGACGGTGCACGTGTCGACGAAGCTCAACCGCTCGCATGTCGTCACGGGCGCGCGCGCCCTGATCCTGCCGACGCTCGGCCGCACCGAGCGTGACGTGCAGGGCGGCGGCGAGCAGTTCGTGACCGTCGAGGACTCCATGGGCATGGTGCACGCCTCCCGTGGCCGGCTGGCGCCCGCGAGCGCGCGACTGCTGTCCGAGCCGGCGATCGTGTGCCGGCTGGCGCGCCGGGTGCTGGGCGAGGACAGCCGGGTGCCGTGGGAGGAGTTCGAGAAGGACTACGCGACCATCCGGGACCGCATCGCGCGCGTGATCCCCGGCTTCGAGGACTTCAACGCGCGCGTCGCCCGGCCCGGCGGCTTCGCGCTGCCACACGCCCCGCGCGACGAGCGCCGCTTCCCCACCGCCACCGGCAAGGCCAACTTCACCGCGGCGCCGGTCGAGTTCCCTCAGCTGCCCACCGGCCGCCTCCTGTTGCAGACGCTGCGCTCGCACGACCAGTACAACACCACCGTCTACGGGCTGGACGACCGTTACCGGGGCATCACGAACGGCCGCCGGGTCGTCCTCGTCAACCCCGAGGACGCCGACGCGCTCGGCCTCGCCGACGGCTCGTACGTGGACCTGGTGAGCGAGTGGCGGGACGGGGTCGAGCGACGGGCGCCCGGCTTCCGCGTGGTGTGCTATCCGACGGCGCGGGGCTGCGCGGCGGCGTACTACCCGGAGACCAACGTCCTGGTGCCGCTGGACGCCACCGCGGACACGAGCAACACCCCGGCCAGCAAGTCCGTCGTCGTCCGTCTGGAACAATCGGCCACCGACTGAGCGTTCGCTCAGCAGTACGGCAACCGTACGGGTCACGACCCTGGTCACGACGAACGGAGCAGGTCCCGATGGGCGAGCAGCAGCATGTGAAGTTCCCGCAAGAGGTCATCGACGAGTACGCGGCGCTCGGCGTCGACCTGCGCGCCCTCTTCTCCGCCGGGCACCTGGGCACCCGCATGGGGGTGCAGATCGTCGAGGCGTCCGCCGAGCGGGTCGTCGGCACCATGCCGGTCGAGGGCAACACCCAGCCGTACGGACTGCTGCACGGCGGCGCCTCGGCGGTCCTCGCGGAGACCCTCGGTTCGGTCGGTGCCATGCTGCACGGCGGCAGCTCCAAGCTCGCCGTCGGCGTCGACCTCAACTGCACCCACCACCGCGGCGCCCGCTCCGGCCTGGTCACCGGCGTGGCCACGCCCGTGCACCGGGGCCGGTCCACGGCGACGTACGAGATCGTGATCAGTGACGAGGCGGACAAGCGGGTGTGCACGGCACGGCTGACGTGTCTGCTGCGCGAGGTGAACCCCGGCGAGGCGGCGCCCGCGGCCGGCTGAGGCCGCCGACGCCTCGTTCCGCGGCCCGCCGTCCGCCCCGTTGCCCGCTGCCGCCCTCGCGGCCTAGCGTCGGGGCATGGCAACGGGAGGGCCCCTCCGGCCGGGGGCGGCGAGAGGGCCTGCTACGGCACGAGGGCCCGCTACGGCACGACGGCTCGGGACAGCGCGACGGCTGGGAACGGCCCTGGGGGCGGGGCTGCTGGCGACTGCCTGCGCCGGCTCCGGCGCCACGGGGGCACACCACACGCCGTCGCCCTCCGCGACTCCCCCCGAGGTGCTGTGCGCCCGGATCGTCGCCCACTGGTCGCGCGAGGTGCTGGACGGCGGCACCTACGGGGACTACCAGTCGATGGGGCTGTCCAACGGCCAGTACGAGATCCTGCGGTCGGTCGTGGACGCCGCGCGGGCCGAGAAGAAGCGCGAAGGCGCCCGCGCGGCGCACGAGTTGATCGGCCGGCGGTCGCGCGACGCCTGTGCCGCCCGCTACCCCTCGGGCGTTGCGGGCGGGACTCCGTGGCGGTGAGCGGCGGTGTGGGGCCCGTGGAACCGGGCGAGGGCACGCGCGCGTGGGAGGCCGAGGACGCCCCGGGGACGGGCGCTACGGGCAGCCGGCCGGTCCTCTTCCACGGGCGTCACCGTCGCGCCGTTCTCGGGGCGCTGACGGCCGTCGCCCTCCTGGTCGGCGGCGGTCTGCTCTGGGCGACCCGACCGCGGGAGCGTCAACTGGCCGTACCCGAGCCGCCGTTCCCCTCCCAGGTCGTGGACGTCGAGTATCTGGGGCGGATCCCGGTGCCGCCGGGCACCCGGCCGAAGACGTTCGCGCTGGAGGTGCTGCTGAGCGTGGCGGCGGGTCCGCCGGTCACGACGACGCGGCTGGCGCAGCCGTACGCCGGAATCTTCCTGACGTCGCAGCCGCGAGCACCTTTCCGCACGGAAGCGGGTTCCGCCCGCAGGATCGTCGTCACGATGCATGTGACGGACTGCGGAAATGTGCCGGACGACGCCGGACTGCCTTTCCTGGATGTAACTCTGCGTAATGCGCGCGCAATGCAGGACCACAGTTTCATCCTCGGCCCCCGGTATGCGCAGGACCTCTCCCAGGCCCTACAAGTCGCCTGTAGCAACGAATCCCCGTAATCACCAAAATGCCTGAGACTCCTGAAACCAGCAGGGTCCGTCCTGCGGATTCTCAGCATGCGGACAGGGCGAATCGGCCTGAATTCCTCGGTTCCACCCCCTCAGTACCGCTCTGCATTACCTCGTGTCATAACAAGAGCGTCACATCATGGGCCAGAGCCTCCTCCGCGTCACCTTCACCCGTTTAGAGTCACGGCCAGTCACCGCGCAGCTGGAATACCCCTTCGGCCGCAGCGCTCGACTCGGCCTCTTCCAGGGGGGAGGGCCGCCCACGGAAAGGACTGGAACGTGCGTCAACGTTCGCTTATCGCCATCACCGCTGCGCTGTCCGCGGGAGCACTCACCCTCACTGCCTGCGGCTCGCGCGACAGCGACGACAAGGGTTCCGACAGCGGCGGCGGCACGACCGTCACCATCGGCGTCGACGCCCCGCTGACCGGCGATCTCTCCGCGCTGGGTCTCGGCATCAAGAACTCCGTCGACCTCGCCGCCAAGACGGCCAACAAGAAGAAGTACGTCGACGGCGTCACCTTCAAGATCGAGGCGCTCGACGACCAGGCGCAGCCGTCCTCGGGCCAGCAGAACGCCACCAAGCTGGTCGCCGACAAGTCCGTCCTCGGTGTGGTCGGCCCGCTGAACTCCTCCGTCGCCGAGTCCATGCAGAAGGTCTTCGACGACGCCAAACTGGTCGAGGTCTCCCCGGCCAACACCAACCCGGCGCTCACCCAGGGCACCGACTGGCAGAACTCCAAGAAGCGCGTCTACAACTCGTACTTCCGCACCGCGACCACGGACGCCGTCCAGGGCCCGTTCGCGGCCCAGTACCTGTTCAACGACGCCAAGAAGAAGAAGGTCTTCGTCATCGACGACAAGAAGACCTACGGCGCCGGCCTGGCCGCCACCTTCACCGAGGAGTTCAAGAAGCTGGGCGGCGCGGTCGCGGGCACCGAGCACATCAACCCGGACAGCAAGGACTTCTCGGCCATCGCCACGAAGGTCAAGAATTCCGGCGCCGACGTCGTCTACTACGGCGGCGAGTACCCGCAGGCCGGTCCGCTGAGCAAGCAGATCAAGGCCGCCGGCGCCAAGATCCCCGTGGTCGGCGGCGACGGCATCTACAGCGCCGACTTCATCAAGCTGGCCGGCGCCTCCGCCGCCGGTGACCTGGCCACGTCGGTCGGCGCGCCGGTCGAGCAGCTGCCCTCCGCCAAGGAGTTCGTCGCCAACTACAAGAACGGTGGCTACAAGGAGGCCTACGAGGCCTACGGCGGCTACTCCTACGACTCGGCCTGGGCGATCATCGAGGCCGTGAAGAAGGTCGTCGACGACAACGACGGCAAGCTTCCGGACGACGCCCGCGCCAAGGTCACCGCCGCCATGCAGAACGTCTCCTTCGACGGTGTGACCGGCAAGGTCTCCTTCGACGAGTTCGGTGACGCCACCAACAAGCAGCTCACCGTGTACGCCGTCGAGAACGGTACGTGGAAGTCGGTGAAGTCCGGCACCTACACCGGCTGACCCACCCCGCATCACACGAGCCGCGCGGGGCGCTGTTCCACTGGCGCCCCGCGCGGACTCACATCCGGACACATCCGTCGAAATCATCCGAACGTCTCGGAGGACATGCGGTGAACGAACTGCCGCAGCAGCTGGTCAACGGCCTGCTACTGGGATCCATGTACGGGCTGGTCGCCATTGGCTACACGATGGTCTACGGCATCGTCCAGCTCATCAACTTCGCCCACGGCGAGATCTTCATGACGGGCGCCTTCGGGGCTCTCTCCGTCTACCTCTGGATACTGCCCAACGGCACGACCATGTGGATAGCCCTGCCGCTCATGCTCATCGGCGCCATGCTGGTCGCCGCCCTCGTCGCCATCGGAGCGGAACGGTTCGCCTACCGCCCCCTGCGCGGCGCACCCCGCCTCGCCCCCCTCATCACCGCCATCGGGCTCTCCCTGGCCCTCCAGCAGGCGGTCTGGGCCTGGTACCCGGAGGCCACGTCGGCCCGTACCTTCCCCCAGATCGAGGGCGGCCCCTTCCACCTCGGCGACATCACCATCCAGACCGGTGATGTCTTCCTGCTCGCCGCCGCCCCCATCAGCATGGCCGTCCTCGCCTACTTCGTCATGAAGACCCGTACCGGACGCGGCATGCAGGCCACCGCGCAGGACCCGGACACCGCCAAGCTCATGGGCGTCAACACCGACCGCATCATCGTGATCGCCTTCGCCCTCGGCGCCGTCTTCGCCGCCGTCGGCGGTGTCGCCTACGGCCTGAAGTACGGGCAGATCGACTACCGCATGGGCTTCATCCTCGGCCTCAAGGCCTTCACCGCGGCGGTCCTCGGCGGCATCGGCAACATCTACGGCGCCATGATCGGCGGCGTCGTCCTCGGCATCGCCGAAACCCTGGCCACCGCCTACATCGCCGACATCCCCGGCATGGACCAGTTCGGCAGCCAGTCCTGGGCCGACGTCTGGGCCTTCGTACTTCTCATCCTCGTACTGCTGTTCAGGCCACAAGGCCTGCTCGGCGAGCGCGTCGCGGACAGGGCGTGACACCGATGACCACACAGACCACCGCACCCGGGATCCCGAACACCCCCGCCTCCGGGCCGGCCACCGGCCTCATCGGCATCCCGCCGCACCTCGGCCGCGCCCTCGCCACCGGCGGCGGCGCCCTCACCGTCGTCTCCACCTTCCTCGCCTGGACCTGGACGGACGCCTTCCCCGGCGACCTCACCGTCTACGGCTACCCCGGCGGTCTTCAGGTGCTCGCCCTCATCGGCGGCGCCCTCACCACCCTCTTCGGCCTGTCCTCCTACGGTGTGAAGGGCCTCGGCTGGCTCACCCCGGCCGGCGCCGACGGTGCGATCAAGTTCGCCGCCCTCGCCGCCTTCGCCACCGTCTGGTACACGGTCATCGCGATCACCGTCGACCTCGGCGGCGTCGTCAACCTGGAGCCCGGCGGCTACATCGCCGCCCTCGCCTCCCTGGTCGGCCTTCTCGGCGCTCTCGCCCTCCCCTTCGAGCGGCCCGAGCCCGAACCCCACGACCCGGACGACACCGGCTGGGAACTGTTCCGCCACCGCCTGCGCGGCGGCCGGGACATCACCAAGGCCGCCTTCGCCGGAGGCACCGCCCGCCCCGTCGGCGCCCTGCCCTCCTACGCCGAGATCCTCATCATCGTCGCCGTCCTCGGCCTCGGCCTCACCGTGTTCACCTACGGCATCGGCACCGAGTACGACGAGCTCTTCATCGGCTTCCTGATCACCGCCGCCTTCGGCTTCGCCGCGCTCAACAAGGCGGGCCTCGTCGCCCAGGCCTCCCAGATCACCGCCCGGCACCAGAACATCACCATCTGCGGCGCCTTCGTCGCGGCCGCGATGTTCCCCTTCACCCAGACCGACGACCAGTACGCCACCGTCGGCGTCTACATCCTGATCTTCGGCACCGTCGCCCTCGGCCTCAACATCGTCGTCGGCCTCGCCGGCCTGCTCGACCTCGGATACGTCGCCTTCCTCGGTGTCGGCGCCTACGCCGCGGCCCTGGTCTCCGGCTCCCCCAGCTCCCCCTTCGACGTGCACTTCCCGTTCTGGGCCGCCGTCCTGGTCGGCGCCGCCGCCTCGCTCGTCTTCGGCGTCCTCATCGGCGCCCCGACGCTGCGACTGCGCGGCGACTACCTCGCCATCGTCACCCTCGGCTTCGGCGAGATCTTCCGCATCACCGCCAACAACCTCGACGGCACCTCCGGACCCGACCTCACCAACGGCTCCAACGGCATCTCCTCCATCCCGAACCTCAACATCCTCGGGTTCGACTTCGGGACCGAGCACGCCATCGCCGGCTTCACCATCGGCCGGTTCGCCAACTACTTCTTCCTGATGCTCCTCATCACCGCCGTCGTCGTCCTGGTCTTCCGGCGCAGCGGTGACTCCCGCATCGGACGCGCCTGGGTCGCCATCCGCGAGGACGAGACCGCCGCCCTCGCCATGGGC
Source organism: Streptomyces sp. NPDC033216 (assembly GCF_055577115.1). NCBI lineage: Bacteria > Bacillati > Actinomycetota > Actinomycetes > Kitasatosporales > Streptomycetaceae > Streptomyces > Streptomyces sp. NPDC033216. Next base: position 282,277 of record NZ_JBVIQK010000006.1, on the reverse strand, counting down.
ATCAACGGCTTCCGCGTCAAGCTCATCGCCTTCGCCGTCGGCGCCTCGCTGGCCGGTCTCGCCGGCACCGTCCAGGCCCACGTCACCTACACCGTGACGCCCGAGCAGTACCTCTTCGCCGGTCCCATCCCGCCCAACTCGGCCTTCCTCCTCGCCGCCGTCGTCCTCGGCGGCATGGGGACGATCAGCGGACCCCTCATCGGCGCCGCACTGCTCTTCCTCATCCCCAACAAGCTCCAGTTCCTCGGCGACTACCAGCTCTTCGCCTTCGGTCTCGCACTCATCCTCCTGATGCGCTTCCGCCCTGAGGGCCTCATCCCCAACCGGCGGCGTCAGCTCGAGTTCCACGAGGACGCGGAAGCTCCCACCGTCCTGACGAAGGCAGGGGCCTGACCACCATGACCACCGACACCACCACCACGGTCGCCCCCACCGGCGAAAGGGTCCTCGAAGCCCGCGGCGTCACCATGCGCTTCGGCGGCCTCACCGCCGTCCGCGACGTCGACCTGCACGTCGACGCCGGCGAGATCGTCGGTCTCATCGGCCCCAACGGCGCCGGCAAGACCACCTTCTTCAACTGCCTCACCGGCCTCTACATCCCCACCGAGGGCGAAGTCCGCTACAAGGGCACCGTCCTGCCGCCCAAGTCCTTCAAGGTCACGGCCGCCGGCATCGCCCGCACCTTCCAGAACATCCGCCTGTTCGCCAACATGACGGTCCTGGAGAACGTGCTCGTCGGCCGCCACACCCGCACCAAGGAAGGCTTCTGGTCCGCCGTCCTGCGCCTCCCCGGCTTCCACAAGGCCGAGGCCACCTCCCGCGCACGCGCCATGGAACTCCTCGAGTTCGTGGGCCTGGAGAAGAAGGCCGACCACCTCGCACGGAACCTGCCCTACGGCGAACAGCGCAAGCTGGAGATCGCCCGGGCCCTGGCCAGCGAGCCCGGCCTGCTGCTGCTCGACGAGCCGACGGCCGGCATGAACCCGCAGGAGACGCGGGCCACCGAGGAACTGGTGTTCGCCATCCGCGACCAGGGCATCGCCGTCCTCGTCATCGAGCACGACATGCGCTTCATCTTCAACCTCTGCGACCGCGTAGCCGTCCTCGTCCAGGGCGAGAAGCTGGTCGAGGGCGACAGCGCCACCGTGCAGGGCGACGACCGCGTCGTCGCCGCCTACCTCGGCGAACCCTACGAGGACGCACCCGGTGCCGAGGAGATCGCCGAAGTCGAGGCCGCCGAAGCACAGGCCGAGACCACGACGGACGCCGCGCCCGGCAAGGAGAACGACCGATGACCGCACTGCTCGAAGTCGAGGACCTCCGGGTCGCCTACGGCAAGATCGAAGCCGTCAAGGGCATCTCCTTCACGGTCGACGCCGGCGAGGTCGTCACCCTCATCGGCACCAACGGCGCCGGCAAGACCACCACCCTGCGCACCCTGTCCGGGCTGCTCAAGCCGGTCGGCGGCCAGATCCGCTTCAACGGCAAGTCGCTGAAGAAGATCCCCGCCCACGACATCGTCTCGCTGGGACTGGCCCACTCCCCCGAGGGCCGGCACATCTTCCCCCGCATGACCATCGAGGACAACCTCCGCCTCGGCGCGTTCCTGCGCAACGACAGAGCGGGCATCGAGAAGGACATCCAGCGCGCCTACGACCTGTTCCCCATCCTGGGAGAGCGCCGCAAGCAGGCCGCGGGCACCCTCTCCGGCGGAGAGCAGCAGATGCTCGCCATGGGCCGCGCCCTCATGTCCCAGCCGAAGCTGCTGATGCTGGACGAACCGTCGATGGGCCTGTCCCCGATCATGATGCAGAAGATCATGGCGACCATCGCGGAGCTGAAGTCCCAGGGCATGACGATCCTGCTCATCGAGCAGAACGCCCAGGCGGCGCTCTCGCTCGCCGACCACGGCCACGTCATGGAGATCGGAAAGATCGTGCTCTCGGGCACCGGCCGCGACCTCCTGCACGACGAGTCCGTCCGCAAGGCGTACCTCGGCGAGGACTGAGCCCCACCCCGCCCACGACGAGGCCCGGGGGGGGGGGGGGTGGGGGGGGGGGGGGGGTGGGGGGGGGGGGGGGGGGGGGGGGGGGGGGGGGGGGGGGGGGGGGGGGAGGGGGGAGGGAGGGGGGGGGGGGGGGGGGGGGGGGTGGGTCTTTCCTTCCCCCCCCCCCCCCCCCCCCCCCCCGGGGCCCTCCACGCGTTTCAGGCATTCCACGAGTTCCACAGAGAGGTGCAAGTGACAGCAGGCGACACCTACGACCGTCTCGACGACGACGATTACCCCGCCTACACCATGGGCCGGGCCGCCGAGATGCTCGGCACCACGCAGGGTTTCCTGCGCGCCATCGGCGAGGCCCGCCTGATCACCCCGCTGCGCTCCGCGGGCGGACATCGCCGCTACTCCCGCTACCAGCTGCGCATCGCCGCCCGCGCCAGGGAACTCGTCGACCAGGGCACCCCCATCGAGGCCGCCTGCCGCATCATCATCCTCGAAGACCAACTCGAAGAAGCCCAGCGCGTCAACGCCGAGTACCGCCGCACCGCGCCCCGGCACCCGGTGGGCATCTGACCCGCAGTCCGCGGCGACGCGCCGGGCCGTCCTCTTCCGCCGACCTCAGAATATGAGCGCATGATCGCCGAAGATCCTCAGCCGCCGTCATCCGGACGGAAGTCCCAGCTCCTCCCCGGCACCGAGCCCGACCCCTTGCCGGGCCCGACGGCCGACGCGCCCGCCCGGACGGGTCGGCCGACCGCGCCGACCGGCCTGGAGGGCGGGGTGGAGCGCGCGGCGGCCGTGCTGAAGCCGAGGATGCGGGGCTGGCTGCACGCCGGCGTGTTCCCCCTCGCGCTGGTCGGTGGCATCGTCCTCATCGCCGTCTCGCGCTCGGCCGCGGCAGTGCTCGCCTGCTCCGTGTACGCGGTGTCGGCCTGCCTGCTGTTCGGTACCAGCGCGGTCTACCACCGCGGAACGTGGGGTCCACGCGGCGAGGCGGTCCTGCGGCGGCTGGACCACGCGAACATCTTCCTGATCATCGCCGGCACCTACACCCCTTTGGCGGTACTGCTGCTGACGGCGGGCCAGCAGCGGCTGCTGCTGGCCGCGGTGTGGGCGGGGGCCCTGGTCGGCATCGCCTTCCGCATCCTGTGGATCGGGGCACCCCGGTGGCTGTACACCCCGTGCTACATCGCGCTGGGCTGGGTGGCCGTCTTCTACCTGCCCGAGTTCGCGCGCACCGGCGGCACCGCGGTCGCCGTACTCGTCATCGCCGGCGGTCTGCTCTACACCGCCGGCGCCGTCGTCTACGGCCTCAAGCGCCCCGATCCGTCACCGGCCTGGTTCGGCTTCCACGAGGTCTTCCACGCCCTGACCATCGCCGCCTTCACCGCGCACTGGACGGCCATCCTCCTGGCAGCCACATGACCGCCTCCGGGGCACGGGCGCGGGACGCGCCGGGCCTGGCGGCGCGTGCTCCGAGCGAGGCTGGTGGGCGGACTCGCCGCCCGTGGTGCAAGGTGAACTGTCCGGTGCCGCGCTCGGCACGGGTCTTTCGCGTCCACGAGACGCAGTCCTGGGCGTCATCGAGCGGTGAGGAGTCGCTGTGAGCGCAGAAGGGCCGGACCGCGGGCGGGCCGCTCGGCCTGCCGGGGACGGGAGTCGCCCGGGCAGGGCGATGACTTTGGCGGGGACCTTGGAGGCGGCGGAGGCCGCGGCGCCCGTGGAGTCGCTCGACGTGGTCGCCCGCATGCTCAGGAAGCACCTCGGCGCCGCGTCGGTGTCGTTCCTGATCACCGACTTCACCGGCAGCTCGGTCGTCCGGCTGGGAGCGGCGGGCAGCGTCGACACCGATGAACCCGCCCGGCGCATCACGCTGCGGGGCACCCTGTACGACGACGTGATCCGCACCCAGCGGCCGGGCGTGGAGGACAAGGGCGAGGGCGCGCTGGTCCGGGTCGTCGCCCCGGTGACCAACCGCGGGGACGCCCTCGGGCTCCTCGAACTGTTCCTGCCCGCGGCGCCGGACGCGGACGCGATGCGCGAGATCGGCGAGACCGCGCACGCTCTGGCGTACATCGTCATCGCGAACCGGTCCTTCACCGACGTGTACCAGTGGGGCCGCCGCACCACCCCCCTGAGCCTGGCCGCGGAGATCCAGCACCGGCTGCTCCCGGCGTCGCTGGCCTGTGAGGCGGCACAGTTCGCGGTGGCCGGGGCGCTGGAGCCGGCCGACCACGTCGGGGGCGACACCTTCGACTACGTGATCGATCGGGACACGGTCCAGCTCTCCGTCACCGATGCCATGGGGCACGACGTCGACGCCGCGCTGCTGGCCACCCTCCTGGTGGGCGCTCTGCGGCGGGCCCGGCGGGCCGGTGCCGACCTCGCCGAACAGGCGCGCCAGGCCGACCAGGCCCTGCGCGAGCACGGCCGCCAGGCCTACGTCACCGGCCAGCTCCTGCGCATCAGCCTGATCGACGGCAAAACCGAGTTCGTCAACGCCGGGCACCCCTGGCCGCTGCGCCTGCGAGACGGACGGGTGCGGGAGATCACTCCGGAGATCGATCTGCCGTTCGGCTTCCATTTCCCCCACACCTACCGGGTCCAGTCACTGGACCTGCGGCCGGGTGACCGGCTGGTGATGCTGACCGACGGCATGCTGGAACGCAACGCCAACAGCCTCGACCTGTCCGACCTGATCGTGCGCACCCGTGCGCTGCACCCCCGCGAGGCCGCCCGCACCCTCATCGCGGCGGTCGTCGACACCCACCAGGGTCATCCGCAGGACGACGCGACCGTCATGTGCCTGGACTGGCACGGCGTCGGTCACTCCCGGCGCGACGCCTCCACCGGCGCCGACCTCACCGACGCCTCACGGCCGTCGAGAACGGGACGGACCACTGCCGGGCGATGACCAGGGGGGGGTGTGGTCCGCGGGCGACCAGCACATCCGAGACCGTTCGGATGCTCCGATGGCGAGCGCCTCGGCAAGCAGCGAACCCCCAGTGTGGAGGGCCGGCCCTCGTCGACCGACCGATGGGAGAAAGATGATCCGCATGGCCTGCGTGGAAAAGATCGCCTCCGCAGAAAAGATCCCCGAACCGGTGAGGTTCGTGAGCAGGTACAGGGACGGCCTCGACGGCGACTCCCGCGAGGTCGCCGCACCCGCCCCCACCCCCGCCACCCTCCACGTCCGTGACTCGGAGGTCACCGACGGCCCGCACCAGACCCTCGCCCCGACGGCGGAGTCCGAGTGCGTGGCGTGCGCCGCCGGGTGAACGCCGCCCGCCGTCTCCTCGCGCCCCTGCTGGTGAACCTGTCCATCGGCATACCGACGACCGCCCTCGTGGCCTGCGCCCGCTGGTACGCCGAGCACGGGCACTGTGAGTACGAGGACCTGGGCCGCCGCGATCTGGACCAGTGCACGTACGACCAGATCGAGAACAGCGGCTTCGTGCTGTTCGGCCTGATCACGTCGGCCCTGGTGGTGGTGGGCCTGGTCGTACTGTTCGACGTGGTGAGACCACTGGCGGCCGGCCGGCCGCTCACGTACCGCCTTCTGACGCTCCCCGCGGTGCTGCTGCCGTACGCGCTGCTCATGACGGCCGCATGACCCGGTCGGGCCGCCCGGCCGGCGGGATATAACCGGACGATGATCTATCACCTCGTGCCGAAGACGGAGTGGGACGCCCGTCCCGACCACCCCTACGCGCCCGCCTCCCTCGGCGAGGACGGCTTCGTGCACTGTTCCCCCGACGAGGAGACGACGCTGGCCGTCGCCGACGCCTTCTACCGCACGGCCCCCCGACCGCTTCTGGCGGTCCTCCTCGACGAGGGCCGCCTGACCGCCCGTTGCGCATGGGAGGAGGCGGCCCCGGCCCCGCCTCCCGGTGTCCCCGACTCCACCCGGTTCCCCCACGTCTTCGGCCCCCTCGACCGCGCCGCGGTCACCCGCGTCCTGGTGGTCCACTGGGACGAGGAGGACCGGGCGACGCGACTGACCGCGCTGGGTACCTGTCCCTGAAGCGCATCGACGTCCACGCGAACCCGGAGGACCGGGTGACCGTCAGGGAAGCCGCCGGGCGGCGGGGCGTGCGCGTGGCGGAGGGCGTCCGGCAGGGCGTCCACTCGCCGTGACCGACCGATTCACCCTCGCCACGAAGTTCAGCGTCGTGGCGCCGACCGGCTCGGTGACGTGGTCGGGCGGGGTGCGCCCTCGGGCGTGGTCGCCGGTGTCCAGCCGTCGGCGAGGGCGGCGCGGCGGCGGTGGGTGAGACCGGCTCGGGGACGCGGCGGCGGAACCACGAGTGCCGTACTCGTACCGCGCCCCATGACCACTGACCGGTCGTCGTCCACGTCACCTTCGCGCCGACGCTGCCGCCCGAGTCGCCTCAGAGGAACGGACGTCGGCTCACCGAAGCCGTGCCTCGGCGGCGGCCGGATCGTCGCGCGGCACCAGCGTGACCCGGTGCAGGTTGCACGTGAAGGGGGACGGCGCCGGGGCGGGCGCCGGGCCCTGGGACAGGTGGGCCTTGAGGGCGACACTGACCAGGCTCATCAGCAGGTCCACGTCCGTGTCGCAGTCGAGGTGGACGGTGACCCAGCGCGAACCGGGCACCACCCGCACCGCCGTCGACTCCATCAGGTCCGAGTGGATCCGCCGGATGGCCGGGACGGTCAGGTGCAGGTCCACGTCCCGGTCGGAGTGGAAGTGGAGGATCTCGCTGTGGGCGGAGCGCAACGCCCGTCCTGCGCCGCAACTGGCCTGTCCCGCACTGAGGTCGGGCCAGACTTCCAGTCGCTCCATGGCGCGCTCGGCCAGAGTCATGCGGCCATGGTCGCTCGCACACCGCCCGGCTACCAGGGGTTGAGCGAAATGTAACCGGGGCGTGAGCTGAGGGCGGCGCGCGACGCGTGGCCGCCGACGAGAGCACGACACCCGTCCCACGCCACCGTGACGTTTCCGCCACGGCACGACTCCGCCAGCCGGCGCGACTTCCTCGTCCGCGCCACCGCCGGCGACGCCCGCCCCGAGGCCGTCCCAGGCGTTCACCGCTTCGCCGGGAACGCCGGCGGCCGGTGCGGGCCTACCATCCCTGACCATGGCGATGTTCGTGCACCTCACCTCCGCGGCCCACGCGCCCCGCATTCGTCGCTCCGGCGTCCGTGCGGAGAGCGAGGGGCAGGGCGGCGCCCGCGGGGTGTTCTGCTTCCCGGTGCTCGCGTCGCACACGCTCACCCACCAGTGGCTGCGGGAACTCGCCCGCTTCGGCAGCCGGGGCGGCCTCGTGGCCGTGCACGTCCGCCTGGACGACATGCAGGAGGTACTGGTCGGGCGGTACCCGGACCGGCGGCGGGGCAGGCAGTCGAGGGTCGGTGCCGCCGAGGCCGTACGGCGGATCGCGGCACTCGACGACCCGCGCGGCTGGGAGGTCTTCGTGCCGCGCGCGACCCGCCCCCGCGAGGTGCACCGGATCCGCAGCGCACCCCAGGTGGCGGGCTGGCGGTACCTTCCCGACGCGCACGGCACACGCCCCTGCACCTGCCATGGCTGCCGGGTACGCGGCGGACACGGCGCCCGGCGCCTGCGCGAGCGGCGGCCGCATCCCCTGGACGGACCGCCACCCCCGGCGAGGACCCTCCTCGCCAGGATCGCGGCGGCCGGGGACCCCGGTGACCCGGCCGCGCTGTGCGAGGCCCTGCACTGGTTCGGCATGCGCCGCCGCGGCCCGCTGCCCCGGCTGGCCCCGCTGGCCGCGCACCCCGCCCCCAGCGTCCGGGAGGCGCTGGTCTGGGCGGTCGCCGGCTGGCGTACGCCGGGCGTCGCCGGCCTCCTGGGCACCCTCGCGGACGATCCCGACGAGGAAGTGCGGGAAGCGGTGGACGCGGTGCGGGAGGAGGAGCCGCCGAACCAGGCGACAGGCATCGGCAGCCTGCCGCCTCTCACCGCGACTTCACTGGTCCGAGTACCCGATGTCCCCGATCGTCCACGCGCTCACGTCCTCCAGGGCGACGCGGTACATGCCGCCGGTGTCGGGGATGCCGACGTTGCCCTGGAGGATCCGTGCGACGTGGAAGTGCAGGTGGGTGGGCCGCTCGGCCCGTGGTTCGGGGGGTGTGCCGGTGTCCTCCGGGCGAGTGAACACCGAGGAGAACGCCCCGAGTTGATCGGAGGCCTCGAGCACCTCCGCAACCCTCTGCTTCCACAGGGTCTCCGGTGCGAGCCGGCCCGTGATCACGGCTCCGGGGATCACCACGGTGAGGGACATCCGACTGTTGTGCTCCGACTCCACCCTTGCGGCGATGTCGACGAGCAGGTCATCAGCGTGCGCCATGAGTGAGGAGCCTACTCGGTGCCGGGTCGGCTCTGCCCGGGGGCCGCCTGCTGGACCACCTCGAAGGACCACAGCGTGGCACCCGAAGCGGCCGGTTTCGGCCGTTCGGCGCCCTCGGTCCCGCCTCCTCCGTGGGCCGACCGACCCTGAGCGGCCATCCAGTTCTGGAAGTCCTCCTCCGTGCGCCAGCGCGTGTAGACGAGATAGGTGTCGGTGCCCTCTACCGGGCGCAGCAGCTCGAACCACTCGAACCCGTCCGAGTTCTCCACCGCGCCCGCCCGCGCGGCGAACCGCTTCTCCAGCGTCTCGCGCTGCTCCTCGGGGACGGTCAGCACATTGATCTTGACGATGCTCATGCTCCCATTGTCCGCCGTCCGCCTGGTCGGGGCTTCCGTATCGTCGAGATCGACCCTCCTGCCTCTTGCCGCCTGCCGCCTGCCGCCTGCCTCCGGCCGCCTGCCGCCCGCCGCCCCGCGGTCCGGCCGGCCTGTCTCACGCCCAGGGCCGGTCCCCGCCCGGTTCCAGGGCCGGTCCCCGTTCCGCCCCGGTGCCGGTCCCCGACCCGGCGACCCTGGTGTTCCCGCCAAGGTCCTCCTCGGCACTGTCCCGACCCCGCCGGTCGGCCCCGGCCGCCCGCGAAACCCGCACGTGTGTACGAGCGGGGCCGTTAGGTTGATCCCATGGAACAGGGTGAGGAACCGCGACTCCTCTCGAACCGGTGGCCGACACGGACGGTCGCCAAGCCGACGGAGGGCCGATGACCCGGCCCGACAGCGGCGGCTTCGCGCTGTGGACGCTGCGCTTCGAGGACGAACGCGAGCGCCGGAACGCCCAGGGCGGCCCGGACTGGGAGCGTGGAGCGACCCTGCACCCGGCGGTGTGGTCCGGCATCCAGCGTTTCCAGGTCGGCGAGGACGGCGACGGCGCCAACCTCGTCGCCAAGGCCGGCCGGGCGGGGGACCCCGACTACGCGCGGGCGGTCCGGCTCTTCGTCGCCGAGGAACAGAACCACGCCCGGCTCCTCGCCCGGCTGCTCACCGCGGGCGGCATGCCGACCCTGGTCGGCCACTGGAGCGACACCGCCTTCGTACGGCTGCGGCGTCTCATGGGCCTGCGCCTGGAACTGCTCGTACTGATGATCGCGGAGGTGGTGGCACTGCGCTACTACCGCGCCCTGCGTGACGGTACCGACGACCCGCTGACCGCGGATGTCGCCGACCGTATCCTCGCCGACGAACAGCGCCACGTCCCCTTCCACTGCGAGCGGCTGCGTGCCTGTCTCGCGGAGCTGCCCCGCCCGGCCCGGCTCCCGGTGATGGCGTCGTGGCGGCTGCTCCTGCTCACGGCGGCGCTCGTCGTCGCCGCCGACCACGGTCCGGGACTGCGCCGACTCGGCCTCGGACGAAGGCGCTTCGTGGCGGACGTCATGGCCTCCTCCGGCGAGGTGGTCTCCGCGGTGCTCGCTCCGGTCAGTTGGAACCCCGGCCCGCACCGGACCCCGAATGCGAAACCGCACGGGAATCGGCACGGGGATCCGCGCGGGAATGCGCGGCCCGATCCGCAGGGGATGCCGGCGCCTCGCTCGCGGCACGGCGGTACTCGGCGTTGATCCGCCGGGCCTCCTCGAGCTGGTCCTCCAGAATGACGATGCGGCACGCGGCCTCGATCGGGGTGCCCTTGTCGACCAGCTCGCGGGCTCGGGCGGCGATCCGCAGCTGGTAGCGCGAGTACCGGCGGTGCCCGCCCTCCGAGCGGAGCGGACTGATCAGGCGGGCCTCCCCGATGGCCCGGAGGAAGCCGGGGGTGGTGCCGAGCATCTCGGCCGCCCGGCCCATCGAGTACGCCGGGTAGTCGTCGTCGTCCAGACGACCGATGAGCGGGTTGTCTGCTGTCATGTCACCTCGTTGATCGCCGCGTAGAAGGGACCCTGCCGCCGTCCGGCACCCGGGCCCCTGAGGAGATTCAACACCGTCCACCGGTCGTGCCGCCGTGCCGGTCCGCCGTTACGGGTACCCCGCCCGTCTGCCCTCCAGGTCGGACCACCCGTGGCCGGGCATGCGGAAGGGCCCCGCCGACAGCTGTCGGTGGGGCCCTTCTTCGCAGGTGGCAGGCCGTTTACCGGCCCTTCCCGCACACCTCCGGGACGTGGTGTCCCGGTTCGCTAGGCCGCCGAACCGAAGGCGGACCGCCGCTGCGACCGGCCGCGCGAGGACGCCGCGTCGCCGGTGGACCGGCCGCGCTCGCCGCCGCGCTCACCCCGCTCGCCACCGCCACCGCCACCGCCACCGCGACCGCGACGGCCACGGGAGGCGGAGCCGCCCGAGGAAGCGGAGCGCCGGGGGCGCTCCGCTACCGGCGCGGTGATCACGACGGGCACACCGGACGGGGTCTGAGCGCCGGTGATACGGGTCAGCTCCTCCTCGCCCGAGCGCACCGAGGTGACCTGAGCGGTGACACCGGCCGCGGCCGTCAGCCGGCTCATGGCGCGGCGCTGGTCCGGGGTGACGAGGGTGACGACACTGCCGGACTCGCCCGCGCGGGCCGTACGGCCGCCGCGGTGCAGGTAGTCCTTGGGGTCGGTCGGCGGATCCACGTTGACGACCAGGTCGAGGCTGTCCACGTGGATGCCCCGTGCGGCCACGTTCGTCGCGACGAGCACGGTCACATGGCCCGTCTTGAACTGGGTCAGCGTCCGGGTGCGCTGCGGCTGGGACTTGCCGCCGTGCAGAGCCGCGGCGCGCACGCCGTTGTTCAGCAGGTGCTTGGTCAGCCGGTCCACCGCGTGCTTGGTGTCCAGGAACATGATCACGCGGCCTTCGCGGGCCGCGATCTCGGTGGTGGTGCGCTGCTTGTCCGTGTCCTGCACGTGCAGGACGTGGTGCTCCATCGTGGTGACGGCGCCGGCCGACGGGTCGACGGAGTGGACGACCGGGTCGGACAGGTAGCGGCGGACCAGCCGGTCGACGTTGCGGTCGAGGGTGGCCGAGAACAGCATCCGCTGTCCGTCCGGCTTGACCTGGTCGAGCAGCGCGGTGACCTGCGGCATGAAGCCCATGTCGGCCATCTGGTCGGCCTCGTCGAGGACGGTGATGCGGACCTCGTCGAGGCGGCAGTCGCCCCGGTCGATGAGGTCCTTCAGCCGTCCCGGCGTGGCGACGACGACCTCGGCGCCGCCCCGCAGGGCGCTCGCCTGACGGCCGATCGACATGCCGCCGACGACCGTGGCCAGCCGCAGGCGTACGGCGCGGGCGTACGGCGTCAGCGCGTCGGTGACCTGCTGGGCCAGCTCGCGGGTCGGCACGAGGACGAGCGCGAGCGGCTGACGCGGCTCGGCCCGCAGGCCCGCCGTACGGGCCAGGACCGCGAGGCCGAACGCGAGGGTCTTGCCGGAGCCCGTGCGGCCACGGCCGAGGACGTCACGGCCGGCCAGGGAGTTCGGCAGGGTCGCGCCCTGGATGGGGAACGGGACGGTCATGCCCTCGCTGGCCAGTGCGGCGGCCAGCGGCGCGGGCAGACCCAGGTCGCCGAACGACTCGACGGCGGGCAGCGGGGGCGTCACCGTCTCCGGCAGCGCGAACTCGCCCTGCTGGGCCATCGGCCGACGGCCGGAGCCGCCCTGCGAACGACGGGGCGCGGAGGAGCGGTTGCCGGAGCCGGAGGAGCGCTGCGGGGCGCCGCCTCCGGAGCGGCCGTACGAGCGAGCGCTGGAACGTGCACGGTTCATGCAGGGAACCTTCCTTGATGCGGCGCGTATCAAGGAATTCCCGGAGCACATGAAGGCGCGGAGAATTGCGAGAACGAGCCTGAATGGGTGGGGCCGAAACAGGTGGACGGGAATCGCGTCACCGTCCTGCGGGAATCAGGTCGTCCCGCGCGGCACCCGGAAAAGCGTCGAGCCGGGGCCCGCACCCCACGGTGCGGGCCCCGGCTGCGACGTTACGCGTCAGGCAGGGTTAGGCGGGAACGATGTTCTCCGCCGTCGGGCCCTTCTGGCCCTGAGCGATGTCGAACGACACCTTCTGGCCTTCCTGGAGCTCACGGAAGCCCTGGGTCGCGATGTTCGAGTAGTGAGCGAAGACGTCGGGACCGCCGCCGTCCTGCTCGATGAAGCCGAAGCCCTTTTCGGCGTTGAACCACTTCACGGTGCCACTGGCCATTTTATTCTCCTTCGAGGGACGGTTCGGAGTCACCCTGTGTGCCTCCGGTCGCCGTGATGATCACCCCGATGGAAAAACCTTCTGGCAACCACAACTGCAACTGATGAAGACAGTAGCACGGTGCGTTCGGGCGGGTGCGCTGGACTATTTCGCCTGGTGAGCCGGTCGCGGGAATATTCATCGGGTGCTGCGGCAATTTCTTACCTCGCGACCACAGATATTGCTCCGCCGACGCTTCCGCATTCCTGCCGGAGTCGCCGACCACACCTCCGTGACCTCCTACGACGGCCGTCAGCACGATCTCTCCGCACGACACCCGCGAATGCCCGAAACCGCTGCCACTGCGACGAAGGACACATTCGGAGGAGCATGTGTCCGACGAGGCCCTCGCGCTCCGAGGGGAAGAAGCACGGACTCGAGGAACGCCGTGGGACGCGGGGACCGTGCCCGGTGGTCCCACCGGTCGGCCCCGAGGACCAGCCGTACCGCGCGCTCTCGGGGCGGGGCAGGACGGCGGGCACGCGAAGGATCGGCGGGCGCGGGCGGGGCGGCGGGGCCGGGCCGACAGTCGGCACCGCAGCGGTGGACTTCGCCTGGCCCCCGCGCGGAGGGCGGCTCCGAGGCCACGACGGCGCTGCCGCCGATCCCCGAGGCCTGACCCCGCGGCCACGTGGTCCTACAGGCCGAACTCCTGTGCCGACAGGCCGAGGACGGAGCACGCCTCACGCAGGACCTGCTCCTCGGCCGGCGCGACATACCCGTCCGCACCCGCGACGACGAACCCGGTCTGTACGACGGCTCTGGCCTCCGTCGGCTTCTTCGCGGCCTTGGCGATCTCCTGGAGAACCTCGGCCTTGCCCTGGGGGAAGTCGAAAGCCAGCCGGTCCACATGCTTGTTGAAGCGCTGGCGCAGCTGCTCGGGCGGGAAGTTCTGAAGGACGTCGTTGTTCATGATGAGCGACTCGACGTGCTGCCGCTCGGTCGGGTCGACGTGACCGTCGGCGGCGGCGACCAGTGCGCACATGGCCATGCTGGCGTCACGGTAGGCGCCGCTCTTCAACTCCGTCTTGAGGGAGGTGAGCTGCGACTTGAGCGTGCTCACCAGCTGAGCGCGCGAACCACCCGGTCCCGCGGCCCCCGGCCGCCCGTGGCCACCGGCGCCCCGCGCTCCCTGTGCCTGCTGGAGCCCCTTGGCCTGGTCCTTGATCCGATCCCACATCGCCACGCGTGCCACCCTCGGCTTCAGCCCTGTCGTTCCGGTCCGACGCGCGTGTCGCACGCGTCACCCTGCCAACGGCCGCCGTACCGGCGAAGTTCCGCGGCGGTCCGGCCGTCGCACGGGGCTGGGCTCAGGGCGCCGGCGCGGCCGCGAGGCACGACGCCGGCGTGGCGCTCCGGTCCGCCCTACTGGTCCCGCGGGTCGGGGCCGCCGAGCATCTCGGACGCGGACTGCATGGGGGAGAGGGACATGGCGCTCACGGGCGCGGCCTCCTCGGGGAGGCCGTGGCAGGTGAAGCCGAGGCGGCGCATGGCCCGGACGACCTCGCCGCTGCTGAAGTCACGGCGGTCCTGCCGGGTGACGACCTCGCCGACCTGCTTGACCGGGTAGCGGCGGCGGCCGATGGTGACGGACTCGCCCGTGATCAGCTCGGGAGTGACGCCCGCCATCGAGGCCAGCACCCCGCTCTTGGTCAGGTCGAACGGGTACCGGGCGATGACACAGCGCATGTTGCCTCACAGAGCGAAGAGAAGGGACTGGCCCGGGATACGGGAACCAGGGGGGAGGGGCGAGCGGTGAGGGAGTGGTGGTGCGTGCCGCATCCCCGAATCAGCGAACTGGGGCCCGCACCCCAAGGTGCGGGCCCCAGCTGCGAAGTGCGGGTCGGTGCCGGTACCGGGCGGTGACGGCAACTGAAATCGACAGTAGCACGGGCCTATCGGGCCCGGCCGGTCAAGGATTTCACTCTCTCGGACGACCGTGGGGCGGGATGTCCGCGGCCCCATACTCGAATGCAGGTTCGATCATTGAGGGGGGCGGAAACCGGTCTGGAGTACCGTGAGGGGGCCGGGAGCATCTCGTGCACCGGCCGCCCGCCGCTGCCGTTCGCGGTGACCGACGACGCCGGACCGGATCCGTCCGCGCCCGGAGCAGGGCTCGCCCCATGACCGTGAACGTCCCCAGCCGGCCGCCGACCCCGGAGCCCGTGCGGCCCGGTGTCCACCGGTGGACACCCGAACCGACACCCGACCGCAGACCGGGCCCGACACAGCGGGACCAGGACCCGTCCCCCTGGGAGGCCGACCGTGTCCGCGCGCTGAGCCGGAGTCAGGTCGAGGACCGGCTGGGGGAGCTGGGCGATCTCTACGCGGACACCTCCGGCGGCAAGCCGTGGGCGCGGGACCGGGACCGGGACGCGTTTCTGCGGGGGCTCGCCGGCGACGTACGGCGGCCGGGGTTCGCGCTGCTGATCGCCGAGACCACGGTCGTCACCGCGTGCGCCTACGGCTTTCCGGTGGACGACCGCGGGGCCTGGTGGCGGGGTGTGAGCCCCGACGGGCACCTGTCGGCGGACCTGGGCCGCCTCGCCGCCCGCGGGCGCCTCTTCGCGGTCTCCCGGATCGTCGTCCAGCCCGCCGTGCGCACCCGCCACCAGGGCCGCGACTGGAACCTGGCCCGGCGTCTCCAGCGGCGGCTGCTCGCCGACCACGCCGCCGCGGCGGGGGTCACGCTGGTGAGCCGTACCGACGCCGGGACGCTGAAGGCGCTGCTGTCCTGGGGATGGCGGCACGCCGAGGGCGACACCGGCGACGCGCCGCTGCCCGCCGCCGCCTGGCACGCTCTGATCCTCGACGCCTGAGACGGGCGCTCACACCTCGTCGGTGTGCGCGGGGCCCTCCGAGGACGATTCGCTGGCCGACAACCAGGACCGTGCGGGCCCGGCGGCCCGGGAGGTGTCGATGGTGAGATGCAGCCGGGTCCCGCCCTCCAGACCGACCGGATAACTGCGCTGCTCGGCCGAGGCGAAACAGTGGCGCAGTACTTCGGCGACACGACGCGCGACGTCCGGCGTCGCCGCGACGATACGGACCTCCGCGTAACCCTCCGAGGGCAACGGCTCCTGACCCACCCGGACCTCCCGTACGTATGTGCCGGCACGCTTCACGACGTACGGCCCGCTCCTCGAAGACTATGCCCGCTCGCCTGCCTCCGACGCTCGGGACCGGCGGGTCTCCCGCGGCCGGTGCCCGCTCGGTCGACGCCGAGTTCCCGCCCGGACGCGGCGCTCAGGGCGAAGGAGCCCGCGAAGCCGACGCGGTCCGCCACCGCGGCCCGGTCGGTTCCTCGCCGCGGCAGGTCGGCGGCCGGCGTGAGGCGGCGCATCCGCAGGTGGGTCAGCGGCGGCTGACCCGCCCGGGGCGGGCGAGGCCGGACGCACGGCCGCACGACGGTCTTCGGCGCCTCGGCCGCGTGTTCCCGGCCGCCCCGGCGGTAACGGCCCCGCGTCGACACGGGCGAGCGGCGGCACGCGGAGGGGGTGGCCCCGTCCACCCAGACTCACGCCACCTCGCGGCAGCGCGGGCTAGGATCCGGGCCATGGCCCTGACCGTGAACGACGTGGAACGGTTCGAGGACTTCAGGCCCCGCCTGGAGGTCATCGCCTATCGCCTCCTCGGCTCGGCGAGCGAGGCCGAGGACGCCGTGCAGGAGACGTTCCTGCGCTGGCAGGCCGCCGACGTCGAACGCGTCGAGGTTCCCGAGGCCTGGCTGACGAAGGTTCTCACCAACCTGTGCCTCAACCAGCTCACCTCGGCGCGCGCCCGGCGCGAGACCTACGTGGGTCAGTGGCTCCCCGAGCCGTTGCTCGCCGGGGACCCGATGCTCGGCCCCGCCGACACCGCCGAACAGCGCGAATCGGTGTCGTACGCGGTCCTCACGCTGCTCGAGCGTCTGTCGCCCAACGAGCGCGCGGTGTACGTGCTGCGGGAGGCCTTCGACTACCCGCACCGGGAGATCGCCGAGATCCTCGACATCTCCGAGGCCGCCAGCCAGCAGCTGTTCCACCGCGCGAAGAAGCACGTCGCGCAGGGCAAGGCCCGCACCGCGGTCGACGAGGCCGCCGCCCGGCGGATCATCGACGAGTTCCTGGCCGCCGCCACCAGCGGCCGGACCGAGCCGCTCGTACGGCTGCTCACCGAGGACGCCGTCTCGATCGGTGACGGCGGCGGAAAGGTCCCGGCCCGCGCCAGGGCGTTCGAGGGCGCGCTCGCGGTCGCGAAGTTCATGCGCGGCCTGTTCAAGCCCGGCAAGGCCAAGCGCGACCTGGCCGGCGGTTCGCCCGGGATCTACGTCACGATCGCCAACGGCGAACCCGCGGTCGTCGCCGTCGTCGACGGCCGCGTGATCGGTGTCATGTGTGTGGAGATCACCCCCGAGGGAATCGCCGCGTTCCGCAACCAGGTGAACCCCGACAAGCTCGAACGCGCGACGCGGCTGTGGGCGGCCACGGACCACGGCGAGCCTCTCCTCGTTCCGTTCTGACGCCGGTGTGAGCTGCTTCACACGACCTTCCTGTCAGGAAACGCGGGGCCGCCCGGTTCAAGGAGCGAACCCGCCCAAGACAGGAGCATGGAGATGCAGCATCGCGTCATCGTCCTCGGAGCCGGATACAGCGGAGCCATCGCCGCCGGGCGCCTCGCCAGGCGACTGCACCGCGAAGAGGTCGCCATCACCCTCGTCAACGCCGAGCCCGACTTCGTCGAGCGCGTGCGGATGCACCAGCTCGCCGTGGGCCAGGACCTCCGGCCCCGCCCCTTCAGCGAGATGTTCGCGGGCACCGGCGTGGAGCTGAGGCTCGCGAGGGTCACCGCCGTGGACGCCGAGCGCAGGACGGTCACCGTCACCGGCACGGACGGCGGCACCGACGCGGAGGAACTGGAGTACGACACCCTCGTGTACGCCCTCGGCAGCGCCTGGGACGACCAGGGGGTCCCGGGTGTCGCCGAGCACGCCCACGAGATCTCCGGTCGGCCCGGCGCACTCCGGCTGCGCGAACGCCTGGCCGGCCTGGACGCCGGACAGCCCGTGGTCGTGGTCGGCGGCGGCCTCACCGGCGTCGAGGCCGCGACCGAGATCGCCGAGGCCCGCCCGGACCTCGACGTGACCCTCGCCGCCCGCGGCGCCCTCGGCGACTGGCTCTCCCCCAAGGGCCGCGGGCATCTGCGGAAGGTCTTCGACGACCTCGGCATCACCGTGCACGAGCACGCCACCGTCACCGCCGTCGGCGCCGACCGCGTCACCACCGCCGACGGCACGTCCGTACCGGCCGCGGTCACCGTGTGGACCACCGGCTTCGCCGTCCACCCGATCGCGCGGGCCACCACCCTGGAGGTCACCGACAGCGGTCAGATCGTGGTGGACCGGACCATGCGCTCGGTCTCCCACCCGGACGTGTACGCCATCGGCGACGCGGCCAGGGTGACGGGCCCCGCCGACAAGCCCCTGCGCATGTCGTGCGCGTCGGGCGTACCCACCGCCTGGCAGGCGGCCGACGCCATAGCCGCCCGCCTGACCGGCACGAAGATCCCCGAAGTGCCCCTGCGCTACTTCAACCAGTGCGTCTCCCTCGGCCGCAGGCAGGGCCTGATCCAGTACGTCACCGCGGACGACCGGGCCGTCCGCGCGGCCCTGACCGGACGCATCGCCGCCCTCTACAAGGAACTGGTCTGCAAGGGCGCGGCCTGGGGAGTGGCCAACCCCACCGTCCTGCCGACCCGCCGACGCCGAGTCGCGGGGACGGCGGCGCGGCCCGAGACCGCGGTCGGGACGGCGGTCTGACGGCGGACGACGCGGTCTGCCGACGGCCTGACGGCGGACGGCGGTGGCCTGGCTCCGCGGCGGACGACGGCGCCTCGACGGCCGCCGAGCCGCGAGGGATTGCTCAGTGACCGCTCCGACGCCCCGTCCGTGGCCCTTCCCCGTGCTGGCCGGAGGGGGGATCCAGGGCCGCTCTCGACCTGTTCCTGTCGCTGTGCCGCCCGGTCATCGAGGACCGGGCGGCACAGCGACGGCCGTTCCGGTGACCCGTTCCGATGACCGGCTCCCGTGACTGCTCCTACACTCGTCGCGGTCACGCGCCGTGCCGACGTGGAGGGGGAGCCGGATGCCGCTGAACGCCGTGGCCGGGCCGGGGGACGACGCCGTGCCGGGGGCGACGCTGGAGAGACTGCTGTCGGTCATGGGGGCAGGAGCGCTGGAGGTGTGCGTGGCTCCGCGTGGCCTCCGGGTCGTGGTCGAGGGGGTCGCCGTGCTGGACCCCTTGGAACCGGCGCCGTCGCGGGGGCACGTGCTGCTGGCGGTGGGCGTCGATCCGCGGTCGGCGGCCGCCGTCGACGCCGTACGCGATGCCGCCGGATCGGGCGCTGCCGCGGTCGTCTTCGGGCAGGGCCCGTCGGGGCGGCCCCCGGAGGCGCTGCGGTCGGCCGCCGAGGGCACCGGTACGGCGCTGCTGTTCCGGACGACGTGGTGCGGCTGGACCGAGCTGGTCGGCGCGTTGCGGGCCGGTCTGGTCCTGTCCGGGGTCCCCGCCGATCCGGCCGTCTCCGCCGTGACGTCGGGTGATCTCAACGGGCTGGCCGACGCGGTCGGCGTCCTGGTCGGGGGCGCGGTGACGATCGAGGATCCGGAGTCCCGCGTTCTGGCGTACTCGTCCACCAAGGAGGACGTGGACGAGCTGCGCCGCCTGACGATCCTCGGCCGCCGGGTTCCGGAGTGGCGGGTGGCCGCCATGCGGGAGGCCGGATTCTTCCGGGCCCTGTGGGGTTCCGGGGACGTCATCCACCGGCCGGCGCACGGGGACGACCCCGAGCGCCTGGTGGTGGCCGTCCGGGCGGGCGGCGAGGTCCTGGGGTCGATCTGGGTGGCGGCCGCGGGCAGCGACCTGCCGCCGCACGCCGCCGACACCCTGCGGTCGGCGGCACGGGTGGCCGCCGCGCACCTGCTGCACCACCGGTCCCACCGGTCGCCCGCCCGCCTGGCCGAGGACGCGGCACGCGCACTGCTCGACGGACGTGGATCCGCCGCCGTACTGACCGAACGGACCGGCCTCCCGGCGCGGGGACACTGCGCCGTCCTGGCGGTACGCCCCGGAGTCACCGGCACGGCGGAGGAGAACGGAAGGCTGTGCGCCCTGCTGGCGGTGCGCTGCGGCGCGTATGACGTCACTCCGGTGGTGCTGCCGGTCGAGCAGGGTGCTCTGGTCCTGCTCGGCGCGCTGCACCAGGACCCGGCGCGGGCCGTCGATCAGGTCTCGCGCCTCGGGGCGTCACTGGTCCGGCAGGTGGCCGACACGTTCGGACCGGACGCGCGGATCGGTCTGGGCACCGTGGTCGAAACCCTGGCGGACCTGCCCGCATCCCGCCGGTCGGCGGACCTGGCCCTGCGAGCCCTGCTGTCGTCGGGGGAGCACCGCGCCGTCGCCTTCGCGAGCGAGGTGGCCGAGACGATCGCCCTGAACGAGATGCTGGACACGCTGACGGGGACGGCGTCGCCGGCACGGGACACGCCCGTGGCGCGACTCGTGGCGTACGACGCCGGAAACGGCGGCGGCACCATGGTGGAGACCCTGCGCGCCTACCTCGACCACTTCGGTCATGTGCCGGACGCCGCACGGGCCTTGGGCGTGCACGCGAACAGCCTGCGGCACCGGATCAGCCGGCTCACCGAGGTGTCCGGGCTCGACCTGCGCAGCCCGGACGCCCGACTGCTCGCACAGCTCCAGCTGCGCCTCCTCGACCGCGACGGCCGGGAGGCCTGAGTCCTTGAAGATTGCCTGGGCCGCCGGGCTTGGGCCGACGGGAGAACCCCCAGTCTGCGGGAGGCCTGAGCTGCCGTGAGGCCCGAGCCGCCGTGAGCTCCGGCCCACTGGGAGGCCTGGGCCGCCGTTTCGGCCCGAGCCGTCGGGAGGCCTGAATCCCTGGGCGCCGCCACGATGGAAGGGCGGCTTCTTCGTGCCCGCGCACAACGGCCACCGCTCCCCGCCCGTGGTGTCGCTCCACGGTGAGAAGCGCGGGACGGGACACCGGAACTCCCCACGAAGACACCGGCACCGCTGCGAGGGAACCTGGTGGTCCGCCGCGCGGCGACCGGGCGCGCAACTCAAGGCTTCGGGAAGGTGCACGATGAGCGTTTCCGCGAGGGACAGGGACGACGCCGGGACCACGGCCCGGGCGGGCCGGCGTGAACGGATACTGCGAGCAGCCGTACGGCAGGGACTCCTGGACCCGGAGTCGGCGCTGCTGGCCGGATTCGTCGACCTGGACGGCGTCGACGACACGGTCACCTCCCTGCGGAGCGCGTTCCCCGACACCCTCCAGGTCCTGCACGCCTTCGCGGCCAAGGCGAACTGCCTGGTCCCCGTGCTGGAGGCACTGCGCCTGAACGGCATGGGCTGCGAGGTTGCCAGCGCCGGCGAGCTGGCCCAGGCGCTGGCGGCCGGCTTCGACCCCGCCGACATCGTGTTCGACTCCCCGGCCAAGACCCGGGCGGAACTGGTCCGGGCACTGAGCCTGGGCGTCGCCGTGAACGCGGACAGCTTCCAGGAACTCGCGCGCATCGACGAGATCCTGGCGACCCGCCCTTCCGACTCGCGCATCGGCGTACGCCTCAACCCCCAGGTCGGCGGCGGCTCGATCAGCGCCATGAGCACGGCTACCGCGACCTCGAAGTTCGGTGTCCCCCTGGACGACGACGGCAACCGGCAGCGCCTGCTCCAGGCGTACCGGGACCGTCCCTGGCTCACCTGGGTGCACACGCACGTCGGGTCGCAGGGCTGCCCCCTGGACCTGATCGCCGCGGGCGTCGCGAAGGCGGTGGAGTTCGCCGAGGAGATCAACGCCCACCTCGGCCACCGACAGGTCACCGGCATCGACATCGGCGGCGGACTGCCGGTCAACTTCGACAGCGACGAGACGATCCCCGGCTTCGACACCTACGTGAACCGGCTGCGCGATCACGCACCCGCTCTGTTCTCCGGCGAGTACCGGATCGTCACCGAGTTCGGCCGCTCCGTCCTGGCGAAGAACGGGTTCATGGCCGCGTACGTCGAGTACACCAAGACCGTCGGCGGCCGCCCCATCGCGATCACCCACGCCGGCGCCCAGGTCGCCACCCGAACCGTGTTCGCCCCCGACGCCTGGCCCCTGCGGATCGAGGCCTATGACCCCGGCGGCAACGCCAAGCACGGCCGGCCCGTGTCCCAGGACGTGGCGGGCCCGTGCTGCTTCGCCGGTGACCTGCTGGCCCGCGACCGGGCGCTGCCCCTCCTGGACGCCGGTGACCTCGTCGTCGTGCCGGACACCGGCGCCTACTACTTCTCCACGCCCTTCCACTACAACAGCCTGCCCGAACCCGCCGTCCACGGCGTCCGGGTCGACGCGGACGGCCGCGTCACGTTCCGCCCGCTCCGCGCCGCCCGGACCGTCGACCCGGCCGCAGCGGCCCTCGCGGGGCGATGACCGTCTCACCGAGGAAAGGCAGGTGCAGCAGCCATGACATCACGGCGCGCCCCGCCGGGGCGTCCCCCGCCGCCGCCCCGACGGGCGGCCGGGCACGGCGGGGTGACGGCGTCCCCGCTGTGCACGTGATATTTCGATCCCCAGTTGTCACTGGCATGCCATACCCTGCTCTCCTCGGCAGCGTCCGCACACCCGTCGTCGGTGTGAGGGGGGACGCGCGTCCGATTCAGCTCCGCCCGGTGACAACCGGGCTGCTTCTGTGGGGGTTCACATCACTGTGCGCAGGCGCACCATCTCGACCGCGACCGCACTCGCGGTCGTCTTCAGTTCCGCGGTCCTCGCCGTGGGCGCGGCGGGACCGGCGGCGGCCGACTCCGCCAGGACGCTTCCGGTGAAGTCGGTCGGCGACATCGTCGTGGACGGCGCCCACCAGCGCGTCTACGTCTCCGACCCGACCGGCGGCAAGATCGTCGTCACCGACTACGCGGGCGCCGTGAAGGCGACGCTGACCGGGCTCTCCGGCGTGACCGGCCTCGCGCTGTCCGCCGACTCCGGGCAGGTGTACGCGGCCGTGACGAACGCCGACCGGATCGTGTCGGTGGAGACGGGGACGTACACCGAGACCGCGAGTTACGCGGTCGGCACGGCCCCCGGCGACCTGGAGGTGGTGGACGGCCGGATCTGGTTCGCCCACGGCACCGACTTCGGTTCGCTCGACGTCTCCGGCACCGAACCCGTCGTCCACCTCGCGGAGCGGGGCGACGTCGAATTCCACGGCGCGTACGGGATGTTCCTCGCCTCCGATCCGGCCGTCCCGGGCGTCCTGGTGGCGGGCAACGGCGGCCGGCTCGCCGTGTACGACGTCACAGCCGACGGCGCCACGCTGCGGGTCAAGGGCGACATGGACACCGCCGTGAAGCAGCTGGACCTGACGCCCGACGGCGCCCAGGTGCTCACCTCCTGGGGCAGCCCCGACCAGGGCTACGGCATCGGCGCCTACGCGAGCGCCGACCTCACCGAGCAGCCGGGTTACCCCACCGACGCGTACCCGAACGCCGTGCGGGTCGCGCCCGACGGCAGCGTCGCCGGCGGCAGCTTCTCCTGGTACGAGCCCGACGTGCACATCCACCGGCCCCAGGACCCGACGCCGACCCGGGAGTACGACTTCCCCAACACCGGCAACAGCAGCGGCGCCGACACCCTCGTGGACGGAGCACTGGCCTGGGCGCCGGACGCGAGCCGCGTCTTCGCCGTCTCCGTGAACACCTACGGCACGTACACCCTGCGCGCCCTGACCGACCCGACCAAGGAACTGCCCAGCCTCACGGTGTCGGCCCCCGCGACGGCGGAACGGGCCAAGACGCTCACCGCCACCGGCAAGCTGACCTCGAAGACACCCCTTCCCGCGGGCACCGTCCTGAAGGCGATCCGTACGGACCTGGAGTCGCCGAGCGGCAAGGCCCTGGCCGCCGTCAGGACGAAGGCCGACGGCACCTTCTCCTTCACGGACATCCCGCCCGCCGGCGGCAAGGTCACCTACAAGGTGTCCTACGCGGGCGACGCCACGCACGCCCCCGCCGCCGGCCACGACGCGGTACAGGTCTCGCGCAAGGCGACCGCGCTGACCCTGAACAACAACGGCAAGCTGTACGCGTACGGCAAGGACGTCACCTTCACCGCGCACCTCGGTACGACGTACAAGAACCGGACCGTCTCCCTGTACGCGGACCCCTTCGGCTCCGACAAGCCGAGGAAGCTGCTGAAGAAGGCGAAGGTCAACTCCAGCGGCAACCTGTCGGCGATCGTCGACATGACCCGTGACACCACCGTCACCGCCGTCTTCGACGGTGATGCCCGGTACGCGTCCAAGACCGTGAAGTCGACCGCGTACGCCAACGCGAAGATCTCCACCGCCGTCTCCCGGCACTACAAGACGGGCAAGATCGGCTCCACGACGTACTACTACTTCCGCAAGAACACCGACCCGTTGTTCACCACGACGATGAACTACTACTCGGGCCGCCAGCAGCGGTTCCAGCTCCAGGTCTACTACCAGGGCGCCTGGTACGACTCCGGGTCCGAGTACTTCGCCCTGGGCACCAACGGCAGGTCGGCCGTGAGCCTGGAAGCGCCGGGCGACTCCGGCATCCGGGCCAGGATGCGCTCGTCGTACATCAACGGCTCCTCGGGCGACACGGTCAACTCCACGACCCACGGCGCCTGGAAGTACTTCGCCTTCACCAACTGACCGGCACCGCACTCGAAGGACCACTGCGACACCCTCCGGGTCCCCGACCCGGAGGGTGTCGCCGCCTCGGCCGGGCGGCCCACGCCCTCGCCGGTCCTGTTACCGCCTCGGTCCGGCGAAGGCGTAGGCCGTGGTGCCGACGACCGTGAGGACCAGGGCCGTCCAGGTGCCCGGTGCCGCGCCGGGTGGCAGCAGCATCCAGCCCGCCACCTGCGCCGCCGTACTCGTGGCGGGCGGGGCGAAGAACGAGAACGAGAGCCAGGCGAACGGCGGCGTCCATGCGTACCGGCCGCCCGCGAGCACCGCGCCCAGGGCGACCAGGCCCATCAGGCCCGCGCTGTCCCGCAGGACGAACGCGGTGGCGGCCATGTCCTCGCCCATCGTCTGCACGGTCAGCAGCACCGTGCCGACGACCACGGCGGCGAGCAGTACGTGAGCCGCTCTGCGGGGGACCCAGCGGATCGCGGCCGTCCGGTCCAGCGCGAGGTCCTGCCCGCTGAGCCCGACCGAGGCCGCCATCGCCCCCGCGGCGAGGACGAGCAGGGGCGGCCGCGGATCCCCCGGCCCCTGGCCCCCGTCCCGGACGAGTGCCCACACCGCCACCGCGCTGATCACCACCGCGGCGAGCGACGCGGGTACCTGACGCGAACGCGCGTACAACGTCAGCCATCTCACCGGGGCGCACCCCCGTTCAGCGCCTCGAAGGCGTCGCCTCTGCACGAGAGCGCGGCGGCACGCATCGCGTTGATGCGCGCGAGCTGCCCGGCCCGCGGAAGCGCCCTGAGTTCCTGCCACACCGGGCGGGCCCGGGCGTCGACTTCGCGCCCCCACCCCGCCTGCTCCGTACCGGGAAGCGACCTGAGGTCCCCGAGGACCCAGCCCACCGCGACGGTCCGCGCGAGGACGTCTCCCGTCGAGTCGCTCCAGCCGACGGGGGAGCACCCCGGCACCATGCCTTTCGCGACCAGGGCCCAGGTCAGTTCCTCGCCCGTGGCGGCGGCGACGACCTCGTCGTCGAAGTCGAAGAACACGGCCTCGCGGGACCACCGCGGTGTGGTGCCGTCCGGCAGTACGGCGGTGTTCTCCCGGACCGAGACCGGCGCCCGGCCGCCCAGGGCGCCGCGCAGCAGGCTCAGCGCCTCCTTACCGGGACCCGCGAGGTCGGCGAGTCGTGCCTGCTGCGTCCTCGTCACGCACACCGGGCCGTCGCACACCGGCTCCGCGGCGGCCTCGTCGACGACGTACATCCGGCGCGGGTCGGAGGGGAGGACGAGCAGGGCGAGCGCCGCGCCCGCCAGCACGGGCGTCAGGGCGATCAGCCGGGCGCGCGGGGTCGCGGCGACCAGCAGCGCGAAGCCGGTCGCCGCCATGCCGAGCAGCCAGATCGCCTGTCCGACGTGCACGGAGGCGGAGAGGGTGACGAACACGTCGTGCACCTCCCGCACCGCCGGTGACAGCAGGGACACCCGGTTCGGCTCCGTGCTCGTGATGCCCGCCGCCGTGGTCGTCTCCGTCCGGCCCAACGACATGTGCATGAGGGTTGTGAACACGAAGGCGGCCATGGTCAGAGCGGGCGGGGTGAGCGCAGACGGCAGGGCCCGCCCGGCCCCCATGCCCAGCACGGCACCCGCGACGAGGAAGAGCGCCCCCACCAGCGAGATCGGCAGCCACCCCAGGTGGGTGTAGGCGGTGTTGCCGACCACCTGGACCGCGCCCACGAGGACGAGGAGCGCGAAGGCCGAGACCAGGGTGATCGCCGTCGCGCCCGCCAGCGTGGCCGCGCGGTGCCGGGCGGGCCTCGGTGTGCTCGTCAGCAGCTCGGACATCCGGGAGCGATGGTCGCGCAGGCCCTGCAACGCCCCGAGCCCCACCGTCAGCGGCCACAGGTAGAACAGCAGGGAGCGGGTCCACAGGGCCAGGGACGTCCACTGTGCCGTCCACGCCGTGGTGCCCCTCCACCACGCGGCGTCCACCAGGTACAGGAACCCCAGCGCGCTCATCAGGACCACGGCGCCGGCCCACGGGGCGACGGAGCGCCTCAGCTCGATACGCAGGACACGGACGCTCACCAGGCGCCCCTCGACTGCTCGGGGCCCTGGAGCAGCGCCGAGTAGCCGCGCTCCAGCGGACTGTCGCCCACGTGCTCGGGGCCGCCCGCGGCGGCCAACTCGTCCGGGGTGCCCTGGAAGACCAGTCGGCCCTCGGCGAGGAGCACCACGTCGGTGCAGGCGGCGGCGACGTCCTCGACCAGGTGGGTCGAGACGACCACGCAGGTGTCTGTGCCCAACTCCTGAAGCAACTCGCGCAGGCGCAGCCGCTGCGCCGGGTCCAGGCCCACCGTCGGCTCGTCCAGCAGCAGGATCGACGGATCGTTGACGATGGCCTGGGCGATGCCCGCCCGCCGCACCATGCCGCCCCACAGCGTCCTCATCCGCGAATCGGCGCGGTCCGCCAGGCCCACCCGCTCCACGGCACGCTGTACCGCCGCCGGGATGTCCGCCTCGGGTACCTCCTTCAGCCAGGCCATGTACTCGACGAACTCCCGCACGGTGAAGCGCTTGTAGTAGCCGAACTCCTGCGGCAGATAGCCGATCCGGCGGCGCAGCGTCCGCTGCTCACCCCTGCCGCCCGCGGACTCGCCGAGCAGCTCCAGGGTGCCCTCGGTGGGGCGCAGCACGGTGGCCAGTGTCCGGATGAGGGTGGTCTTTCCCGCCCCGTTGGGGCCGAGGAGGCCGTGCACGCCGGTGCCCAGCGACAGGTCGAGCCCGTCGACGGCCATCCGTTTCCTGCCGACCCCGACCCTCAGCCCGGTGGCCTGGATCTCCCAGACGTAGGCCGTCGGCGCGATGTCGGCCGCGCTCACCGCGGGCATCATGTGGTGGTCCTTTCCGATGGTCAACGATGGGCTCCCAGCACGGAGTAGGCGCCCCTGCGCGCGATCACGACACCGATGCCGAGCGCGAGGATCAGCCCCCACACGGGCAGACCGCCTGTCTGTAGGGCGAAGGTCGTACGGCTGGCGGCGAGGGTCGGCGCCACGACCACGGCAGCCCACACGACGGCCAGCGCGACGGCGGCGCGGGTCACACCGACGACACCGCCGAGCGCCAGCGTCACCGAGGTGAAGGCCAGGCAGGGCAGCAGCCACTGAGCCACCATCACCCCTGTCGCCCATCCCCCCACCAGCAGCGCGGGGACGACCACGCCGAGCACGGACGCGGTGCGCCGCAACACCAGGTGGAGCCCGGCCCTCGGCGCGGCGGCCGTCAGCTCGTACGCCGGGTCCAGGCCGCGGGACCAGGACGCCGCGACGCCGAGCACGGGCAGGACCGGAGCGAACAGCAGCACCAACGACACCTCGCCGGAGCCGTTGTCGACCAGGTCCAGCAGCAGCGCGAGCAGTGTCACGCCCACGACCATGGCCAGCCACGGCACCATCGTGGGCGTCATCCACCTCGACAGCCGCGCCGTCCAGCGCCGTCCGCGCGGCACCGGGGCGATGGCGGACAGTTGGGGTGCGAGGCCGGACCACACGGTGTCGACCAGCGACACCACGGCGGGCACCGCGGCACCGGCAGCGGCCGAGAGCCGGTCGCGGCACACCCGGCACGCCTCCAGATGGGCCTCCAGGGCCCACACCTCGTCGGCGGCGAGGTCCGTGCCGCCGCGCGCGTAACCGTCGATGACGCGCGTCGACGCGTGTTCCACGCTCATGTCAGCGCCCTCCGCATCGCGATCCGGGCCCGGCGGGCACGGGTCTTGACCGTGCCCTCGGGCAACCCGAGCAGGACCGCGGTCTCCCGGACGGACAGCCCGTCGAGCACCATGGCCTGAAGTACTTGTCTGAGTTCCGGCGCGAGGCGCCGCAGCGCGTCGCCGACGTCCCCGCCGAGGGTCACCGCGAGCGCCTCCTCCTCGGCGGCGGGCGCCACGGGCCGCGGGGCCGCCGCGGGCGGCGGGTCCGCGTGGTGAGCCCTGCGCCGGAAGGCGTCGACCAGGCGGCGCGCCGCGATCGTCCACAGCCATCCGACGGCCGTCCCGCCCACCGAGGCTCCCGCGAACGCGCCCGCCGCGCGCCACACCGCCAGATACGTCTCCTGCATGACCTCGGCGACGATCTGCTCGTCGGCACAGCGACGTCGCAGCCGCACCGCCATCCACGGCGCGGTGCGCCGGTACAGCTCCTCGAACGCCGCGCGGTCACCCGTGGCCACCAGCCGGACGAGACGCTCCTCGTCCGGCTCGCCCGGTGCCTTCCTGACTGATCTCACACCCGCTAGACGCCCGGACCGCACGGCGGGTTTTGCCCAGCGTGTGATCCCCGTCATACGCGGGGGTCATGCGGGGATCCCCAGGCCGGCGGTGCCGATCTGATGGCATTCGGCGCGCCGACGACGACGGACAGCGGGAGGTCGCCGCCGAGCGCACCCGTCGGCCGTGCCTCACGCCGCGCACCTCATGGGACTGGTCGGTCCGTGCGCCGGGCCCGGGGAAGCCTGATGGTGAACACGCAACCCTTGCCGGCCTCACTGTCGACGGTGACGGTTCCCTCGTGCGCCTGGACGAACTGGCGGACGATGGACAGGCCCAGGCCGCTGCCGCCGGTGCGTCTGCTGCGGGACTTCTCGGCCCGCCAGAAGCGCTCGAAGACCTGGGGGAGGTCATCGGCGGCGATACCGCTGCCCGTGTCCTCCACGGTGAGGACGGCCAGGTCGCCGACCTGACGGGCAGTGAGCGTGACAGTGCCGCCCGCCGGGGTGTGCCGAAGCGCGTTGGAGGTCAGGTTGCCCAGCACCTGCCGCAACCGCACCGGGTCGGCGTCCAGGACGAGGTCGGGATCGGTGTGGGTGCGCAGGCGGATGTCCGAGGACTCCGCCCGGGTGCGGTGGGCCGACACCGTCTGGGCGACGAGGTCGTCCGCGCGGACGGGTTCGCGGTGCAGTGCCAGCGTGCCGGCGTCGGCGGCGGCGAGGTCCTGAAGATCGTCGATGATGTGCTGGAGGAGCAGTGCCTCGTCGTGCAGGGAGGCGATGAGATCCGGGTCCGGCTCGATCAGCCCGTCGCGGGTGACCTCCAGCCAGCCGCGGATATTGGTCAGCGGGGTCCGCAGTTCGTGGGCGATGTCGCTGACCATGGCCTTGCGTTGTGTCTCCAGCTGTTGGCGGCGTGCGGTGAGGTCGTTGAAGGCGGCGGCCAGGTAACCCGTCTCGTCGTTGGTGGTGACCGCGACGCGGGTGTGCCGCTGCGGCGGCTGCTGGGCCGCCGCCGTCAGGGCTCGCAGGGGACGGACGAGGCGGACGGCGACCACGGTGGTCATGGCGACGGTGACCACGAGGACCAGCCCCGCGACACCCACGATCTTCGCTTTGTTGGCGGGGGAGAGGTCGAAGCCCACGGGCTGTTGGCCGAGGGCGCCCAGATAGAGCCGCGCTCTGGGGGCGACGTACGGATCGAGCTGGGTGCGGCGCGCGTCGTCGACACAGCTCTGCGTCTGCCGGCCGTCACCGAGCCGGCGTACGGAGTCCTGGCCCGCGGCGGTGTAGCCCGGTATGACATCGACCCCGATGCCGGCCAGCGGGTTGGCCGCCCCCTGCCAGCCGTCGGGTCCGAGGCAGGGAGCGGTCAGTGCGAGGAGTTCGTCGAGTGCCTTCTGTTCGGTGCGGGTCGGGGTGTTGAGCACTCCGTCCGCGCACTGCGGTGGCACGGACACGTCTTCTCCGCCGTCGGCGACGAGCACGGTGCGGCCGCTGGGAAGCTCCCGGACGCCTCCGTCACCGAGGTGGGCGCGCACACACGCCAGGCGCTTCTCGGCGAGCGCCTTCACCCGTTCGCGTTCTGCCTCCGGGAGCCGATACGGTCCCACCGCCCGCGGGTCGATGCCGGCGAGCTGGGCCCCAGGTTCGGTGGAGGTGTCGGTGTGCAGCGGGTCGACGGTGGCCGAGGCGCGGGCGGGCAGAGCGGTGCCGGGTGCGGCCGAGTCGGCGATGGTGCGGCCGGCCTCCGTCGTCAGGGCGATGCGCCGTCCCATGGTGCGGGAGAGATCGCGCACCGACGACTGCACACCCTCCCAGTCGGCATGGGTCGCGGCGAAGCCGCTGAGCTGCCGCAGGATGTCGGTGTCGTCGGAGAGCACCTGCCCGCGCTCCTCCTGGATGGCCCGCGTGGTGGTCTGCACGGCCAGCCACGCGGTGGCGCCCACGGAGACCACGGCGATGGCGACGGACGTGAGGAGCAGCCGCACCAGCAGGCTCTTGCGCCAGGGGATGCGGGGACCGGGCGTCACGACGACTGCCCGGTGAGCTTGTAGCCGACGCCGAAGACGGTCAGCAGTCGGACGGGTCTGCGCGGGTCGGCCTCGATCTTCTTGCGCAGGTTCATGATGTGCACGTCGATCGCGCGCTCGGTGGAGGCACGGTCGAGTCCCCGGGTGTGCTGCAACAACTGACGGCGCGAGAAGACCCGTTCGGGCTCCGCGGTCATCGCGTGGAGGATGGCGAACT
Organism: Streptomyces sp. NPDC033216; assembly: GCF_055577115.1. Classification (NCBI taxonomy): domain Bacteria; kingdom Bacillati; phylum Actinomycetota; class Actinomycetes; order Kitasatosporales; family Streptomycetaceae; genus Streptomyces; species Streptomyces sp. NPDC033216. The sequence goes on along the minus strand of NZ_JBVIQK010000006.1, from coordinate 251,525 downwards.
CGCCGGGGGTGCACGGGACGGGGACGCCGTCGCAGGTGACCTCGTGCCGCGCGGGGTCGACGGTGATGCCGCCCGCGCGCAGCACCGGGGAGTCGACGGTGGGGCGGAGGGTGCGGCGCAGCACGGTGCGGATGCGGGCGAGCAGTTCCCGTGGGCTGTACGGCTTGGTCATGTAGTCGTCCGCGCCGAGTTCCAGGCCGAGCAGGACGTCGTCCTCGGCGGAGCGAGCGGTGAGCATGAGGACGGGTACGTCGCCGTCCTGCCGCAGCACCCGGCACACGCCGAGACCGTCGACATGGGGCAGCATCAGGTCCAGGACGACCAGGTCGGGTCTGCGGCTCCTGGCCTCGTCGATCGCGGCCCGTCCGTCGGCGACCACCACAGGGGTGTGACCCTCCTGGAGCAGCAGCCGTCGTATGAGTTCGGCCTGCATGGGGTCGTCTTCCGCGACCAGAATATGTGCGCACACGCCGCCGACTGTAAGGGCGTGCGATGCCTGTCCAGGGCTGCGTGAGGACCTTCCCACACCCTGACAACTTCCTGATATCCGGACGTCAGGCTGACCTCTCGGCCTTGTCGGGTACCGGCACCGCACAGGCACGCCGGACGGCGTCGACGCCCTGCCGCTCGCACCCGGGGCCGCCTTCCCCGACTCGGTGGGCAGGCCACTCGACGCGAACGACGGAGACCCCATGCACCGCACCCACCCCGTTCTCACCCTGGCCGCCCTGTCGGTCTCGGTGTGCCTCCTCGCCGGCTGCAACCCCGGGCCGGCACCCGAAGCCGACCGCGCCGAGGGGCTGCCCGCCGCTTCCGGCACCGCCGCCGCTCCGCGCATACGACTGAACGCCGCCGACGGGCAGAAGCACGTCTCCGTCAGCGGTGGCGGCCGAGTCGGGGTGGAGGCGGGGCGGATCACCGAGGTCTCCCTGGCCACCGCGGGGGGTCGGGCCGTGCCCGGCGCCCTGTCCTCGGACGGCGGGAACTGGGCGCCGCAGGCCCCCCTCGAACACGGCACCGCCTACCGGCTGACGGTGGTGGCCACGGGCGGCGACGGCCACCGGACGACGAAGAGGGTCGCGTTCACGACCGTCGCCGAATCCGACCGCCTCACCGGCACGTTCACCCCGGACAACGGATCCACGGTCGGCGTCGGGATGCCGGTCTCGTTCACCTTCGACAAGGCGATCACCGACAAGAAGGCCGTCGAGTCCGCCATCGAGGTCCGTGCGGGCAGTGGACAGCCCGTCGTCGGCCACTGGTTCGGCGCGCGGCGCCTCGACTTCCGTCCGCAGCACTACTGGAAGGCCCACGCGACCGTCACCGTCAGGATCCGCCTCGACGGAGTCAAAGGTGCCGAGGGCGCCTACGGCGAACAGGACAGAACCGTCCGCTTCACCGTCGGCCGCAGTCAGGTCTCCACCGTGGACGCCTCCACGCACCGGATGACGGTCGTCCGCGACGGCAGGACCCTCAAGACCCTGCCCGTCACGGCGGGCGCGGCGAGCTCACCCACCTGGAACGGCCAGATGGTCATATCGGAGAAGCTGGTCAGCACACGGATGAACGGAGCCACGGTGGGATTCGCCGGCGAGTACGACATCCCCGACGTCCCGCACGCGATGCGCCTGTCCACCTCGGGCACGTTCATCCACGGCAACTACTGGGCCGCGGACTCGGTCTTCGGCCGGTCCAACATCAGCCACGGCTGCGTGGGGCTGAACGACGCGCGGGGTGGTGGCGACGCCGGTCAGGACGGCGCCTGGTTCTACGACCACTCCCTCGTCGGTGACGTGGTCGTGGTGAAGAACTCCGACGACAGGACGATCGCCCCCGACAACGGCATCAACGGCTGGAACATGCCATGGGGCCGGTGGAAGGCCGGCTCCGCACGCTGAGGTGGACCCGCCGCGAGCCGTCGTCGGCCGGCACGCACCGTGGTCCGACACCGTGAGTCGGAGCTGATCAGTTCCTCACATGTCTCGTCCAGGCTGACGGACATGGCTGCATCCAACTCCCTGCCGTCCCGACCGCGGTGCTCCCGCGCCCCGTTCCGGACCCGAGCGACCGACTCCACCAGCCCCGGCCTCTGCCGTCTGGGGATATCGGCCGCCGTCCTGGCCCTGTCCGTCACACTCGCCGGGTGCGCCGGTACGACGGCCGGCGTCAGGCCGGCCGACGCCGCCCGGTCGGCCTCGGGCGGTACGGGCGTCGCGTCCGCCGCTCCCGGCACGACACAGGCCGCTCCCCCACCGACATCCGCCGATCCCCGGACGTCCGCCGACCCCGGAGCGGCCACCACGTCCGCCCCCGCGCGGCTACCGGGCCTGGGACCGCGGACGCTGGCGGAGATCCCGGCTGACGCCCGCCAGGCCGTCCTGGTCACCGGCCGGGGCAAGAACTCGCCCACGTCACAGGTGGTGCTGTACCGGCGCACCGGCGCGGGCTGGGAACCCGGACCCACCTGGCCGGCCCACAACGCCCTCAAGGGCTGGACGGACGACCACCACGCCGGCGATCTCCGCTCGCCCGTCGGTGTGTTCACCCTCACCGACGCGGGCGGACGGCTCGCCGACCCCGGCACGAAGCTGCCGTACGACCAGGGGCCGGCCTTCACCGGCGGCGGTACCGGCTTCGAGGGCGAGCCCCTCGCGGGCTCCTTCGACTACGTCGTCGCGATCAACTACAACCGCAAGCCCGGAACCTCCCCGCTCGACTGGACCCGCCCGCTCGGCGCGAACAAGGGCGGCGGCATCTGGCTGCACGTGGACCACGGCGGGCCCACCCACGGCTGCGTGAGCCTGACGCGGAAGCACATGAAGGAACTCCTGCTCGCACTCGACCCCGACCAGCACCCCGTGATCGTCATGGGGGACGCCGAATCCCTCGAACGCTGAGGGTGGAACGTCGATGCCTGCCAGGCACGTACGGGTCGCCGCTGCGGCGACACTCACGAGCGGACGTGCGCCACCTGTCGTACCCGACCGGACCGGGCACAGGATGTCGGGTCCGGCAGGGTGGTCCCTTCCTAACGTGGTGAGCGAAAGGGAAGGAGGCCGGGGTGCTGGAGCGGCTGAACCAGGCCATGGAGCACATCGAGTGCCGCCTCGACCAACGGATCGAGGCGGCCGACCTGGCGCGGATCGTGGCGACTTCGGAGTACCACTTCCGGCGGCTGTTCTCCGCGCTGGCGGGAATCCCGCTGTCGGAGTACGTCCGGCGCAGGCGGCTCACGGTCGCCGGCGCCGAGGTGCTGGCCGGGGACCGGACGCTGTTGGAGATCGCGGTGCGGTACGGCTACACGTCGGGTGAGGCGTTCGCGCGCGCGTTCCGCGCCATGCACGGCGTCGGTCCCGGCGAGGCCAGGCGGTCCGGTGCGAGCCTGCGGTCCCAGTCACGGCTGTCCTTCCGCCTCACCGTCGAAGGGAGCAGCAGCATGCGATACCGGGTCGTGGAAAAGGGCGAGTTCCGAGTGGTCGGCAGGAAGACGCGCGTCCCCCTCGTGCACGAGGGGATGAACCCTGCCATCGCCGACTTCATCCGGGGCATCGGGCAGGAGACGCTGCAACGCATGCGGAGTCTGTCTGATCAGGAGCCGCAGGGAATCGTAGGGGTCAGTGACAACCTCGACCCGAGCCGGGCGGAAGGAACCGAACTCGACTACTACCACGGGGTGGTGACCGGAACCGCCGCGCCCGAGGACATGGACGCGCTCGGCGTGCCGGCCGGGACGTGGGCCGTCTTCGAGGGCTCCGGGCCGTTTCCGCAGGCGCTCCAGCACCTCTGGCGGGACGTGTTCACGCAGTGGTTCCCGTCCAATCCGTACCAGAGCCGGCCGGGACCCGAGATCCTGCGGACCCGGCTGTCGCAGGATGCCACGCAGGCGGACGCGGAGCTGTGGATCCCCGTGGAGCGGACTGCGGTCTGAACGACAGACGGCGATCCGGGGCCGCCGCTGCACGGGCCGCCCTCACCTGCCGGCACTCCGTCGTCCTGGTTCCGCTGCTGCTCCCCTGACGAGGCGGGGTGGCCGCGCGCCTCGTCCGGACAGCCCGGCGCCAGAAGCTCGCGCGGGGGGACGGGACGCGGGATGGCCGCGCGCCTCGTCCGGACGACCCGGCGCCCCTGGCAGCCGTGCTCGGTGAGGAGTGCCCGCACCTCGGCGGGGCTCGACCGCTGCCCCCCCGGCAGCGGCTCGGGCAGGGCGAGGCGAGGCGCCGGCCATGGCGGGGCCGCGGAACGTCGTGCCCGCGGCCCCGTTCGGAGGCGGGGTCAGGACGGGTCGCCGTACTGGAGGCCGCGTCCGTTGGTGCCGACATAGACGCGTCCGAAGGTGTCCGGGTCCCCGGTGACGACGCCGACACCGCCGATGCTGCCCCACTGGTGGGCGTCGTCGTTGACGCGGAGCCAGGTGGCGCCCTTGTCGGTCGAGCGGAAGACTCCGGTGACGTCCTTGACGGTGCCGATCAGGTAGAGGGCCTGGTAGTCGGCGCCCGGCGCGGCCTTGCCGAAGCCGAGGGCGGAGGCGGACCGCACGGTGGTGAGCGCGGTGAAGGTCCGGCCGCCGTCGGTGGAACGCAGCAGCCCCTTGCCGCCGCCGGAGATCCACAGGTCCCCGGCGATGCCGGGGACGGCCACGAGCCGGCCGGCGGGCAGGTCGGTCGCGCGGGCGGTGAAGGTCGCGCCGCCGTCGGTACTGGCGTGGAGCGTGCCGTCAACCAGTGAGTAGAAGGTCCTGGCCGAGGAGCGGTCGGCGACGACCACGGCACCGGTGCCCAGGCCGCTGACCTTCGACCAGGTCGCCCCCCGGTCGGTCGAGCGGTACGGGGCCTGACCGGCCTGCGTCCAGACGATGGCGGAGCCGTCCGCCGAGAGCGCGACCTGGCCGCTGTCGGCGCCGCCCACCGGCTCCGACGCGAAGCCGTGCCAACTGCCGCCGCCGTCGGTGGAGTAGGCGCCGTCCTGCGCGCCACCACGGCCGACGCGGACCATCGCCGACGGGTTGGACTGGGCGAAGTCGATGTCGGTGCTGTTGGTCATCAGCGGGTTGTCCAGCCGTCCGGCGGGCACCTTCGTCAGGGAGTCGTGGCGGAAACCCCCCAGGTCACCCATGGCGGTGACGACGGTGGCGCCGCCGGGTGGGGCGACCGCGTCCAGCAGCGCGGTCTCCTCCAGCCCTAGGGCCCCGATGACCCAGTGGCTGGTCCCGCCGCCGTCGGAGGCGTCGGCGTCCTCGCTGCGCCAGATACCGCTGCCGGTGCCGTACATCACGTGCCCGGAGTCGAAGGGGTCGATGGCCAGGGCGGTCATCCAGTGCCCTACGCCGGTACCGACGTAGGGAGCGGCGGAGGCGTCCCGCGCCGACTTCGAGGTCAGAGCCTTCCAGTTCGCGCCGCCGTCGGTGCTCCGGTAGATCTCGTCCTCGGGCCACCAGCGGTCGAGGGTGGTGACCATCACCGTGGAGGGCTTCTGCGGGTCGACGGCCAGACCGGAGAACCCGTAAGCGCCCCGGGACGGGGAGACGTTCTTCCACGCCCCGCCGGCCGCCGTGTACTTCCACACCGAACCCGCGGTCACGCCGTTGGGTCCGAGGACGTCGGTGTACGTCAGGTACAGCGAGCCGTCACCGGAGACCACGCCGTGCTGCGGCAACTGGCCGGTGGGCTGCCCGGAGACGGCCTGCCAGGTGCTGCCGCCGTCGGTGGAGCGGTACAGCGAGGTGGCCTTGTCGGCGACACCCGCATAGACCGTCCTGCTTCCGGCCGGGCCGTACGTCACGAAGGAGATGCCCGCGCCGCTGCCGGCCCCGTCCCTGACGGGGAACGAGGAGACCTGACTCCATGTCGCGCCGTGGTCGGTGCTGCGCCACAGGCCGTTCTTGCGGGTGCCCAGCAGCAGGGTGCCGTTGTCCGCGGGGTTGATGGCCAGCCGTTCGCCCGCCCCGCGGCCGTCCTCGTTGGCGCCCAGCTTGAAGGGCAGATCGGTGCGCTCGAAGGTGCGCCCGCGGTCGGTGGAGCGCAGGATCGCGGCGTTGCCCGCCCAGCCGTTGGTGTAGGTGCCCGCGGCGAGGTAGAGCCGGTCGGGGTCGGCGGGGTCGGTGGCCAGCGAATCGATGCCCAGGAGGTTCCAGTCCTTCTCGCCGGCCCAGTCGGTCAGCGGGATCCACTGCTCGGCCGCGACGTCCCAGCGGTAGGCGCCGCCCATGTCGGTGCGCGCGTACAGCAGGCCCTTCTCGCGCGGGTTGAACACCAGCCCGGTGACGTAACCGCCGCCCACTGTCCGGGCGTTGTTCCACACATAGGGTCCGGCCGCGGCAGTGGTCCGCTCCCTGCCGGCCCCGTCCGACTGGGCCTGGGCCTGGGCCTGGGCCGATTTCACCAGCTTCCACTGCTGGTTGGTGCTGCCCCGGCCGTGATACTGGATGACCGCCGCGCCATCGGCCGTGGAGCTTCCCGAGACGTCCAGGACCCGCCCGCTCCTGCGGGAGGTGAGGGTGACGGCGCCCGAACCGCTCACCACGTCGATCCGCCACTCCTGGGAGGCGGAGGAACTGTCGGTCTGCTGCTCGGCGGCGGCCTTCTCGGCGGTCGAACCGCCCGCGATGCCCAGGACCTTGCCGCTGTTGCGGTTCACCAGCTCGTGGTAGCCGTCCCCGGTGGGCTTCAGCCTCCACTGCTGGTTGGCGGTGTTCTGGTCGGTCCACTGCTGGATACGCGTGCCGTCGGCGGTGGAGAAGCTGTCGACGTCCAGCACCTTGCCGCTGTGCACGGCGACCAGCCGGTAGTAGGCGTCACCGTCGATCGTCGCGGCCTGCGAGTCCTCCTGCACGAACAGGAGATACGGCACGACGACGGCGGGCAGGCCGAGCAGCAGACCGGTCGCGGTCCAGCGACGACGATGACGGCCGCGTCGCCCGCCGTTCGTGGGGTTGTTCATCGGGAGGTGTTCTCCTTGCATACCGCTCACCAGAGGAAGGCGGATCCAGGCCTCGGAAACGGCCGGATCCGACTCCTTGTGGTCACAGGCTCCGCAAAGGGTTGCCTCGAACCGGAAACCTCTCCGAGGTCACCTCATGGGGCGGCAGGCGCCGACGAGCCTCCGGGACGATCCGGCCGCCCCAAGCGCCGACGGCACCGGCCCGGGAAGGACACCGAGCCGGGGGTCCCGAGCCGGTCAGGCGTCAGGGACGGCTTGCGGCCCGCGGAGGCGCGGACCGGCCGAACAGTGTCGTTCCGGGGGCCCCGGCGGAGCGATACGGTGCGCACCGCGGACATACCCGGCTGGGTTGCCCTGGATCATTCTCGGTCCGGCCGTCTTGCAGGCCCTCGGCCTCGTGCCCGCCATCCGCCGACTGCCGGATCCGACCCCGCGGTGGTCCGTGCCGGCCAGTCCTCGGAGAATGCTCCCGGCGCCGGCCGGCCGGTGGGCAGCGGCACGGGGCGACGCCGGGGAAGGCCGCTCTGACCTACCAGCACTCCGACGACGACGGACAGCAGGCAGTTGCAGCCGGCCTCGATGCCCCGGTACGAAAGGCGTGGTCCGCCCCAGCCTGGAGAGCCCCGGACGAGCCTTCTGATACGGATCTGGCACTCGGCGAGTGATCGCCGAGCACAGCAAAAAGGCCCTGGGTCAATGACCTGGGCCTTCTCCGTGGAGCGGGTGACGAGAATCGAACTCGCGCTCTCAGCTTGGGAAGCTGATGTTCTACCATTAAACTACACCCGCGTAAGACGCCGGTCGTGACCGGTTTCTGATCGCGCGGTTACTCTACCTCATCCCTGGCCCCCGGCGCTGAAGCCCTGGGGGCCGAGTGCGCTTCGAGGGCCGGGATCCGGGTGCCAGGGGCCCGAGTTGGGGCGTACGGTGGAGGGGTGGCAGAGGGTCCGGGTGTGAACGGAGTGCCGCCTGGAGGGTCGTCTCGTTCGTCCCGTAATGTGGCTTTCGTCGTCCGGCGAGCAGCAGTCGGACGCGGCTCTTGGGGAAGGGACTCGAGGACTTGATGGAGAGCACCGTCGTCCGTTGTGCCGATGGGCACGTGTTCAGCACTGCTTCGTTCCCGATGCAGAAGGCCGAGCGGCTCGGTCCCGGACGGCTCGTCCGGTGTCCTCGGTGTGCCCGGCTCCGCAGTGTGGTGCCGGTGGCCCTCGTGAAGCGGTGACGCGAGCAGTATCGGCAGCCAGTAGACCGGCAGACCAGCAGTACCCGCAATACAGCAGTACCGGCAGTACCCGCAGTAACAGCGGCAGCGAGCAGCGGCCGTGGCAGTAGCGGCAGTACCAGGCCTGGCGCGCGGAATCGTCCTGATGGTGGCGGGTCCGCGCGCCTTGCGTATCCTCGGGGCGTGCTTCTCTCTGACAAGGACATCCGGGCCGAGATCGACGCCGGACGGGTACGGATCGATCCCTACGACGAATCCATGGTGCAGCCGTCCAGCGTCGACGTGCGCCTCGACCGCTACTTCCGGGTGTTCGAGAACCACCGGTACCCGCACATCGACCCGTCGGTCGAGCAGGCGGACCTCACGCGGCTCGTGGAACCGGAGGGTGACGAGCCGTTCATCCTGCACCCCGGGGAGTTCGTCCTCGCTTCCACCTACGAGGTCATCACGCTCCCCGACGACCTCGCCTCCCGACTCGAAGGGAAGAGTTCCCTCGGCCGGCTCGGTCTCGTCACGCACTCCACCGCCGGTTTCATCGACCCCGGCTTCTCCGGACATGTCACCCTCGAGCTGTCCAACCTCGCCACCCTGCCCATCAAGCTCTGGCCGGGCATGAAGATCGGGCAGCTGTGCATGTTCCGGCTCAGCTCACCCGCCGAGCACCCCTACGGCAGCGAGCGGTACGGGTCCCGGTACCAGGGGCAGCGAGGCCCGACCGCCTCCCGCTCCTTCCTCAACTTCCACCGGACCCAGGTGTGAGCGGCGTATGAGCGACGTACGGGAGAACCTCACCTACGAACGGTTCGGCGTCGCCGTCCGCGAACTCGCCCAGAGCATCGCCGACGACGGCTACGAGCCCGACATCGTGCTCAGCATCGCCCGTGGCGGCGTCTTCGTCGCGGGAGGACTGGCGTACGCCCTCGACTGCAAGAACCTCCACCTGGTGAACGTGGAGTTCTACACCGGCGTGGGCACCACCCTCGAAATGCCCGTCATGCTCGCGCCCGTGCCGAACGCGATCGACTTCTCCGACAAGAAGGTCCTGATCACCGACGACGTCGCCGACACCGGCAAGACGCTCAAGCTGGTGCGGGACTTCTGTCTCGACGCCGTCGCGGAAGTCCGCAGTGCCGTGATCTACGAGAAGTCCCACTCCCTCGTCAAGTGCGAGTACGTCTGGAAGCGCACCGACGACTGGATCAACTTTCCGTGGAGTGTGCTGCCTCCGGTCCACAGGTCGGGGGAAGCGGCCAAGCCGAACAAGGAAGCGCTCTGACCGGCGCGGACATTCACTTCCCGCCCTTCGGGCGGAATGAGAGGCCTCGGTGACTCCGGGGCCTCTCGTCGTGCGGGCCGTGCCTCGTGCGGGCCGCTCCCCTTGCAGGCCGCGCCTCGTGCGGGCCGCTCCCCGTGCAGGTCTGCCTCTTGCCGTGTGTCGTTCGTCGCCGGTCGGCCGACCGCGGACCGACGACGTGCTCGCCCCTCCCGGCGACGATTCGTTCTGCCCACTTAACCCGTTCCTGCCGCGCCGCTAACATGTTCGAACTCGCGATGAACGCCCCTGTCACCCTTCGTTCACCGGAAACCCTGCCATTCGGCGCGATAAGTAACGTAGTCAGCCAAAATCTACTAAATCGGTCAAAGAATTGATACCTATAGCGTCGCGGGTGTTTTCGCGAACAAAAGGCAGAACCGTGTCGCCCGAGTGGCGTCGACCCCAGGTCTTGCTGTGGGTCACGGTGGGTGCGGTGGCTCTCGGATTCGTCATCGCGCTGGAGGGCGTGGCGCGTCACTACGGCCTGCCGGGGCCGATCACCTGCCAGCTGCGGGAGGTGATATTCGCTCCCAAATCCGGATTTCTTCTCTACGCCAGTATGGCCTTGATGATGGTCGTGTTCACCTGGCGGCAACGGTTCATCGCCGTGGGTGTCGCGATCGGTGTCGACATCGCCTTCCTGGCGGTCCGGTGGGTAGTGGGCGCCAGGGTGACCGACGGCCACCCCTTCGGCAACGGCGCCCTGTGGGTGATCCTGGGTTGTGCGGTCATCGCGGTCACGCGCCGCACCGGCCGTGAACGCGTCCTGCTGCTGAAGGGCGTCGGGCTGGGCCTGCTGCTGGTGGCCGGCCGCAAGGTCGGCGACACCTGGCTGGTCATCACCTCGAAGACCCGCCCCACGGTGCTCGACCAGTACATGGCCACCGCCGATCACGCGCTGGGCGACCCGTCATGGGTGGCGGGCCGGATCGTCACGGCCACCGGCCCGATCGGCTTCAACCTTCTCGACGTCGTCTACGGCCAGCTCGCGGTGGCCGCCGTCATCGTCGCGCTCTACCAACTGCGCAATGTGGCCGTCGAGCGCCGCTTCCCGCGCCACCACCTGGTGCGCACCTTTCTGGTGATCGGCCTCCTCGGGCCCGCCATCTACATGATCTACCCGGTGGTCGGACCGGTCTTCGCCTACGGCACCGGCGCCGCGCACTGGGCGTCGGTCAGCCTGTGGTCGGAGACGCCGCCCAGCGTGCAGTGGGCGGTAGCCGACCTGTGGCCGGACACGCCGCCGCCGCTGGACACCCCGCACCACATGCCGTTCGACGGGATCACCCCACGCAACTGCATGCCCAGCCTGCACACGGCGTGGGCCACCGCGATCTTCATCCATTCACGGAAAGGACCGCGAACCCTGCGCTTCGCCGGCACCTTCTGGCTGATCGCCACGCTCTGCGCGACGCTGGGATTCGGCTACCACTACGGCGTGGATCTCATTGCCGGAGTGGTGTTCGTACTCACGATCGAGGCCGCACTGCGCGCGTTCGACCGCGGCTGGGACCGGTCGGGGCTTCGGCTGGCCGCGTACGGCGCGACCGTCTTCGCCGCGCTCCTGGTGTCGTATCGCTGTCTGCCGTCGGAGATGGCCGAGCACCCGTGGCTGGCCGGACCGCTTCTCCTGCTGGCGATGGCCTCAGTGGTCCTCGGCTACGTACGGACCACTGGACGGTGGGAAGCGACGTCCGCACCGACGCGGCAACCGGAACCGCAGCCCGAACTGATCTGAACCGTGGCACCCCGACGAGGGTCATACGCGGCACGAGGAGGGCCCCCGGCGTGAACGCCGGGGGCCCTCCTCGTGCCGGTCCTGGTCCTGGTGTCAGAACGTGCCCAGCTTCACGATCGACAGGATGGCGATCAGCTGGATCGCCGACGCGCCCAGCGCCTTCGGCCAGGGCAGGTCGTGGGAGCGGCTGACCATGAGGGTGAGGAGGGCGCCGGCGGCGACCCAGGTGGCCCAGCCCAGCAGCTGCACGAACGACGCGTCGCCGCCCGCGAACATCGCGACCACCAGGCGCGGGGCGTCAGTGAGCGACATGATCAGCATGGAGAGGCCGACCGTGGGCTGCCAGGCGCCGTCGCCGCCGAGCTGGCGGGCCAGGGTGTGGGTGACGACGCCCAGGACGAAGGAGCTGAGAACCATCGCCACGGCCGTCGTCAGGACGATCGGGATGGCGTTGGACAGCGTCGCGTTGATCGTGTCCTGGCGCGTGTCGTCGAAGCCGAACACCGCGAGCAGGCCGTAGAGGAAGGTGACGACGAGGGCGGGGCCCCACAGCGAATAGTCCCGCATCCGCAGGAACGTCCGGTCGGGGGACAGGACGACGCCCCGCAGGAGTTCCTTCCAGTGCAGGCGCGGGCCGGTCGGGCCGGCCGGGGCGGCGGTGCCCGCGTGGTACGTCTCGCCCTGGTTGTACTGCTGGTGGTCGTCGATCGAGAACGCCTGGGTGTGACCCGGGTTGTTCGCGGCGTACGGGTCGTGCGGGGGCGCGCCGTAGTTGTCGCCGCCGCCGAAGTACTCCGGCTCGCCGCCCCTCTGGCCTCCGCCGTCCGACGGGGGCCACTGCCGGCCTCCGCCTCCGCCGTACTGCGGCCGCTGCTGCGGCGGGTACGGCTGCTGCGCCGGCGAGTAGCCGTGCGGCGGCGGCCCCTGGGGCGTCTGCTGCCCGTGGGGCGGGTCATGGGGTCGCGCTTGCGGGGCGCGGCCGTCCCGGCCGCCACGTCCGATCCTGAATCCAGCCACGTCATCGAACGTACCTGGTCCCGCAGAGTGACGTGCGGGGCCCGGCCCCCCGGAAGCGGCTTTGCGGCCGACCTGTGACATCCCCTAAGGGCAGACCCGTACGACCGTCCGGGGGACCCGGGGCCCGGAGTACGGCGAGGGGCGACCCAGGAGCCGTATCCCGGCTCCCACACGACCACCCACGGCTCCCCGCGTCACCACGCGTGGCTCCGACGCACGGCCACGCACGGCCACGCGCGGCCCCGCATCACCGCATGGCTCCCGCATCACCGCACGGCTCCCGCACGACGACGCCCCCCGTCCGCTCGGGACAGGGGGCGTCGCGACGTACCGTCGCCGGCGGTCACTTCACCGGCTGGGGCTCCGGCTCGTTCTCCGACTCGGCCGTACCCGCGGGGGGTTCGTCGTCGACCGGGGTCTTGACGGAGTCGAGGAGGAGCTGGGCGACGTCCACGACCTGGACGGACTCCTTGGCCTTGCCGTCGTTCTTCTTGCCGTTCACGGAGTCCGTGAGCATGACGAGGCAGAAGGGGCAGGCGGTGGAGACGATGTCGGGGTTCAGGGACAGAGCCTCGTCGACGCGCTCGTTGTTGATGCGCTTGCCGATCCGCTCCTCCATCCACATCCGCGCGCCGCCGGCGCCGCAGCAGAAGCCGCGTTCCTTGTGGCGGTGCATCTCCTGCTGGCGCAGGCCCGGCACCGCGGTCATGATCTCCCGCGGCGGCGAGTAGATCTTGTTGTGGCGGCCCAGGTAGCAGGGGTCGTGGTAGGTGATGAGGCCGTCGACCGGGGTCACAGGGATCAGCTTGCCCTCGTCGATGAGGTGCTGGAGCAGCTGCGTGTGGTGGATGACCTCGTAGTCGCCGCCGAGCTGCGGGTACTCGTTGCCGATGGTGTTGAGGCAGTGCGGGCAGGTGGCGACGATCTTCTTCGCCGACCGGGGCTTGCGGGACTCCTCGGTGACCTTGCCCTCTTCGTCCGTCTCCTCGCCGAACGCCATGTTCAGCGCCATGACGTTCTCCATGCCCAGCTCCTGGAACAGGGGCTCGTTGCCGAGACGGCGGGCGGAGTCACCGGTGCACTTCTCGTCGCCACCCATGATCGCGAACTTCACGCCCGCGATGTGGAGGAGTTCGGCGAAGGCCTTGGTGGTCTTCTTGGCGCGGTCCTCCAGGGCGCCGGCGCAGCCGACCCAGTACAGGTACTCGACCTCGGACAGGTCCTCGATGTCCCTGCCGACGACCGGCACCTCGAAGTCGACTTCCTTCGTCCACTCCAGGCGCTGCTTCTTGGCCAGGCCCCAGGGGTTGCCCTTCTTCTCCAGGTTCTTGAGCATCGTGCCCGCCTCGGACGGGAACGACGACTCGATCATCACCTGGTAGCGGCGCATGTCGACGATGTGGTCGACGTGCTCGATGTCGACCGGGCACTGCTCGACACAGGCGCCGCAGGTGGTGCAGGACCACAGGACGTCCGGGTCGATGACGCCGTTCTCCTCGGCGGTGCCGATGAGGGGGCGCTCGGCCTCGGCCAGTGCCGCCGCGGGCACCGAGGCGAGCTGCTCCTCGGACGCCTTCTCCTCGCCCTCCATGGTCTTGCCGCCGCCGGCCAGCAGGTAGGGGGCCTTGGCGTGCGCGTGGTCGCGCAGGGACATGATCAGGAGCTTGGGGGAAAGCGGCTTGCCGGTGTTCCAGGCGGGGCACTGCGACTGGCAACGCCCGCACTCGGTGCAGGTGGAGAAGTCCAGCAGGCCCTTCCAGGAGAACTGCTCGACCTGGGAGACGCCGAAGACGTCGTCGTCGCCGGGGTCGGTGAAGTCGATCGGCTTGCCGCCGGACGTCATCGGCTGGAGGGCGCCGAGGGCCGTGCCGCCGTCGGCCTCGCGCTTGAACCAGATGTTCGGGAAGGCGAGGAAGCGGTGCCAGGCGACACCCATGTTGATGTTCAGCGAGACGACGATCATCCAGACGAAGGACGTCCCGATCTTGATCATCGCGGTGAGGTACACGAGGTTCTGCAGCACGCCGACCGACAGGCCCTTGAAGGCGAGGACCAGCGGGTACGAGGCGAAGTAGCCGGCCTCGTAGTGCTCGACGTGGTGGAGCGCGCCCTCGAGGCCGCGCAGCACGTAGATGGCGAGGCCGATGGTGAGGATGACGTACTCGACGAAGTACGCCTGACCTGCCTTGGAGCCCGCGAAGCGGGACTTGCGGCCGGGCCGGGAGGGCAGGCTCAGCAGGCGGATCACGATGAGTACGGCGATGCCGAGGATCGTCATCACGCCGATGAACTCGATGTACATCTCGAACGGCAGGAACTCACCGATGAGCGGCAGCGTCCAGTCGGCCTGGAACAGCTGGCCGAACGCCTGCGCCAGGGTGGGCGGCAGCGTCAGGAAGCCGACGGCCACGAACCAGTGGGCGAAGCCGACGATGCCCCAACGGTTCATGCGCGTGTGGCCGAGGAACTCGCGGACGAGTGTCACGCTGCGCTGGTAGGGGTTGTCGGTCCGGGTGCCGGCCGGGACCGGCTGGCCCAGCCTGAAGTACCGGACGAACTGGCCGATGGCGCGGGCGAGCAGGGCGACGCCGACCACGGTCAGGGCCAGCGACACGATGATCGCGGCGAGTTGCATGGGGGCTCCTCGGGCCTGCGAGGTTTGCGGGGTCTCGTCGGCGGCGCCGACATTACTAAGCGGTAACTTATGCAGTCCGTCTGAGACTACCCCTATCTTCTGCCGCACTGTAGCCGGGCGCGGGGTGATCTGGATCGCTGAGGGTCACCTCAGGAATGGTGGAAATCTCACCGTGTTATTCGTACCAAATTGGTACATTTATGACTAATTTATATCCGTGCTCTACGGGATCGTCGCCGCCACCACCGCCCTGCTCCTCGCCGCCGTCCTCGCCGCGCTGCTGCGCGTCCCCGCCCTGCGCCTCGGGCTGCTCGACCGGCGGCAGCGCCAGCGACGCGTTCCGCTGTCCGGGGGCGTCGCCGTCGTCCTCGCCACCTGCCTCGTCGCCGTCACCGGCGACCGCACCGGCTTCGCGCCGCTCGGTGAGGACATGGGCACGTTCCTCGCCGCCGGCGCGGGCGTCGCCGTCCTCGGCCTGGCCGCGGACGCCTGGCGGCTGAAGACACGCTTCCTCGTGGTCGGTACGGCGGTGGCGGCGGCCTTCGTCGTCCCGTACGGCGACACCGGTGCCCCCGCCGGAGTGGCCGCCGTCGGCTGGATCGCCTTCGTCGCCCTCGCCTTCCGGGCGCTCGACCACGCCGACGGGGTGGCCGGCACCGTCGGGGTCGTCACCGCCTTCGGGGTGGCCGCCTGTGCCGCGGCCGAGGTGAGGGACGGTCTCGCGGTGCTGCTGAGCGTGCTCGCCGCCGCGCTGACGGGCTTCCTCATGCACAACTGGCCTCCCGCGCGGGTGGCGCTCGGCGGCTGTGGCGCCCTGTTCACCGGCTTCCTGCTCGCCGCCGCGGCCGTCACCGCGCGCGCGGGACAGGACGCCGCCACCGGGGCGGGCGTGCTGTTCGCGCTCACCGCGGTCGCCGTCGCCGACGTCGCGCTCGTCGTGCTGATCCGGCGCACGGCCGGCCGCCCGCTGCTGCGCCGAGGACCCGACCATCTCGCCCACCGGCTGCGGCGGATCGGCCTCACGCCCGCCGGAGCGGCGGTGGGCGTCGGTGTGGCCGCCTTCGCCGGGGTGCTCGTGGGGACGCTGGTGCACACCCAGGGGCTGGGCGCGCGGGCCGTGCTCTGGGTGGCGGGAGGTGTGCCGGTCGTCGTGCTCGTGCTGTGGCGCGTACGCGCGCGGGTGCCGGGGCAGGGACGGACAGGTGCGCGGGCGCGCCCGGGTCATGGTCTGCGGGTGGGGCGCGCGGTCCCCGCACGGCTCTCCCCGCGTGGCCGTTTCCGTCCCCGACGGCAACCCGTGTCCCTGGTTCAGCGCCCTCGGGAATCGGCCGAATCACCCCTGCGGGCAGCGCGCCGTATCGAATCATCGCAGGTCAGCGGCTCCTTGCGTGTAAGGAACGGATAAGAGTTGAGTCCAGCTGACTCATGTCTGTTGACCCAGCGGTGAGTGTGGTGCACACTTGAGCCTGTTCCACTCAAGTCAGCTGGAGGAAGATCACCATGGCACGTGCGGTCGGCATCGACCTGGGCACAACTAACTCCGTCGTCAGCGTTCTGGAGGGCGGCGAGCCCACCGTCATCACCAACGCCGAGGGTGCCAGGACCACGCCGTCCGTCGTCGCCTTCGCCAAGAACGGCGAGGTGCTGGTCGGCGAGGTGGCCAAGCGCCAGGCGGTCACGAACGTGGACCGGACCATCCGTTCGGTGAAGCGTCACATGGGCACCGACTGGAAGATCCAGCTCGACGGCAAGGACTTCAACCCGCAGCAGATCTCCGCGTTCATCCTGCAGAAGCTGAAGCGGGACGCCGAGTCCTACCTGGGCGAGAAGGTGACCGACGCGGTCATCACCGTCCCGGCGTACTTCAACGACTCCGAGCGCCAGGCGACGAAGGAAGCCGGTGAGATCGCCGGTCTCAACGTCCTTCGCATCGTCAACGAGCCCACCGCGGCCGCGCTCGCGTACGGCCTCGACAAGGACGACCAGACGATCCTCGTCTTCGACCTCGGTGGCGGCACCTTCGACGTGTCCCTCCTGGAGATCGGTGACGGCGTCGTCGAGGTGAAGGCCACCAACGGCGACAACCACCTCGGCGGTGACGACTGGGACCAGCGGGTCGTCGACTACCTGGTGCAGCAGTTCAAGTCCGGTCACGGCGTGGACCTCGCCAAGGACAAGATGGCCCTCCAGCGCCTCCGTGAGGCCGCCGAGAAGGCCAAGATCGAGCTGTCCTCGTCCACCGAGACCTCGATCAACCTGCCGTACATCACGGCGTCCGCCGAAGGCCCGCTGCACCTGGACGAGAAGCTCACGCGCGCTCAGTTCCAGCAGTTGACCGCGGACCTGCTGGAGCGCTGCAAGACGCCGTTCCACAACGTCATCAAGGACGCCGGCATCAACCTCTCCGAGATCGACCACGTCGTTCTCGTCGGCGGCTCCACGCGTATGCCCGCCGTCGCCGAGCTGGTCAGGGAGCTGACCGGCGGCAAGGACGCCAACAAGGGTGTGAACCCGGACGAGGTCGTCGCCATCGGCGCCTCGCTCCAGGCCGGTGTCCTCAAGGGCGAGGTCAAGGACGTCCTGCTCCTCGACGTCACCCCGCTGTCCCTCGGTATCGAGACCAAGGGCGGCATCATGACCAAGCTCATCGAGCGGAACACGACGATCCCGACCAAGCGGTCCGAGATCTTCACCACCGCCGAGGACAACCAGCCGTCCGTGCAGATCCAGGTCTACCAGGGCGAGCGCGAGATCGCGGCGTACAACAAGAAGCTCGGGATGTTCGAGCTGACCGGTCTGCCGCCGGCCCCGCGTGGCGTCCCGCAGATCGAGGTCTCCTTCGACATCGACGCCAACGGCATCATGCACGTGACCGCGAAGGACCTCGGCACGGGCAAGGAGCAGAAGATGACCGTCACCGGCGGCTCCTCGCTGCCGAAGGACGAGGTCGACCGCATGCGCCAGGAGGCCGAGCAGTACGCGGACGAGGACCACCGTCGCCGCGAGGCCGCCGAGGCCCGCAACCAGGGCGAGCAGCTCGTCTACCAGACCGAGAAGTTCCTCAAGGACAACGAGGACAAGGTTCCGGGCGAGATCAAGACCGAGGTCGAGAGCGCGATCGGCGAGCTGAAGGAAGCCCTCAAGGGCGAGGACACCGCCGAGATCCGCACCGCCACCGAGAAGGTCGCGGCCGTCTCCCAGAAGCTGGGCCAGGCCATGTACGCCGACGCCCAGGCCGGTCAGGCCGCCGGTGGCGAGGCTCCGGGCGCCGGTGCCAAGGCCGCCGACGACGACGTGGTGGACGCCGAGATCGTGGACGACGAGCGCAAGGACGGTGCCGCGTGACGGAGGAGACCCCGGGCTTCGAGGAGAAGCCCGACGTCCCCTCCGGCGCCACCCCTGAAGACGCCGAGCCGAAGGCCGACTCCTCCGCTGCGGCGGAGGGGACGGACCCGGCCGGGGACGCGAACCAGACAGCGGCGCTGGTGGCCCAGCTGGACCAGGCCCGCAAGGCGCTCGACGAGCGCACGGCGGACCTCCAGCGGCTCCAGGCCGAGTTCCAGAACTACCGTCGCCGGGTCGAGCGGGACCGGATCGCGGTCAAGGAGATCGCCGTCGCGAACCTCCTGACCGAACTCCTGCCCGTGCTCGACGACATCGGCCGCGCGCGCGAACACGGGGAACTCGTCGGCGGGTTCAAGTCCGTCGCCGAGTCACTGGAGACCGTCGCGGCGAAGATGGGCCTCCAGCAGTTCGGCAAGGAGGGCGAGCCCTTCGACCCGACGATCCACGAGGCCCTGATGCACAGTTACGCCCCGGACGTCACCGAGACCACATGCGTGGCGATTCTCCAGCCCGGGTACCGGATCGGCGAGCGCACCATCCGCCCCGCACGTGTGGCGGTCGCCGAGCCCCAGCCCGGCGCGCAGGCCGTCAAGGGCGACGAGGCGGAGGCCGGCGACGACGAGGAGAGCGGTGGCCCGGACGAGGGCTGAGCTTGACAGGCGGTCGAGGAAGGAGGGACGTCGAGGATGAGCACCAAGGACTTCATCGAGAAGGACTACTACAAGGTCCTCGGCGTCCCCAAGGACGCCACCGAGGCCGAGATCAAGAAGGCGTACCGGAAGCTCGCCCGCGAGTTCCACCCGGACGCCAACAAGGGCAACGCCAAGGCCGAGGAGCGTTTCAAGGAGATCTCCGAGGCGAACGACATCCTCGGCGACCCCAAGAAGCGCAAGGAGTACGACGAGGCACGCGCCCTCTTCGGCAACGGCGGGTTCCGTCCGGGGCCGGGCGCGGGCGGCGGCTCCTTCAACTTCGACCTGGGCGACCTCTTCGGGGGTGCCCAGGGCGGCGGCCAGGGAGCCGGCGGCTTCGGCGGCGGACTCGGTGACGTGTTCGGCGGCCTGTTCAACCGCGGCGGCGCGGGTCCGGGCACCCGTACCCAGCCCCGGCGCGGGCAGGACATCGACACCGAGGTCACCCTGACCTTCACGGAAGCCATCGAGGGCGCGACGGTTCCGCTGCGCATGTCCTCGCAGTCCCCGTGCAAGGCCTGCTCCGGCACGGGCGACAAGAACGGCACGCCGCGCGTGTGCCCGACCTGTGTCGGCACCGGCCAGGTGGCGCGGGGCTCGGGCGGCGGGTTCTCGCTGACGGACCCCTGCCCGGACTGCAAGGGCCGCGGGCTGATCGCCGAGCACCCCTGCATGGAGTGCAAGGGCAGCGGCCGTGCCAAGTCCTCGCGCACCATGCAGGTCCGCATCCCGGCGGCCGTCACCGACGGGCAGCGCATCCGGCTGCGCGGCAAGGGCGCGCCCGGTGAACGCGGCGGCCCGGCCGGCGATCTGTACGTGCTCGTCCATGTCGACGGGCACCCGGTGTTCGGCCGCAAGGACGACAACCTCACGGTGACCGTGCCGGTGACGTTCGCGGAGGCGGCCCTCGGCGGCGAGATCAAGGTGCCCACGCTGGGCGGCCCGTCGCTCACGCTGAAGCTGCCGCCCGGCACGCCGAACGGGCGCACGATGCGGGCGCGCGGCAAGGGTGCGGTCCGCAAGGACGGCACCCGTGGCGATCTGCTGGTCACCGTCGAGGTGAGTGTTCCGAAGGACCTCTCGGGGAATGCTCGGGACGCACTGGAGGCGTATCGCGAGGCGACCGCGGGTGAGGACCCGCGGGCGGAGCTGTTCGAGGCAGCGAAGGGAGCTTGAGAGTGATGGACGGCCGTCGGCGCAATCCGTATGAACTGACGGAGGAGACCCCGGTCTACGTCATCTCGGTGGCGGCCCAGCTCTCCGGCCTGCATCCGCAGACACTGCGCCAGTACGACCGCCTGGGCCTGGTGTCCCCGGACCGCACCGCCGGCCGGGGTCGCCGCTACTCGGCCCGCGACATCGAACTGCTGCGCACCGTGCAGCAGTTGTCGCAGGACGAAGGCATCAACCTGGCGGGCATCAAGCGGATCATCGAGCTGGAGAACCAGGTCCTGGCCCTCCAGTCCCGCGTGGCGGAACTGGAGTCGGCGCTGGACGGCGCGGCGGCGGCCATGCAGCAGCGCGAGGCCGCGGTGCACGCGTCCTACCGGCGCGATCTGGTGCCGTACCAGGAGGTCCAGCACACCAGCGCACTGGTGGTGTGGCGTCCGAGGCGACAGCAGTCGCCCGACTGACGGCACGGCAACACGCGGAAGGGGCCCGGAGGTTGATTCCTCCGGGCCCCTTCCTGTGCGCCGGACGCGCGAGGGGCGACGCGCCGACCTTGTCCCGCCCGACGCGCGCGTGCTGCGCGTCGCCCGCGACGACGACCGCAGCGCCACCCTCGCCGACGGCGACGGCTGGACGCTGCTGGTCTCCCGCTGGAACCGCGACGCGGACGTCACCGCCACCGCGACGTCGGGCGCCGCTTCACGCGGTGGCGCCGCCGGTCCTGACGGCGATGCCCGTCGGCTCGTCGCCCCACCTCGTCGTAGGCGTGCCGTCGGCCGCAGTGCCGGGCGCCGACCAGCGGGAGGGCGGTGTCCCGTGTACGTGGTGGAGGCGGCGTGCGGGGGGATCTGACGCCTGTGCAGGGACGAGGCGCGGGTGGTCGCCGCCGGAGCGGGCGCGGTGACGGCGGTGAGGAGACCGGCGGTCGTGACGAGCGCGACGGCTGTCGCGAGTCTGGCCGGCTTCGTGCGTTCCTCTGTTCGAGTGAGGGTGGCCGGACGGTCCTCGCGGGCGAGTGGAGACGGACTGACGGTCCGTCGTGGTCACGATCCGTGAGGGACGGACCCGGTGACGCGCTTGCTCGTCGGTTCGTGAACTCCCTTTGGGTGGAGGGTCGGTAAAGGGTGTTCGGAGAGGTTTCCCTCTCGTCTCCATGCGTCTTCACGTGTTGAGCGGAGGGTGATGTTGTCACTTCGTTAAGTAGTACGGCTTGACGCCGACGTCCGCCGCCGCGTTGGCTTTTGAGCCACCTGGGTCAACATGTCGCACCCATGTCCGGAACGCACCTGAAGTGAGCCCTCGAATGCGTCGTATCGCCATAGCCGTGGCTGCCTCCACGATGTCCCTCTCGCTCGCCGGATGCGGGATGCTGAGCGCGACGGAGGACAGCGGCGAAGCGACGCCGACGAAGAGCAACGACATCACCGTCGGTGTGCTGATGCCGGAGAAGACGAACACCCGTTACGAGGAGTTCGACTACCCCATCATCAAGGCGAAGGTCGCCTCCCTCACCGGCAACAAGGGCAAGACCGAGTACGCCAACGCGGGCGCCAAGAGCGCGACGCAGGTGACCCAGATGGAGCGGATGATCGACGAGAAGGTCGACATCATCCTGCTCGACGCCGTCGACTCGCACGCCATCGCGGACACCGTGCAGAAGGCGAAGGACGCCGGTATCCCGGTCATCGCCTACGACCGTCTCGCCGAGGGTCCGATCGACGCGTACGTCTCCTTCGACAACGAGCTGGTCGGCGAGGTGCAGGGCCGCACGCTGGTGGAGTCGATCGAGTCGCCCAGCACCGCCGACAAGATCGTCATGATGAACGGCTCGCCCACCGACCCGAACGCCAAGCAGTTCAAGGACGGCGCGATGTCGGAGCTGAGCGGCCGGGTGACGATCGCCGAGTCCTTCGACACCAAGGACTGGAGCCCGGAGATCGCCCAGTCCAACATGGCCGAGGCGATCGCGAAGATCGGCAAGGGCAACATCGCGGCCGTCTACTCCGCCAACGACGCCATGGCGGGCGGCATCATCAAGGCGCTGCGCGCCGCGGGCGTCGAGGAACTGCCGCCGATCACCGGACAGGACGCGGAGCTGCCCGCGGTGCAGCGGATCATCGGCGGCGAGCAGTACATGAGCGTGTACAAGCCCTACCCGCAGATGGCGGAGGCGGCCGCGGAGATGGCCGTCGCCAGGGTGCAGGGCCGTGACATCGAGTTCGACGCCCTGACCCGCGACAAGGTCGACAGCCCCACCGACAAGAAGATCCCGGCCCAGCTGGTCACGGTGGTGGCGCTGACCAAGAAGAACATCAAGGAGACCGTCATCGCGGACGGCATCTACAAGGCGTCCGACATCTGCACCGCCAAGTACGCGGCCGCCTGCCAGGCCCTCAAGCTGAACTGAGCGGCGCGAGCCGGGGAACCGGCCGGCGGTGCCCACCCGGCGGACGTCGTCCGTGCCGGACAGGTCGAGCAGGCGCCCCGGAGCACCCCGCCGGTGCGGGCGTGCGGCGCCGTCCTCGCCGGTGCGTGCGGCGGCCGAGGAGACCGGTACGCGGGCCGGTTCGGTCCCGGTCGGGCCATGCCGCCGCACGGCCGTACGCCTTGCCGAAGGCCGCCGTCCAGACGTCTCCCGTATGCCTGGACGGCGGCCTTCGGCGCGGGCAGCGCGCGTCGGCCGTACGGTCGCGCGTGCGAAGTCGGCCCCCGCCCGGTCGGGTTGGGCGAGGGGGCGGACGCAGGTCTCCGCCCGCGGTCGGAGCGGGGGACGAGGGCTCGGGGCGGCGAGCCGGGCCCGGACTCGCTCGGCCGTCGGTACCGGGCCGACGGGACGTCCGGTCTGCCGTCGCCGGTCCCGGATCGCGGGGTCGTCGGTGCGGGGGCCTGCCGACGAGGCCCCTACCAGGCCGTCCACGGTGCCGGACAGGAAGATCAGGGCGCGGGGCCGGCGCCCACGGCGGCGGTCGGTGGGCGCAGCGAGGGGGCGGCCGGACCCGCGGCCGACGGCGTACCGGCGAGCGATGGTGGGGTGGGCGATGTCCCGGCAGGCCCCGCCGTCCTGCCCCGTGCCTCGGCGGGCGAGGTGTTCGCGCCCGTGACGCCGGGCGGGTGGGTCGCCCGGTCGGCGACGGGCGGGGAGAGGCGGTCGCCGGCCGTACGACGGGCCGAGGCGCGCCGCGGCCGTGGCGAACGGCGGCCGTCCGGCGCCTCTCCCCGTCCGTGGCGCGCACGAGGAGCCACCCGAGCCGTCCGAGGCGCGCCACGGCCACGCGGGCCGTTGTCACGCGGTCCCGCTCGAAGGTGTCCAGGATGTTCGTCACGAGGTGCAGGGTCAGGGGCGTTCCTCATCCGCGAAGGCGTACGTCCCGCCCCGCTCGGTGAACACGCGGCCATCCGCCGGGCTCCGCGACAGGCGACAGCGGTTCACCCGGTGGGATCGGCTGGGGCACCGCCGGTGCTGCTCGTAGGCGTTCCTGGCCGCACCCGGCCGCTCGAACACCTCGTCCCGCGCATCGGCCGACGTGCACGCGTCCGACACGTCCGCCATGAGGGGACGCCGGGTGCGGGACGCGACGCGGCGGCCACTCGGTGGTCACCGGGAGCGCACGGGCGTACGAGGACCCGGCCAGGTTGCCGCCGGGCGCACGCGGGGAGCATCAGCTTGTTGCGGTGGAGGGGCGGAGGCCGGGAGGAACCCGCGAAAATGGCCGGAATTCCAGCGGGCCGACGGGAGGAGCCGTGTTGCGGAGCCGGTCCGGGGCCACGCATAGTTGCGCTGCGGAAAACGCGGACGACGCGCGACACGCGGACAGCGGGGGTGGGATGGGCGATGGCCGGGCACGGGGCGGAGGAGCATCCTCACGGTGCTGACCGACTGTGCGAGGCCGGGGACCGCGTGTACTCCCGGGCCGTACGGCGGGGCCGGGTGCCGCGCCAGGACGCCGAGCCGGTCCCCTGCCTGCTGGACCTCGCCCTGCTGCACCCCGACCCCGACGACATGGACTGGCTGGTCCCGACCTCCCCGCAGGAGGTCATGACCCGGCTGCTGCGCGGCCTCTACGACGAGGTGAGCGCCAGCCGGCTGCGGATGGGCTCGGCGGTCGCCGCCTTCGAGTGGTACGCCGGGCTCGGCGGGCCCGCGCCGGGCACCCTGGCCGGGGAGGGCGCCGCGATCCGCGTCCTGGACGGCGCCTCCCGCATCCAGGCGGCCCTCGACGAGGCCACCGAGGCGTGCACCACCGAGGTGCTGACGGTGCAGCCCGGTGGCATCCGGCGCGAGCACGAACTGTCCGAGGGGCTGCACCGGGCGCTCGCGCTGCGCGGGCGGGGCGTGCGGATGCGCGACCTCTACAACCACGTGGCCCGGCACGGCCAGGGCCTGCTCAACTACCTGGAGCTGATGGGCGACGCGGTCGAGGCCCGCACCCTCGACGAGGTCATCGACCGGCTGATCCTCTTCGACCGCACGGTCGCCTTCATTCCCGCCAACGCCGACCGCACGATGGCGCTGGAGCTGCGCCACCCGGCGCTCGTCGCCTACCTCGGGACGGTCTTCGAACGGCTGTGGCGGCTGGCGGTCCCGCTGACCGCCCCGCTGCCCGACACCGGTGTCGAGGGCGTCTCCCACCGCGAGCAGTCCATCGCGGCGCTGCTGGCGGAGGGGCACCAGGACGCGGTGATCGCCGAACGCCTCGGCATCAGCGTACGCACCTGCCGCGCGCACATCGCCCGCCTCTCGGAGACGCTCGGGGCGGCCAGCCGTACCCAACTCGGCGTGCGTATCGCGCAGGTCGGCCTCGACGTGCCGCGCGCCGCGGACTCCGCTCAGCCCTCCGGGTCGAGCATCTCCGAGCGCCCGATGAGGTAGCCGAGCTGTGCGCGGCTCTCGCTGCCGAGGGTGGCGGCGAGTTTGGCGATGTGCACCCGGGCCGTACGGATGTTCATGCCGAGGCGGTCGGCGATGACGGCGTCGGTGTGGCCCTCGACGAGCAGCGCGGCGATGGCGCGCTGGCGCGGGGTGACTCCGTTCAGGGTGGGCTGGGTGACCGTCTCGGGGAACATGGGCGTGGCCAGCCGCCACAGGCGGTCGAAGGTGGTGCCCAGGTAGTCCACCAGCGCGGGCAGCCGGATCTCCAGGGCGAGCGTGCGGTCCTTGGCGGCCGGGATGAAGGCCACACCGCGGTCGATGACCAGCAGCCGCTCGGTCACCTCGTCGAGGGAGCGGGCCTCGACGTCCCCGTGGAGCCGCTCGTAACGGGCCAGCACCGTGGGGGCGTGGCGGGTGGTGTGCTGGTAGAGGGTGCGGATGCGGCCGCCGCGGTCCAGGAAGGCCTGGTCGCGGTCCAGGGCCTGACTGTGGATCTCGCGGGGCGGGCCGGCGTGGCCGGCGTGCGGCTGGATGGCCAGCACCTCCTGTGAGGCCTCCGCCATGGTCCGGGTGATGACCGCGTTGATCCGGTCGAGCCCGCTCAGCGTGTGGATCTCACCGGTGCCGGTGGCGTCGCCGTCCGGTGTGGCGAAGGCGAGGAGCGGTTCGAACGCCTCGGCCAGCCGGGTCTCCCGCCGGCGGTGGACGGCGATGTCCTCGGCGACGGCGCGCAGCAGCCGGGGCAGGGCGACAGCCGGCGGCACCGGACGCAGCCGGTCCGGGTCCCGGTGGTCCGGGCGGAGCAGCCCGGCATGGACCGCACACGGCGGCGAGGCGCCCTCGCGCGCGGGGACGTGGCCCGACCGCAGGGCGCGCGCGTACAGCTCCAGAGCCGCCTCACAGGGCTCGTCCGGGCCGTGGTCGTGGACGGACGTCGTCATCCGGCGGTGTCCTGTTCCAGGATTCCCGACTGCGCGATGAGGAAGCCCAGTTGAGCCCGGCTGCCGCTGCCGAGGATCGCCGCGAGTTTGGCGATGTGGGCCCGGCAGGTGCGCACGTTCATGCCGAGACGGCGGGCGATGGCCTCGTCCACGTGACCCTCGACGAGGAGCTTGGCGATGGAGTGCTGAATCTCGGTGATGCCGTCGGGGGCCGTCTCGTAGGGGGCGCCGGTGGTGAGCGGGACGGCGCGGTCCCAGAGGAACTCGAACACCTTGATCAGGTAGCGCACCAGGCCGGGGTGGCGCAGTTCCAGGGCGACCTGCTGGTCCTCGCGCGCCGGGATGAAGGCGACCGTCTCGTCACAGATGATCAGCCGCTCGACCACCTCGTCGATGGTGCGGTACTCGGCCTTCCCGTCGGAGAGCCGGGCGGTGTAGGCGAGCTTCTCGGGGCTGTAGCGGGCGGTGTGCTGGTAGAGCGTGCGGATGCGGACCCCGCGGTCCAGGAGCGGCCGGTCGCGTTCCAGCCCCTGGGTGAGGCTGCGCTCCGGGCGGTTGCCGCTGGGCTGGATGGCGAGCACTTCCGACTGGCACTGTGAGGTGGCGAGGTTGAGCGCCGCGTTGATGCGGGTGCCGCCCTCCAGCACGGTGATGGAGTCGGCGTGCGGGGCCGTCTGGACGCTGAGGGCCATGAACGGTTCGAACGCCTCGGACAGCTGGACCGAGATCCGTCGGCGCTCGGCGATCTCGTGTTCGATGGGGTTGAGGCGCTGCGCGAGCGCGAGGGCGGGTGGGGTGGGGCGCAGCCACTCGGGGTCGTCGGGGTCGGGATGCAGGAGGGCGAATTCCACCAGGCAGGGAGCCGATTCCACGGCGGAGCGGGCGACGCGCCCGGTCCGCAGCGCGCTCGCGTAGAGTCGGCTGCCTTCCTCGCACAGTTCGGCCACCGCATGGGGATGCGCCCTATTGGCCCGATTCGTTGTCAAATCTCCACCCCCCAGGGTCCTGAACATGCAGGAACATGATGCATTGATTGTGTGGCCATGACGTGTCCGAATGAGCCATCGTCTTATCCGACGGGGGAAGAGGGACTTCAAGTGAGGACGAAGCCGACTATGCGTAAGAGATTGCTTCGCTGGGCGCTTGTCGCCGCCTTCTCCGCCGCCGCGGCTGTCGGCGTGGTGGGTGGCCTCTCGGGCGAGAAGAGCGACGTCCGGGCCGACACCGCCTGGCCCGCGGTGGCCGTCTCCGGTCCGACCGCCTCCGGCGACATCCTGCCGGCGGCCGGGACGGAAACGGAGAGGAGTTGACGTGACCACCCCGCCCGACGACCGCTCCTTCCGCCGCGAGATGGCCACGGCCTACCGCTCGGGCTGGCACTTCATCGATCTGGTCACCGCCATCCCCCACAGTGGTGACTCGTTGATGGTGACGGTGTTCGGGGAGCCGGTCGTCGTGACGCGGGACGAGGACGACGACGTACGTGCCTTCCGGTGCCTGCGACGGCCCCGAGGAGCCCCCCAGCCCGTACGGTGTGCCATCCGGTACGGAATGATCTTCGTCAACCTCGATCAGCGGGACCACCAACTGGCGGAGTCGGCGAGTCCGCCGCAGCCCCGCACCATCACAGCCACCCCCCGCAGTGCCTGACGCGATTCCCCCGTCGTAACAGATCGCTCAGGTACTTCCCCCCGCAGCGGCGTCACCGTGACCTGAACACGGTGACCCCGCTGTCGTTCGTGGCGACCTCTCCGGTTGTCGGACCCGACGAGGTGGCCGGAAACCGTCGCTGTGGATCACGTCACTCGTCCGGCCGACGGCCTCCCCGGCCCCGCCGTCGCCGGCCGTCCGCGGTGAGTCGTCCACGGCCCGTCGCCGACCGCCCGCGGCCCGTCAGCCGCGGCCCATCGCCCGCGTCAGCTCGATCTCGATCACCACGCGCGCGGGATTGGGGCGCGGCGTCCGGCCGTACCGCTCCGCGTAACGGCGTTCCGCCTCCGCCACCCGGTCCGGCTCGGCGCGGACGAAGGCGCGGCCCTCCAGCGTGGCCCAGCGCCGCCCGTCGACCTGGCAGACCGCGACCCGGGCGCCCTCCGTGCCCGCCGCCAGCACGTTGCGCACCTTCGTGCTCGCCCGGTCCGCGATCACCCGGGCCAGCCGGCCCTCGGGGTCGTACGTCACTCCGACGGGAACGACGTGCGGGGAGCCGTCCGGGCGTGGTGTGGTCAGGGTGCACAGGTGTGTTTCGCGCCAGAAATCGCGGTAGGGCGGGTCGGGAGCGCCGGGGTCCTGGGGGTATGCGGCCATGGCCTGGAACCTAGCCTGCGGAGGACTCCCGGGCACAACCTTGAGCGGAATAGACTCAAGTTTGTGTACGCTGACAGAGTCAGTGATGAAGGCTGACACGAGGAGGAGACAGCGAACGTGGACGCAGAGCTGACCAACCGGAGCCGGGAAGCCATCCAGACCGCCGGCAATCGCGCCCTGTCCGAAGGGCACCCCGACCTCACCCCGGCACACCTGCTCCTCGCGCTGCTCCAGGGGCAGGAGAACGAGAACATCGTCGATCTGCTCGCCGCCGTCGACGCGGACCAGGCCGCCGTGCGGACGGGCGCCGAGCAGGTGCTGGGCTCGCTGCCCAGCGTGGCCGGCTCCACCGTCGCGCCCCCGCAGCCCAACCGCGAACTGCTCGCCGTGATCGCGGACGCCCAGGAACGCGCCAAGGACCTCGGCGACGAGTACCTCTCCACGGAGCACCTGCTCATCGGGATCGCCGCGAAGGGCGGCCGGGCGGGCGAGGTGCTCGACCGGCAGGGGGCCACCGCTAAGAAGCTGCTGGCAGCCTTCCGCAAGGCCCGCGGCGGACGCCGGGTGACCAGCGCCGACCCCGAGGGGCAGTACAAGGCGCTGGAGAAGTTCGGCACCGACTTCACCGCCGCCGCCCGCGAGGGCAAGCTCGACCCGGTCATCGGCAGGGACACCGAGATCCGGCGGGTCGTCCAGGTGCTGTCCCGCCGCACGAAGAACAACCCCGTCCTCATCGGTGAGCCCGGCGTCGGCAAGACCGCCGTCGTCGAGGGGCTCGCCCAGCGGATCGTGAAGGGGGACGTGCCCGAGTCCCTCAGGAACAAGCGGCTCGTCTCGCTCGACCTCGGGGCCATGGTCGCCGGCGCCAAGTACCGCGGTGAGTTCGAGGAGCGGCTGAAGACCGTCCTCGCCGAGATCAAGGACTCCGACGGGCAGATCATCACCTTCATCGACGAACTGCACACCGTGGTGGGCGCCGGCGCGGGCGGCGACTCCTCGATGGACGCGGGCAACATGCTGAAGCCGATGCTCGCCCGCGGTGAGCTGCGCATGGTCGGCGCGACCACGCTGGACGAGTACCGCGAGCGGATCGAGAAGGACGCGGCGCTGGAGCGGCGCTTCCAGCAGGTGCTGGTCGCCGAACCGTCCGTCGAGGACACCATCGCGATCCTGCGTGGCCTCAAGGGGCGGTACGAGGCCCATCACAAGGTACAGATCGCCGACAGCGCGCTGGTCGCCGCGGCCACCCTCTCCGACCGGTACATCACCTCGCGCTTCCTGCCCGACAAGGCCATCGACCTCGTCGACGAGGCGGCCTCGCGGCTGCGCATGGAGATCGACTCGTCCCCCGTCGAGATCGACGAACTCCAGCGGGTCGTCGACCGGTTGAAGATGGAGGAGCTGGCGCTCGGCAAGGAGACCGACCCCGCCTCCCGCGAGCGGCTGGAGAAGCTGCGCCGCGACCTCGCCGACAAGGAGGAGGAGCTGCGCGGCCTCACCGCCCGCTGGGAGAAGGAGAAGCAGTCCCTCAACCGGGTCGGTGAGCTGAAGGAGAAGCTCGACGACCTGCGCGGCCAGGCGGAACGGGCCCAGCGCGACGGCGACTTCGACACCGCGAGCAAGCTGCTGTACGGCGAGATCCCGGCCCTGGAGCGCGACCTGGAGGCCGCGTCCGAGGCCGAGGAGGAGGCCGCCAAGGACACCATGGTCAAGGAGGAGGTCGGCTCCGACGACATCGCCGACGTCGTCGCCTCCTGGACCGGCATCCCGGCAGGCCGCCTCCTGGAAGGCGAGACGCAGAAGCTGCTGCGCATGGAGGACGAGCTGGGCACGCGGCTCATCGGCCAGGGCGAGGCCGTCCGGGCCGTGTCCGACGCCGTACGGCGCTCGCGGGCCGGGATCGCCGACCCCGACCGCCCGACCGGCTCCTTCCTCTTCCTCGGTCCGACCGGTGTCGGCAAGACCGAGCTGGCCAAGGCGCTCGCCGACTTCCTCTTCGACGACGAGCGGGCCATGATCCGCATCGACATGTCGGAGTACGGCGAGAAGCACAGCGTCGCCCGGCTCGTGGGCGCCCCGCCCGGCTACGTCGGCTACGAGGAGGGCGGCCAGCTCACCGAGGCGGTGCGGCGCAGGCCGTACAGCGTGGTGCTGCTCGACGAGGTGGAGAAGGCGCACCCGGAGGTCTTCGACATCCTGCTCCAGGTCCTCGACGACGGACGCCTCACCGACGGACAGGGCCGCACGGTCGACTTCCGCAACACCATCCTGGTGCTGACGTCCAACCTGGGCAGCCAGTACCTGGTCGACCCGGTCTCCACCGAGGCGGAGAAGAAGGAGCAGGTCCTGGAGGTGGTCCGGGCGTCCTTCAAGCCGGAGTTCCTCAACCGGCTCGACGACCTGGTCGTCTTCTCGGCGCTGACCAAGGAGGAGCTGGCCCGGATCGCGCGGCTCCAGATCGACCGGCTCGCCAGGCGGCTGGCCGAGCGGCGGCTCAACCTGGAGGTCACCGAGGCGGCCCTCGCCTGGCTCGCCGACGAGGGCAACGACCCGGCGTACGGCGCCCGGCCGCTGCGCCGCCTCGTCCAGACCGCCATCGGCGACCGGCTCGCCAAGGAGATCCTCGCGGGCGAGGTCAAGGACGGCGACACGGTCCGGGTGGACGCCTTCGGAGACGGCCTGATCGTGGGTCCCGCGGCGACGGGAAAGACCCTCTGACCGGGGCGTCCGGCCCCGCGGCCGCACGCCCTGAGCGGAATTTCGCCAACCGGAGGTGAACCATGCGGGGCGGGGGTTGCCACCCCCCGCCCCGCATGGGGGAGGATGGCGGGATCCGTACGAAGGGAAAATCACGGTGACCATCGACCCGTCCTCGATTCCGAACTTCGGGGGCCAGCCCGAGCCGCAGCCCCAGGGACCGGCGGGCCCCGTCGTTCCGGATCAGGACCTCGTGAAGCAGCTCCTCGACCAGATGGAGCTGAAGTACGTCGTCGACGACGAGGGTGACCTCGCGGCGCCGTGGGAGGAATTCCGCACGTACTTCATGTTCCGCGGCGAGGGCGACCAGGCGGTCTACTCGGTGCGGACGTTCTTCGACCGGCCCCACCAGATCGACGAGAAGCCCCAGCTGCTGGAGGCCATCGACGACTGGAACCGCCGCACCCTGTGGCCCAAGGTCTACACCCACACCCACGACGACGGCACCGTCCGCCTCATCGGCGAGACGCAGATGCTGATCGGCGCCGGCGTCAACCTCGAGTTCTTCGTCTCCTCGACGGTGAGCTGGGTGCGCGCCGCCATCGAGTTCGACAAGTGGCTCGTGGAGCAGCTGGGCCTGGAGTCGGCGTCGGCCGAGGAAGCGGACAAGCCCGCGGACGACGAGTAGCCGATCGCCGCACGCCCAAGGCGAAGGAGAGCCCGGCCGGGCCGCGACCGCACCACGGTCGCGAGCCAGGGCCGGGCTCTCGCCGTACGGGCCCGCGAGGCCGGCCCGTCCACAGGCTGTGGACGGGCCGTACCCCGTCACGGGCTGTGGACGGGGCACGGGCCCCCCACCCGTGAGCGCGCACCGCTATCCCGCCAGCGCCTTCAGGCGCTTCACCGCCTCCTCCAGCACCGTCGTCCGCTTGCAGAACGCGAACCGGACGAAGGGCGCGCCCGCTTCCCGGTGGTCGTAGAAGACGGCGTTGGGGATGGCGACGACGCCCGCCCGCTCCGGGAGGGCCCGGCAGAAGGCCAAGCCGTCGGATTCGCCGAGGGGGCGGATGTCGGTGGTGATGAAGTACGTGCCCGCCGGGCGGTGGACCGCGAAGCCCGCTTCCGTGAGGCCCGACGCCAGCAGGTCCCGCTTGGCCAGCAGGTCCGCGCGCAAGGAGTCGAAATAGGTGTCGGGGAGGGCCAGCGCCTCGGCGACGGCGTACTGGAACGGGCCGGACGAGACGTACGTCAGGTACTGCTTCGCCGCGCGCACCGCCGCCACCAGCGCGGGCGCGGCCGTCACCCAGCCGACCTTCCAGCCGGTGAACGAGAACGTCTTGCCCGCGCTGCCGATCGTGACCGTCCGGTCCCGCATCCCCGGCAGCGTGGCGAGGGGCACGTGCTCGGCCTCGTCGAAGACCAGGTGCTCGTACACCTCGTCGGTGACGACCAGCAGATCCCGCTCCACCGCCAGCTCGGCGATCGCGGTCAGCTCCTCGCGGGTGAGGACCGTGCCGGTCGGGTTGTGCGGGGTGTTGATCAGGAGCAGACGTGTGCGGTCCGTCACCGCGTCGCGCAGCTCGTCGAGGTCGAGGCGGAACCGGGCCCGCTCGGGGTCCGGCCGCAGCGTCACCGGCACCCGCGCCGCGCCCGCCATGGCGATGCAGGCCGCGTAGGAGTCGTAGTACGGCTCCAGCGCCACGACCTCGTCCCCCGGCTCCAGCAGGGCCAGCGAAGTGGCCGCGATCGCCTCGGTGGCGCCCGCGGTGACCAGGACCTCCGTGTCCGGGTCGAACGTCAGGCCGTAGCGGCGGCGCTGATGCTCGGCGATCGCCGTCCGCAGCTCGGGTACGCCGGGACCCGGCGGGTACTGGTTGCCGCGCCCGTCCCGCAGCGCCCGTACGGCCGCCTCGCGGATCTCCTCGGGCCCGTCCGTGTCGGGGAACCCCTGGCCGAGATTGATGGACCCGGTCCGCAGGGCAAGCGCGGACATCTCGGCGAAGACCGTCGTCCCGAACTCGGCGAGACGGCGGTTGAGGAAGGGGCGCGCGGTGGAGGTCATGCCGGTCATCCTGCGCCGAAGCTCTGGACTTCCTCAAGTGTGCTTTGGCCGGTGAGGCAGGCGGGCATCCCCCGTTCACGCACCGGTCGCACCGGTTGCGCGAGGCGCCCACGGGGGGCCGCTTCGGGGGATTCGGAAGGAGGGTGGAGCCATGGCAGTCGGCATCATCCTGGCGGTACTCGCAGTCGTGGTCCTGCTGGTGGCCGTGATCGTCACGGCCGTGCGCAGGATCACCGCCGGACACCGGGGACCGTCCCGGCCCGGTTCCCGCTCGCGCGGGGGAGGCGGCGGCAGCAGTGGGGACAGCGGCAGCAGCTGGTGGGCCGCCGGCGGCGGGGCCGCCGTGGCGTGCAGCTCCTCCTCGGGCAACGACTCCGGCGGAAGCCACTCCGGCGGTCACTCGGGCGGCGGTCACTCCTGCGGCGGCGGATCCTCGTCGTCCTGCGGCGGCGGCTCGTCCTGCGGGGGAGGAGGCGGCGGATGCGGCGGAGGCAGCTGACACGGGGCAGCTGAGCTCCCCACGGGGAGCCGCATCCGGGCCGCGGGGCCGTCCCCTGACCGAGGGCGCCCCGCGGTCGCACCATGTCCGGGGTGCGGGGCGCGCGGGAGCGAGTCCGGGCCGCACGGCGTACGCCGAGGTTGAACAGGTGAGCTGAGCAACCCTCTGAGGGATGGAAACCCCACGAAGTTGGGTAAAAACGCTGTGGCGTCACCACAGTTCATGATTCCCTCTAAACCACCACCGCAGCCCCCTCGGACCCTCGGACGTCCCGCGCGGACGCTCCCCCCCCATGTCGGGCCGGCCGGGGCCGCCCTCCCCGGGAGTCACCGGGGCGCGCCGGACCCTTCCTCTCTTTGCGTTCTAGCGGAGCCGAGTCATGCTCACGACCCTGAACACCTCCTACACCGACACCTGCGCGGCCGACCTGGCCTGGGCCCTGGGGCGTGAGCCGCTGCCCGCCCTGGCCACGCTCGACCTCCAACTGTCGGGCACCAAACTCCAGTTGCGATTGCTCGGTGCCTCGCACCAGGTACTGCTGGAGGAGGAGCAGGGCACCTGTTCCGAGACGGTCGCGTGCCTCCCCGGCGGCAGCACACCCCTCCCGCTCGGCGTGGCCAAACGGGTCGGCGACTGGGAGTACGAGTTCGCCGCCCGCGTCGAGGTGCTGCCGCCGGACCAGTTCGCGGGCCGGGCCCAGGAACTGCTGGCTCTCGTCTCCGACCATCCGAACGGCCTCGCGGGCGTCTTCCCGGGCAGCCCGCACGCCTTCACGGCCTTGCTCGCACAGCGCCACGAGGGCCATGTGCACTGGCGGACCTGGCACGCCTACCCGCAGGACGGGCAACTGGTGGCGACGCGAACGCGGGTGGGTGCGCGCGTGCCGGCGAAGGAGCGGGGCCCGCGCGTGCCGACGGGCTGAACTCGGCGCGTGTGTGCCGATGGTCCGAACCGTGCGCGCGCGTGCCGACGGGCCTGCCGGAGCGGGAGGGTGCCGACGATCCGAACCGCGTGAGAGCACTGGCCGTGCTGAAGCGCGGGCCTCAAACACACGGCGCCTGATCGACACAGAGTTCCACACGTGTGGGTGACGTAGCGTTCCCTTCTCGTGACGTAACGTCGCAGTCGTGATCGAACCGCACGCACCGGCCCCACCCGGCGTGACGCCCGGCGTGATGTCCGGCGCCCCGCCCGGCTCACCGCCCCGGCACGGTCCCACGCGGCTGCCCGTCGGGCCGGACACCGGACGGTTCCTGGTCCTCGTGTGCGTGTTCGTCTGCGCGGCCTGCGGTCTGGTGTACGAACTCGAACTCGTCGCCCTCGCCTCGTACCTGATGGGTGATTCGGTCACCCAGGCCTCCGTCGTGCTGTCCGTCATGGTCTTCGCGATGGGTATCGGCTCCCTCGCCGCCAAACGGCTGCGTCGCCTCGCCGCAGCCGGCTTCGCCGCCGTCGAGCTGACCCTCGCCCTGATCGGCGGTTGCAGCGCGATGGCCCTGTACGCCGTCTTCGCCTGGACGGGTGACTGGGACGGCATGTGGGCGAACGGTCCGCGCGTCCTGCTCGTCGCCTTCTGCCTCGCCATCGGACTCCTCATCGGCGCCGAGGTCCCCCTGCTGATGGAGCTGATCCAACGCGTCCGCCGCCAGGACGCGGGTGGCGCGGTGGCCGACCTCTTCGCCGCGGACTACGTGGGCGCGCTGGTCGGCGGCCTGGCGTTCCCCTTCCTGCTGCTGCCCTTCCTGGGGCAGCTGACCAGCTCCCTGCTGACCGGCGCGGTCAACGTGGTCGCCGGCGGCGCCCTCGTCCTCGGCCTGTTCCGCCGCGACCTCACCCCCCGCACCCGCTGGCTCCTCCTCGTCGCCAACGCCGCCGTCCTCGCCGTCCTCGCCTCCGCCGCCGCCCTCGTCGACGACTTCGAACGGGCGGCACGCCACGCCGTCTACGGCGACGACGTCCGGGTCGCCCTGCACACGGCCGTCCAGGAGATCGTCCTCACCGGCGGCACCCGCGGCCGTCCCCTCGCCCTCTACCTCGACGGCCGGCTCCGCGGCGGCGGCCACGACCAGCTCCGCTACCACCGGACCCTGGTCCACCCCGCGATGAGCGGCCCCCACGCGCGCGTGCTCGTCCTGGGCGGCGGCGACGGACTGACCGCCCGCGAGGTCCTGCGCCGCCCCGGCACCCACCGCGTCGACGTCGTCGACCTCGATCCCGCCCTGGTCCGGCTGGCGCGCACCGACCCCGGGCTGTCCCGTCTCAACGGTCACGCCATCGACGACCCGCGCGTCCGCGTCACCGTCGGCGACGCCTTCCGCCACCTGCGCGCGACCCCGCCGGGCACCTACGACGTGGTGATCGCCGACCTGCCCGACCCCGGCATCACCGCCAGCACGAAGCTGTACTCCCAGGAGTTCTACGGCCTCGCCCGCCGCGCCCTGCGCTCCGGCGGCCGGCTCGCGGTCCACGCCGGCCCGGTCGACACCCGGCCGCACGCCTTCTGGACGGTCGAGACGACGATGCGCGCGGCGGGCCTGCGCACCGCCCCCTACCGGGCGAACGGCGACTGGGGCTTCGTCCTGGCCGCGACCGCCGCCCGCCCCGACCTGTGGCTCGGGCCCGGCGAGCGGGCGCTGCGCACGGGGCCGCGGGGGCTGCGGACCTCCACGCTGGTGCACCCCCGGTACTGAGCGCGCAGGGTACGCCTCGCCGGTGCGCGGGCGGTGGCGATCCAGGTTTCGGAGGGTGCTTTCCCGGACCCGCTGGGTAGGCTCCGCCCTTATGGAGCATGAGGTGTTCGTTCCGGTTCCGGCAGAGCGACTGCGGGCGGCCCTCGCCGACCCCGCGCAGGTGGCCCGGGCACTCCCCGGCTTCCAGCAGGACGCGGGCACCGAGCCCGTCGCGGGCCGGCTGAAGCTGCGCGTCGGAGGCCACACCATCACCTACCGCGGCACCCTGCGCGTCACCACCCGCGAGGACGGTGCGTACGCCGTCGAGGGCGACGCCACCGAGGCCCGCGGCTCCGGCACGGTCACGCTGGCGCTCACACTGGTCCTGCGGGAGACCGACGGGGCGTCCACGCTCCGCTTCGCGGGTACGGCGACCGCGGACGGCCGTATCGCGGAACTGCCGGCGGACGCGGTGGACTCGGCGGCCGCACGACTGCTGGACCGGTGGGCGGGGAACCTCGGGGCGGAGGCGGCGGTCGTCGAACCTCCCGCCGCGGCCACCGTCTCGGAGACCGAGATCCCCCCGCCGGTCCTCGACGACCCCGACGGCCTCGAATCCGTCAACGGCTCGGCCGACGCGGACGAACCGGACGACGTCGACGAACCGGACGACGTGGAGGACGTGGAGGACGTGGAGGACGTGCACGTGGCGGACGCCGTCGCCGAGTTCCCCGACCCCGGCGTGCCCCCGGCCGAGGCCGCGCACGCGCGCCGCACGATGATCGGCCGCAGTGCCGAGGAGGTGGACCACGCCCCGCCGCGCGGCCGGTACGCCCCGGTCCCGGCCCCGCAGACCGTCGCCCGGGACAACGCCCTGCGCTGGGCGGCCCCCGCCGCAGCCCTCGCGCTGGCTTCGGCGATCGTCGTCGGGCGGGCGCTGCGGCGCCGCCGATGACCTGAAACGCCCCGGTGACGCCCGACGCCCCCTTGATCACCTCGATAGGGTCGTCCCGTGAGTGACGAAGACTTCACGCTGACCGCGGGAGACGCGGAGGTGACCGTCCAGCCCGGCAACGGCGGGCGGGTCGGAGGGCTGCGCGTCGGCGGAGCGGAACTGCTGCGGCAGGGAGAACGCTTCGGCTGCTTCCCGATGGTGCCCTGGTGCGGGCGGATCAGGGACGGCCGCTTCCGGGACGGCGCGGTCGTCCACCAGATGCCGCTCAACTCCCCGCCGCACGCCATCCACGGCACCGTCCGCGACGGCGCCTGGAAGGTGGCCCGCAGGTCGGCCGACGAGGCCGTGCTGACGTACGACCTGGTCGACCCCTGGCCCTACCCCGGCCGGGTCACGCAGATCGTCGCACTGACCGAGGACGCGCTGACGCTGTCCATGGCGGTGGAGACGTACGGCTCGTCGTTCCCGGCGCAGATCGGCTGGCACCCCTGGTTCAACCGCAACCTCGGGGGTGAGGACGTGCAGGTCGCCTTCGACCCCGCCTGGCAGGAGGAGCGCGGCGAGGACCACCTGCCGACCGGCGACCGGACCGAGCCGAAACCCGGCCCCTGGGACGACTGCTTCGGCATGCCCGACGGTGTCTCCGTGGCCCTGACCTGGCCGGGCCGGCTCCGGCTGGCGGTGACGAGCCCGCTGAAGTGGGTCGTCGTCTACGACGAGCAGGAGGCGGCCGTGTGCGTGGAACCGCAGACCGGCCCGCCGAACGGCCTGAACACCCTCCCGCGCCTGGTCACGCCCCTGGAGCCGCTGGAGGCCACGACCACCTGGGCCTGGACCCGCCTCTAAGCTGAGGGGCATGACGGACGACGTACGCGGCGCACTGCTGCGGCAGATCAAGGACAAGGCCGTGGTGCACGGCAAGGTGACGCTCTCCTCGGGTCTGGAGGCCGACTACTACATCGACCTGCGCCGCGTCACCCTCGACGGCGAGGCCGCCCCGCTGGTCGGGCAGGTGCTGCTCGACCTGACGGCCGAGCTGGACTTCGACGCCGTGGGCGGGCTGACCATGGGCGCCGACCCCGTCGCGGGCGCCATGCTGCACGCCGCCGCCGCGCGCGGCCGCAGGCTGGACGCCTTCGTCGTACGCAAGGCGGCGAAGGCGCACGGGATGCAGCGGCGCGTGGAGGGTCCCGAGATCAAGGGGCGCCGGGTCCTGGTGGTCGAGGACACCTCGACCACCGGCGGCTCTCCGCTGACCGCCGTGGAGGCCGTGCGCGAGGCGGGCGCCGAGGTGGTGGGCGTCGCGACCATCGTGGACCGGGCGACCGGTGCCGCGGAGAAGATCCAGGAGGGTGCGGGCGTGCCGTACCTGTTCGCCTTCTCGAAGGATGAACTGGGTCTGGACTGACGAGCCGCCATGACCTGGACTTGACCGGCGCATGGACCGATCGCGCATGTCTGGAAAGATGGGGACGACGATGACGTCGCACCCAAGGTCTAGGTCAGGGCCGTAACTCCCAGAACGCCAACCCGCACACTCAAGGAGCGGACGAATGCCCATCGCAACCCCCGAGGTCTACAACGAGATGCTCGACCGGGCGAAGGCAGGCAAGTTCGCCTACCCGGCCATCAACGTCACCTCGAGCCAGACCCTCAACGCGGCACTGCGCGGCTTCGCGGAGGCCGAGAGCGACGGCATCATCCAGATCTCGACCGGTGGCGCCGAGTTCCTGGGCGGTCAGTACAGCAAGGACATGGTGACCGGCGCCGTCGCCCTGGCGGAGTACGCGCACATCATCGCCGAGAAGTACCCGGTCACGGTCGCCCTGCACACCGACCACTGCCCGAAGGACAAGCTCGACGGGTACGTACGTCCGCTGCTGGAGATCTCCCGCAAGCGCGTCGAGGCCGGTCTGGGCCCGCTGTTCCAGTCCCACATGTGGGACGGCTCCGCCGAGACCCTCGCCGACAACCTCTCCATCGCGCAGGAGCTGCTGGAGAAGGCGCGCGCCGCGAACATCATCCTCGAGGTCGAGATCACCCCGACCGGTGGCGAGGAGGACGGCGTCTCGCACGAGATCAACGACTCCCTGTACACGACGGTCGACGACGCGATCCGCACCGCCGAGGCCCTCGGCCTGGGCGAGAAGGGCCGCTACCTGCTCGCCGCGTCCTTCGGCAACGTGCACGGCGTGTACAAGCCCGGCAACGTCGTGCTCCGCCCGGACCTGCTGAAGGAGCTGAACGACGGCGTCGCCGCCAAGTACGGTCAGACGGCCGGCAGCAAGCCGTTCGACTTCGTCTTCCACGGCGGCTCCGGCTCCTCCGCGGAGGAGATCGCGACCGCGCTGGAGAACGGCGTCGTCAAGATGAACCTCGACACGGACACGCAGTACGCCTTCACGCGTCCCGTCGTCGACCACATGTTCCGCAACTACGACGGCGTCCTCAAGGTCGACGGCGAGGTCGGCTCCAAGAAGACCTACGACCCGCGGACCTGGGGCAAGCTGGCCGAGGCCGGCATGGCCGCGCGCGTCGTCGAGGCCACGCAGAACCTGCGGTCGGCGGGTACGAAGATCAAGTAGCGGTCCGCGGCCGGGAGTCTCCCGGCAGGTGGTGTCGGCTGTGCGGCGAGCCCGGTGCTTCGGTGCCGGGCTCGCGGTATACCTGGGTCCATGTCCGACGTCCGGCTGGCCTCGTCCCAGGGCAAGTGGATCCTGTTCACCACGGTTCTCGGCTCCAGCATGGCCCTGCTGGACTCGACCGTCGTCAACATCGCCCTGCCCCGCATCGGCCGCGACCTGGACGCCGACCTCGCCGCCCTCCAGTGGACGGCCAACGCCTACCTGGTCACGCTGGCCGGCCTGATCCTGCTGGGCGGCTCGCTCGGCGACCGCTACGGCCGGCGCAAGATCTTCGTGGTGGGCGTGGTCTGGTTCGCCGTGGCCTCCCTGCTGTGCGGGCTCGCACCGAACGCCGGCGTGCTGATCGCCGCCCGCGCCCTCCAGGGCGTCGGCGGCGCGCTCCTCACCCCCGGCTCCCTCGCCCTCATCCAGGCCTCCTTCCACCGCGACGACCGGAGCCGCGCCGTGGGCCTGTGGTCGGGCTTCGGGGGCGTCGGCGCGGCCGTGGGGCCCTTCCTGGGCGGCTGGCTGGTCGACGGCCCCGGCTGGCGCTGGGTGTTCCTGCTCAACGTGCCGCTGGCCCTGCTGTGCGTCCCCGTCGCCCTGCGGCACGTCCCCGAGTCCGGCGACGGAAAGGCTCACGGCCACTTCGACGTCCTGGGCGCCGCGCTGGGCGCCGTCGCCCTCGCGCTCGTGACGTACGCGCTGACCGAGGCGGGCGAGGGGT
Source organism: Streptomyces sp. NPDC033216 (assembly GCF_055577115.1). Lineage (NCBI taxonomy): Bacteria > Bacillati > Actinomycetota > Actinomycetes > Kitasatosporales > Streptomycetaceae > Streptomyces > Streptomyces sp. NPDC033216. Next base: position 211,104 of record NZ_JBVIQK010000006.1, on the reverse strand, counting down.
CCCTGACCGTGGTGGTGACGGCGGTGGCCGGACTCGCCGCCGCGATGGCCTTCTGGTACGTCGAACGGCGCCGCCCCGACCCGATGATGCCGCCCGCCATCTTCGCGTCCCGCCAGTTCACGGCCGTCAACCTGGTCACCCTGTGCGTGTACGCGGCCCTCGGCGGCTTCTTCTTCCTGTCCGCCGTACAGCTCCAGGTCGTGGCCGGCTACTCCGCTCTCGGCGCCGGTACGGCCCTCCTGCCGACGACCGTCCTCATGCTGTTGCTCTCCGCCCGCTCGGGTCAGCTGGCCGAGCGGATCGGCCCGCGCATCCCGCTCACGGTCGGCCCGCTGCTGGCCGCGGCGGGCATGCTGCTGATGCTCCGGGTCGGTCCCGACGCCTCCTACGCCGCCGACGTCCTGCCCGCCGTCCTGGTCCTCGGCCTCGGCCTGGTCGCCCTGGTCGCCCCGCTGACGGCCACCGTCCTGGCCTCCGTCGACGTCTCTCGGGCGGGCCTCGCCAGCGGCGTCAACAACGCGGCGGCACGGGCGGCGGGCCTCGTCGCGGTGGCCGCGCTGCCCCTGCTGACCGGGATGGGCGCGGAGGCTTACCGCTCGTCCGACGCCTTCGACGACGCGTTCGGCCGGGCGATGGCGCTGTGCGCGGGCGCGCTGGTCGTCGGCTCGGTGATCGCCTTCACGACCGTACGCCGCCCGGCCCCGGGCTGCCGCCGCCCGGAGTGCAGAACGCACGTGGCTGTCCTGGCGCCGCCGCTGGAGGGGGAGCGGGCGGAGGGCCGGCTGACGGTCGGGCCCGGCGATCCGGGGGCGTCGGGGGACAGCGGGCGGGGTGTTCGGGGCTGAGAGGGCGTGGGGGGCGAGAGCGGACTCGGGGGGGGCGTCCGGCCAGAGAGCCGGGGGGAGGTCCGTCGTCCTGTGGGGAGAGGGCCGGGGTGAGGTCGGTCGGGTCTGCGGGTCCCGTCCGGAGCGGCCTCGGGCGGGGGCGATCGAGTGCGGGGTGGGGCCGGGGGAGGTACGGGCGGGTCCGCCGGGCGTCCTGGGTGGGTCCGGCGTGGGGCCTGGGGCTGCCCGGGTGGGGCGCGGGGCGACGTCTGCCGGGGATGCCGGGCGGGGCTGCTCGGGTGCGCGGGGAGCTCCGGGGCCGCAGCGCCGGGCTGTCATGGCAACCCCGGCGGCGTGAACCCTGGCGGGTCCCCCAGACTGGACCCATGTCCATTCACGAAAACCTTCTCGGGGGACCGGCCCCGACCCACCTCCCCGACGACCCCGAGCCCCGCGAACTGCTCGCGGCCGGCACGGCCCCGGCCGACGTCGCCGCGAAGTACCCCACGTCCTCCCTGGCCTGGGCCCGGCTCGCCGACGACGCGTTCGAGCGCGGGAGCGTCGTGGAGTCGTACGCCTACGCCCGCACCGGTTACCACCGCGGCCTGGACAGCCTGCGCCGCAGCGGCTGGAAGGGTCACGGCCCGGTGCCCTGGGAGCACGAGCCGAACCGCGGCTTCCTGCGCGCCCTGCACGCCCTCGCCCGCGCCGCCGGATCGATCGGCGAGCAGGAGGAGTACGAGCGCTGCACACAGTTCCTGAAGGACTCCTCGCCGACGGCGGCCCAGACGCTGGGCTAGTCCCGGGACCTGACTCGGCCTGACTGGGCCGGACCGGACCCCGGCCCGACCGGGCCGGTCGCAGGTCGGCGCCCGGCTGGTGCTTCCGGGGTACGGCCCGCCCGATGTGACCGGGCGGGCCTTGCACTTTCGGGTGACGATTGCGGAGGATGCCTCCTGGGGACCGGGGCCCCCGTGTCGGTAACGGCAGGGGCGGACCGCTACCCGGAGTACATATCAGGAGACAGCGATGTCCCACGAGGCTCACGAGCCCGAGACCCCGCATCTCGACTTCGCAGGCACGACGCCGTACGAGGACTACGTCCAGGCGGACGTGCTCACCCACCTCCAGCACACCCTCTCCGACGATCCCGGAGAGATGGTCTTCCTGGTCACGACCCAGGTGATGGAGTTGTGGTTCACGGTCATCGTCCACGAGTGGGAGACCGCGGCCGGTGCCCTGCGCCGGGACGACGTGCCGACGGCCGTCGCCGCGCTGAAGCGTTCCGTACGGGAACTGGAGGCGCTGAACGCCTCCTGGAAGCCGCTCGGACAGCTCACGCCGGCTCAGTTCAACGCGTACCGCAGCGCGCTGGGCGAGGGCTCCGGCTTCCAGTCCGCGATGTACCGCCGCATGGAGTTCCTGCTCGGCGACAAGTCCGCGTCCATGCTCGTCCCGCACCGCGGCGCGCCGCGTGTGCACGCCGAGCTGGAGAAGGCGCTGCACGAGCCGAGCCTCTACGACGAGGTCCTGCGGCTGCTGGCCCGGCGCGGGCACGCCGTACCGGAGGCCGTGCTGACGCGTGATGTCGCGCAGCGCTACCAGCCGTCGCCGGAGGTCGAGGCGGTGTGGACCGCGCTCTACGCGGGCGACGAGTCCGACGAACTCGCGCGACTCGGCGAGGCGCTGACCGACGTCGCCGAGCTGGTGTGGCGATGGCGCAACGACCATCTCGTCGCCACCCGCCGCGCGATGGGAGCGAAGACGGGCACGGGCGGTTCGGCCGGCGTGGCCTGGCTGGAGAAGCGCGCGCAGAAGAACGTCTTCCCCGAACTGTGGACGGCGCGCTCCCATGTCTGACCTCTCCCTCACGGCCCTGGAGCTGGACTCCAGCGACGACCTGGCCGGCAAGCGCAAGGAGTTCGTCCTCGACGAGGTCGTCTACCTCGACGGCAACTCGCTGGGCGCGCTGCCCGCGTCCGTCCCCGGCCGTCTGGACGACGTCGTCCGCCGCCAGTGGGGCGAGTTGCGCATCCGCTCCTGGGACGAGAGCGGCTGGTGGACCGCGCCCGAGCGGATCGGCGACCTGATCGCCCCGCTGGTGGGCGCCGCCGCCGGGCAGATCGTCGTGGGCGATTCCACCAGCGTCAACGTCCTCAAGGCCGTTGTGGGCGCGGTCCGGTTGGCGGGGGAGGAGCGGGACGAGATCCTCGTCGACGCGAGCACCTTCCCCACGGACGGCTACATCGCCGCGTCGGCGGCCCGGTTGACCGGTCGGACGCTGCGGCCGGTGGCCCCGGCGGAGGTGCCGGCGGCCCTGTCGGGCCGTACGGCCGCCGTGCTGCTCAACCACGTCGACTACCGCACCGGACGGCTGCACGACCTGCCCGCCCTCACCGCCGCCGTGCGCGCGGCGGGCGCGATCGCGGTCTGGGACCTGTGCCACAGCGCGGGCGCGCTGCCGGTCGGCCTCGACGAGCACGGCGTGGACCTCGCGGTCGGCTGCACCTACAAGTACTTGAACGGCGGTCCTGGTTCGCCGGCGTACCTGTACGTACGGCGTGACCACCAGGACCGCTTCGACTCCCCGCTGCCCGGCTGGAACTCGCACGCCGAGCCCTTCGGCATGCGTCCCGGCTACGAGGCCGCCCCCGGCGTCCTGCGCGGGCGGGTCGGCACCCCGGACATCCTGTCGATGCTCGCCCTGGAGGCGGCGCTGGAGGTCTGGCAGGGCGTGTCCGTCGACGCCGTCCGCGCCAAGTCGCTCGCGCTGACGGACTTCTTCCTGGAGTGCGTCGCCTCCTACGTCCCCGACGGCACGGTGGAGTGCCTCACCCCGCTCCCCCACGACCAGCGAGGCAGCCAGATCGCCCTGCGCTGCGACGACGCGGGCGAGGTGATGCGCCGCCTGATCGCACGCGGAGTGGTCGGCGACTTCCGCCACCCGGACGTACTCCGCTTCGGCTTCACCCCGCTGTACGTCAGATTCGCGGACGTGGAACGGGCGGGGCGGGTCCTGGGGGAGGTGTTGGGGGGCTGAGCCGCCGGGCGGCGCCGGCCCGGTTGCCGGGGCCGCCGCCCCGACGGCAGTCGTGTCGCTGGCGCGGCTGCCGGCTCGAGGAGAGTGCTTCCGCCGGCGGGAGGGGGGAAGGACAGGGGACCATCCCGCCGTCACCCCTTCCGGTCGTCGCAGGGTGGACGCCCGCCTTCCCACGGTCGCGTCTCCCGGTCGTCGCAGGGTGGACGCCCGCCTTCCCACGGTCGCGTCTCCCGGTCGTCGCAGGGTGGACGCCCGCCTCCCCACGGTCGCGTCTCCCGGTCGTCGCAGGGTGGACGCCCACCGCCCTCCCCCCCCGGCCACCCCCGGCGCACGGTCACCGAGAAGCGACGTACACCCCCGCCGCGGCGGCGGCACAGGCAGCCCGCGCAGCCCGCTCCGCGGCCGGAGCGTCCGGCACCACCCCCGCGGTCAGCCACTCGTAGTACAGCGGCGCCGACACCGCCCGCACCACTGCCTCCGCGTCGGTCCCGACGGGCAGTTCCCCTCGTGCGACCGCCTGATCCACGCACGGCGCCCACTCGGCGACCCGCACCTCGTAGAACCGCCGCAACGCCTCCGCCGTGCGCGGGTCACAGGCCGCCGCCGCGATCACCGCCCGGAACAGCGCCCCCTGGCGGACATCGGCCAACGTCCGCTGCACGAGCCCCGCGTTGGCCAGCAGATCCGTCAGCACCGCCCCGGTCTCCTCACGGGGCGACGACGTCTCCGCCATCTCGGCGAGGAGATCGGTGACCAGCCCCGTCACGGACCCCCACCGCCGGTACACGGTCGTCTTGCCGACCTCCGCCCGCCGCGCGACGTCCGCGAGATCGAGCCGGTCGAACCCCTCCTCGACCAGCGCGTCCCCGGCCGCCCGGAGCACGGCGGCACGCACACGCGCGGTACGCCCTCCGGGACGCACGGTGCCGGGCTCTACGGACATAACGGCCTCCTTGGTGCACGTACGGGGGGCATCGCGCCCAGGACGTCAGCGTAACGAAACAGCAGAACCGTTTGCCCCTTACCGAGCGTGACATCCGCGTGTCCGCGCACGTCACGGGCCTGATACCGTCCCCGCCAACGGCCGCCTCTTCACCGGGTCCGCCATCACCGTTCCGTCCAATTCCGTTTTGTCGCTGAGAGGTTGGAGCATGCCGGACGACGTCGTCGCAGCCCGGGCCGCCGCCGAAGAGGAGTCGGCCTTCTCGCATCCGGTGGTCGAGCCCGACTCCACCGCCGCCTACGGCGACCATCCCGACCAGCTGATCGACTTCTACGCTCCGCGCGGCACGACCGCCCCCGCGCCGCTGGTGGTGGTCCTGCACGGAGGGGCGTGGCGGGCGCCGTACGACCGCCGGCACATCACGCCCTTCGTGGTCTTCCTGGCGCGGCGGGGCTTCGCCGTGGCCAACGTGGAGTACCGACGGGGCGAGGAGGCGCCCGAAGGGGTGCCCGCGGGGCCGGTCGGCGGGGCGCCGGTCGCCGGTCGCTGGCCCGACACCTTCGACGACGTCGCCGCCGCGCTGGACGCACTGCCCGCCCTCGTCCGGGAGACACTGCCGCAGGCGGACCTGCGCCGCACGGTGCTCACCGGGCACTCGGCGGGCGGCCACCTCGCTCTGTGGGCCGCGGCCCGGCACGTCCTGCCGGCCGGCGCCCCCTGGCGCCTCGACGGGCCGCCCCCGCTGCGCGGCGTGGTCGCCCTCGCGCCGATCGCCGACTTCGAGGTCGCCGAGAAGCTGGACGTGTGCGGCGGGGCGGCACACCAACTGGTCGGCGGACCGGCCCACTTCGGTGAACGGCGGCCGTACGCCGACCCCACGCTGCTGCTGCCGACCGGCATCGCGACGACCCTGGTCCAGGGCCGCACCGACCTGATCGTCCCGGAGGCCGTCGCCGAGTCGTACGCGGACGCGGCGGCGAAGGCGGGCGAGGTGGTGGGTCTGACGCTGCTGGAGGACGTGGGTCACTTCCCGCTGATCGACCCGGTGGCCGACGCGTGCGCGGTGGTGGCGGAGGAGATCGCCCAGTTGGCGTGGTGAGTCGTGCGCGGGGAGGGAGGACCGGGCCACTGTGGTGGGGCTCCCCGTCGCACCCCTGGTGACGGGGAGCGGCCGCCGACGACGGAGCCCCGGCGGGACGCGAGCGACGGCCGCGGACCCGTGGCCCGTGAGGGACGCCCGAGGGCCGGGCGGGCCCGGGGTGGCTCCTGTGCGGCGGGGCGGAGTGGTGGGCGACGGCGGTCCAGGTGGCCTGTGCGGCGGGGCGGAGTCGTGGGCGACGGCGGTGCTGGTGGCCTGGGCGGGCCGTCGGGCGTCGATGGACGGCGGACCCGGCGCCGCGGTCACCCACCTCGATTCGCCCACCTCGCGGCCGTCACCTACGAGTCGTCGGGGCTGGTGAGACCCGCCGGATACCGACCTCCCGGTGGGACCGGCGTACGGGCACCGACCCGTAGTACTTGAGACGGACCCGGCGGAACCCGTCTCACTGGTGACGACCGCCGCCCCCTCTCCGCCTACGGTTCTGATGTGACCGAGACGACCCAGACGCACACCACGCCGCCGGACGATCCGTACGCGACCTACCGGCCGCGCAGCCCGGAGATCCGGGCGGCCATGGGCGCCCTGCGGGGGCTGCGGGAGGACCTTTTCGAGGATGCCTTCGCCTACCGCCCCCTGCCCCGCCGTGAGCCCAACGGCCGCATCACCCGCCGGCTGACCGGCCGCAAGCGGGTGTACGCCACCTGGTCCCGGCACGCGCTGGTCGGGGCGGCCGGCGCGCTGGCCCTGCTGGTCTCCCTGGCCGACGGCGGTGGCGGCGTCACGGGCCTGGTGTGCGGGCTGCTGGCGCTGGCCCCCGTGCTGCTGACGCTCATCCGCCCGGCGGGCGCGTTCTGGCTGTCGCTGGTGTCGACGACACTCGTCGCCGCCATCGGCACGGCGTGGAGCGACTGGCCGTGGCTGCCGGGCAGCTTCGTCTCCCACCTCGTGGTGCTGGCCGTCGTGGCGATACGCACCCGGCCGCGCACGGCGGCCTGGATGTGGCTCTTGACCCTCGCCTACGGCTTCGTCGCCGAGACGGCCTTCAGCTGGGGCCACTACAGCACCAACGTCGCGCCGATGCTGGTTCTCTCCGCGCTCATCCTGCTCGCCGTCACCGTCTGGCACATCCGCCGGCAGGCCGAGGAGGAGGTGACCGCCCAGCAGACGGTGACCGCGCACGAGCGTTCCCGGCGCACGCTGCTGGAGGAGCGCACCACGATCGCCCGCGAGCTGCACGACGTGGTCGCCCACCACATGTCGGTCGTCGCCATCCAGGCGGAGGCCGCCCCGTACCGGGTGGAGAACCCGCCGCCGGAGTTGGAGAAGGCGTTCGCCACGATCCGGGAGAACGCGGTCGCGGCCCTGACCGAGCTGCGCCGGGTCCTGGGCGTGGTCCGCGCCGAGGACTACGAGGCCCCGGACACCCCGCAGCCCACGCTCGCCGAGCTGGACGGGCTCCTGGCCAACGTGCGGGAGGCCGGCCTCCCGGTCGAGAAGGTGGTGACCGGCGCGGTGCGGGAACTGCCGCAGGGTGTGGAGCTGTCGGCGTACCGGATCGTGCAGGAGGCCCTGAGCAACACCCTGCGGCACGCGCCCGGCGCGAGCGCCAGCGTGGAGATCGGCTACGTGCTCGGCGGGCTGGGTCTGCGCATCGTCAACGGCCCGCCGCCCAAGCCCTCCCTGGTGAAGCCCTCACCGGGGGCGGGGCACGGCATCACGGGCATGCGGGAGCGGGTGTCCATGCTGAACGGCGAGATGACGGCGGAGCCGACACGGGACGGTGGTTACGAGGTGGCGGTCTTCCTTCCGGTACCGATGGCCGCGGTGGGGGACGGTGCGGCATGACGATCCGAGTGCTGATCGCCGACGATCAGATGATGGTCCGCGAGGGCTTCTCCGTCCTGCTGAACGCGATGCCGGACATCGAGGTCGTCGGGGAGGCGGTCAACGGACGCGAGGCGGTGGACCGCGTCCGTGAACTGGCCCCCGACGTCGTGCTGATGGACATCCGGATGCCCGAGCTGAACGGCATCGAGGCGACGCGGGAGATCGTGGCCGCGGACGGCACGGCGAAGGTGTTGGTCCTCACCACGTTCGACCTCGACGAGTACGTCTACCAGGCGTTGCGCGCCGGAGCCTCCGGCTTCCTGCTGAAGGACGCCTCCGCCCGCCAGCTCGCCGACGGCGTCCGGATCGTGGCCGCCGGGGAGGCCCTCCTCGCCCCGTCCGTCACCCGGCGCCTGATCACCGAGTTCTCCAAGCTGACCGACGGCCCCCGGCTGCCCCGCGGCGCCCAGGCGTCCTACGGCGACCTGACCGAGCGCGAGACGGAGGTGCTGGTCCTCATCGCGCAGGGCCTGTCCAACGCGGAGATAGCAGGGCGGCTGGTGGTGGCCGAGTCCACGATCAAGACGCACGTCAGCAGGATCCTGGTGAAGCTGGGCCTGCGGGACCGCACCCAGGCGGCGGTGTTCGCGTACGAGGCGCGGTTGGTGAGACCGGGATGAGGCACCCCTGGTCAGCGGCGGGGGTGACGGGCTAGCGTCCGGTCATGGCAGCAGTCGACGACCTTCGCTTCGATCCCTGGGACCCGGCGTTCGTGGCCGACCCCTACCCGGCGTACGCCGAGCTGCGGGAGCGGGGCCGGGTCATCCGGTACGAGCCCACCGACCAGTGGCTGGTGCCGCACCACGCGGACGTCTCGACGCTGCTGCGGGACCGGCGGCTGGGACGTACCTACCAGCACCGCTTCACCCACGAGGACTTCGGACGGACGGCGCCCCCGGCGGAGCACGAGCCGTTCCACACGCTGAACGACCACGGGATGCTCGATCTGGAGCCGCCGGACCACACCCGGATCCGGCGTCTGGTGTCGAAGGCGTTCACCCCGCGCACGGTCGAGCGGCTCAAGCCGTATGTGGAGCGGCTGGCCGGTGAGCTGGTGGACGGGCTGGTGGCGGCCGGCGGCGGCGATCTGCTGACGGACGTCGCGGAACCGCTGCCGGTGGCGGTGATCGCCGAGATGCTGGGCATCCCGGCGTCGGAGCGGGCCCCGCTCAGGCCCTGGTCGGCGGACATCTGCGGGATGTACGAGCTGAGCCCCTCGCAGGAGACGGCCCGCAGGGCGGTACGCGCGTCGGTGGAGTTCTCCGAGTATCTGCGGGAGCTGATCGCGGCCCGCCGCAAGGAGCCCGGCGACGACCTGATCTCCGGACTGATCGCGGCGCACGACGAGGGCGACCGGCTCACCGAGCAGGAGATGATCTCGACGGCCGTGCTCCTGCTGAACGCGGGCCACGAGGCGACGGTGAACGCCACGGTCAACGGCTGGTGGGCGCTGTTCCGCAACCCCGGCCAGCTGGCGGCCCTGCGCGCCGACCACTCCCTGGTCCCCTCCGCCGTGGAGGAGCTGATGCGCTACGACACCCCGCTCCAGCTCTTCGAGCGCTGGGTTCTCGACGAGATCGAGATCGACGGCACGGTGATCCCGCGGGGTGCGGAGATCGCGATGCTGTTCGGCTCCGCCAACCATGACCCCGCGGTCTTCGCCGCCCCGGACCGCCTGGACCTGACCCGCGGGGAGAACCCGCACATCTCCTTCAGCGCGGGCATCCACTACTGCATCGGCGCCCCCCTCGCCCGCATCGAGCTGGCCGCCTCGATGGGAGCCCTCCTGGCGAAGGCCCCCACGCTGCGCCTGGCGGCGGAGCCCGAACGCACGCCCAACTTCGTGATCAGAGGCCTGAAGGGGCTCACGGTGGAGATCGGCTGAATCCGAGCGCGAGCGCGGAGTCCCAGCTGAGCCCAGGGCCCTGAGCCCTGAGCCCTGGGCCCTGAGCCCTGAGCCCAGGGCGAGCCCCCGCCCCCGCCCCCCTGCGTCCCCGTCCCGCCTCCGACACCGCCCGCCTCCGACACCGCCCCTCGCTCACCGCCCCGGCAGCACCAGTCCCAGCGCGCCCTCGCGCACCACCCACGTCCGCCGCCGTACCGGCCCCGCCACCGCCGCGTCGGCCCGGTAGCGGAAGTCAGCTCCGGACACCGTCACCGTGCGGCCACGAGCCTCCAGCGGGGACGCCTCCGCGCCCACCGAGACCGGCCGGACCGCCACGAACGCCGTGCCGGAGGCGTCCGGCGTCACCGACACCGCCTCCACGGGCTGGTCCAGGTCGACCAGCGTCACCCCGTCGACCTCGACCCGCAGCCGCGTGGGGCCGGGCACCGACGGGGCCGGGGCCGGCCGGGACGGGACCAGGGTGCGGACGAGGGACCGGCAGGTCCGCAGCCACGGCCGTACGCCGCCCGCGTCCCGCCGGTCGTCCTGGCCGGACAGCGGCGGGATCCGCAGTGTGCCCAGGACGACCCCGTCGCTGTCGTCGACGAGCAGGTCCAGGCGCCGCTCGGCGCCGTCCAGGACGGCCCGCGCCGCCGCGACCGCCCCCAGGGGGACCCCCAGGGCCTGCGCGACGCTCAGGGCGCTGCCCACGGGCACCATCGACAGCACGCAGTCGGTCAGCTCCCGCTGCCGGTGCAGCAGGGCCACCGCCCGCATCAGCGCACGGTCGTCACCGATCACGACCGGCCGCCGCGAGCCGCGGCGCGCGAGGACGCGAGCGAATTCCTCCGCGTCCTCGGGGAGGCACACTTTCGCGGCCGCACCCGCGCTGAGCACGTCTTTCGCGATCCGTACGGACTCGCCGTCCGTCCTCCGGGCGACCGGATCGATGATCACCAGCAGCTGGTCCGGCGTCGCGAAAGTCGCCACCTCGGTCCTGCCTCGCTTCCTCGGGTAGCATCTTTGTGCAAGAGCCCCTTGCGCTATTGCGCCAGGGGCTTCGTCTATTCCGGGGCATCCGGGTCCGACGGTGTGCGACCGACGACGGTCGCGTGGCGGCCGATGACGGTCGCGGTACCGCGACCGACGACGGTCGTGGTGCACGCGGTGGTGAGAGCCTCCGCGTACGCCCCTGACCCTGGACATGCCCCACCCGGAAGGGGTGTACGCGCGTGCCCGCACTTGTGCTGCTCGGTGCTCAGTGGGGTGACGAGGGCAAGGGAAAAGCCACCGACCTGCTCGGCGGCTCGGTGGATTATGTGGTGCGTTACCAGGGCGGCAACAACGCCGGCCACACGGTCGTCGTGGGCGACCAGAAGTACGCACTGCATCTCCTCCCTTCCGGAATCCTGTCGCCCGGATGTACGCCCGTCATCGGAAACGGAGTCGTCGTCGATCCGTCGGTCCTGCTCTCCGAGCTGAGCGGTCTGAACGAGCGAGGCGTCGACACGTCGAAGCTGCTCATCAGCGGCAACGCGCACATCATCACGCCCTACAACGTGACTGTCGACAAGGTGACGGAACGCTTCCTCGGAAAGCGGAAGATCGGCACCACGGGCCGGGGTATCGGCCCGACCTACGCCGACAAGATCAACCGGGTCGGCATCCGCGTACAGGACCTGTACGACGAGTCGATCCTGGAGCAGAAGGTCGAGGCGGCGCTCGACGTCAAGAACCAGCTCCTGACCAAGCTCTACAACCGCCGTGCCATCGCGGTCGAGCAGGTCGTCGAGGAGCTGCTGGGCTACGCGGAGAAGCTCCGCCCGTACGTCGCCGACACGGTCCTGGTGCTCAACCAGGCCCTTGAGGACGACAAGGTGGTCCTCTTCGAGGGCGGCCAGGGCACGCTCCTGGACATCGACCACGGCACGTACCCCTTCGTCACCTCGTCGAACCCGACCGCGGGCGGCGCCTGCACCGGCGCCGGCGTGGGCCCGACGAAGATCAGCCGGGTCATCGGCATCCTCAAGGCGTACACGACCCGGGTCGGCGCCGGTCCGTTCCCGACGGAGCTGTTCGACGAGGACGGCGCTGCTCTGCGCCGCATCGGCGGCGAGCGGGGCGTCACCACCGGCCGTGACCGCCGCTGCGGCTGGTTCGACGCGGTCATCGCCCGCTACGCGACCCGCGTGAACGGCCTGACCGACTTCTTCCTCACCAAGCTCGACGTCCTGACCGGCTGGGAGCAGATCCCGGTCTGCGTGGCGTACGAGATCGACGGCAAGCGCGTCGAGGAACTCCCGTACTCGCAGTCCGACTTCCACCACGCGAAGCCGATCTACGAGACCCTTCCGGGCTGGTCCGAGGACATCACGAAGGCCAAGACCTTCGCGGACCTGCCGAAGAACGCCCAGGACTACGTCAAGGCGCTGGAGGAGATGTCCGGCGCCCCGATCTCCGCGATCGGCGTGGGTCCGGGCCGGGACGAGACGATCGAGATCAACTCGTTCATCTGAGGCATCCGAGGGGCCGACAGGGCCAGTCGACGGCCGCCTTCCGCTCACGCGGGGCGGCCGTCGGTCTCACCGGGAGATGTGACGCGAACAGGCATACGCTGAGAACAGAACCTCGCGCGTCGACCAGAAGAAGGTGAGCGCGATGCGCGTACTGCTCAAGGCCCGGATGGACACGGAGAAGGCCAACGAGGCGATCCGCAGTGGCACCCTGCCGAAACTGATCCAGGAGTTCGTGGAACAGCTCAAGCCCGAGGCGGCCTACTTCACGTCCGACCAGGGGAAGCGCACGGCCTTCCTGGTCTTCGACATGCAGGACAGCTCCCAGATGCCGGCGATCAGCGAGCCGTTCTTCCTCAACCTCGGCGCGGAGATCACCTACACGCCGATCATGAACCTCGACGACGTGCAGAGGGGCCTGTCCCAGCTCGGCCGCTGACGGCTCAGCTGAACACGATCATCGAACCCTGCGCCAGACTTCGCGTGGCCGCCGCGTGCAGCCCGAGCCACACGTGCCGTTCGCGGGCGAACGGGCTCGGGTCGTAAGGGGGCGCGACCGCCGGTTCCTCCAGGTCGGTCGGGGCGGCCGGAGGTTGCGGCGCGGCCGGCGGGTTGGCCGGGTCGATTCCGATCGACGGGGCGACGTATTCCAGTTCGCGCAGCAGGGACTGGGCGGAACCCAGCGGGCCACCCCCGGCGAGGAGTTCGTCGTTGGACAGGGGGTGCGGGAAGTCCACCGGGACGTAGGCGCCCGCGTGGTCGTAGTGCCAGACCAGGTGGGACTGCTGGGCCGTCGACTCGAACATCTCCAGGAGCTGCTCGTAGTCGCCCCCCAGGTCGTCGACCGGGGTCACCGGCAGTCCGCACACCTGGAGCAGGTAGGCGCGACGCAGGAAGTGCAGGGCGTCGTAGTCGAAGCCGGCCACGGGGGCGACGTCTCCGGACAGGCCCGGCATGTACTGGTACACCGGCACGGGCGGCAGGCCCGACTCGGCGAGCACCTTGTTGTACTGCGCGAGTTCCTCGGCGAAGGGATTGTCGGGGGTGTGGCACAACACGTCGACGAGCGGCACCAGCCACAGGTCACAGGCCAAAGAGAGCTCCTCACTCAGGGTGTCGCGCGGTCATTGCTTGCCCGAACTGGGAAGGGTAGTCGGTGCGTCCTGCGTCAGCTCCCTTCGTGCAGGTCCCATACCCACACTCCGGCCACCCACGTACCGGGGCGGCCCACCAGCTCGTCCAGCGTGGTCCGCAACGGCCCGTCGTGCGGCTGCGGGGCGAGCACGAGCGCGCCCGCCCGCCAGTGGGCGAGGTCCCGGCGGGCCTCCTCCCGCGCACGGTCGCCGATCACCGGGGCGACGCCCGACTCGCGCACGTCCTTCAGCAGGCTCGCCGTCCAGTTCAGCGGGACGCCGTAGACGCCGCTGCGGTCGCCGTCGCCGTAGGGCCGGTTGAAGTAGCCGCCCGGCATCCGGAAGCCGAGGCCGGCCGTGGTCTGCCAGTGCAGGGCCTCCGCCGCGGCGGGATCGGGCAGCGGCACCGGCACGAGGGACTCGCCGGGGCGCACGTACGCCGTCCAGGCGCCGCCGGTGAAGAAGGCGGGCACCTCGGCGCGCGGCTCGGACCTCAGCGGGGCCGGGACGAGGGGGAGCAGGGCCAGGCAGACGGCGACGAGTCCGGCGTACCGCGTGCGCGGGGAGCGGGCGCTCGCCAGCCGGCCGAGGGCGAGGGCGAGCAGCATGCCGAGGACGGGCGCGCAGATCATCGCGACGCGGCTGACGATGACCGATTCCAGTAGCGGGAGGCCGGCCAGGGGTGCCCAGGGGCCGGGGACCTCGGCGTCGGTCAGTGGGACGTGGACGCGCGGGCCCAGGGAGAGGACGGCCGCGGCCGCCGCGGTGAACGCCAGCGCCCTGACGACGGGCCGGCGCCACAGGCCGACGGTGATCGCCAGGGCGAGGAGGAGCAGGGGCCAGCCGTAGAAGGCGTTCTGTTCGGTCGGGTTGAGGGAGAGGGCGTTCGCGCGGTCGGCGTCGCCCGCGAGGAGGGACCGCTCGGCGAAGGTCAGCAGGGCGTGGACGGTGTTGGCGGCACCGGGGCCGTGGTCGAGGTGGGTGTAGCTCTGCGGGCCGGAGAACTGCCAGGCCAGCGGGTAGACGACCAGGGTCAGGCAGACGGCCGCGGCGATCGCCAGGCCGCGCAGCAGGGGGCGCGCGGCCGTGCGCGCCTCGCCGGGCCGTACGGCGGCGTGGGCGGCGGCGAACAGGAGCATGCCCAGCGCGGCCAGCAGCAGGGCCTCCTCGCCGAGGAAGACCTGGTAGGCCGCCATCAGGCCGAGGATCACCGCGTCGCGGACGACCCGGGTGCCCGCGCTCAGCCGCAGGGTCCGGTCGATGATCGCCGGAATCATGAACAGGACGACGAAGTTGGGGTGGGCGTTGGCGTGGCTGACCATCGGCGGAGCGAAGGCGGCCAGCGCGGCCCCGGCGAAGGCCGCACCGCGCTGCGGCACGAGCCGACGCCGGATCAGCCGGTACCAGGCCGCCGCGGTGGCCGCGAGGCCCAGCGTGGTCGCCAGGCTGAGGGCGACCGCCGGACCCCACAGGAGCGTGACCGGGGTGAGCGGGACCGACAGGCCGAGCATGGCGGTGTTCGCCATCAGGTTCACGCCGTCGGGGACCCCCTGGAGGTCGCTGAACAGCGGGTTCCGCAGGTGGGCGATGTTGTCGGCGGTCACCGCGAAGAACCACTCCCACTGGTTCTGGTCCTGGAGGGAGTCGGTGAGGTAGCGGTGGGCCGGGTCGAAGAAGCGGCCGGCGTGGAGCGCGACGGCCAGTGCGAGGAAGAGGGCGGCGGCAGCGGTGTCGGCGGCTCTCGGGGCGGGCAGGCGCAGGCGGATCAGGTCGCGCGGGAAGCGGAGGTAGTCCAGCGGGCGGATCTTGGAGCCGGGCCGGTGCGACCAGTGCACCGGGACCTCGGCGACCGGCCAGTGCGCCCGCTGGAAGTGGCGCAGCACCTCCACGTCGATGGCCCAGCCGTCCAGCCGGGACGCGGCGAACGCGGCGCGGACCTTGTCGCCGTCGAACAGCTTGAATCCGCACTGGGTGTCGCGTATCCCGCGCACGGTCGTCGTGCGGATCAGCAGGTTGCCGGCGCTGCCGAGCAGCTCGCGCACCGGGTGCCGGCGGACGCCCAGCGTCGATCCCGGCACGGCACGGGAGCCCACCGCCGCCGCGGCGCCCTCCGAGAGCGCCTTGTCGAGCCGTTCCAGTTCGTCGGCGGGTACGGCGAGATCGGCGTCGGTGATCAGCACGCGCCGCCCCCGGCTGGCACCCACGCCGAGCCGCAGGGCGTGCCCCTTGCCACGGTTGCGGGGGCTGGTGATCAGCCGCAGCCGGCCGTCGCGGCGCAGGGCGACGATCTCGCGGGTGGCGTCGGTGGAGCCGTCGTCGGCGACCACGATCTCCCAGCTGCCCCACCGGTCCTCGGCTGCGGCGAGCTGCCGGACGAGTGCGTCGAGGGTGGGACCGAGCCGACGTTCCTCGTTGTAGGCGGGCACGACGACGGAGAGGTCGGGGACCGCCTGAGAGCCAGTCATGGCGCGGGAGGCGGGAGTTTCGCCGGACTCCGTGCTCCGACGGGGCTCCGTGCTTCGGCGGGACCGGGTGGTTCGGCGGGACTCGGGGACGCCGTGGGACTCCTCGGCGGTGTCCGTCCCGCTCATCCGGCCGCCAGCCGCTCGATCAGCGCGAGCGAGTGGGTGTTGTACGAGGCGAGGATCGCACGGGCCGTGGCGGTGTCGCGGTGATACAGGGCGTCGACCAGTTCGGTGTGGCCGGACCACAGATGGCCGCGCAGTTCGGACAGCCGGCGCAGGTGCTGCACGAGGCACACCCAGGTCTGCACGCGCAGCCGGTTCAGGAAGTCGCCGAGATACGGGTTTCCGAACAGGGCGCTCAACTCGCGCCAGAACCGCAGGTCGTATCCGATGAGCACGGTGAGGTCACCGGCGGCGGCGGCCCGCTGGGCCTCCTCGCCGCGCCGGCGCACCCCCGCGACGGCCGCCGCGATCCGCGGGTCGTCCAGGTCCTGGAAGCGCTGTCTGCCCGCGTCCAGGGCCAGGAACATGCCCTCGATGACCAGGCTGCGCGCCTCGACCATGTCCCGGAAGTCGGCCACGGAGTACTCGGGCACCCGGAAGCCCCGGTGGTGGTCGGCCTCCAGCAGCCCCTGCGCCGACAGGTCGACCAGCGCCTCACGGACAGGGGTCGCGGAGACGCCGTACTGCTCGGCTATCTCCTTCACCGTGAACTCCTGGCCCGGCTGGAGCCGTCCGGCCAGCACCTCGTCGCGAAGCGCGTCGGCGATCTGCCGCCGCAGAGTGCTGCGGGTCACGGCGCCGTTGCCGCTGCTGGCGGGCATGGTCGGGGCGTCTCCCTCGTCCTCGTCGCATACGCCGGTCGACGGCGTGGGCGCCATCGGCCGATGGCGTGCTCGTCGGTAGGTACGAGCACGTCACCTTACGCGTTCGACGAATTCAAGGGCTTGTCCGCACAACCGCGGTCATCCGGCGGGCTCGTCCGCCTTCCGGTACCGCCCGGCCGTCCGGTGCGCGCCGGTCATCCGGTGTACTCGTCGGCCACCGAGAGCGCCGTGTCCAGCGCCGCGAGGCCCTCCTTCAGCTCCGCCTCGCCGGCGTTGCACGGCGGCACGAAGTGGGTGCGGTTCATGTTGATGAAGGGCCACACCCCGGCCTTCTTGGCGGCGGCGCCGAACGCTGCCATCGGCGCGTTCGCCTCACCACTGGCGTTGTACGGCACCAGCGGCTCGCGCGTCTCGCGGTCCTTCACCAGCTCCAGCGCCCAGAACATGCCGACACCGCGCACCTCGCCGACGCTCGGGTGCCGCCCGGCCAGCTCCCGCAGCCCCGGCCCGACGACGGAGGCGCCGAGGTTCTTCGCGTTGTCGACGATGCCTTCCTCCGCCATCACGTTGATCGTGGCGACGGCGGCGGCGCAGGCGAGCGGGTGCCCGGAGTAGGTGAGACCGCCGGGGTACGGCCGCTTGCCGAAGGTCTCGGCGATCGCCCCGGAGATCGCGACCCCGCCCAGCGGCACGTATCCGCTGTTCACGCCCTTGGCGAAGGTCATCAGGTCGGGCACGACGCCGGACAGGTCGGCCGCGAACCACTCACCGGTGCGGCCGAACCCGGCCATCACCTCGTCCAGGACGAAGACGATCGCGTACCGGTCGCACAGTTCGCGGACGCCGGCCAGATAGCCGGGCGGCGGCACCATGATCCCGGCCGTGCCGGGGATGGTCTCCAGGACGATCGCGGCGATCGTCGCGGGCCCCTCGAAGAGGATCGTCGTCTCCAGGTGCTCCAGCGCCCGCGCGCACTCCTGCTCCTCCGTCTCCGCGTAGAAGCGGGAACGGTACAGATACGGCGCCCAGAAGTGCACCACCCCGGCGGTGGCCGAGTCGGAGGCCCAGCGGCGCGGGTCGCCGGTGATGTTCACGGCCTGCTGCGTGCCGCCGTGGTACGAGCGGTACGCCGACAGCACCTTGGCGCGCCCGGTGTGCAGCCGTGCCATGCGCACCGCGTGCTCCACGGCGTCGGCGCCGCCGTTGGTGAAGAAGATCTTGTCGAGGTCGCCGGGGGTGCGCTCGGCGATCAGCCGGGCCGCCTCGGAGCGGGCCTCGACGGCGAAGGCGGGCGCGAAGGTGGTCAGGTGTGCGGCCTGCTCCTGGATCGCGGCGACGACCTTGGGGTGCTGGTAGCCGATGTTGGTGTAGACGAGCCCGCTGGTGAGGTCGAGGTAGCGCTTGCCGTCGTAGTCCCAGAAGTACGACCCCTCGGCGCCGGCCACGGCGAGCGGGTCGATGAGTTCCTGCGCGGACCAGGAGTGGAAGACGTGGGCGCGGTCCGTGGCCTTCACGGCGGCGCCGGTCCGGGGGTCGGTCTGAGGGGTCATGCGGGTGAGCGTAAATGTCCGCGATGCGGAAGGGTATCGGCGTCCTGTTCCCTGCGTGGGCGGATTACGCGACAGGTTGTCGGGCGTGGAGGGGGCGGACCCGGGCAGGATGACGGCCGCCATTGACAGCATGCTGGCAATTTGCCAGGATGCTGTCATAAGGTTCCGTCGGCCGAGGAGAAGCCATGAGCACCAGCGAGACCCCCCGCAGGCCCGTGTACCTCGCCGTCTACGACACCCTGGCCGACTGGGAGACCGGCCACACGACCGCCCACCTCGCCCGCGCCGGGTACGAGATCCGCACGGTGGGCGCCTCCACCCGCCCGGTGACCAGCCTCGGCGGACTCCGCGTCCAGCCCGACCTCGCGCTGGCGGACGTACGCCCCGGGGAGGGCGCGCTGCTGATCCTGCCGGGCGCCGACCTGTGGGACACCTCCGACGACCTCGCGCCCTTCGCCCGCACGGCGGGCGAGTTCCTGGCCGCGGGCACCCCCGTCGCCGCGATCTGCGGCGCCACCGCCGGACTCGCCCGCGCCGGGCTGCTCGACGACCGCGCCCACACCAGCGCCGTCTCCTCCTACCTCGCCGCCACCGGATACGCGGGCGGCGGCCACTACGTCGACGCCGACGCCGTCACCGACGCACACCTCGTCACCGCCGGACCCACCGAGCCCGTCGCCTTCGCCCGCGAGATCCTCCGTCTGCTCGGCGTGTACGACGGCGAGGTGCTCGACGCCTGGTACCGGCTGTTCCACGACTCCGACCCGGAGGCCTACGCCGTCCTCCAGAAGGCCGGCGCGCAGTGAGCCGGGAGCGGCAGGACCTGCTCAGCCGGGGAGCGCTCGGCGTCTTCAAGCTCAACGGCCAGTTCCTCGGCGTCGCGGAGGCACTGGCCCGCCCCTGCGGACTCACGGCCGCCTGGTGGCAGGTGCTGGGCGCGGTCCTCACCGAACCCCTCCCGGTGTCCGGCATCGCCCGCGCCATGGGCATCACCCGGCAGAGCGTGCAGCGCGTGGCCGACCTGCTGGTCGGCAAGGGGCTCGCGGAGTACCGGCCCAACCCGGCGCACCGGCGCGCGAAACTGCTGGCGCCCACCGCGCAGGGGCGCGCCGCGATCGCCCGTGTCGACCCCGGCCACGCGGCCTTCGCCGACCGGCTGGCCGAGGCGTACGGGGAGGCGGAGCTGGCCGAGGCCGTCCGCGCGCTGGAACGGCTGTCCCAGGTCCTGGAGAAGCTGGAACCGTTCGATGCCGAGCCCCCCGTTATGGAACCGTAGACAGCACACCGCTCGACTCCCTGAATGGCCGGTTTATTCTCGGCTCGATCACCTGTGGGGGAAAGGCGGAGCTGCCATGGAGAAGCTGGGACCGGGGGATCCGCAGCGGATCGGCGGCTACCGGCTGCTCGGGCGGCTGGGGGCAGGCGGAATGGGGCAGGTCTTCCTCGCCCGCTCGGACCGCGGACGGACCGTCGCCGTGAAGCTGGTCCGCCCCGACCTGGCCGAGCGGGAGGAGTTCCGGGCGCGGTTCCGCCAGGAGGTGCGCAACGCCCAGCGGGTCGGCGGGTTCTGGACCGCGCCCGTCCTCGACGCCGACACCGAGGCCGCCGTGCCCTGGGTCGCCACCGGTTATGTCGCCGGGCCCAGCCTCCAGCAGGTGGTGGGCCACGACCACGGCCCGCTGCCGGAACGCTCCGTGCGCATCCTCGCCGCCGGTCTCGCGCACGCCCTCACCAACATCCACGCGGCCGGGATCGTGCACCGCGACCTCAAGCCCTCCAACGTGATGGTCACCATCGAGGGCCCCCGCGTCATCGACTTCGGCGTCGCGCGGGCGCTGGAGACCGTGACCGGCGACGGCGCCATGACGTACCTCGGCGACGGCGGCCTCACGCAGACCGGCGCGGTGATCGGCTCGCCCGGCTTCATGGCCCCCGAGCAGGTGCGGGGCGACCGGATCACGCCCGCGTGCGACGTCTTCTGCCTGGGGTCCGTCCTCGCCTACGCCGCCACCGGCGTCCTCCCCTTCGGCTCCGCCGACCAACGGGGCGTGCACGCGCTGCTGTTCCGCATAGCCGAGGAGGAACCCGACCTCACGCGGGTGCCCGAAGGCATCGCCGACCTGGTGCGCGCCTGCCTGCGCAAGGACCCGCAGACCCGGCCGACGCTGGAGTGGATCCTGGAGCACACCGGCGCCGGGGACACCGTCGCCGACGGCCGCTCGCGCGACCCGTGGCTGCCCGGCGCCCTGGTCGCCCAGCTCGGCCGGCACGCGGTACGGCTCCTGGAGACGGAGAACCCCGAAGGCACCTCCACGGAGGCCGCTCCGCAGCACTCCGCCCCACCGGACCACGCCCCCACCCTGGCCGCGGCCCACCCGGCGTACGGCCACCCGCAGCAGTACCAGGCCCCGCCCCAGCGGCCGGTGCCGGTGCGGGCACCGATGCCGGTCCCCGTCCCGCACAACCCGTACGCGGCCGATCCGGGGACGTACGGTGCCCCCTACGGGGACGAGCCCCAGGACCCGCCCCGCCGAGGCGGGCGCTCCACGGTGCTGCTCGTGGCGGTGGCCGTGGTGGTCGCGCTGGCCGCCGGCGGCACGGTGTACGCGGTCATGAACGGCGACGACGGCACCTCCGGGGCGAACCCGGCCCCGACGACGTCGGCACCCGCGACCCCGACGCCCACCGGTGACGATTCCCCCTCCACCTCCCCGTCCCCCTCCTCGTCACCGGAGGAGGACGGGATACCCGAGGACTACCTGGGCACCTGGACCACCACGATCAACGACACCGACACCCGCCGCCTGACCCTCACCCAGGGGGAGGTCGGCGACACGGTCCTGCGGCTGGTGGCCGACGGCGACGCCTACCACTGCGAGTTCACAGCCACGCTGGCCCAGTCCCCGGCCCCCGAGGCCCCCTTGGCCCTGGGCCCCTCCAAGGTCACCACGGGCGATCCCCTGTCCTCCTGCTCCCCCGGAGCGGCAACGGAGGTGACCCTCCTCCCGGACGGCCGACTGGAGCGCCTCAACCCGACGACCGGCGAAAAGCTGACGTACACCCGAGGCTGACGTCCAGGGGGCTCCGCCCCCCTCGGGGTCCGGCCCCTGCCCGCCCCCGTCGGGGGTCCGGCCCGCGCCCGCCCCCCCACGCCCGGCATTCCCACGCCGCCTGGCGGAAGCCCGTCCGTGCGGCCTCGAGGACGAGGACGAGGACGAGGACGGGGACGAGCCGTCAGGCCGGAAGCTGGAGTCCGGGCGCGCGGCCCCCGGGGCCGGGCCCGGGAAGGGGCGACGGGGGCGGGAGAACCGCGGGCCCGGCCACCCCAGGGGAGACCTCACCGGGGCTCGGGCGGCCGCTGCCGGGGCATGTTCGGCCGCCCCGCTGCCCCCGGCGCCCCGGGCGGCAGCACGAACCGCCCCGATCCCGCGCCCCCGTCCCCCCGCCCGCCACCTCCGGAGGACATGACCCCCTGCAACCCCAGGGGCGCCGCCCCGGTCCGAAACGACACCATCCAGTCCACCGTCTCCACCCGCACCAACTCCGTCACGTCCTCCGAGAAGCGCCGCAACACCCCCAGACACCGCTCCGCGGCCTCACTGGCGGTGCCCTCCGCCGGCCCCAGCACCTCCCGCACACTCTCCGACGCCCAGTCGAACTGCAGCACCTGCAACCGCCGCTGTACCGCCTGCGCCGTGGCCACGTCCCTCATCCACCCGGCCGTCACCCCGAAGAACCGGTCGACGGCCAGGCACGCCACCGCCGCCAGCAGCGCCGGATACCCCCAGGGCGCCAGCCCGGCCGTCGCCCCGGTGAGATCCAGCAGCGGCAGTGCCGCCCCCGCCACGGCGCCCGCCGCGGCCCCGCCCCGCAGCACCCGCGCCCCCCGCCGCTTCCACACCCGGTCGGCGAGGTACCAGGCGGCCGTGTCCAGCGCCCCCCGCTCGACCCACCGGTACAGCTCGTCGAGCCGTTCGGCCGGCTCGCCCCAGTCCCCGAGCGGGAAGGCCCGCCCGGTCAGATCGCCCGGCCGCAGCCCGGCCGCGCCCTCACCCCGCCCGTCCTGGGGCGGACGCTCGGGCTGCATCTCCGGCTGCTGACCCACCCGGCACTCCCTACTGATCCCGACCGATCACATTGCGTAACGCCTGATGCCACCCGAGGCCGCCGTGGCTCCCGACGCTGACACGCCGGACCCTTTCCTACCTCCCAATGGGTGGCGAAGAGGAAGGTTTCCCCTCTTTTCCGCCCGGAAGTGGGCCTTGATCAGGTATAGGCCACACCCGAGAGTCACTCGAAAGAGTGCTGGGGCGACACCCGCACAGACCACGTAGGCTCGTGGCGAGCGGGAAAACACCCGCACCGACCAAGGTCCGGAAGAGGAGCTGATCGTGATTCCCGGTGGTGGCCAGCCCAACATGCAGCAGCTGCTCCAGCAGGCCCAGAAGATGCAGCAGGATCTGGCCCGCGCCCAGGAGGAGCTGGCGAACACGGAGGTCGACGGCCAGGCCGGCGGCGGCCTGGTGCGGGCCACCGTGACGGGCGCCGGCGAACTGCGTGCCCTCAAGATCGACCCGAAGGCGGTGGACCCCGAGGACACCGAGACCCTTGCCGACCTCGTCGTGGCGGCCGTACAGGCGGCGAACGAGAACGCGCAGAACCTCCAGCAGCAGAAGCTCGGCCCGCTCGCCCAGGGCCTCGGCGGCGGCGGCATCCCCGGTCTGCCGTTCTGACCTCGCGGGCCCGGCCGTCGCGATGTCCGTCGCCCACGCGTCGCCCCGACCGCCTTCCTAGGACGGGTGGCGGCCAACTACCGTACGTACCGCAAGGAACCCCAGGAAGGACGGCAGTCCGTTGTACGAAGGCGTGGTCCAGGACCTCATCGACGAACTGGGGCGGCTCCCCGGCGTCGGTCCCAAGAGCGCGCAGCGGATCGCCTTCCACATCCTCCAGGCGGAACCGACGGACGTACGGCGTCTCGCGCAGTGCCTGATGGAGGTCAAGGCGAAGGTCCGCTTCTGCGCCACCTGCGGCAATGTGGCGCAGGAGGAGCTGTGCAACATCTGCCGCGACCCGCGCCGCGACCTCTCCGTCATCTGCGTGGTCGAGGAGCCGAAGGACGTGGTGGCGATCGAGCGCACGCGTGAGTTCCGGGGCAAGTACCACGTCCTGGGCGGGGCGATCAGCCCGATCGAGGGGGTCGGCCCCGACGACCTGCGGATAAGGGAACTCCTGGCGCGCCTCGCCGACGGCACGGTCACCGAGCTGATCCTCGCCACGGACCCGAATCTCGAAGGCGAGGCGACGGCCACGTACCTCGCCCGCATGATCAAGCCCATGGGCCTGAAGGTCACCCGCCTGGCCAGCGGCCTCCCGGTGGGTGGCGACCTGGAATACGCGGACGAGGTCACACTCGGCCGCGCCTTCGAGGGGAGACGACTCCTAGATGTCTGACGCCACGCTGCACGCGACCGAGCAGAACCCGGACGACTTCGTCGTACAGATCGCCGATCAGATCGAGAGTTTCCTGGTCGCCGTCTCCGAGGTCGCCAAGGGCGACGAGCCCGACTCGGCCGTCCCCTTCCTCCTGCTGGAGGTCTCCCAGCTCCTGCTGGCGGGCGGCCGCCTCGGCGCCCACGAGGACATCGTCCCCGACGAGCGCTACGAGCCCGACCCCGGATTCGAGCCGGACGCGGACGAACTGCGCGAGAACCTCGCCCGCCTCCTGGAGCCGATCGACGTCTACTCCGAGGTCTTCGACCCCTACGAGCCCCGCAAGGCGCCCGTCCCCGCCCGTATCTCCGACGACCTCGCCGACGTCATCGCCGACCTCCGCCACGGCATGGTCCACTACCGGGCCGGCCGCACCTCGGAGGCCCTGTGGTGGTGGCAGTTCTCGTACTTCTCCAACTGGGGTGCCACGGCCTCGGCGACCCTGCGCGCCCTCCACTCGGTCCTGGCCCACGTCCGCCTGAACCAGCCTCTTCAGGAACTGGACGGCCTGGACACCGACCAGGGCGACGGCGACGACACCCTGGAGTTCGAGGCGGGCCGCGTGATGGCCGAGGAGATCGGCGGCCGGCTGGGACCGGGCCAGCTCAGGTAGACCGTCTTCCACCGGGGAGTGCCCGCCCGGGCCCACGGGAGTGCTTGAGACTCCATCCACAGCTTTCACTTCGGCGACAGTGGGCAGGGAGTGTCCTGGACGACCTGCCCGGACGGTCCCCGAGAGTCTCACCATGCGGCTCCTCGGGGGCGGTTCCCGGGCGCTCGTTAGACTGAGCCGACCCGCAGTACAAGGGCGTATGTGCGGAAGCAGACGAACTGAGCGAGGAGCGCACGTGGGCCTTGTCGTGCAGAAGTACGGAGGCTCCTCCGTAGCCGATGCCGAGGGCATCAAGCGCGTCGCCAAGCGGATCGTGGAAGCCAAGAAGGACGGCCACCAGGTGGTGGCAGTGGTTTCCGCGATGGGCGACACGACGGACGAGCTGATCGATCTCGCCGAGCAGGTTTCCCCGATCCCTGCCGGGCGCGAACTCGACATGCTGCTGACCGCCGGAGAGCGGATCTCCATGGCCCTGCTGGCGATGGCGATCAAGAACCTGGGCCACTCCGCCCAGAGTTTCACCGGCAGCCAGGCAGGTGTCATCACCGACTCGGTCCACAACAAGGCCCGGATCATCGATGTCACGCCGGGCCGGATCCGCGACTCGCTCGACGAGGGCAACATCGCCATCGTCGCCGGGTTCCAGGGCGTCAGCCAGGACACCAAGGACATCACCACCCTCGGGCGCGGCGGGTCCGACACCACCGCCGTGGCTCTCGCGGCAGCCCTCGACGCCGAGGTGTGCGAGATCTACACCGACGTCGACGGCGTGTTCACCGCCGACCCGCGCGTGGTGAAGAAGGCCCGGAAGATCGACTGGATCTCCTTCGAGGACATGCTCGAACTGGCCTCGTCCGGGTCGAAGGTGCTGCTCCACCGCTGCGTGGAGTACGCCCGCCGGTACAACATCCCGATCCACGTCCGTTCGTCCTTCAGCGGACTTCCGGGCACGTGGGTCAGCAGCGAGCCGATCGAGCAAGGGGACAAGCAGGTGGAGCAGGCCATCATCTCCGGTGTCGCGCACGACACCTCCGAGGCCAAGATCACGGTCGTCGGCGTGCCGGACAAGCCGGGCGAGGCGGCCACGATCTTCCGCACGGTCGCCGACGCCCAGATCAACCTCGACATGATCGTGCAGAACGTGTCCGCGGCCTCCACCGGCCTCACGGACATCTCCTTCACGCTGCCGAAGTCCGAGGGCCGCAAGGCGATCGACGCCCTGGAGAAGAACAAGGGCGGCATCGGCTTCGACTCGCTGCGCTACGACGACCAGATCGGCAAGATCTCCCTCGTCGGCGCCGGCATGAAGACCAATCCGGGGGTCACCGCCGACTTCTTCAAGGCGCTGTCCGACGCGGGCGTCAACATCGAGCTGATCTCGACCTCCGAGATCCGCATCTCGGTGGTCACCCGCGCCGACGACGTCCCGGAGGCCGTGCGCGCCGTGCACACCGCCTTCGGACTCGACTCCGACAGCGACGAGGCGGTCGTCTACGGGGGCACCGGGCGATGACCCGACGACCGACGCTCGCGGTCGTGGGAGCGACCGGAGCGGTCGGCACCGTCATGCTGAGGATCCTGTCCCAGCGCGCCGACGTCTGGGGCGAGATCCGACTGATCGCCTCGCCGCGCTCGGCCGGCCGCAAGCTGACCGTGCGCGGCGAACAGGTCGAGGTGGTGGCGCTCACGGAGGAGGCCTTCGACGGCGTCGACGTCGCGATGTTCGACGTCCCGGACGAGGTCGCCGAGCGGTGGGCGCCGCTGGCCGCCGCCAAGGGCGTGGTGGTCGTGGACAACTCGGGCGCCTTCCGGATGGACCCGGAGGTGCCCCTGGTCGTGCCCGAGGTCAACGCGCACGCGGTGCGCAACAGGCCGCGCGGCATCGTCTCCAACCCGAACTGCACCACCCTGTCGATGATCGTCGCGCTCGGCGCGCTGCACGCCGAGTACGGCCTGCGCGAGCTGGTGGTGTCGTCGTACCAGGCGGTCAGCGGGGCGGGCCGGGCCGGGGTGGAGACACTGCGCCGCCAACTGTCGATGGTCGCCGGTACGGAACTGGGGACCAGCCCCGGTGACGTACGGCGGGCTGTCGGCGACCTGACGGGGCCCTTCCCGGAGCCGGTCGCGCTGAACGTCGTGCCGTGGGCCGGGTCGCTGCGCGAGGACGGCTGGTCGTCGGAGGAGATGAAGGTACGGGACGAGTCCCGCAAGATCCTCGGACTGCCCAAGCTGCCCGTCGCCGTGACCTGCGTCCGCGTGCCGGTGATCACCGTGCACTCCCTGACCGTCCACGCCCGCTTCCAGGACGAGGTCACGGTCGGCGGCGCCCGCGAGATCCTCGCCACCGCCCCCGGCGTCGTCCTCTTCGACAACCCGGCCGCCGGGGAGTTCCCCACGCCCGCCGACGTGGTGGGCACCGACCCCACCTGGGTCGGCCGGGTGCGCAGGGCGCTCGACGACCCCACGGCGCTGGAACTCTTCGTGTGCGGGGACAATCTGCGCAAGGGGGCCGCGCTGAACACCGCGCAGATCGCGGAACTGCTTGCGGCGGAGTACCGGTGACGTTCGCGGCGCGGGCGACGCTCGGCGGGACGGCGGCCGGCCACCGGAAATTCCCCGGCCAGGGGCTTGGGCCTTTGTAAGATCTCCCGCAGGTGGATTGTGAGCCGGTCGACGGCCAGAACCACTTGTATCGGACACCTTTGGCATTCGAAGATTTCCTCCCCGCCCTCCGCAACCACGCGGAGCGCGGGGAGCGTCTTTGCGGTCACCCTTCGCGGGTGCGCGGGCGGGTGATCACGGCCTACGGGGACGCCGTGGTCGGGGCGTGGGGACGCCCGTTCATATGGCATACAGGGGAAGAGCGGGACACATGAGGGCATGGGAGACGCCGTCCGCGCGGCTGCCGGCGGGGGCGGGACAGGCGTCCGGGAGAGAGGCACCAGCGGGTGTTCCGGCGCCCGGCGCAAAACTCGCGGCCGACGCGTACAACCCCGGCGGGGTCAGGCGTGTCCAACAGGCGTGGCAGAGGTACTCGACTTCCCGGCGACCCGCGGCACGGCCCTACGGCCGCCCCGCGGCGCCCTCCGACCCCGCATGCCCGGCGCGCCCGGCGGCATGCCGGTGATCGCGCCCATGCCCGCAGCGCGGCCCGCCCGCGTACCCAGTCAGCGCGACACCGACGAGGTGGTCGCCGCCGGCACCACCGTGGACCACCTGACCGAGACCTACCGGGCCCACTACCGCTCGCTCCTCGGTCTGGCCGCCCTCCTCCTCGACGACACCGCCTCCTGCGAGGACGTCGTGCAGGAGGCATTCATCCGCGTCCACTCCGCGCGCAAGCGCGTCCGCGACCCCGAGAAGACCCTCGCCTACCTGCGCCAGACCGTCGTCAACCTCTCCCGCTCCGCCCTGCGCCGCCGCATCCTCGGCCTGAAGCTGCTCTCCAAGCCGATGCCGGACATGGCCAGCGCGGAGGAGGGCGCCTACGACCAACTGGAGCGCGACTCCCTCATCAAGGCGATGAAGGGCCTCCAGCGCCGCCAGCGCGAGGTCCTCGTCCTGCGCTACTTCGCCGACATGACCGAGGCCCAGGTCGCCGAGACCCTCGGCATCTCGCTCGGCTCGGTCAAGGCCTACGGCTCGCGCGGCATCGCCGCGCTGCGCGTCGCCATGGGGGCGGCGGCGTGAGCGCGCGGGGTGAGGGACCCGACGGCGGGGACCCACGCGAGCGGCGCGAGCCGTACGCGCGGCATGAGCCGACGACGCCGCCGGACAAGCAAGAGCCGAAGCAATCGCACGCTGGGAACGGAACCGTGAACCACCACCTCGACGACCCGAGCCCCGACGGGCTCGACTCGGACGAGCTGGCACTGCGCCGCATGCTGCACCAGGCGGTCCAGGAGATGGAGCCGAGCGACGGGACGCTGGACCACCTCCGGCGGGCCGTCCCCGCCCGCCGGGCCCGCAAGCGCCAGGCCGCCGTCGGGATGGCCGCCGCGGCCCTCTTCGTCGGCACCGCCGTCCCCGCCCTGCTGCACGTCTCCGACGTCGGCGGATCCGACGCCAACCCCTCCATCGCCGGCCAGGCCTCCCAGGCCCAGGGCGGCGCCGGTGAGGGCAAGGGCCCCGACGTCGGCTCCTCCGGCAAGGCCGGCACCCCCACGGGCACCACCGGCCGGCCGGGCCAGGACAGCACCGACCACCCCGACGGCGACAAGGCCTCCGGCAGCGCGACCGGCTCGCCCGACGGCACCGGCCCCGCCGCCACCTCCCGGGCCGACGCCCCCGCCTGCACCACGTCCCAGCTGGGCGACTCCAGCGCAGCCGTCGAGGTCCCCGACTCGGCCGGCGTCGTCTACGGCACCTTCCGTGTCGTCAACGTCTCCGACCGCGGCTGCACCGTCGGCGGCGGCGTCTCCGTGACGCCCACTCCCCAGGGTGCCGCCGACCCCGCGAAGATCAACCTCGTCGAGCACACCTCCGGCGACGCCGCGGCGAACCTGCCCGACCCCTCCCTCTACGTCTCCCGGCTGGCCCTCGCCCCGGGATCGGCCTACGACGTGAAGTTCGCCTGGGTCCCCTCCGAGACCTGCCCCACCACGGGCGACACCAGCGGCAGCACCACCGGCGGCCCCTCGTCCTCCCCGGACCCCTCCCCGAGCGAGCAGAGCAGCACCACGGGCGGCACGACCACCGGCGCCTCCGGCACGTCTCCGCAGACGTTCACCGAGGACGGCACGGCGGACGGCAGCGTCCTGGTGACGTACACCGCGGAGGGCGGCTCGCCGACACTGAGCGCGACGGTGCCGAACGCGTGCGCGGGAACGGTCTACCGGACGGGCGTACTGGCGTCCACGTCGGCGTCCTGAGCCGAGGGGGACGGGGCCGACGGGGGTGACGCGGGGGAGTCGGGCCCGGTGATCCCCAGCTCGGCGTCCCGCGCGAACTCGATCTCGCGGCGCAGCAGCCGGAACCACATGAACACCACGAACCCGGCGAAGACGAACCACTCACCGGTGTAACCGAGGTTCTGGAACGCCTTCAGGTCGAGACCCGTACCGCTCGGCGCGCTCGCGGGCACAGCCGTCATCCCCGGGTCGGCGGTGTCGAGGGTGACCCAGGCGTCGTAGAGGTCGTCGTCGACGAGGTTGACCAGCGAGGCCGTGCTGATCGCGCCGGTCTGGCCGGTCGGCAGGCCGCCCCGCGCGCTCACGCCGTTGTCGCCGGGCGTCTCGGACGCCTGGAGCGCGCCGGTGACGCTGACCTCGCCGGCCGGCGGCGCCGGGGCCTCGGCGGCGTCGGCCGTGCCGGGCAGCCAGCCCCGCACCACGGGCAGGGTCTTGCCGCCGTCGGTGCGCAGCAGCGTCAGCACGTAGAAGCCCTGTCGGCCGTCCAGCTCGCGGTCCGGGACCAGCAGCTGCTCGCCGTACCGCCCGCCGGCGGTGACCCGCTTGCCGGACGTGGCCTTGTCCACGGGCAGCATCTCGGCCAGCGGGCGCGGCGCCTGCGTGCGGGCCGAGTCGGCCCGCGCCTCGGCGGTGCGCTGGTCGTCCACGCGCGCCTCGAACCGGCCCAGCTGCCAGGACCCCATGAACACGCAGAAGGGGATGGCCAGCAGCACGAAGACGTTGATCCCCCACCAGCGGGGCGTCAGCAGAAACCGGTACACGCCGACAACGGTACGGGGCGGGAGCGGGGGAGCGGTCTGCGGGGTGGCCGCACCGGCTGTGACGGTCCGGGTTGTCCACAGGCCGGGGGCCGTGGTGCTCCGCCGTCGGCGGAGACGGGCACTATGGGGCCATGAGTGAGAGCAACGGGTCCGCCGCGCCGCAGCGGCACGAGGAGATGCCGGACTGGGAGAAGCGCTTCCGGGCGCCCCGGGTGTCGCTGCCCGACTGGGCCGAGGACGCGCCGGACCGCTCCCTGTTCGTCTCGAACGCGACAGGGACGTACGAGCTGTATGCCTGGGACCGGGCCACCGGCGAACAGCGCCAGGTGACGAACCGGGCCAATGGCACGACGGACGGCGTGCTCTCCCCGGACGGCGCCTGGATCTGGTGGTTCGACGACAAGGACGGCGACGAGTTCGGGGTCTGGCGCCGCCAGCCCTTCGCGGGCGGCGAGGACGAACTGGCGACACCGGGCCTCGACCCGTCGTACCCGGCGGGCCTGGCTCTGGGCAGAGACGGCCGTACGGCGGTGGTGGGCCGCTCCACGGACGAGGACGGTACGACCATCCACGTGGCGCGGTTCGGCGAGGCTCCGGTGGAGCTGTACCGCCACCGCGAGTCGGCGGGCGTCGGAGACCTGTCCCACGACGGCACGTTGATCGCGATCGAGCACACTGAGCACGGCGACGCGATGCACTCCGCGCTGCGCGTCCTGCGGCCCGACGGCTCCGCGGTCGCCGAACTGGACGACACCGAGGGCGGCACGCGGGAGCTGGGCCTGGAGGTGCTGGGCTTCGCCCCCGTCGACGGCGACACCCGCCTGCTGATCGGCCACCAGCGCCGCGGCCGCTGGGAGCCCCTGGTCTGGGACGTGGCGACCGGCGAGCAGACCGACCTGGCCCTGGATCTGCCGGGCGACGTGGGCGCGGAGTGGTATCCGGACGGTTCCGGTCTCCTGGTCTCGCACGGGTTCGAGGCCCGCAGCGAGCTGTTCCGCTACGACCTGACGAGCCGGGAACTCGTGCGGGTGCCGACCCCGCCGGGCACGGTCTCGAGCGCGACGGCCCGCCCCGACGGCAGCGTGGAGTACCTGTGGTCGTCGGCCGCCGAGCCGCCCACGGTCCGCTCGACGACCGGCGAGCCGGTCCTGGACCCGCCCGGCATGAAGTCCCCCGGCTCGGTGCCGGTGGAGGACGTGTGGGTGGACGGCCCCGGCGGCCGCATCCACGCCCTGGTCCAGAAGCCGGCGGGCACGACCGGCCCCCTGCCCGCCGTGTTCGACATCCACGGCGGCCCCACCTGGCACGACAGCGACTCCTTCGCGGCCGGCCCCGCGGCCTGGGTCGACCACGGCTACGCGGTCGTCCGCGTGAACTACCGCGGCTCCACCGGCTACGGCCGCGCCTGGACGGACGCCCTCAAGCACCGGGTGGGACTGATCGAGCTGGAGGACATCGCCGCGGTCCGCGACTGGGCGGTGGCCTCGGGTCTGGCCGACCCGGACCGCCTGATCCTCACCGGGGGCTCCTGGGGCGGCTACCTGACGCTCCTCGGCCTGGGCACCATGCCCGAGGCCTGGGCACTGGGCATCGCGGCGGTCCCGGTGGCCGACTACGTCACGGCGTACCACGACGAGATGGAAGCGCTGAAGGCCATGGACCGCACGCTGCTCGGCGGCACCCCCGAGGAGGTCCCCGACCGCTTCGAGGCCTCCTCCCCCCTGACCTACGTGGACCAGGTCAAGGCCCCCGTCTACATCTCGGCCGGCGTCAACGACCCCCGCTGCCCCATCCGCCAGATCGACAACTACGTGACCCGCCTGGAGACAAGGGGAGCCCCCCACGAGGTCTACCGCTACGACGCGGGCCACGGCTCCCTGGTGGTGGACGAACGCATCAAGCAGGTCCGCCTGGAACTCCAGTTCGCGGAGAATCACCTCGACCGCTAGAGGACACCGACACTGGCCCGGCCCTCCGGCCCCCCGACCGTGCCCGCGGCGCCCCTCCCCGGGGCGGCGCCCGCTCACCGGCCACCTGCCACCTGCCACCTGCCACCTGCCACCGGAGGAGCTTGCTTCCCATCGGTCGGGCGCGTGTGCCGCTTGGGGCGTGTCCGCCACCGGCTGGCCGCGCGTTCACCGGTGGGGGTGTGCCCGCCACCGGTCGGGAGCGCGTTCCACGCTGGGGGGTGCTCGCCATCGGTCGGGCGCGTGTGCCGCTTGGGGCGTGTCCGCCACCGGCTGGCCGCGCGTTCACCGGTGGGGGTGTGTCCGCCACCGGTCGAGCGCGCGTTCACCGGTCGGACTTTGTCCGCCCCCGGTCGGGAGCGCGTCCGCCGGTGGGGGGCGCCCCACCGGTTGGGGCGTTGCGGCGACCGCCCTGTGCTCCACCACTGGCCGGACGCTTTACCCCCCGGCCCCGTGCGTCCCGCGCGCTCCTGCGGCGTGCCCCTCACCCAGGGGGCCCCTCACCCAGGTGGCGCCTCGCCCACCAGCCCCGTCCGGCGTCTGAGGACGAGGCCCGTTCGGGGCCGACTGAGGGGACGGTGACGCGGAGAGCACCTGCTGTCCGGTGCCGGACCGCGGCCAAGGGCGCCGGGGACGAAGCCCCCGCCGGGGCCCGGGAGCGGAGCCCCGGTGAGGACGAAGGGGCGAAGCCCCTGGGGACGGGACGGGACGGATAGGGGCGGCGGGGTCGGGAAGAAGGCGACTACACCCCCGCGACCCCCCTCCGCCGCCGCCCCAACAACTCCGCCAGTCCCCTCCGGGTGGCCGCCAGCACCACCCGGTCCTCCCCCCGCAGCACATAGCTGTCGGGCAGGTCCCACACCAGCCCCGCCCCCCGCCCCTCGTCCCCGGCAGCCGCTTCCCGCCCCGCCGTGTCCAACGCCAGCACCCGCCAGTACCCGGCCCGGAACGCCTCCCCCACCGTCTTCCCGACGAGCTGCCCGTACCCCCCGACCTCCAGCGCGGCGAACATCAGCACCCGCCGCTCCACCGGAATCGCCCCCAGGATCTGCCGCCCCATCATCGCCCCCGCGAAGGACGGCGCGGCCAGGTGCGTCACACTCCGACTCCGCGTCAACGCCCGCGGATGCGCGGCCCGCAACGTGCGGTAGACCGCCGTCGCGAAATCGTCGTCGTACAGCCGCAGCACCACCCGCAGATCGTGCCGCAACGACCGCGCGTACAGAGCGGCCTCGAGATTCGTCGTGTCGGAGCTGGTCACCGCCAGCAGGGCGTGCGCCCGGTGAATCTTCGCCGCCTCCAGCACCCCCTCCTCGGTGACGTCCCCCAGTACCACCGGCACCCGCAACCGCCGCGCGACCGCGACCCCCCGCGCCTCGGGGGCGGCCTCGACGCACACCACGGGAATGTCCAGCTCACGCAGCCGCGTCAGCACCCGCGTCCCGATCTTCCCCAGCCCGAGCAGCACCACGTGCCCGCCCAGCCCTCGCGGCGGCCGCCGCAAGGCCCCGGCCCCGCGAAACGTCCCCAACGCCTCCAGCACAGCCGCCAGCAACACCGGCAGCAACAGCAACCCCACGAGGCCGGAAGCCAGTTGAAGCACCTGCCGCTCGGTCGACGCGCCCAGTGCCGGATCGTTGATCGCGAACAGGTCCAGCAGCGTCAGATACACCGCTCCCAGCGGATGAACCCCGGTGACCAGCCACAACGTCACCGCGAGCGCGACGACACACCCCACGAGCCCCGCCAGCGACCACCGCAGCCGCCGCGAGAACAGGGAGGCGAACGGCGCCACGACCCCCACCCCCCGCCCGGCGGGCAACGCGGGCCCGGCCGAGTACGACACCTGCTCCAGCACGACACTGCCCCGCCCGCTCGCGGCGGCGACGGTCGCCGCGTCCGGCAACAGCAGCGGCCCCTGCTCCCCGCTGGCCTCGGAACCGTCGGCGAAGGCGGGGTCGTTGCTCGTCGCGGACAGCAACGCGAGCGTGGCCAGACCGGGCTCGGCGACCCGCCCGGGTCCGGGGGCGGGCCGTTCGACGGCCCGCAGCAACAGCCCGTCCGTCTGGACGACCTTGGTGGTGCCGGCGACGGCGGTCGCGGCCAGCGCGGGTGCGGCGGTGTCGGCGTCGGACAGTACGGTGGTGGAGGCGTCGCCCGCTCCCAGCCCACCGCCACCACCGCCGACGGTCGCCAACGTGGCGGCCTGGTCGAGAAGTTCCTCGACGTGCTGCCCCAACCGCCGGTTGTACAAGCGCAGGACGAGCCGCAGCCGGGGGTTGAGCCGACGGGCGGTGAGGGCGGCGCGGATGTTCGTCTGGTCGTCGTCGTAGACGAGCGCGAGCGCGGCCGCCCGCTCCACCCCGGCCTCGGCAAGCACGGCCTCGGTCGGCTCGAGGGCCTCCAACACCCTTGCTCCGACGGCGGAGTGGCCACTCCCCGCACCGGAGACCGACCCCGTTCCGGGTCCCGATCCGGTCCCCGCCCCGCCACCGTTCCCGGCAGCGGCGCGACTGACGGCAGCGCTCACCACCCGGTCGAGCAGCGCGGCGGACACCGCACGGGCCCGCCCGACGACGGGCGGCCGCACCGTCCGTTCGTCGGGCGGTACGACGAGCGTGACCTGTTCCTCGTACACGCCGCGCAGCTCCGCGGCCAGCCGGTGCGCGAGCCCGTCGTCGCCGCACACCACCATGTGCGCGCCGGACTCTCCCGGCGCCGGACCCTGATTCGGTAGACCAGCCACGAGGGGAAAGACTGCCTCACCGGGACGAGCGGTTCCCGATCCGCCCTGAACAAGGGGGGCCGTGAACCCGTATGAGGGGGGAGGGAGAACCATGGAACCCGGAGGTGCCCCACCCGTGGCCGTAACCGAACAGGCCCCGAAGAAGCCGGGCACCCCGAACGGGGACGGCGGCCGGCCTCCCGAGGCCCCGCGCCGCCTGACCTCCCCCCTGGCCCTCACCCTCCTCCTGCTCCTCATGGTGCTGCTGCAGGCGCCCCTGCGCCGGGCCCTCTCCGCTCCGGTGATGCAGACCTGGACCACGGTGTTCGTGGCGGTGATGATCCAGGCGTTGCCGTTCCTCGTCCTGGGCGTGCTGCTGTCGGCGGCGATCGCGGTCTACGTCCCCCCGTCCTTCTTCGCCCGTGCGCTGCCCCGCCGTCCGGCGCTGGCGGTCCCGGTGGCCGGGCTGGCGGGCGCGGTCCTGCCCGGCTGCGAGTGCGCCTCCGTACCGGTCGCGGGTGCGCTGGTGCGCCGCGGTGTGACGCCCGCCGCGGCACTCGCGTTCCTGCTCTCCGCCCCGGCGATCAACCCGATCGTCCTGACGGCGACGGCGGTGGCGTTCCCCCGCGACCCGCAGATGGTCCTGGCCCGCTTCGTGGCGAGCCTGCTGGTCGCCTGCGTGATGGGCTGGCTGTGGCACCGTCTGGGCCGCACGGACTGGATGCGCCCGCCGACGCACGCACGGCACGAGGGCCAGAGCAAGGGCGAGGCGTTCTGGGAGTCGACGCGCCACGACGTGACGCACGCGGGCGGCTTCCTGGTGGTGGGCGCGATGGCCGCGGCGACGCTGAAGGCGGTGACCCCGGATCACTGGCTGCGCACGGCGGCCGACAACCCGGCGGTGGCGGTCCTGTCGCTGGCGGTGCTGGCGGTCATCCTGTCGATCTGTTCGGAGGCGGACGCGTTCGTGGCGGCGTCACTCACCCAGTTCTCGCTGACGGCGCGGCTGGCCTTCCTGGTCGTCGGCCCGATGATCGACCTGAAGCTGTTCGCGATGCAGGCCGGTACGTTCGGCCGCGGTTTCGCCCTCCGTTTCGCGCCCGCCACCTTCGTGCTGGCGATCACCGGAGCGGTTCTGACCGGGGCGGTGCTCCTGTGAACCGTCAGGCCCAGTCAGCGGTGCTGTTCCTCCTCGGCGCGAGCCTGCTGCACGCCGGCACCACCGACCTCTACCTGCGTTACGTGAAGGCGGGCCTGCGCCCCCTGCTCCTGGCGGCGGGCGCGGTCCTGATCGCGACGGCACTGGCGACGGCCTGGTACGAGTGGCGGGCGACGCGCAGCGCAAAGATCACCGCCGCCACCGCTCACCCCGAGCCCCGCATCTCGTGGCTCCTCGTCCTTCCCCTCCTCGCCCTGATCCTCGTGGCCCCGCCGGCCCTCGGCTCGTACAGCGCCACCCGCACCGGTACGGCCCTCCAGGAGCCGTTGGCGTACCCAGCGCTCCCGGCCGCCGACCCCCTCCGCCTCAGCGTGGTCGACTACGCGGGCCGCGCGGTCTACGACGACGGCCGTACGCTCACCGGCCGCCGCATCCAGCTCACCGGCTTCCTGGCGCTGGACCACGACGGCACCCCGTACCTGGTCCGCATGGCCCTCAACTGCTGCGCGGCGGACGCCCAGCCGGTCAAAGTGGGCCTGACCGGCCGGATCCCCCCGGTACTCCAGCCGGACACCTGGCTGGAGATCACCGGCACCTACACCCCGCACCGGGTCAAGGACCCCGTCAACGACGGCCCGATCCCCTTCGTGGAGGTCACCGGCGCGAGGCCGGTGCCGACCCCGAAGGATCCGTACGACGAGACGTGGAACACCTGAGACGGGCGGATTCTCAGGACTGGTACGGCTGCTGCTGCGGCTGCCCGTACGCCTGCCCGGACTGAGCGCCGGAGGCCTGCGCCACCAAGTGGTCGGCCTGCTCCTTCACCAGCTTCTGCTCCGCCCCGCAGAACGTGCACTGCGTGGCGTACTTCGTCGAGATCGGGAACAGCGGCACGAAGAACAACGTGAACTTCGTGACGCGCTTCCTCAGCGTGTGCGCGGACGGATTACCGCAGCGCCCGCACACCAGCGTCAGTATCGCGAGCTGGTACAGATATCCCTTGGTACCAAAGATGATCATCTCGCCGGTCCTTTCCCGGGTCGGTGCCTCCCTCCCACAGTGCGAGGAAGCAGCGTCTGACACCACTCACCATGCCATCCGCACACCACACATGATCCACCGGTCAGTGGTCCTCGCGGGCGACTCCGGCGCGGATCTCGGTGGGCGGGACGCCGGTGTCGGACGGCCGGGTCGCCGGGCGTCGTCGGCGAGCCGGGACGCCGGGCGTCCAGGGAAAGTCCGCTCCTTCCGCTACCAGGGCAGGTGCGGCCCCAACCCGGTAACGGACACACCGCAGCACTCCGCTACCGCATCGCCTGTCCGCTACCTGCCCCTGGGCTGCGCCCTGCTTGGCCCGCAAGCACGACAGAGGACCTGGTGCAACTTGCACACCAGGCCCTCTGACCAGCGTCGGGGTGGCGGGATTTGAACCCACGACCTCTTCGTCCCGAAGCAACTTGGGTGGGGGTGCTGCCTTGGGCTGGCGTGGTTCTCGCCTGCGCTGATGGTCCGCTGGCGTTCGCGCTCGTCCGCCGTTGTTCGTCGCCGTTGTCACGCAGTTAGACACTCACTGGTGCTGCGTCCTCCTGGTGCCTGTGGCAGAAGACCACCTAGTCCGTAGCTCCAGCCCGATCGGTCAGCGACGGTCATACCGCCCGCCCCACACGCCAGAGGGACGCTACCGGATGGGGTCGGTCGTTGGTGGTGCGGTACGGAGTCGCGGTACACCGACCGGGCAGGACGCCTGTGCCGCCGGCTCCTTCATCGCTCGGAAGCAGCAGCACCTTCCGGTCCGTCTGTGGCACGCCGGGCCGTCACCAGATAGCCCGCAAAGCTAACGTCCGGCCTGGCCTTCGCCCATCCGTCCGCCTCCTTGGCCGGAACCAGCACGGTCGTGCCTGAAACGGGGTGGTTCACATTGTCCGTAGAGCCCGTAGGTGCCTCGTAACGACAGTGAACCTCGGCGATTGACACCACCTCTACCGAGGTGGGCGCGTGCCCGTCCTCCTGGCCGTGATGCTCCTCGCGGAAATCGATCTCATCCGCACGTTCGCTGCCAACGACGTCTGCGTAATCCTCCGGATCGACTTCCAGCAGCGTCCAGGAGACAACATCCCCTGGCGCGAAGCTCTGTCCGCAGCACTGGATCTGCCAGTCATCAACCCAAATCGTCAACGTCATGCCGCCATTGTCCGCCGAGCGACCGCGGCTCATCAGGGGCCTTGCGCATGACCTACGGCACCCGCTTCAGAAGGGAGGCTGGGCTATCTGCGGCCTGAGCTGCGGCTTCGTTGGCCGAGGAAGCGGGCGGCTACTCGACCGCGAGGCGCGGGTGCTAACCCGTGACTGACCCCTGCGTCTGGCACGGTTGTAGCACTAACTTCAGCCGACGACAGTCATATGGCGGTGACACGTCGGCGTCATCATGGTGTGCATGGATGCTGGGATAGCCGCCGTGTTAGGGGCCGGGGTGGGAACGATCGGCATGATCGTGACTGGCTGGACCGCAAGGTCAGCAACCAAGATGCAGATGCGCAATGAGTCGATACGTGAGCGCAGGGAACCACGAAGAGCCTCCTACGAAGCGTTCTCATCCGCTGTTGCGACACTGCACGATCATCTAGAGCCTTGGGTGAGCTTCGGGCGGCTCCTCAATCGGTCGAGATCTTCTGAGGGCGAAGGTGCCCGCTTTGAAGATGAAGGCGCACGCTCCGCCTCCTACCTGAAGCACAGTGAGTTCAAGGATGGCTACGTGGACCAGGCCATTGCACTCGCTGATGAAGTTAGCCGCTTCGGCCGGCATGTCGTCCTGGATGGGCCGGCTGAACTCGAACCCTACGTAACCAAGGTGACGGAGCTGTCGAGTGGCTTGGTTGCCCCGTTCCGTATCCTGCAGAGCTTCGCTCGTATCTCTGACGAGGCAAGTGTCTCCACCGTGGCCTATGACACCTCGACGTTTCCCGAGAAGCACAAGCAGCTGGAGCTAAGTATTCGAGAGTTTCTGCAACATGCGAGTACGGCGCTGGACAGGGACGCCGTCAGTTGAACGAGCGCTTAGCGGAGTCCCGACGTGCTGCCTGGGCTGTGGTCACCAGTGTGGAGATCGCGTACGCGGTTGACGGCTGAGCTGGCAGGACTCTGACATGTGGCTTTGGCGGCGAGTGGCTGGCACTCCCCGTGGCTCCCTTTGGGATGCCGCCTGATCGGGCACGTCGGGGGCACGGGGTGCCGTTTTGCACTGTGAGATGAGGCTGCCTGAGTGTTGGCTACTGGCGGGGCAACTTGTGGTCCACAGACGTTCACGCTCGTCCGCCAATGTTCGCCGGCGTTGTCACGCAGTTATACACTCACCGCTCGACAATCGATCGCCGGCGAGTCGTTGTCAGTGCTTGCGCCTATGGTGTGAAGCGTGCGGTCGGCTTCCGGGAGTCCCAGCTCTTAAGGGACCAGTCAGGTCACATCAACTGCACCGCTCCCGTCTGCCTGATGAAGTCGTACTCGTCAACTTCCCGCGATGTCATGGCGATCAGGTGGATTGGCGGGCACATCTCTTCCCAGCGGTTCATCGCGCGCAAGGCAATGACCGCGGAACGATCTTCGTAAACGAGCAGGATGTCCAGATCTGCGGGGCGTTCGCATCGAAGAGCTGAACCGAACATCCACACCTGAAGGGACGGCAGCCCTTGCGCCCCCTTGATCAGGAGCCTCAGATTAGGCCAGCGGTTCAGGTCCACTTGGAGCCAAGGTCATCAAGAAATTCATTGAACAGAACGAGGGGGATACCTGACCGAGTGGCGGTCTGTAGCGAGTCGGTAGAAAACCCCCGACAATTCGGATTGGTTATGATGATCAGGTCAGGGTTTATTTCCTCGTAGCTTTCAAGAAGGGTGTATACCTGGTCCGCCGTGATCTCGTAGACATCCGTCGTGACGATGGTCAGCGACCGGAGCTTCTTCCTCTGGATTTCGTAGGCGCGATACCCTTTGCGTTTAACGGATGCAACGGCCCGGTTGCGAGTCAGGCGACGCCGTTCGTATTGTCCCTGTCTGTCAACGTGTCGGGCAACATCCTCGTCGTCGTGCAGGGCATTGATGAGATCGCCGAAGCCAGTCACGCAGACGCCGAGTTCCTCAGCTCGCTCATAGACGCCGTGGGAGATGGTCCCCGGTACAACAACGACAAAGCTGGTGTCAGGCACATCCGCGAGGGCGCTATTAAGTTTTTCAATGCCAAACACCTCGCCTCGATCAAGACCGACGCACAGGACACGGGCGTCCGGCAAGAGGTTACGGGCAATCAGCAACTGGTGTTTTGGCAGTCTCGTTGCGGAGAAGCCGTTCTCCGCTAGTTTTTTCTCGATCCAGCCCCTTACATCATTCACGTCTGGTTTGTTCTCCCATCCAGAAAGACTCGTTGAATGGCTTCGGGGAAGCGTTCCGTGCCGGTTGTGAAGTCATCGAGGACGTGCCGGTTCTCAAACTGCTCCATATGGAGACGGTACGCTGCCACCGTTTGCTGTTCTTCTGGCGTCAATAGATGTCGGTTGGCATCCAGCACGCGAAGGACCTTGCGGTTGTTAGGAATGATCGTGGACCGTGCATGACGTAGCCAGAGGATTGGGTTGCCTTGAAGATACGGATCACCTACCGGACCGTACCTGGCGTGGATCAAGGCATTTTCGTCCAGCGAGCCTTGGATATAAGCTCTGGCTTCGGCGCGGGTCTGAAAGACCGGTGAAGCAACTGCGACATGGATTTCATCG
Organism: Streptomyces sp. NPDC033216; assembly: GCF_055577115.1. Lineage (NCBI taxonomy): Bacteria > Bacillati > Actinomycetota > Actinomycetes > Kitasatosporales > Streptomycetaceae > Streptomyces > Streptomyces sp. NPDC033216. The sequence continues at coordinate 170,545 of NZ_JBVIQK010000006.1, read as the reverse complement.
ACTCTCTCCTGCTTCCAGCCGTACAGCATGTCGGCGGGGTAGGACGCCGGAGCCTTGTCGATCGTCGTGTGACAGTTGGCGCACAGCAGGACCAAGTTGCTGTGGTGCGCCCTGGCTACGGCGGAAACCTCCGACAGCGGCATGCCGCGCGGCCCGCTGGGAGAAGCCGGGATGATGTGGGCTAGTTCGGCAAAATCCACGTCGAGGTCATCGGGGAACAGGTACTTGCGGCATATGGGATTTCCGCAGTATCCACCGGAGTCGCCCCACAGGCGACGTCGGCTGTTCGTATCTGGGTTCACTCTGCATGATGTATCCGCCATTGCTCCGCCCAAGTCGATCAGATCATCTGAGCAGATGACAGCCTACGTAGGCAACCTGCCTGGCCGCGTGCTGTTGCCCGCTTCGCAGATCCTGACCATGCTGAGGCCCATCGCGTGGTGTGGTCCGCGTTTCCGAGCCGGGATCGGTCCAACAGCAAGCGTGTAGTCACTCGCCCAGCGGCAGGGCAGCTACGCTCCCAATGGTGGCCGGCCTGGTCAGCATTTCGGGGATGTCATCGGCTGGTCCATAGGCGTGCTTCAGGCCACCCTAAACATCGAGGGCAGTACTTCCGCAGCTACCTATCCGAGGCTAACGGATCCTGCGGGGAGCCTGACAGCGCTCGTTAAGGGCTGACACAACGCATCAGGCAACCTTTCGGTATGCATAGCGATCTCTGATGGCTCGCGCGAAGTATCGTCCGTGACTCGGAGCCGCCATTAGCTCAATGTAAATGTGCTCCGGGACGGCATGATACTGATAAACGCCAGAGGAGAACTCGATTTCAAGAAGCATCCTTGCGGCCTCGTAGCCAATAGAGGTGATGTTGGACGAGGCTACGGGTGATCTATCCATCACTGTCCCTCCCTGGCCATAGCCTTCACGTTTTCGATGATTTGCTTGATCACAATGGGCGGTTCCCCTTCAGCTTCGATTGAGGCTCTCGCGTACGTGTACGAGTTCTTTTCGCTGTAGCCGAGGCCCGACTCAATGAGTTCGTTGACCTTGGTACCCCACTCGGGCCATTCGCTACTGATTGTCTCTTCGAGGCGGTCGGCAAAGACGGCGAAGTCGCTTTCTGCGTGAGTCGGAGGCCAATCGGGCTTATCGCGGTGACCGAGGTACAAGAATAGTCGGTGATTCTCGCTGCTCTCGGACATCTCTGCATTCCGAATATCGCGCTGAGTCCTTCCCTTCTGCTCCATGCGCACGGCGATTCCGGAGTCGGCGTCAAATACCACAAAGCATGGAATGCCGAGCAGGGTTAGAATGGCATGGTTCAGGTAGATTGCCGTCTTATTTCCAGCATCCGCTACGTGAATTCCCTCGACGGTCAATGGGCTGCCGCTACGAGTAGCGCAGCCCTCTAGTACAGCCTTATCCGTGTCTCCCTCTACGAGCACTACAGCGGATGCAAATAGAGCTTCAGCTAGACGGTGGAGAATTGCGGCACCGATCTGTTTTCTCACGCGGTCTTCCGGAACAAAGCCGGAAAGCGACTCTATTACGTCCTCGACTCGAACATGTGCGATTGAGATCGCTCGCTCGAAGCTGCCCTTGCTAACTCTACTTATGCGCCGAATCTCATGGAAATTATGAGGATCCACGAAAATTGGGTTGTGAGTGGCGTAGGCCACCTGTGCCCTCTGGTTAGGGTCTTCCGCGATCTTTCGTAGCACTTGAGAAAAGGCTCGTGCCTGAACAGGGTGCTGGTACAGCTCGGGCTCCTCAATGGCCAGGCACACAGCCTTGGATCGAGGCCCGTCGCTCCCCCTATCCGACAGGAGCTTCAACGCGGCGATGATCATTGCTCGCTGAAATCCATGCCCTTGACGCTCGACGCCAGTCTCAACGGGGCCGTCTACAATGCTGACCTTGAAGGATGCTTTGACGGGCTTGTATGGGTTGTCCACAGGAGAAACGAGAACGTCTCGACCAGCACAGAAGACCTCCACTGCCTTGGTTAGTTCCTTGGAGATCAGCTCAAGCTGAGGGCCGAAGTTCTTAGTCGCGATCTGGGCACGCTCCAGATTTAGGCGATCGTCCAGTTCCGCCAGCTCTGTATCTGCGACTCGCCTGTCTACGGCGCGTTCGATGATTCGCCCGAAGATCGCGGAACGAGTATCAGTCGATTCCTCAAGAGCGCGCAGGTCTGCGCTAACCAAGATAAATTCGAAGAGGCTGGAGAGTTTACCTTTCCCCGCGAACCCGAAAAAGTTTGTAGCTTGCATTTCGGACTCTTCGAGCTGGTCGGGATGATTTCTCTCCCAGACGATCATCGCCTCGTCTACGAGGGCCTCGCTTCCGGCAGAAGGAAGGGAAAGTTCAGGACGCTCCTCACGAAGTGCGTTGTAGGCCTTACGCTTCGCGGTTGCGTTAACCTGGCTCCGCACAAACTCGAACGGAGGGAAGGTTAGCCCCTTTCCTGTGATCTTATCTTCGCCGTTATCCCATGTGCGCCGAATCAGTACGCTATCCACGCCTTCGGGGGCGTAGTAACCGAGTTCATCGCGGTCGCTGGAAGTAAGTGAATCGAATTCGACTTCGACCAAGATTCGGCCGCCTTTAGCATTGACGCACAGATCATCGATGCTTAGGCTTGTGCCCTTTTCGCCGTTGAAGAACCAATCGAGTGCACGCAAGATGGTGGACTTGCCGACACCGTTGGGGCCGATAATTGAAGTAACGTTGTCGAAGCGCACTTCAGCGAGCTGGAGGCAGCGGAAGTTCTCAATCCGCGCCCGGATCATCCTCATGCTTCATGGTGATCCCACCCGCGCACCACAGGCAACCGGTTTCTGCACATTGGTAACAACAGTTCACTGCTCGAACATCTGCCCTAGTGGCCGTGTGCCTGCAGAGCGGTCGGCGTAGCGGCTTTGGGCTGGAGCTGCTTTGGGGCGAGTGATCATGGCCCCGTAAGCTTGCGGCGCGTCGGGCAGTCTGTGGACCTGCCCGGTAAAGCACGACGATGGGGCCATGATCTTAGAGGCTCGCCCCAAAGTGGCTGCCTAAAGCCGTGGAGCCGACCGCCCCAGCCACGACGTCCGCCTTCTCTGGCATCAGGTGGCCGATTGCTCTGAGCGCGGCATGGACGCCGGCCGGGCTGGAGCGGGGCGGAGACAGGAGCGCAGGCCCGGCCGGGGGCCGGGCCGCGCGCGGGGAGCGGAGCGAGCCGCCTTGATGAGGTAGGGAAACCTGTAACAGCTGATCAGGGTGGGGCGTCTGGATCGGATGGTCCTCGCGCCTTGGGGGCCTGGGCTCTGCTGCCTCGTGGTGTAGAACCCTGGTCATGGGGAGCGAACGGCAGGATCGAATGAAGGCGCTTGGGATGCGTCTTCGTGGGCTTCGTACCGAGGCTGGTCTGACCGGTGCCACGCTGGCGCAGCTGGCGGGAGTTGGCCAGCCGACAGTGTCGAAGGTGGAGACGGGCCGGATGGTCCCCAGTGTTGACGTCTTGGGTCGTCTGTCCCGCGCTCTCGGCCTGGATGAGACGACCACTCGGGAGGTGCGTGACCTCCTGAGTGCTGTGGAGGCCGCGCAGCACGCAACCCAAGCCACTGGCGCCGAAACGACACATGGCGGCGCGCTCGACGACGCGGTGCGGTCCGCCCAGCTCGTCCGCTCCTTTCAGTGCGTCGTCCTGCCGGCCATGCTTCAGAGCGCTGAGTACGCCCGGCATGTCTTCGATAGTGCACCGGCAGCCACGCCGGAAGGGGTCGGTCGCGCCGTCGCCGCCCGTATCGAGCGGCAGAGCCTCTTGTATGAGCCAGGGCATGAGTGGGTGTTCGTACTGACCGAGGGGGTCCTTCGCACTTGGCCGGGGAGTCCCTCGCTCATGCTCGCCCAACTTGACCGGCTGTTGGCCGTCGAGAGCCTGAGCACAGTCCGCCTCGGGGTCATCCCTTGGCGTCGGGCCGTACCCGTCATGCCTCGCCACGGGTTCAGTCTGTGCGACCGGAGGGCGGTGGTCGTCGAGACCTTCCGTGGTGAGCGGGTGTTGGACGACTCCTCCGACGTCACCTCGTACGAGGGCACCTTCAGCCGCTTCGAGGAGGCTGCGACCTTCGGGTCCGACGTGCGGGAACTGCTGCTGCAAGTGATGAAGGACTTCCGAGCCCTGGGCGACGACAGCACCACCCGTTAGAGGAATAATTCCTCTACATGCCTGGCTTGCCTGCGAGCCTAGGAATACTCTGCTGCCTGCATCGTCTAGCCCCCTAGACGCAGGAGGAGTTTTCCCATGCCCAAGAACTGGGGCCGCAGCTTCCCCGGCCAACCCTGGCAGGTGGCCGAGGCTCGTCACTTCGTCGCTGCCCTGTTGGAAGATGAGCCGCCCAGCCTGGTTGATGACGCCGTCCTAGTCGTCGGCGAGCTGGCCGCCAACGCTGTCCGGCACACGCGAAGCGGCTGGTACCGAGGCTGGTTCCTCGTGCTCGTCGGCTTCGCGGACGACTTCGTGCGCATCCAGGTCATCGACCAGGGCAGTGACGACGAGCCCATGGTGCGCAGCGTGAACAGTCCGGTGGACCAGGGTGGCCGCGGGCTGATGCTCGTCTCGGCCTGCGCGAAGGACTGGGGCGTGAAGGACCGCTCCGGAGGCGGGCGCTGCATCTGGGCCGACCTGGCGCGGGTGGATGTGTGATGGCCGGCCGCGGGGAGACTCGACCGGACTGCCTGCCGGGCGGGAGAAGGTGAGCCCCAAGGGTGTACCTCGGCGGCGGGCTGCGTTCTACGTGATCGGGGTGAGATCAGGACGGCGTCTCGCGCCCGTCCTGTCTAGGGCCCTAGACTCCTGGGTACTGCTAGGAGGTGAAGTCATGTCGGACGAGTTGCAGCGCATCATGGCTATCCAAGACCCGTACCTGCTCCTCCGCGAGGTCACGACCCGGTTGGCCGACGCTCAGCAGGAGGTGACTGAACTCGCCCGGCTTCGTCGCCGAGTGGTTCAGGACCTCCACGCGCAGGGCCTGTCGTACGCGCAGATCGCCACGAAAGCCGGTCTGAGCCGCGGGCGTATCCATCAGATCCGCCACACCGGGCCGGCGCCGGAGGGCGCCTTCCTCGGGCGCGGGGCGGTCGTCATCGCGACCCCTCTGCGGCGGGACGACGAGCGCGGGCGCACGGTCGTCGCTGTGGACGACGTCAGTTCCGGCAAGCGGCTCGAAGATCTCGCGCGGTCGTACGGTCTCGACGTCACGTCCGAGCATGTGCCGGTGAGCGGTGACATCGACCTCAACCGTGACGGCCTGGTCGTCGTCTGTGGTCCGCGCATGTCTCAGCAGATGTGGGACACGTACGCGCAGGACCCCGTGCTGAACTGGGAGCAAGCGGAAGACGGGCCCTGGACCATCGTCGATCGACGAACCGGGGAGGTGTACCGGTCCGGGCAGGACAGTGATCCTGCTCGTTCGTACGACGTCGGATACGTCGGCAAGCTGCCCCGACCGGACGGCAAGGGCTCACTCCTCGCGATCGCCGGTATCCACACGCAAGGTTCCCTCGGTGTCGTGCAGTTGCTCGGGTCCGACCTGAACACCTTGTGGGGACAGGTGGGTGAGCACCGGTTCTCCACCCTCGTCGGCGTCGAGTACGACCCGGAGACCAGCGAACCGCAGTCCGTCGAACTGCTCACCCCCCTCTACCGGCACGACGAGGAGTCGGCCGCGTGAGGGTCACCCTCGCGTCCCTGCCCGCACAACCGGGCCAGGAGAACGAGGACTTCGCTGCTGCTGCTTCCGGTGCTGCTGTGCTCCTGGACGGCGCGGGCGTGGTCGGCGCGGATACCGGCTGCTCGCACGGTGTCGCTTGGTTCTCCTCGACTCTCGGCGGGCTGCTGCTCGGAGCCATCACCGCGGATGCTGGACGGCCTTTGCCTGAGTGCCTGGCTGACTCGATCCGCGCTGTTCGGTCGCTGCATCAGGGCATGTGCGACCTGGACCACCGAGCAAGCCCTACCAGCACAGTCGTTGCCGTACGTGCCCGCGGTGACGCCCTTGAGTACCTCGTCCTCGGCGACTCCTCGCTCCTGCTGGCCGGTGCGGGGGAGGGGCCAACCGTGGTCACTGATCGGCGGCTGGACGAGGTGGGCAAGCGGCTGCGCGGTCCGGTGGACGCGTTGCCCACTGGCTCTCCGGAACACGCCGCCGCCTTGGCCGACTACCGAGACGCTCTTACGGAGCTCCGGAACCGGCCCGGCGGTTTCTGGATCGCTGGGCCCGACCCGCGAGCGGCCGAGCATTCGCTGACCGGGGTGGTGCCGCTCGCCTCCCTGACCTCCGTGACGCTGCTTAGCGACGGGGCGACTCGGCTCGTCGACCGCTTCGAACTCACCACTTGGCAAGAGACCTTGGCGGTCGTCGACTCCTCAGGGCCAGCCGAGTTGGTACGCCGAGTTCGTGAAGTCGAGGCCGGCGACATCGAGGGGCGACGGTGGCCACGCGGTAAGGCGCACGATGACGCCACCGTCCTTCACTGGGTGCTGCCGTAGCCCTGCAACCTCACACGAAAAAACACCCGTATATCCCCCTAGACAGTTGACGGGGCGTCGGTCTACTGTTGCCGTCAACCCCCCTAGACAGTTAGGGCGGGTCACCCCTCTGCTGTCTAGGGGGGTATCCAGCGGCAGCGGTGCCCGGTGGGGCACTGCCAACCAGTGAGGTTCAGAAATGCGTGTCATTCCCGTCGACGTCTCCTCCGCAACGCTGCTCGTGACCAAGCTGCCGGAGGTCAAGGTCAAGGACCGGCAGACCGGTGAGGTTGCCGTGGACCCGACGACGAACCAGCGGCTCATGGTCATGGAGCTGGTGTTCATCGCGCAGGGCGGCTCGGACATGATCAAGGTCACCGTTCCCGAGGCGGGTATCGGTGAGGGCCTGGTGCAGGGTGCGCCGGTCATCCTGTCCGGTCTCGTCGCTCGCCCGTGGGAGAGCGAGTTCGGCGGGCGGATGCGTCACGGCATCGCCTACCGGGCCGACGCCGTCATGGTCAACGCCCCCGCGTCGGTGAAGGGCTGACCGCCATGACCGACACCGTGTGGGTGCTGACGCTGTGCCTGGTGGGTGTCGTCGCGCTGCTGGTGCTGCGTCGGCGTATGCCGGTCGCGTTCTGGTGGCTCGTGGGATACCCGCTGGTCGCGCTGCGCGTGGTCACCACCTATCGGACCACCATGGACGCCTGCGGTCTGACGGTTCCGGCCTCTGCTGTCCGCCGGGCCACGGCTCGCCTGGTCGGCAGGGAGGCGGCCCCGGTGCCCCCGCGTCGCTCGTTGCCGCTGCCGACCGGGTCCGGCCTGGTGATGCGGCTGCGGATGGCAACCGGGCAGGCTCCCGAAGACTTCATGGCCTCGGCCGACCGGTTGCGGCACGCCTGGGCGGCTCACGCCGTGCACATCCGACCCACCAAGCCGGGCTGGCTCGAACTCCGACTCATCGGCTGGGACGTGCTGAACGACGTACGGCGTCCGATGCGCCAGCGGAAGGGTGGGGGTCTGCTCACGTTCCCGCTGGCGCTGCGGGAGGACGGACGGTGGCACGTACGGGACTTCCGCACCGTGCCGCACGAACTCATCCTCGGCGCCACGCAGTCCGGTAAGTCGGTCTTCCTGCGCAACCTGGTCTGCGGGCTCGCCCGGCAACCGGTCGTGCTCGTCGGTATCGACTGCAAGTGGGGTGTGGAACTGGCGCCGTTCGCGCCGCGTCTGTCGGCCCTCGCCGACACCCCGGACCGTGCGAACGAACTGCTTGACGCGCTGCTGGATGAGATGGAGGCACGGTTTCGGCTCATCGGACTCAGCTCCGCGGCTGGTCCGGACGCCGTCCTCACCTCGGACGTGTGGGGCCTGCCCGAGAAGGTGCGGCCGGTGCCGGTCGTGGTCGTCGTCGACGAGGTCGCGGAACTCTTCCTCGCCGCGAACCGGGACGACGAGAAGCGGCGGGACGCCATGGTCACCAAGCTCATCCGCATCGCCCAGCTCGGCCGTGCGGCCGGCATCTACTTGGAGGTGTGCGGGCAGCGCTTCGGCTCCGAACTCGGCAAGGGGGCCACCATGCTCCGGGCCCAGCTCACCGGCCGTGTCTGCCACCGTGTCAACGATGAGTCGTCGGCGAACATGGCGCTTGCCGACGTCTCCCCGGAAGCGGCCCTCGCCGCCACCGCGATCCCTGCCGAGCGTCCCGGCGTCGCCATCGTCGGTGACTCCTCCGGCGGTTGGTCCCGCATCCGCTCCCCACACCTCAGCCTCGACGAAGCTGCGGCCGTCTGCCGCGCCACCTCCGCCCTCGTGCCCGAGCTGCCCCGCCTCGACGCCTTCCGGCCCGCCGTCGCCGTCGAGCCTGCCGGTACGACGGCCCCCGTCACCCCCGTGCCGACCGCGCGCCCGGTGACCGAGTAACCCTCCCTCGCTTCCCACGGTCGGCGTGACCGCCTCGCGCCAGGTCCCTACCCCTCCCATGCCTCGAACCGGAAGGAAGACGAGCCGATGCGTGCCCACCTCGCCCGCGTGGACGCCGTGATCGTGCAAGCCGTCATCGCGGGCGCCCTGTCCTTCGACCACCTGCACGACCTCGCCGAAGCGGCAGGACAGGGCGGCTGGAAGGCATGGGCCTACCCGATCAGTGTTGACCTGCTGCTGGTCGCCGCATGGCGTCGCATGGGGGCCCACCAGCGGGCCGGGCAACCGGCCGGGGGAGCGCGGCTGTGGTTCCTGGTCGCCCTGGCCGCGTCCCTCGGCGCCAACGTCGCCACGGCCGGTCTCCTCGACCTGGACCACGTTCCCGCCTCGCTGCGGGTCGTGGTGGCCGGGTGGCCGGCCGTCGCCTTCTTCGGCGGAACCCTTCTGGCGCACGAACCACGAGCGTCCGAGGCAACTCCGGTGCCTGTCTCTCCGGAGCGGGACGCCGAGACGCCTTCGGCCCCACCGGTCGACGAGTCCCCCCGTGACGCCCTCCCGGTCTCAACGCCGGAAGACACCCCGGATCCGGTCCCCGCCGCTGCTCCCGCTCCTCGGGCGGTCGCCTTGCCGCCCGCGCTCGTCGACCGCGTTCAGGCCCTCGCCGAGGAACACCGCGCCACCACCGGCCAACCGGCCGACCCCGACGCCGTACGCGCCCGGCTCGGCCTGCCCGCGTCCATGACGGCCTCCGTCGCCGCTCACCTCTGAGAAAGGACCGCCCCTGTGAACCCGCGCTTTCGCAACGTCCGCCGCTTCGGTCCCGTGCAGGTCGCCTCGTACCTCGCCCGAGGACGCAACCGCCACCTCGCCGCCTGCACCGCCCCCCGCTGCGACTTCTCCGCCGAGTACGACAGCCGCACCGCCGCCGAACTCGCCGCCCGCACCCACCGCTGCAAGGCCTGAGAAGGAGACCACCGCCATGAGCGTCCCGCTCTGGTTCGCCGTGCTCGTCGTCGCCGTCCTCGGCATCCAGCTCGCCCGCCCGCCGTGGTGGCTGGTCGCCCTGCTGCTCCTCGGCGGCTACCTCGTCGCCAACAGCGTCCTCGCCCCCGCCGTCGCCACGCTCCTCGACTGACCGCCGCAGAAGGGACCACCGACGTGTTCACCCCGAAGTACCCGCCCCAGGACACCGCCCCCGCCCCCACGCCGACAGTGCAGACCGTCTACCGCCCGGTGCCCTGCGCCCCCGCCCACATACCGGCTCCGTCCGCCCCGCCGGCCCACCGGCCCGCCGTCCAACTGACTGCCGGAAGCACCCTCGCCCTGGTCGCCGGTGGCGGCGCCGCGGTCCTGGTCGTCGGCGCGGTTCTGGTCTCCATGCTCCTCGCAGTCGCCGTCACCGCCGCCTCGGTCGCGGTCTGCGCCGTTGTCGTCCGCTCGATCCTCAAGGGAAACAAGAGGTGACTCACTCCGCCGTCACGGCAGGCCTGGACCCGGCCACCCTCGCCGACGTGCTGAGACTGGCCGGGTCCCCCGGCTTCGACCGCGTACAGGACCAGATCCGCCGCACCGGAGGATGCTCCAACCCGATCCATCTGCAAGGCTCGACCGTCGTCCGTGACCGGGCCACCGGCCGCGTCATTCACCGCTACAGCACCGACAGCGAACCCGGCGGCCGTCTGCGCGTCGCGTGCGGCAACCGCCGCGCCTCCCGCTGCCCCGCCTGCTCCTGGACCTACGCGGGCGACACCTACCACCTCATCCGCGCTGGCCTGATTGGAGACCCCGCCAAGGGCACCCCGGACACCGTCCGCGACCACCCGCGTGTCTTCGCGACCCTGACGGCGCCTTCGTTCGGCCCGGTCCACAACCGCCCCGGCAACCGGCCGTGCCGCTGCGGAGCCCAGCACGCCGAGGACGCGCCGGAACTGGGCACCCCGCTGTACCCGGGCACCTACGACTACGCGGGCGCCGTGCTGTGGAACAACCACGCCTCGGAGCTGTGGCGGTACTTCACGATCTACCTGCGCCGCGAGATCGCCAAGCGGGCCGGGCTCACGCAAAAGGCCGCGCACGCGCAGTCTCGCGTCTCTTTCGGCAAGGTCGCCGAGTACCAGAAGCGCGGGGCCGTGCACTTCCACGCCGTGGTCCGCTTCGACGGCCCCGAGGGTCCCGACTCACCGCCCCCGGCCTGGGCCACCCTTGACCTCCTTACCGACGCGATCAAGGCTGCGGCTGCCCGCGTCGCGGTCGACGTGCCCCCGGCCGGTGACCAACCCGCCCGCACCCTGCGCTGGGGCACACAGCTCGACGTTCGCACCATCCGGGCCTTCGGCAACGGTGAGCAGATCACCGAACAGGCCGTGGCCTCCTACCTCGCCAAGTACGCCACCAAGGCAGCCGAGACCACCGGCACCGTAGACCGCCGCATCGGCAACAAAGAGGCCCTGGTCCTCCTCGACGTCCCCGAGCACCCCGCCCGGCTCATCGCGGCCTGTCTCGACCTGCACCCGCTCTACCCGGACCGCAAGCTGCGCGACTGGGCCCACATGCTCGGCTTCCGCGGCCACTTCTCCAGCAAGTCCCGCCGCTACTCCACCACCCTCGGCGCCCTCCGCCAGACCCGCGCCGACTACCGCGCAGCCCAACAACGCGAAGCCCTTGGCCTGCCCGACCCCGATGACGGGGAAGCCACCACGCTCACCCTCGCCCACTGGATGTACGCCGGCCATGGCCACACCCCCGGCGAATCCTGGCTCGCCGCCACCATCCGCCGGGACATCCAGCTCAACCGCGAGACCGCCCGCGAAGCCCTGCAGGAACAACTCGCCCTGAAAGGAGCCGCCGTATGACCACCGCCGCCCCTGAATTGCTCACCGTGCCGGAGGTCATGACCCGGCTCAAGGTGGGCCGCACCAAGGTGTACGACCTCATCCGCACTCGCCGCCTGGCTTCCATCAAGGTCGACGGATGCCGTCGTATCCCGGATGAGTCCGTACGAGCCTTCATCCGGCACCAGATGGGAGACGCGGCCTGATGACCAAGCGTCGGAGCCGTGGTGACGGCGGCCTGCACTGGGACGAGAAGCGACAGCGGTGGATCGCCACGGCGAACCTCGGCTTCGATCCGAGCGGCAAGCGGATCGTGAAGCGGGGGAGTGGCAAGACCAAGACGGAGGCGAAGACCAAGCTCAAGGAGGTGCTGAGGGACCACGAGGACGGGCTTGCCATCGCGCCCACCAACTACACGGTCAAGGACGCCGTCGCCGACTGGTTGGAGTTCGGATTGGCGGGCCTCGACCCCAGTACCGTCGAGACCGTGACGCTCCTGAGCCGGAATCACGTCATCCCGTCTCTCGGCGCGCGCAAGCTGCGCGAGTTGAGTGCAGAGGACGTGGATCGCTGGCTGGCCACCAAGGCTAAGACGCTCAGCACCCGCACGCTCCAGGGCATCCACTCCTGTCTCAACCGTGCGGTCAAGCGGGCCATGGCGCGGGACAAGGTGAAGCGCAACGTCGTCGAGCTGTGCTCGGTGCCGCAGGGACAGGCCGGTCGTCCGTCAAAGGCGCTCACCTTCGCCCAGGCCGAGGCCGTGCTCAAGGGCGCCGAGGGGACCTCGATGTACGCGTACATCGTCGTCGCCCTGCTGACCGGGGCACGCACCGAGGAGCTGCGGGCGCTCACCTGGGACCACGTCTTCCTCAAGGGCCGGCCGGACCTCGACCCGCCGCAGCCTCCGCACATCGCGGTCTGGCGGTCGGTGCGGAGGAGCGGGGACACCAAGACCAGAAAGTCCCGGCGCACGCTCGCCCTTCCGGCGCGCTGCGTGGACGCGCTGTGGCAGCAGTTCGAGGACCAGGGGTGGGACCGGCTTGCCGCTGATGAGGAGTGGGAGGAACACGGCCTGGTCTTCTCGTCGGCCGTGGGCAAGCCGCTCGACGCGGCCAACGTCCGCCGCGCCTTCCGCCAGGCGCTCAAGGGCATCGACGGGATCAACGCCGACGAGTGGACGCCGCGGGAGCTGCGGCACAGCTTCGTGTCCCTGCTGTCCGACCGGGGCGTCCCGCTGGAGGAGATCTCGCGGCTCGTCGGGCACTCGGGGACGGCCGTGACCGAGGAGGTCTACCGGAAGCAGATCCGGCCCGTGATCCAGACCGGTGCCGTGGTCATGGACGGCATCTTCGGCACGCAGGAACGGCGGTCATAGACACGCAGAACCGTTAGTCACGCAGTTAGACACGCAGGCACAAACAGGTGAGGCACCTACCGAATTCGGTAGGTGCCTCACCTGGTGTTTTGGCTGTCGGGGTGGCGGGATTTGAACCCACGACCTCTTCGTCCCGAACGAAGCGCGCTACCAAGCTGCGCTACACCCCGATGTCGCTGCTGTACTGCTCGTCGCGGCGACGTCGTTTACTTTAGCCCACCGGTGGCTGGAGACGAAATCCGGTTCTGGTGCGGTGGCGGGTGGGGTTCGGGCGGGCGTGGTCGAGGGCGACCAGGAGGACGGCCAGGGCGTAGACGGTGAGGCCGAGGAGGAGTGCGTTGGCCAACGTGTGCTTGTAGCCGTGGGCCGCGGCGTCGAGGAAGGGGTAGAAGTAGCGTCCTGGGGTGCCGGCGGTGATCAGGGCGCCGCGGGTCAGGAAGAAGACCAGGTAGACCAGGGGGTAGACCAGCCAGGGCGCCGCCTGACGCAGGTGCAGGTGGCCGGGAGCGGTCAGCAGCAGCCAGTCCAGTACGGCCGCCGCCGGGACCGCCGTGTGCAGGAGGTGATGGGCGACCGCGTGCCAGCCCGTCGGGGCGCCGGTCGTGCCCGTCACCGAGTACGCCGTGTCCGCCAGCAGCAGGTGGTACACCAGCCCGTTGGTCACGGCGTACAGCAGTGCCGCACCTGTGAGTGCGGAGGTGAGGGGGCGGCGGGCCGCCCAGGCGCGGCGGCCTGACAGGAGGGTGACCACGGCCAGCAGGGTCGCGCTCTGGACCGAGAAGTGGCTCAGTACCCGCAGCGGACTGCCGAGCAGCAGTGCGAGGGTCACGGCCCCGGCCGCCGTCCCCGCGATGAGCAGACGGAGTGCGCCTGCCGGCCGACGGCGTACCGGCGTCACCACCGCGGAGGCGGGGACGGAGGAGGGCGGGAGCACGTGGGTCCGAGGGATCGCCGGCAGGTCCGGGATGTCCCTGGGTATCGGGGCGGTCATGCCCTCAAGCTAGGGAAAGGGGACAAGAGGGGCGATACGGGTGGCCCATCCGGGGGAGGGGGCCTCGATCCGCTCGTCGGCCCCGGAACCGCGCATGCTCACGTCCCGCTCCCGCACAGCCACACGCCCCGCCCCCGCAGCATCCCGTCGGCCCCGGAACCGCGCCGCCTCATGCCCCGCCCCGCGCAGCCTTCCTCGGCCGTCGGCCCCGCCCCGCGCACAGCCTCAGGCCACGCCCCCGCACAACCTCAGGCCACGCCTGTCCCTACGCCCTCTCCACCAACGTCAGCAACGTCACCTCCGGCGGGCACGCGAACCGCACCGGCGTGTAGCGGTTCGTGCCGCAGCCCGCCGACACGTGCAGGTATGCCGTGCGGCCGTCCGCCGTGTGCGTGGACAGGCCCTTCACCCGGTCCGTGTCCAGGTCGCAGTTGGTGACGAGCGCGCCGTAGAAGGGGATGCACAGCTGGCCGCCGTGCGTGTGGCCGGCCAGGATCAGGGGATAGCCGTCCGCCGTGTACGAGTCCAGGACGCGCAGGTACGGCGCGTGCACGACACCCATCGAGAAGTCCGCCGTCTCCGACGGGCCGCCGGCCACCCGCGCGTACCGGTCCCGCTTGATGTGCGGGTCGTCCAGTCCCGTCAGCTCGACCGACACGCCCTCGATCTTCAGAGTGCCGCGGGTGTTCGTGAGGTTGAGCCAACCCGCGCCGTCGAAGCCGTCGCGCAGGTCCTCCCACGGGTTGTGGACGACACCGACCGCGGGCGCGTTGCCGTTCAGTCCGTGCCGGCCCTGGGCCTTCTCGAACAGGTAGCGGGCGGGGTTGCGCAGCTTGGGGCCGTAGTAGTCGTTGGAGCCGAAGACGTACGCGCCCGGGAACTCCATCAGCGGGCCGAGTGCGTCGAGGACCTCGGGAACTCCCTCCGGGTCCGACAGGTTGTCACCGGTGTTGATCACGAAGTCGGGTCGCAGTCCGGCCAGGGAGCGCAGCCAGCGCTGCTTCTTGCGCTGGCCGCTCACCATGTGGATGTCGGAGACCTGCAAGACGCGCAGGGGGCGCATCCCGGCGGGGAGGACGGGGACCGTCACCCTTCGGAGGCGGAAGGAGCGGGCCTCGAAACCCGCCGCGTACACCAGACCGGCGGCGCCAGCCGCCGCGATGGACAGAGGTACTCCGTATCGCGCGCGCATACGGCCCATCGTGTCAGACCCGGTCGCCGGCCCGGACCCCGCCGTCCCCCGGAACGTCCCTGGGACGCCCCTCGGTTGTCCCTGACGTGCCGCCCCCCAAGTGAACGGGGTGAACCAGGGGGCCTGAAGGAAGAAGCGTTAATGAAGGGGCGCCCTTCCGCCCGCACCTGCGACAATCACCCTCATGACCACGCTCAAGTCGAAGCTCAAGGAAGACCTCAACGCTGCGATCAAGGAGCGCGACGAGCTCCGCTCCTCGACGCTCCGGCTGACCCTCACCGCGATCACGAAGGAAGAGGTCGCGGGCAAGACCAAGCGCGAGCTCTCCGACGACGAGGTGCAGAAGGTGATCACCCGTGAGGCGAAGAAGCGCCGGGAGGCCGCGGACGCCTTCGCGCAGGGTGGTCGCGCCGAGTCGGCCGAGCGCGAGAAGGCGGAGCACGAGATCCTCGCCGCGTACCTGCCGAAGCAGCTCGGCGACGACGAGCTGCAGGCCATCGTCGCTCAGGCCGTCGCGGAGGCGAAGGCGGCCGGTGCCGAAGGGCCGCGCGCGATGGGCGCCGTCATGAAGATCGTGAACCCGAAGGTGGCCGGCCTGGCCGAGGGGGGCCGCGTCGCCGCCGTGGTCAAGAAGAACCTGGCGGGCTGACCGGCCCGCGGCAGGACATCCGGTCGGCGTCCAGCAGTGGCGGAAGATACGGCTCTGCTTCCGTCAGCGGCAGGACATACGGCCCCTGCGGTCAGCGGTGACACAAGCGGCCCCCGTCCCCCCGGCCAGGGGAGACGGGGGCCGTTCCTCACGGAGGAAGGAGCTGACCGGGCCCTCAGCCCCGCCCGCCGTTCCCGTTTCCGCCGCCCCCATTGCCCTGCCCCTGGAACAGGTTGTCCGGGAGGGTGATGCCGCCGGTGGTGTCGCCCGTGGTGCCGCCGTCGACGAGGCCGCCGATGAGGCCCCCGTCGCCGTTGTCCCCGTCGCCGTTGCTGCCGTCTTCGGTGTTCCCGTCGCCGTTGTTCCCGGTGCCGTTGCCGTTCCCGTTGCCGCGGCCGTTGTCGTCGCGGCGGTCGTCCCCCTTGGGGTCCTTCCCGCCGCTCGGGATGCTGACGAGGTTGAAGGAGGGAGCCTCCTTGCCCTCCAGCGCGCCGGACATCGCGTCCCGCCAGATCGGGCCGGGAGTGTCACCGCCGTACACCTGGGCGTGGTAGGTGCCACCGATGGAGATGTTGGTCATCTTGACCTTCTGGGAGGCGCTGCCGACCCAGACGGCGCCGGAGAGGTTCGGCGTGTAACCGACGAACCAGGCGTTCTTGCGCTCGTCCGTCGTACCCGTCTTGCCGGCGTTCGCGCGACCGGAGAGACCGGCCTGCTTGCCAGTACCGGAGTCGACCACTCCGCTCAGCAGGGTGTTGATGCTGTCGGCGGTCTTCTCGCTCATCGCGCGCGAACAGGTCGACTTCGGGACCTCCAGCGACTTCTTCTCGCCGCCCACGGTCTGGGTGATCGACTCGATGGCGACCGGCGTGCAGTACATCCCTCGGCTGGCGAAGGCGGCGTACGCGCTCGCCATCGTCAGGGGCGAGAGGCCGGTCGAACCGAGGGTCATCGAGGACGGCACCTCGGGCACCTTGTCGCCGTTGCCCTGGACGACGCCGAGAGCGTCGGTCATCTTCACCACGGGGCACATGCCGATGTCGCCGAGCATCTGCACGAAGTAGGTGTTGACCGACAGCTCCATGGCCTCCTTCAGCGCGAAGGGCCCGACCTCGGACTCGGCCTCGTTCTCCAGGGTCTCGTTGTTGGTGTTGACCCAGGGCTTCCCGCTGCACGTCTGGACCCGCTCCGGGTACGGCATCTTGTACGGCGCGGGGTAGGACTGGGTCGGCGGCTTGCCCTGCTCCAGGGCGGCCGCCGCCACGAAGGGCTTGAACGTCGAACCGGTCGGGAAGCCGAAGTTCGACCCGCCCATCGCGGCGTCGACCGAGAAGTTGTACTCGGTCTCGTTCTTGCCGTAGCCGTACGGCTTCGACTGGCCCATCCCGAGGATCTTGCCGGTGCCGGGCTCCACGAGCGTGGCGGCCGCGGCCACCTTGTCCGACTTGTAGACGTGGTCCTTCAGCGAGTCCTGCACGGAAGCCTGGGCCTGAGGTTCGAGCGTCGTCCGGATGGTCAGACCGCCCTGGTTCCAGACCTTGGCGCGCTCTTCCTTCGTCTTGCCGAAGACCGGGTCGCTGAGGAAGACCCGCTCGACGTACTTGCAGAAGAAGCTGGCGCCCTGCACGGCCGTGATGCAGCCGTTCTTCGGCTGGGTGACCTTCAGGCCCAGCGGGGCCTGCTTCGCCTTGTCGGCCTCCGCCTGCGAGACGTCCCCGACCTCGGCCATGCGCTCCAGCACGACGTTGCGCCGCTTGACGGCCTCGGCCTCGTCGTTGACCGGGTCGTACCGGCTGGGCGACTGGACGATGCCGGCCAGCAGGGCCGACTCGGCGAGGGTGAGGTCCTTGGCGTGCTTGGAGAAGTACCGCTGGGAGGCGGCTTCGACGCCGTAGGCCTGCTGGCCGAAGAAGGTGATGTTCAGGTAGTTCTCGAGGATCTTCTTCTTGCCCAGCTCCTCCTCGACCTGGATCGCGTACTTCAGCTCGCGGATCTTGCGCCCGATGGTCTGCTGGGTGGCCTGCGCGACCTTCGTCGGGTCGTCACCGGCCTCCTCGACGAAGACGTTCTTCACGTACTGCTGCGTGAGCGTCGAGGCGCCCTCGGAGACGCCGCCGGTCTGCGCGTTCTTGTTGAGGGCGCGAAGGACGCCCTTCAGGTCCACCGCGCCGTGCTGGTAGAAGCGCGAGTCCTCGATCGCGACGATCGCCTTCTGCATGTACGGCGACATGTTCTTGAGGTCGACGACCGTGCGGTCACGGGAGTAGACCGTGGCGATCTGGTCGCCGTCGGCGTCGAGGATCGTGGTGCGCTGGCTCAGCGGCGGCGTCTTGAGATTGGCCGGGAGTTCGTCGAAGGACTCCACCGACCCCTTCGCGGCCAGACCCAACGCCCCGACCGCGGGCAGCGCGATGCCGGCCAGCACGGCTCCCGCGAGCACGCTGACACCGAGGAACTTGGCGGCCTGCTGGGTCGCCGTCAGACCACCGCCGGAGCTCTTCTTTGGCATGAGGGCAGCCTACGTTCTCATTCGCCGGACAGGCGTCAATGCCTTGGCCTAAGCTGCTCTCAACTGTCACAGCAGCAGGGCTTACGTATCAATACGTCCGGCGAACCCGAATCGTTCCGGAGGTTCCTCGCTTTCTGATGAGGGCGTGTCCGAATCCGCCTTGTGTGTCATCAGGCGTCCGTTGTGACTCAAGCAAACCGTCCCGTTCTGCCGGGATGGTCGCATATGTCGCAGGCTCACTCCCCCGGGTGATCTGCCGCTTACGCATAGTCCGTTCGGGCCATTCAAGATTGGGCCCGAAGGGGGTGTTGCGCTGTGCCCACCTTCCGTAACGTCCTCAACTGGCGGCGGTGAATATGCCGCTGCCGCCGTGGGGGAGCCTCGATTCGGGAGAGGACGGCGCCGGTATGGGCTGGGTAACCGACTGGAGTGCGCAGGCTGCCTGCCGCACTACCGATCCGGATGAACTGTTCGTTCAGGGAGCAGCGCAGAACAGGGCCAAGGCGGTGTGCACCGGATGCCCGGTGCGGACCGAGTGCCTGGCGGACGCGCTCGACAACCGCGTCGAGTTCGGCGTGTGGGGAGGCATGACGGAGCGCGAGCGCCGCGCACTGCTGCGCAGGCGGCCGACCGTGACCTCCTGGCGCCGGCTCCTGGAGACCGCGCGCTCGGAGTACGAGCGCGGAGCGGGCATCGTGCCGCTCGACGACGACCAGGTGTACGAGAACTACGCGGCGGTGAGCTGAGGGGTCCGTCCCCTCAGGCCTCCGCCTCGGGCAGCTCCGGCCGGTTGGTCGCGAGCCGGTTGCCGATGTCCCGCAACCCGGCCAGGTCGTGTACGTCGCCGGGCAGCGCGGCCACTTCGGCCACCGCCACCTCCGGGTGCAGCGAGGCGAAGCGGTCCCGCGTGCGCTGCTCGCGGATGAGCAGGTGCATACGATCGGCGTGCAGCCTCAGCAGGCCGGCGGTGAGCTGGTCGGCGGACCGCTCCGGGTCGGAGCCGGTGGGGGAGCCGTCGTCGGTGCTGTCGGCGGCCGGTGTTCCGGGAGCGGTCGCTTCTGAACTGCCATACGTGTCGGGAGAGTTACGAAGTCCAGCTTTCCCGCCGTCCTGATCCACAATGCGGGGTTCTTCAAGATTTTCGGCGGCGGCGAGGGCCCGCTCGGCGGACAGCTGGGCGGCGCCGCTGCCATGGACCCGGTTGAGCACCAACCCGGCCAGCGGCATGTCCTCGGCGGCCAGCCGCTCCACGAAGTACGCCGCCTCCCGCAGCGCGTCCCGCTCGGGCGCCGCCACCACCAGGAACGCCGTCCCGGGGGCCTGGAGGAGCTTGTACGTGGCGTCCGCGCGCGTGCGGAAACCACCGAAGGTCGTGTCCATCGCGGCCACGAACGTCTGGACGTCCTTGAGCAGTTGACCACCGAGCAGTTTGCCGAGGGTGCCGGTCATCATCGACATCCCGACATTGAGGAATTTCATCCCGGCGCGGCCGCCCAGCTTGGCCGGAGCCGTCAGCAGCCGGATCAGACGCCCGTCCAGGAACGAGCCGAGCCGCTTGGGCGCGTCCAGGAAGTCCAGCGCGGAGCGGGACGGCGGTGTGTCGACGACGATCAGGTCCCACTCGTCCCGCGCCCGCAGTTGCCCCAGCTTCTCCATCGCCATGTACTCCTGCGTGCCGGCGAAGCCCGCGGAGAGGGACTGGTAGAACGGGTTCGCCAAGATCGCGGCCGCCCGCTCGGCGTCCGTGTGCGCCTCGACGACCTCGTCGAAGGTGCGCTTCATGTCGAGCATCATCGCGTGCAGCTCGCCGTCCCCCTCGACGCCCTTCACACGGCGGGGCGTGTTGTCGAGCGAGTCGATGCCCATGGACTGTGCGAGCCGGCGCGCCGGGTCGATGGTGAGGACGACCACCTTGCGGCCCCGCTCGGCCGCCCTGAGGCCCAGCGCCGCCGCGGTCGTCGTCTTGCCGACCCCGCCCGAACCGCAGCACACCACGATGCGGGTCCCCGGATCGTCGAGCAGGGGGTCGACCTCCAGCGGGTGCGCGGGGGAGAGACGGTGGGTGCCGTCCTGGACCTGAGCCTCGTCCGCACTCATGACATCCCCTGCTTCCGCAGCTCGCTGGCGAGTTCGTAGAGGCCCGCGAGGTCCACACCCTCGGCGAGCAGCGGCAGTTCGTGCGAGGGCAGACCCAGCTCGCCCAGCACGGCACGCTGCTCCTGCTCCAGCGCGTGCCGCTCGGCGTACTCGTCGGCCTGGGCGAGGAGCGGGTCCACCAGCCGCTCGGCGTGCCCGCCCCGGCGTGCCCCGCCGAGTCCCGCGGCGGACAACGACCGCGCAACGGAGGAACGCGCCACCGTCCTGACGAGTTCCAGCTCGCCCCCGTCCAACACCTCGGGCCGGACCATGTTGACGACGACCCGCCCCACGGGCAGATTCGCGGCCCGCAGTTCAGCGATGCCGTCGGCCGTCTCCTGGACCGGCATCTCCTCCAGCAGCGTCACCAGGTGCACGGCCGTCTCCGGGGACTTCATGACCCGCATGACGGCCTGCGCCTGATTGTGTATCGGGCCGATCCTGGCGAGGCCCGCCACCTCGTCGTTCACGTTCAGGAAGCGGGTGACGCGGCCCGTGGGAGGGGCGTCCATGACGACGTAGTCGTACACGAAGCGTCCGCTCTTGTCCTTCCTGCGCACGGCCTCGCACGCCTTGCCGGTGAGGAGTACGTCCCTCAGGCCGGGCGCCACGGTGGTGGCGAAGTCGATCGCGCCCAGCTTCTTCAGGGCCCGGCCCGCGCTGCCCAGCTTGTAGAACATCTGGAGGTAGTCCAGAAGGGCCAGTTCGGGGTCGATCGCCAGGGCATACACCTCCCCGCCCCCGGGAGCGACGGCGATCTTCCGCTCCTCATAAGGCAGCGCCTCTGTTTCGAAGAGCTGCGCGATGCCCTGGCGCCCCTCGACCTCGACGAGAAGCGTCCGCTTCCCCTCGGTCGCGAGAGCCAACGCGAGAGCGGCGGCGACCGTGGTCTTTCCGGTCCCGCCCTTGCCGCTGACGACCTGGAGCCTGCTCACGTCTTCGAGCGTAACCAGTCGACGCGCCGGCCAACCGGGAGGCTGTGGATAACCGGTGTCCGATCGGCCACATGGCCGGGGGCGGGCCCCCGCCGTCGCAGCGGATAAAGTCGGCCCATGACCAAGTGGGAATACGCAACCGTGCCGCTGCTCGTCCATGCCACGAAGCAGATTCTGGACACCTGGGGCGAGGACGGCTGGGAGCTCGTCCAGGTCGTGCCCGGACCGAACAACCCCGAGCAGCTCGTGGCCTACCTGAAGCGGGAGAAGGCGTGAGCGCGGTCGAGGCGAGGCTCGCCGAACTGGGCCTGACCCTGCCCGCGGTCGTACCGCCCCTCGCGGCCTACCAGCCGGCCGTGCGGTCCGGTCGGTACGTGTACACCTCCGGCCAGCTGCCGATGGTGGACGGCAAGCTCCCGGTCACGGGCAAGGTCGGTGCGGAGGTCACCCCCGAGGAGGCCAAGGACCTGGCCCGCACCTGCGCCCTGAACGCCCTGGCCGCCGTCAAGTCGGTCGCGGGTGACCTGGACCGCGTCGCGCGCGTGGTGAAGGTCGTCGGCTTCGTGGCGTCGGCTGCCGACTTCACCGGACAGCCCGCCGTCCTCAACGGCGCGAGCGAGCTGCTGGGCGAGGTCTTCGGCGACAAGGGCGTGCACGCGCGCAGTGCGGTGGGTGTCGCGGTCCTGCCCCTGGACGCCCCGGTCGAGGTGGAGATCCAGGTCGAGCTGGCGGAGTAGCCGGCGGGACCGGTGGAGGCACGTCGGCCGGTGGACGGCCCCCACGGACATACCCCCTGACCTCGGGCACCTCTCGAACAATCGCGTGTCACGGGATAGCCTCCGGCCATGGCGAATGGGCAGTGGTTTCCACCGGAGTGGCCGGAACGCATCCGTGCGCTCGCGGACGGCACACTCATCCCGGTCGCCCCGAAACGCGCGGCCACGGTGATGCTCCTCAAGGACGCCGGCAGCGGCCCTGTCGTCCACATGCTGCGCAGACGCGCCTCCATGGCCTTCGCCGGAGGCGCGTACGCGTATCCGGGCGGCGGGGTCGACCCGCGCGACGACGACCGGCACGTGCGCTGGGCGGGCCCCACGCGCGCGTGGTGGGCCGAGCGGCTCGGCGTGGACGAGACCGAGGCCCAGGCGATCGTCTGCGCGGCCGTGAGGGAGACGTACGAGGAGGCCGGCGTGCTGCTCGCCGGGCCGACCCCCGAGTCCGTCGTCGGCGACACCACCGGCGACGACTGGGAGACCGACCGGGCCGCCCTCGTCGCCCGCGAGACGTCCTTCGCGGAGTTCCTCGACCGGCGAGGGCTGGTGCTGCGCTCCGACCTGCTGGGCGCCTGGACGCGCTGGATCACCCCGGAGTTCGAGCCCCGCCGCTACGACACCTGGTTCTTCGTCGCCGCGCTCCCCGAGGGCCAGCGCACCCGCAACGCCTCCACGGAGGCCGACCGCACGGTCTGGATCCGCCCCGCGGACGCCGCCGCCTCGTACGACGAGGGCGAGCTGCTGATGATGCCGCCCACGATCGCGACCCTGCGCCAACTGCTCCCTTACGGCACGGCCGCGGAGGCCCTGGCCGCCGCACCCGCGCGCGATCTCGCCCCGGTCCTGGCGCGGGCCCGACTGGAGGGCGGCGAGGTCGTGCTCTCCTGGCCGGGTCACGACGAGTTCACCAAGAACATCCCGGCCGGTGGAGGCCCCGCATGACCGACGCAGCCGCCTTGCCCGGCCAGCCCCGCGGCGGCGCCCTCTCGGGCCCCGCCACCCCGCGCGCGGTCAACGTCCTCGCGCCCAACGCCTCCGCGATGACCCTGGACGGCACGAACACCTGGCTCGTCTCCGAGCCCGACTCGGACCTGGCCGTCGTGATCGACCCGGGTCCGCTGGACGAAGGCCACCTGCGCAAGGTCGTCGACACCGCAGAGAAGGCCGGCCGGCGCGTCGCCCTGACCCTGCTCACCCACGGCCACCCCGACCACGCCGAGGGCGCCCGCCGTTTCGCCGAGCTGACCGGCACGAAGGTGCGGGCCCTGGACCCGGCGCTGCGGCTGGGCGACGAGGGCCTGGCCGCCGGTGACGTGATCACGGTCGGCGGCCTGGAGCTGCGGGTGGTACCGACGCCGGGCCACACCGCCGACTCGCTCTGTTTCCACCTGCCGGCCGACCGCGCCGTCCTGACCGGCGACACGATCCTCGGTCGCGGCACGACGGTCGTGGCGCACCCCGACGGCCGCCTGGGCGACTACCTGGACTCGCTGCGTCGGCTCAGGTCCCTCGCGGTCGACGACGGCGTCCACACCGTGCTGCCGGGCCACGGGCCGGTCCTCGAAGACGCCCAGGGCGTCGTCGAGTTCTACCTCGCCCACCGGGCGCACCGCCTCGCCCAGGTCGAGACGGCCGTGGAGGACGGCTTCCGCAGCCCCGCCGAGGTCGTCGCCCACGTCTACGCCGACGTCGACCGCTCCCTGTGGCCGGCGGCGGAGCTGTCGGTGCGGGCCCAGCTGGAGTACCTCCAGGAACACGGGCTCATCTAGGGCCTCGTGCCCGCATCAGGCCGGCTCGCGGGCCCTGGGGCCGTGCCGAGGTACCACCGGCCCCCTCCCGCTCGGTGATCCGGACGAAGGACCCTGGTCGCGCTCACCGGTCCGGCTCCCTCGGTCCGGCTCACTCGGTCCGGCCGGTGTGCCTTCACGCCGTGCACGCGCGTGTACTCCTCCGCGAGCCAGGGCCCGAGATCGTCGACGTACCCGCGCAGGACGGCCGCCTCCCCCGTCGGCTCGTAGCCGCGTACGGCCGCCTCGCGGAGCTGTTCCGCGCGCGCGGGGTAGTACACGGCGAAGGCCTCCGCCATCTCGTGCAGGTCGCTGGTCCAGCCGTTCCAGCGCGGCATGACCAGGGTGAAGGCGGTGCGCACGAGGTGCCGGGACATGAACCGGACCAGCGGCAGCCGGGCCGCGTCCGTGTCGTCGGCCTCGACGACACGGGCACGCCAGCGCGGGAGCAGGAGCGGGAGGTCACCGTTGGTCTCCCGCGCGAGCAGGGAGGTGGGCCGGTAGCGGGGCAGGTGCACGGCCAGGTCCTCGCCCAGCAGCGGCGTGCACAGACAGGCCACGAACCAGCCCAGGTCGTACCGCTCCGCGTCGCTCAGCAGCCGCGCACGGCAGTGGAGCAGGGTGCCGACCCCGTCGATCTGCGGGTACTCCCGGTCGAGCGCCTCGCCCAGGGAGCGGACGCCCTCGCGGTCCGCCTCGGAGGGATCCTCGTGCAGCGCGACCAGGAGATCCAGGTCGCTGCGACCCTCGCGCGCGGTGCCACGAGGAACCGACCCGTACAGATAGGCGCTGTGCAGCCGCGCCCCGAACACGTCCGGCAGCCGGTCGCGTGCCGCGGCGACGACGGGCCGGAAAGCCCGCGGCACGCGCGCGAGAGCGCCTTCGCGGGCGATGTTCCCCTGGGCGTCGAGCCCCGGCCTGGCGGCGTTCATGGGGCCACTGTGCACGAGGAACGAGGACGGGGCTCGGCATTTCCACGCCGTGAGGAGACAGCCCGCCCGGTGTTCGAGGACGAGGGCGTCGAGGGCGCAGCGGGAGCCTGGACGGCAGCCCCCGCAAGGCCCGCACCGACACTCCGGACCCACGGCCGGTGCGCCCACACGGGCACCCGGTGGGCCGGGCCCAGCGGTCAGCGGGACCGCTTGGCCAGCCGCTCCACGTCCAGGAGGATGACCGCCCGAGCCTCCAGCCGGAGCCACCCACGCTGCGCGAAGTCCGCCAGCGCCTTGTTCACGGTCTCGCGGGAGGCGCCGACCAGCTGGGCCAGCTCCTCCTGCGTGAGGTCGTGGACGACGTGGATGCCCTCCTCGGACTGCACGCCGAAGCGGCGGGAGAGGTCCAGCAGGGCGCGCGCGACACGGCCGGGAACGTCGGAGAAGACCAGGTCGGACATGGCGTCGTTGGTCTTGCGCAGCCGCCGGGCGACGGCGCGCAGGAGCGCGGTGGCCACCTCGGGGCGGGCGTTCAGCCAGGGCTGGAGATCGCCGTGGCCGAGGCCGAGCAGCTTGACCTCGGTCAGCGCGGTGGCGGTCGCCGTCCGCGGACCCGGGTCGAAGAGCGACAGCTCCCCGATCAGCTCGCTCGGGCCGACCACCGCCAGCATGTTCTCGCGGCCGTCCGGAGACGTGCGGTGGAGCTTGACCTTGCCCTCGGTGACGACGTAGAGCCGGTCGCCGGGGTCTCCCTCGTGGAACAGGGAGTCGCCGCGGGCGAGCGTCACCTCGCTCATGGAGGCGCGGAGCTCCGCGGCCTGCTCGTCGTCGAGTGCCGCGAAGAGCGGGTTGCGCCGGAGGACGTCGTCCACGAGTTCTCTCCTTGTCGACCTGCTCAGGGGATCTTGCTCCCCCGTGTGCCAGGGGTCCGTGTTCCCCATTTTGCCGGGCGGTCCAAACAGTGTGATCTGTCACAAGGATGCCGTACAGGTGTCCCGAGGTAAGCGGCAGGGGTCCAATTGGGGGCTGATCTTCAGGGCCCGGGGCAGATGTCAGTGTCGGGCTTTAGGCTGGCCAGGTGTCCGAATCGCCGGTGAGAGCACAGGCCGAGGGGGCTGGGCAGGTGGTTGTACGTCGTGATTCCGCCGTGGGCGAACAGGTCCCCGGTGGTGACGAGGAGAGGGCGAAAGCCGTGAAGAAGGCGGCTGCCGAGGGGACGCCCGCTGCCCTGGATCCGGTGACCGTGAAGAAGGCGCCCTCCCCGAAGAAGAAGGCGCCCGTGGAGAAGGCGACTCCGGCCAAGAAGGCGGCCGGGAAGAAGGCGCCCTCCGCGAAGAAGGCGCCCTCCGCGAAGAAGAAGGCGCCCGTGGAGAAGGCCGAGACCGGCGCAGTGACGGCTGCCCCGACGTCGTCGAAGCCTTTCGGGAAGGAGTCCCGCACCGCCCTGGTCCGCCGCGCCCGCCGCATCAACCGGGAACTCGCCGAGATCTACCCCTACGCCCACCCCGAGCTGGACTTCGAGAACCCGTTCCAACTGGTGGTCGCCACGGTCCTGTCCGCCCAGACCACCGACCTCCGGGTCAACCAGACCACCCCCGGCCTCTTCGCGAAGTACCCCACGCCCGAGGACCTGGCCGGCGCCGATCCGGAGGACGTCGAGGAGATCCTGCGTCCGACCGGTTTCTTCCGTGCCAAGACCAAGTCGGTGATAGGGCTCTCCCAGGCGCTGGTCGAGCAGTTCGACGGAGAGGTGCCGGGGCGCCTCGAGGACCTGGTGAAGCTGCCCGGCGTCGGCCGCAAGACCGCCTTCGTGGTGCTGGGCAACGCGTTCGGCCGACCGGGAATCACCGTGGACACCCACTTCCAGCGGCTGGTACGGCGCTGGCGGTGGACGCAGGAGACCGAGCCGGACAAGATCGAGGCCGCCGTCGGCTCGCTCTTCCCCAAGAGCGAGTGGACGATGCTCTCGCACCACGTGATCTTCCACGGGCGCCGCATCTGCCACGCCCGAAAGCCCGCCTGCGGCGCCTGCCCCATCGCCCCCCTCTGCCCGGCGTACGGCGAGGGGGAGACCGATCCGGAGAAGGCGAAGAAGCTTCTCAAGTACGAGAAGGGCGGCTTCCCCGGCCAACGGCTGAACCCGCCCCAGGCCTACCTGGACGCGGGCGGCCGCCCCGCTCCACCGCTGGGGGCCGGATGAGGCAGGGTGCGACCCCGCCGAACCGGAACGATTTTCGCCTCCTCGGGCGTTGGACCACGCAGAGCGGGGGAGTGGTGTGGCGATGACGCGCACAAGTGACACGCAGGGCGGGGCGGCCCTCATCAAGGAGGGGCTGCCGCCCTGGTTGGATCCGGTGGTGGACGCCGCGGAGACGGTGCAGCCGCTCCAGCTGAGCCGCTTCCTGCCCCCGGAGGACGGAGGCGGGCGGCAGTCCGCCGTCCTGATCCTCTTCGGTGACGGTGAGCGCGGCCCCGAGCTGCTGCTCATGGAGCGCGCCAGCTCCCTGCGTTCGCACGCCGGGCAGCCCTCCTTTCCCGGCGGTGCCCTCGACCCGCAGGACGGCGATCCGCACGGCGACGGCCCGCTGCGAGCCGCCCTGCGTGAGGCCGAGGAGGAGACCGGCCTCGATCCGGCCGGCGTCCAGCTGTTCGGTGTGCTGCCCAAGCTGTACATCCCGGTCAGCGAGTTCGTCGTGACCCCCGTGCTGGGCTGGTGGCGCGAGCCGAGTCCGGTCGGCGTGGTCGACCCCAACGAGACCGCTCGCGTCTTCACCGTCCCCGTGGCGGATCTCACGGACCCCGCCAACCGCGCCACGGCGTACCACCCCAGCGGTCACCGAGGCCCGGCGTTCCTGGTCGAATCGGCCCTGGTGTGGGGCTTCACCGCCGGGGTGATCGACCGTCTCCTGCACTACGCGGGCTGGGAGCGCCCCTGGGACCGCGACAAGCTGGTGCCACTCGACTGGCGGTCATGACAGGGTGTCGTCCGTGCTGTGTGTACCCGGGGGGGACGACCCTCCGGACCCCCGGCCGGCCTGCCGTGGCCGGGTAGAAAGAGGCGAGGCCTGAACGGTGAACGTGCTGGACATCCTGTTGCTGGTCGCGGCCGTCTGGTTCGCGGTCGTCGGCTACCGCCAGGGTTTCGTCGTCGGCATACTGTCGGTGATCGGTTTCCTGGGCGGCGGTCTCGTCGCCGTCTATCTGCTGCCGGTCATCTGGGACTGGCTGACCGACAACTCCGAGGTGAGCACGACGGCCGCCGTCGTCGCGGTGGTCGTCGTCATCGTCTGCGCCTCCGTGGGCCAGGCCCTCACCACCCATCTGGGCAACAAGCTGCGCCGCTACATCACCTGGTCCCCGGCCCGCGCGCTGGACGCGACCGGTGGCGCCCTGGTCAACGTCGTCGCGATGCTGCTGGTGGCCTGGCTGATCGGGTCCGCCCTCGCGGGTACGACCCTGCCCACGCTGGGCAAGGAGGTCCGTAGCTCCACGGTGTTGCAGGGTGTCTCCGAGGCGCTGCCCGCCCAGGCCGACACCTGGTTCGCCGACTTCTCCTCCGTCCTCGCGCAGAACGGCTTCCCGCAGGTCTTCAGTCCGTTCGCCAACGAGCCGATCACCGAGGTCCAGCCGCCCGACCCGGCCCTGGCCAACAGTGCCGTGGCGGTCCGCGCGCAGCGCTCCATCGTCAAGGTCATGGGCACCGCCGAGAGCTGCGGCAAGGTGCTGGAAGGCACCGGCTTCGTCTTCGGCGAGCGCCGCGTCATGACCAACGCGCATGTCGTGGGCGGCGTCGACGAGCCGACCGTCCAGATAGGCGGCGAGGGCCGCAAGCACGAAGCCACCGTCGTGCTGTACGACTGGAAGCGCGACATCGCCGTCCTCGACGTACCGGATCTCGACGCGCCAGCCCTCCAGTTCACCACCGGCGACGCCTCGAGCGGGGACGGCGCGATCGTCGCCGGCTTCCCGGAGAACGGCGCGTACGACGTCCGAGCGGCGCGCGTGCGGGGTCGCATCACGGCCAACGGCCCGGACATCTACCACCGTGGCACCGTCCGCCGTGACGTCTACTCGCTGTACGCGACGGTCCGCCAGGGCAACTCCGGGGGCCCGCTGCTCACGCCCGAAGGCAAGGTGTACGGCGTGGTCTTCGCGAAGTCCCTCGACGATGCCGAAACCGGCTACGCGCTCACCGCGGACGAGATCCAGCAGGACATCGCCCGGGGACGCACCGCGAACCAGCAGGTGGACAGCGACAACTGCGCCCTGTGAGAGAGATACGGTCGGTCGGCCGGCGGACCGCGCCCCGGGAAGAAGCCCGCGTGACCGTCAGTCGCGCGGGTGACGCAGGCGTACCGAGACCCAGCGGGCCCGGCGGCGAAGGATGCGCGGAATGCCCACTCGGAGGTCGCTGCCCTGCAACTGCGGGCCGCTGCCGTGTTGGTGGGAGTCGAGGCCACCGGCCGAGCGGCGGTCGCGTACTGCGTCACTGTAGTCGTGCGTCCAGCCCATACCTCGACGTCTGCCCCTGCCCCAAGGTCGATAATCGCCTGAGAGGCCGCCAATTGGCCTATGCGCCAGGCAATTGGCCGTTCGTGGCACAGGTGTTCATTGGCGGGTACCGGGCGCGATGGAACGGTCACCGATCGGGTTCGGGATCCTTGAGCCAGTTGACCAGTTCGGAGGAGAAAGCGACCGGATCCTCTTCGTGCGGGAAGTGCCCGAGCCCGTCGAACAGCCGCCAGCGGTACGGCGCTTCGACGTACTCGCCCGACCCGGCCGCGCTGCGGGTACGCATCACCGGGTCGAGCGAGCCGTGCAGATGCAGCGTCGGTACGCGCACCGGCCGCTTCATGCGGCGGTAGAACTGGATCCCGTCCGGCCGGGCCATCGACCGCACCAGCCACCGGTAGGGCTCCACCGAGCAGTGCGCGGTGGAGGGGATGCACATGGCCCGCCGGTACGTCTCGATGGCCTCGTCCTCCGGCGGCCGCGGCCCGGACCACTCCCGGATCAGCCGCCCGACCAGCTCGCCGCCATCGGCGGTGAGCTGCCGTTCCGGGATCCAGGGCCGCTGGAACCCCCAGATGTGGGAGCCGGCGGTGGTCTGCCGCACGTCGGCGAGCATCGCCGAACGCCAGCGCCGCGGGTGCGGCATCGAGGCGACCGCGAGCCGTCGTACGAGCTTGGGGCGCATGACCGCCGCCGTCCACGCCAGATAGCCGCCCAGGTCGTGGCCGACCAGCGCGGCGTCCGGCTCGCCGAGGGAGCGGATCACGCCGGTGATGTCGAGGGCGAGGTTGGCCGGGTCGTAACCGCGGGGCGTGCGGTCGCTGCCGCCGACGCCCCGCAGGTCCATGGCCACGGCCCGGAAACCGGCATCGGCCAGCGCGGTCAGCTGGTGCCGCCACGTCCACCAGAACTGGGGGAAGCCGTGCACGAGCATCACGAGGGGCCCGTCACCCAGCTCGGCGATGTGGAAGCGCGCGCCGTTGGCGGCGACTTCCCGGTGGGTCACCTTGGTCTCGCCGACGAAATCGGGCCGTACGACTGAGGCCGGCTGAGCCGAAGCGGGGGCGGGGTCTGTCATGACGACGAGCGTGCCACAGGCTCGAGGGACTTCTGGCCACCGTCCTGCGCCGGCTCGGGCCGCGGGTGCGGCTTCGCGTGCTGGAGGACGCCCGCCGACTCCTTCATCGAGGCGGCGACCTTCTGCGGGCCCTTGCTCTTCTTGGCCTTCTTGGCGAAGAGGACGCCGATCAGCGCCAGTGCCACGGCGATGAGGACGTTCGCCGCGAAGGACAGCAGGAAGCAGATCGCGAGATTCCAGTCGCTCCAGGTGCGGATGCCGTACGCCAGGGCGAAGTTCAGCATCGGCAGCGAGAACAGCAGGAGCGCGGCGGCCACCGTGAACGCCCCGCCGCTCGTCGCCCCGCGCTTGACGTCCTGCTTGAGCTGGGCCTTCGCCAGCGCGATCTCGTCGTGCACCAGCGCCGACATCTCGGTCGTCGCGGAGGCGAACAGCTGGCCGATGCTTCGTTCGGCGCCGACCGGGCTGCCGTCGGGTGCGCTCATCGCGTTCTCCCTCGTCTTGTACGGTTCCGCCGTCTTCTGCCTGACTGCGTGCGGTCCCGTCTTTTGTACCGTCCCGTCAGATCATGCCGGACGGTCGCCCTCCTCGCCCGCCCCGCCCGTCACTTCGGCAAGCCCGTGGCGCGCGGCGGCCTTCTCCGCGGCCAGCCGGCGGTGCTCGGCGGCCTTGCGGTCGTGGAGGTCCGCCATCCGCAGGTGGTATGCCGGGTCGTCCTCCTCGTAGATGTCCGGGATGCCGTCGAGGTCCTCGTCACGCTCCTCGGCCTCCCACATCCGGCGGTACTTGGCGTTGCGCATCTTCAGCAGGACGGTCGCCAGGGCCGCCGCGATCAGCGAGCCCATCAGGACGGCCGCCTTGACCTCGTCGGTGAGGACCGCGTCGCCGTCGAAGGCAAGCTCCCCGATCAGCAGCGAGACGGTGAAGCCGATACCGGCGACCGCGGCCACGGCGAAGACGTCCGCCCAGGCGAGGTCCTCGCTCAGCGAGGCTCGGGTGAAGCGGACGGTCAGCCAGGTCCCGCCGAAGATGCCGAGCGTCTTGCCGACGACCAGCCCCAGGACGACGCCCAGCGTCTCCGGTTCGGTGAACACGTCACCGAGCGCGCCGCCGGAGATCGACACCCCGGCGCTGAACAGGGCGAACAGGGGAACGGCGAGGCCTGCCGACAGGGGGCGGACGAGGTGTTCGATGTGCTCGCCGGGGGAGTGGTCCTCGCCCTCGCGGGTGGTGCAGCGCAGCATCAGGCCCATCGCGACGCCGGCGATGGTGGCGTGCACGCCGCTGTTGTACATCAGCGCCCAGATGACCAGCGCGAGCGGCACGTACACGTACCAGCCGCGTACGCCCTTGCGCAGCAGCAGCCAGAACACGACCAGGCCGGCGGCCGCGCCGCCGAGCGCGGCGAAGTGGATGCCGTCGGTGAAGAAGAGGGCGATGATCAGGATCGCGAACAGGTCGTCGACGACGGCGAGTGTCAGCAGGAAGGCACGCAGGGCGCTGGGCAGGGAGGTGCCGATGACGGCCAGCACGGCGAGCGCGAAGGCGATGTCGGTGGCGGTGGGCACCGCCCAGCCCTCCAGGGCGCCGCCCCCGGTGAGGTTCGTCAGGACGTAGACCAGTGCCGGTACGGCCATGCCGCACAAGGCGGCGACGACGGGCAGCGCGGCGGCCCTGGGGTCCTTGAGGTCACCGGCGACGAGTTCCCGCTTCAGCTCGATGCCGGCGACGAAGAAGAACACGGCGAGGAGCCCGTCGGCCGCCCAGTGCTCGATCGACAGGTTCAGCCCGAGCGCCTCGGGGCCGAGGTGGAAGTGGCTGACGCTCTCGTAGCTGTGGTGCAGCACGGGTATGTTCGCCCAGATCAGCGCGGCGACGGCCGCCACCAGCAGCAGCACACCGCCGACGGTCTCGGTGCGCAACGCGTTCGCGACGTAGTTCCGCTCGGGCAGGGACAGGCGTCCGAAGACCTTGCGGGGAGTCGTGGCGCGGGGGGTGTTGGCGCGGGGCGCGGTCACGGTGAGGCCTCCGGTGGGTGGACAGCACGGAACTCGTGCCGACCAGACTTCCCGGCTCACCTTTGTTTAGTTTACCTAAAATGAGCCCGGGGCGTTCCGGTGATTCTCACGTTAGGTGCGAAAGGGGCACCCCGCGCACCGGGCGCCGGGTGCCCCGGACATCGGTACGGGCGGCCGTCCTCAGTCCTCGCTCGGTGC
This sequence comes from Streptomyces sp. NPDC033216, assembly GCF_055577115.1. NCBI lineage: Bacteria > Bacillati > Actinomycetota > Actinomycetes > Kitasatosporales > Streptomycetaceae > Streptomyces > Streptomyces sp. NPDC033216. Next base: position 138,195 of record NZ_JBVIQK010000006.1, on the reverse strand, counting down.
CGTGGGGAGGTTCTTCTGGATGAGGTCCATGACGGTCGAGTCGGTCAGCGTGGTGACGTCACCGAGCTGCCGGTTCTCGGCCACGTCCCGCAGCAGACGGCGCATGATCTTGCCGGAGCGGGTCTTCGGCAGCTCGGCCACCGGCAGGATGCGCTTCGGCTTGGCGATCGGGCCGAGCGCGGTACCGACGTGGTTGCGCAGGTCGGCCACGAGGCCCTCGTCATCGGCGTTCGCCGTGCCGCGCAGGATCACGAAGGCGACGATCGCCTGTCCGGTCGTCTCGTCGGCGGCGCCCACCACGGCCGCCTCGGCGACGGAAGGGTGCGACACCAGCGCCGACTCCACTTCGGTGGTGGAGATGTTGTGGCCCGACACGAGCATCACGTCGTCGACACGGCCGAGCAGCCAGATGTCGCCGTCGTCGTCCTTCTTCGCGCCGTCGCCGGCGAAGTACCTGCCTTCGAAGCGAGACCAGTACGTGTCGAGGAACCGCTGGTCGTCGCCCCAGATGGTGCGCAGCATCGACGGCCACGGCTCGGTCAGGACAAGGTAGCCACCCCCGCCGTTCGGCACCTCGTTCGCCTCGTCGTCGACGACGGTCGCGGAGATGCCGGGCAGCGGCGTCTGCGCGGAACCGGGCTTGGTCGCGGTCACGCCCGGCAGCGGCGAGATCATCATCGCGCCGGTCTCGGTCTGCCACCAGGTGTCGACGACGGGCGTGCGGTCCGCGCCGATGTGCTTGCGGTACCAGACCCAGGCCTCGGGGTTGATCGGCTCCCCGACGGACCCCAGGACCCGGAGGCTGGAGAGGTCGAACTTCGCGGGGATGTCGTCGCCCCACTTCATGAACGTACGGATCGCGGTCGGCGCCGTGTACAGGATCGTCACGCCGTACTTCTGCACGATCTCCCAGAACCGGCCCTGGTGCGGGGTGTCGGGCGTGCCCTCGTACATGACCTGCGTCGCGCCGTTCGCCAGCGGCCCGTACACGATGTACGAGTGACCGGTGACCCAGCCGACGTCGGCGGTGCACCAGTACACGTCGGTCTCGGGCTTGAGGTCGAACACGGCGTGGTGGGTGTACGCGGTCTGGGTGAGGTAACCGCCGGAGGTGTGCAGGATGCCCTTCGGCTTACCCGTCGTGCCGGAGGTGTAGAGGATGAACAGCGGGTGCTCGGCCCCGAACGCCTCGGGCGTGTGCTCGGCCGGCTGCCGCTCGACGATCTCGTGCCACCACACGTCGCGGGTGACGTCCCAGGCGACCTCCTGGCCGGTGCGCCGGACCACGAGGACGTGCTCGACGTTGTCCACGCGCGCGACCGCGTCGTCGACGGCCGGCTTCAGCGCGGATGGCTTGCCGCGCCGGTACCCGCCGTCCGAGGTGATGACGACCTTGGCGTCGGCGTCCTGGATGCGGGTGGCGAGCGCGTCCGCCGAGAAGCCGCCGAAGACCACCGAGTGCGCGGCACCGATCCGGGCGCACGCCAGCATCGCGACGGCCGTCTCGGGGATCATCGGCATGTAGACGGCGACCCGGTCGCCCTTGCGCACGCCCAGCTCCAGCAGTGCGTTGGCGGCCTTGGAGACCTCGTCCTTGAGCTGGGCGTAGGTGATGACGCGGCTGTCGCCCGGCTCACCCTCGAAGTGGATCGCCACCCGGTCGCCGTGCCCGGCTTCCACATGCCGGTCGACGCAGTTGTACGCGACGTTGAGTTCGCCGTCCTTGAACCACTTGGCGAACGGCGGGTTCGACCAGTCCAGCGTCTCCGTCGGCTCCTTGGCCCAGGCCAGCCGACGGGCCTGCTCGGCCCAGAAGCCCAGCCTGTCAGCCTTGGCCTGCTCGTACGCCTCCGCCGTGACGTTGGCGTTGGCGGCCAGGTCGGCGGGCGGCTCGAACCTGCGCTCTTCCTTGAGCAGGTTGGCCAGGCTTTCGTTGCTCACGACATCTCCCAATCCAAGGGTGTCCGTTGTGTCCCGAGCCACAGCTCATCAGACCCGCGGGCCGGTGACAAGGGCCGACAGGAGATTGGTTTAGACCTGTCGTGGCCGGGGTGTGTGGCTCCTTCTCTGTCGCCCGAGTCATCCGTACCCACGGGTCCGGGCCGGGCGGAGTTCAGGCGTGTAACGGCTTTCACACTTGGGGGAGGCGGGGGTGGGCCGAGGGAAGAGCGTTGGGTAGGGGGTGTACCGAGGGGAGGTGTGAGGGGGGAGGTCTGGGAAACGGAGGCGAGTGCGGCGGGTGCGTGCGGAGCGGACCCAAGTGCCTCGGGGCCTGCGCCGAGGGAGCCAAGCGAGGAGGGCTGCGTCGAGTGGGTGGGCAGCGTGGTCGGGCCGGCCCAGCGGCCGGCCCGACCCGCCCGACTCTCACGCGCTCAGATCCGCCACTCCCACATGGTCGAACACCTCGCCCTCGCCCTTACCCGCCCTCGCCTCGCTGAGCAGGTATGCCTGGGCCTCGCCCACATGGAAGTACATCCCGTGCAGTTCCAGCTCGCCGCCCCGCAGCGCCCGCGCCACCGACTCATGGGCCCGTAGTCGGTCCAACTGCTCGACCACATTGGTGAGGCAGAGCTGCTCGACCGCGTCGGCGGCGTCCCGCCCGGCCAGCCGCGCCCAGGGCCGGCCGGGGTCGGCCATCCGCTCCAGGCTCGGCAGCCCGTGCCGCAGCCACCGCTTCAACGGTGTCCGCGCCGCGCCCAAGTCGGTGTTCAGCAGTGCCTGCATGGCTCCGCACCCGGAGTGCCCGCAGATCGTGACGGACCGCACCTTCAGGACGTCCACCGCGTACTCGATCGCGGCCGCCACCGAGTCGTCTCCGCTCTCCTCGCCGGGCGGTGGCACGAGGTTGCCCACGTTGCGCACCACGAACAGGTCGCCGGGACCACTGGAGGTGATCATCGACGTGACCAGCCGCGAGTCGGCGCAGGTGAGGAACAGCTGGGACGGCTGCTGCCCCTCCCGAGCCAGCCGGGCCAGCTCGCCCCGCACCAGCGGCGCGGTGTTCCGCTGGAACGCGCTGATGCCACGTACCAGTTGGCGCGCACTCGGCCGGGATCCGGCGGCACCGAGCGACTCGGTGCGCTCGGTGTGCTCGGAGAGCTCGGCCGACTCGGTCCGCTCGGTGAGTGCCGCGGGTGCCGCGGACTCGGCGAGCCCGCTCGCGCTGGCCGACCGGGCGGACTCGGCAGCCTCCGCAGGAAGTGCGCCGCTACCGCCGCCAGGCTCCCGTCCGGACGGTTTCTCCGGCGACCCGTCCCGGCGCCCCGAGGCTCGGCCACCGGGCGGCGGCGCCGATCTCGGACCACCGCACTGATGGTTGCGCCAGGGTGTCCAGGGGCGGCAGCGGCAACCGGCGAGAGGGCTGTCCGCCGTGTCGGCGGAGACGACGGCTTGGACGCCGGAGACGGCTTCGACGGGGGAGGAACCGGGCTCGACGCCGTCGCTGCCGGATCCGGTGCCGGGATCGGTGCCGGTTGTGCTGCCCGGTCCTGTGCCGGAGCGGCGGCTCGTCAGCTCGACGGATCCGCCCTGCGCGGTGTGCGTTCTCTGCCAGTCCTGCAGTGTCTCGTACGCCGCATGGTCCATGAAGGAACCGTCCAACTCGACGACGACACGCGAGCCTTGCGGCACCTGGTGCAGGGCGCGGCTGAGGCGTGGCACCGCCAGGAACGTCAACTGCCCTCGTACGTGTACGTAATGGACTCCTTCCTTGTCGTCGTGGGTGATGCGGGTGCGGGCGAGACGGTGCATGGAGACGGCGACGGCCACGGCGATCCCCAGAGCGACGCCCTCCAGGACACCGAGGAACACCACGCCCAGGGTGGTGATGGCGTACACCGGCACCTCTCGGTGGCGGGTCACCGTGCGGATGTGGTGCAGGGACACCATCTGGATGCCGACGGCCATGACCAGGGCTGCGAGCGCGGCGAGCGGGATCAGCTCCAGGACCGGTACCAACAACAGCGCGGCGACCACTACGAGAACGCCGTGCACCATGGTGGAGTTCCGGCTGACGGCACCGGCTTGAACATTCGCCGAACTGCGCACCGCCACTCCCGCGACGGGCAGTCCGCCCAGTGCGCCCGAGACCAGGTTGGCGGCGCCCTGTCCGAAGAGTTCCCGGTCGAGGTCGGAGCGGCCGACCAGGGCGGGTGGGCCGGGACGGGCGGCGATGAGTTTGTCCACGGCGACCGCGCCGAGCAGCGACTGCACGCTGCACACCAGCGTGATGGTGAGGACGGCGGCGGCGAGCCCGAGCGCCGGGCCCTCGGGCAGCCCCGCGAGGGCATGGCTGCTCCAGGAGGGCAGTTCGACCCGGGGTTGGGTCAGGCCGGCGAAGACGGCGGTCGTCGTGGCCCCGCTGACGGCGACCAGCGCGGCGGGCACCTTGCGCAGCAAGCGGCCCATGCGGCCGGGGAGACGCGGCCAGAGCAGCAGCAGGGCCAGGGTGAGGACACTGACCGCCACGGCGGCGGGGTGCAGGTCGGCCAACTGGGCGGGCAGGGAACGGAGGTTGTCGAGGACGGAACTCTGCGGACTGCCGCCCAGGACGATGTGCAACTGGGCGACGGCGATGGTGACACCGATGCCCGCGAGCATGCCGTGCACGATGGCGGGGCTGACGGCGAGCGCGCTGCGGGCCACGCGCAGGCAGCCGAGGCCGAGTTGGGCGAGTCCGGCCAGGACGGTGATGGCGCAGGTCGTTCGCCAGCCGTAGTGATGGATGACGTCGGCGGTGACGACGGTCAGGCCGGCGGCGGGTCCGCTGACCTGGAGGGGTGAGCCGCCGAGCCGTCCGGCGACGAGCCCGCCCACGGCGGCCGCGACGAGGCCGGCCTGGAGGGGTGCGCCGGTGGCGAGGGCGATGCCGAGGGACAGAGGCAGGGCGATCAGGAAGACCGCGATCGCGGCGGACAGGTCGGCGCCCGCCACGCGGAAGCGGCGGTGCGGGGGGCTGTGGGGTGGATGGACCCGCTCGGTGGGTGGCGAGTCCGGTGTGCGAGTGGGGATGCAGGCTGACATGTTTCCCGTCTCCTCCGGGGCTGCGCGGTCGCGTCTTGCGGCCGTGGGTCACGGCGTACAGCGGCGGGATGGATCAACTCTCAGTAAACGGATCGTAATGCAGAGTAAAGGCTGAGCATGGATATTTCCGGCAAATGGTGCAATCCATCACTCCCATGAGTGAACTGGGCATCTCATCGGCTTGTCGTATTAATTCTTTTTCGGGGTCCGTGCGACGTTGACGGCGCCGTTGTTGGCCCTGGAGAAGGAAGAAGGTGGGCGGAAATGGCCGCCACCCAGAGGATCGCCGTGGGCGCCGTGATCGCCGCGGCGGTCACCGCATCGCTCGCCGGCTGCGCCACGGGAACCGATGGTTTCCACCGTTCGGACGAAGGGGCGTCGGGGCCTCAGAAGGCGAAGCCGGCGGCACCCGCTCCCAAGAACGCCGTCCGCCTGATCGGCGACGGCTCGACCGCGTTCACCGGGGCCCAGCCCCATCTGCCCCGACCGGAGAGACTGAAGCCGGGACAGAGGCCCCCGCAGTTCGTCGTCTTCTCGTGGGACGGCGCGGGCGAGGACAGCCAGCGGCTGTTCTCCCACTTCCGCAAGGTGGCCAAGGAGAACAACGCCACGATGACCTACTTCCTCAGTGGCGTGTACCTGCTGCCCGAGCACAAGCGCGACCTCTACAAGCCGCCCCAGCATTCGCCGGGCCGCTCCGACATCGGCTTCAACGACGAACGGGGCATCGCCGACACCGTGCAGCAGCTTCGCCTGGCGTGGCTGGAGGGCAACGAGGTGGGAACCCACTTCAACGGCCACTTCTGTGGCAAGGGCGGTGGCGTCGGCGAATGGTCGGTCGAGGAGTGGAAGGCGGAGATCGCCCAGGCCAAGCAGTTCGTGAAGACGTGGAAGACCACCACCGGCATGGCGACGGCGGCTCCGCTGCCCTTCGACTACGACAAGGAACTCATCGGCGCCCGCACGCCGTGCCTCGAAGGCCAGGAGAACTTCCGCAAGGCCGGCCGGGAGCTGGGCTTCCGCTACGACACCAGCGGCGTCAACAACCAGGTGTGGCCCGGCAAGAAGGAGGGTCTGTGGGATCTGTCCATGCAGCTCGTGCCCTTCCCCGGCCACTCCTTCGAGCAACTCACCATGGACTACAACTTCATGGTCAACCAGTCCGGCACCGTCACCCAGGGTGATCCCGCCAAGCACGAGTACTGGGGCGACCAGATGCGCGACGGCCTGCTCAGGGGCTTCCAGCGGGCCTACGACGGCAACCGCGCGCCGCTGATCATCGGCAACCACTTCGAGTCCTGGAACGGCGGCACGTACATGCGCGCCGTCGAGGAGGTCGTGGAGAACGTGTGCACCAAGGAGGAGGTGCGCTGTGTCTCCTTCCGGCAGCTCGCGGACTGGCTGGACGCCCAGGATCCGCAGGTCCTGGCCAAGCTGCGCGGCCTCGGCGTCGGCGAGGCCCCGAAGCAGGGCTGGGCATCCTTCCTCGCCGGCGGCCCCGCCCCGGCCCCGAAGGGTGCGCCCGGGGCGCCGGCGGTCAAGCGGTAGCGGCCGGTCGTGAGCGGCGGGTGTCGCGGGGGGACAGCCCGCCCGACCGTCACACCGAGGCGGTCACGCTCTCGCCGAGGACGAAGCCGGGGTCGACCTGCGCGGCCAGGTCGGCCCCCGTGCGCTCGTTACCCCACGACTGGGCGTTCCTCAGATGGAAGTGCACCATCTGGCGCGTGTAGCGCTCCCAGTCGCGCCGCTCGTACGCCGAGTCGGCGGCCGCCCGCAGCACGTCCAGGGCGTGGCGGTTGGTGTGCTCCAAGGAGTCGAACCGGGGCGGCCGGCCCTTCTCCATCGCGCGCACCCAGTCCGAGTGTCCGACCGTCACGAGCAGATCGTCCCCGACCTCGGAGCGAAGGAAGTCGAGGTCGTCCTCGCCCTGCACCTTGTTGCCCACGACCCGCAGCTCGACGCCGAAGTCATGGGCGTACTCCTTGTACTGGCGATAGACGGAGACCCCCTTCCGGGTCGGCTCGGCGACGAGGAACGTGATGTCGAAGCGGGTGAACATGCCGGAGGCGAAGGAGTCCGAGCCCGCCGTCATGTCGACCACGACATACTCGTCGCGGCCGTCCACCAGGTGGTTGAGGCACAGCTCCACCGCTCCCGTCTTGGAGTGGTAGCAGGCGACTCCCAGATCGGCGTCCGTGAAGGGCCCCGTGACCATCAAACGGACGGCGCCACCGTCGAGTTCCACCGGCCGGGCACACGCGTCGTACACCGGGTTGTCCTCCGACACCCGCAGCAGCCGCGAGCCCTCGCCGGGCGGAGTGGTTTTGATCATCGTCTCGGCGGAGGCGATGCGGGGGTTGGTGCCGCGCAGATATTCCTTGATCAGCGGCAGCCGGGCGCCCATGGCCGGCAGCGCCTTGGCCTCGGCCTCGTCGAGCCCGAGCGCGGCGCCCAGATGCTGGTTGATGTCCGCGTCGACCGCGATCACCGGCGTGCCGCCGGCCGCGAGATGGCGGACGAAAAGGGAGGACAGCGTGGTCTTGCCGCTGCCGCCCTTCCCGACGAAAGCAATTTTCATGTTCACCAACAGTAGCGGGTCGAACGCTCTGCGTGGCACATCCGCGTGAGGAAGGCCACTCCTTCGTGTGGGTCCGCGCTCCCGTTGCGTAGTGTCGTACTCATGAGTACGACAGGCGCTACCGCCGATCCGCTCGCAGCCCTGGGGTCGCTGCCCGGGGTGGCCGACTCCGTCGAAACCGTGCGCAAGGCCGTGGACCGGGTGTACGGGCACCGCATCATGCGCCGCCGCAGCACCGCGATCACCTCCGAGGCCGCCCTGCGCGGCTCCCGGGGCTCTGCGGCGCTGTCCGGGGCGGACTGGGCGCTGGAGGAGGTGCGCCGACGCAGCGACTTCGGTGCCGACGACGAGGCGCGCGTCGTCGGCGCGGCACTGCGGCTGACCGCGGAGGCGGGCCAGCTGCTGTCCATCTGGCGGCAGTCGCCGTTGCGCGTGCTGGCGCGGTTGCACCTGGTGGCCGCGGCGACCAGTGGCGACGAGGTAGGACGCCCGAGGCGGGCGGGCGAGGAGGTCGACGAGCCGCTGATCGAGCTGCCGTTGCCGAGTGCGGACGAGGTCTCCGGCCGGCTGGAAGGGCTGTCCGGGCTGATCCTGGGCGGCAGTTCCGCGCCCGCCCTGGTCACGGCCGCGGTCGTCCACGGCGAACTCCTCGCCCTGCGCCCCTTCGCCTCGCACAACGGCCTGGTGGCACGGGCCGCCGAGCGCATCGTTCTGATCGGCAGCGGTCTCGACCCCAAGTCGGTCTGCCCCGCCGAGGTGGGCCACGCGGAACTGGGCCGGGCGGCCTACCTGGCGGCGCTCGGCGGCTATGTGTCCGGCACCCCGGAGGGCATGGCGGCTTGGATCGCCCACTGTGGCCGCGCGGTGGAGTTGGGGGCCCGTGAGTCCACAGCGGTGTGCGAGGCGCTTCAGCGCGGGGCGGCGTAAAGGGGAAAGGCCCCCCTCGGGGAGCCTGGAAAGGGTTGCGGCGGCACGAGTTCTCGTACCGCCGCTGGCATGCTCACCGGGTTACCAGGCGTCCTCGATATATGCCCATCAGGTGGGGAACTTCGCCCGTCACCTGGTGCGGCTGGCCCGTAATCGACGGGTCGACGTCGCGTGGGTGCTCGGTGTTCATGCTTCGGTCCGTGGGGCCAAATGCGGTAATAAGGTGATCCTCTCGGATGTCCTTGGTCTCGCGGGCCGTTAAACCCTTTGTACTCCAGGACCCCGGAAAGCGGAAGTGTCGGCGCGGGTTCTTTACTTTTATCCTCAAATAGGTGGTAAACGGGCCCGGTCGCTGTGAGCGCCGCTCAGGCGGTCGGCGCCGCCCGCCGTCGGGTGGCGTACCAGACCATGCCCGCCGTCGCGGCCGCGGCTCCCAGCGCCGCCATCGCGACGAGCGCCGGGCGGGGCGGGACCGAGAACCCCGGAATCCGCTGCTTGAGCCGCACCGGCCGGTGGAAGTCCAGAATCGGCCAGCCGCGCGCGACGGCCTCACGGCGCAGTGCGCGGTCCGGGTTCACGGCGTGCGGATGGCCGACCTCCTCCAGCATCGGCAGATCGGTCGCCGAGTCGCTGTAGGCATAGCAGCGCGCGAGGTCGTACCCCTCGGACTCCGCCAGTTCCCTGACGGCCTCGGCCTTGGTCGGGCCGTACGCGTAGTACTCCACCTCCCCGGTGAAGCAGCCGTCCTCGCCCACGACCATCCGGGTGGCCACCACGCGGTCCGCGCCGAGCAGCTCGCCGATCGGTTCGACCACCTCCGCGCCCGACGTGGACACGATGACGACATCGCGGCCCGCGGTGTGGTGCTCCTCGATAAGGGAGGCGGCCTCGTCGTAGATGAGCGGGTCGATCAGGTCGTGAAGGGTCTCTGCGACGATCTCCTTCACCTGCTGGACGTTCCAGCCGCGGACCATCGCGGAGAGGTACTCGCGTGTCCGCTCCATCTGGTCGTGGTCCATACCGCCGACGAGGAAGACGAACTGCGCATATGCGGTGCGCAGAGCCGCCCTGCGATTGATCAGCCCGCCTTGGTAGAAGGACTTGCTGAAGGTGAGCGTGCTCGACTTCGCGATGACCGTCTTGTCCAGGTCAAAGAAGGCCGCTGTACGGGGCAAGGAGTGGTTTTCCACCCCTTGAGCATAGGGGCAGCTCATTCGGCGTAAGGTCGGCGTGTGGGTTTGCCTGAGAGGGCCCTCGGGTACACCATGGAAGTCACGGATCGTTCGCGACCGTGCTAATCCCGGTCCGACTCCTCCCCCCCCGAGTCGGCCGTGGAGACGACCCCCGCTCTCCCCCCCGGCGGGGGTCGTCGCATGTCCGGATGGGTTTTCATACTTTCTGCGCGGCTGTAGCGCTGTATCGACGCTCCTGCGGCCGCCTCTTCGGCGCGTCCACCCTCCGTCACGTTGTGTAGCCGTCGGACTGCTCTGCGGACGTCGCAGGCAGGGCGGACGGTGCTCACCGGTATGGGTGGCGTCGATATTCACAACTCCTCACTCATCCACAGTTATCCACCAAGATCCACATGATTCCCGGCTTCGCTGCACCGTGATTCCGACACGTCCGCTCGCGCCGAGTTCAGGACCGGTTCCGTTTACCGGTCACCCGAACCGGATTCCGCCGGACGTTCCTAAGGGGACCGGGCGCCGGTTCTTCACACGTACGGGAATCGCGGGGCAGCGGAGGACTGCGCGCCACGCGGCGAAGGGGGATGGAAACCGTGACCGGAGCCGTCACACACGACTCGCCGTCCGCTGCCGGAAGCCGGCAGGGCAGGCCGCTCATCGTCACCGAGGACGCGGCACTCCTCGACGATCTGCTGCGGCTGTGCGCCGCGGCCGGCGCCACACCGGAGGTGCACCACTCGGTGCCCGAGCAGCGGGGCGGTTGGGAGTCCGCGCCGGTCGTCCTGGTCGGCGACGACGCCGCGCGGCGCGTCCGCGGTGCCGCCCGCCGTCGCGGCGTGGTCCTCGTCGGGCGCGACCAGGACGATTCGGGGGTGTGGCGCAGGGCCGTCGAGATCGGCGCCGACCACGTCCTGATGCTGCCCGACGGCGAGCAGTGGCTCGTCGACCGGATCGCCGACGTCGTCGAAGGCGTCGGGCGGCCCGCCCTCACCGTCGGAGTCGTCGGCGGGCGTGGCGGGGCCGGAGCGTCCACGCTCGCCTGCGCCCTCGCCGTCACCTCCGCGCGTGAGGGAATGCGCACCCTCCTGGTGGACGCGGATCCACTGGGCGGCGGACTCGACGTACTCCTCGGCGGTGAGACCGTCGAAGGCCTGCGCTGGCCGGCGTTCGCCGCCTCACGCGGACGCGTCGGCGGCGGCGCCCTGGAGGAGTCGCTGCCCGAACTGCATCAGCTGCGGCTGCTCAGCTGGGACCGCGGCGACTGCGTCGCCATCCCGCCGCAGGCGGTACGGGCGGTGCTCGCCGCCGCCCGCCGCCGCGGCGGCACGGTCGTCGTCGACCTGCCGCGGCGCGTCGACGACGGGGCCGCCGAGGTCCTCGCCCAGCTCGACGTCGGCCTCCTGGTGGTCCCCGCCGAACTGCGGGCCGTCGCGGCGGCCGGGCGAGTGGCCTCCGCCGTCGGCATGGTCCTGCACGATCTGAGGGTGGCGGTGCGCGGTCCGTACGCGCCCGGCCTCGACGACCGTGAGGTGGCCCGCCTGCTCGGACTGCCCCTGGCCGGCGAGGTGCCCGTCGATTCCGGCCTGCTGCGCCCGGACGGCGGCACCGCACCGCCCGGCGCGTCGGCACACGGACCGCTCTCCCGCTTCTGCAAGGCGTTCTTGGATCGGGCCCTGACCGAGGCGGGCGCCGCGTGAACGCCGTGCCCCGGCTCGACCGGCCGCGAGGATCCGGCGCACTCCTCGACGGCGTACGGCAGTGGCTCGCCGAGAGCGGAGCCGAACCCACACCCGCACGCGTGGCACAGGCGCTGCGGGAACAGGGGCGGGTTCTCGGGGACGCGGAAGTTCTCGGCGCGGCCGAGCAGTTGCGCTCCGAACTGGTCGGCAGCGGCCCGCTGGAGCCGCTGCTCGCCGACCCGTCGGTGACCGACGTGCTGGTGTCTGCCCCCGACCGGGTCTGGGTGGACCGGGGCGGCGGCCTGGAGCTGACCGCCGTCTCCTTCCCGGACGCGGCCGCCGTACGGCGCCTGGCGCAGCGTCTGGCCGCGGTGGCCGGCCGGCGGCTGGACGACGCCCGGCCGTGGGCCGACGCCCGGCTGCCCGACGGCACCAGGCTGCACGCGGTGCTGCCCCCGGTGGCCGTCGGCTGCACCTGCCTGTCGCTGCGAGTGGTACGGCCGCGGGCGTTCACCCTCGACGAACTCGTGGCCGCGGGCACGGTGCCGCCGGGTGGGGACCAGGTGCTGCGAGCGTTACTGCGGTCCCGCCTGTCCTTCCTGGTCAGCGGGGGCACCGGCAGCGGCAAGACGACGTTGCTCAGCGCGCTTCTGGGGCTGGTCGGGCCCGGAGAGCGGATCGTGCTGGCGGAGGACTCGGCGGAGCTGCGGCCGGACCATCCGCACGTCGTCCGGCTGGAGAGCAGACCCGCCAACCAGGAGGGCGCCGGTCTGGTCACGCTCGAGGACCTCGTGCGGCAGGCCCTGCGGATGCGGCCGGACCGGCTGGTCGTGGGCGAGGTGCGCGGAGCGGAGGTCGTCCACCTGCTGGCCGCGCTGAACACCGGCCACGAGGGCGGGTGCGGCACGGTGCACGCCAACGCCGCGGCAGACGTGCCCGCCCGGCTGGAAGCGCTCGGTACGGCGGCCGGGCTCGACCGGGCGGCTCTGCACAGCCAGTTGGCGGCTGCACTGTCCGTGGTGCTGCACCTCGTGCGCGACCGGGCCGGGCGGCGTCGGATCGCCGAGGTGCATGTGCTGGAGCGGGATTCTTCGGGACTGGTGCGGACCGTGCCGGCCCTGCGGTGGCAGTCGCACGCGTTCGCCTACGAGCGCGGCTGGGAGCGGCTGAGGGAGCTGCTGCGAAGTGAGGGGAGCGAGGACGAGCGATGGGAGTGACAGGCGTGGTGGGCGACGTACCGATGAGCGCGGCCGTCGGTTGTGCCGGGGTGGCGGTCCTGCTGTGGGGCGGACCGCCCTCGGCGGCCCGGCGGGCGCGGTTGCTGCTGGCCGGGGGCGGGGTTGCCGGCAGTGGGCCGCCGTCATGGCACCACCTGGCACACGCATTGCGGCGAGTGCGTGGACGCTGGCGGCCCGAGTGGTGGTCACCGGTCGTCGGACTGGTCGTGGCCGTGCTGGGCGGTTCGGTGCTGCCGGTCGCCGCGGGGGCGGTCGGAGTACCCCTGCTGCGCCGGATGCGTCGGGCCCGCTCGGCGCGGCGGGCGGGCGAGCAGCGGGCCGACGCGGTGATCGCGCTGTGCGCGGCGCTCGCCGGGGAGGTGCGCTCGGGGAGGCAACCCGGCGAGGCCCTCCAGCGTGCCGCTCATGACTCGGGAGGGCTCGGCGAGGCTCAGGCGGCCGTCCTGGCGGCCGCCCGGTTCGGTGGGGACGTGCCCGGTGTGCTGACGGGTGCGGCGCGGCAGCCGGGGGCCGATGGTCTTTCGGGGCTCGCGGCGTGCTGGCGCGTGGCCGTGGACCGGGGCGCGGGACTCGCGGCCGGCCTCGACCGTCTCGAAGGGGCGCTGCGCGCCGAGCGGGACCAACGTACCGATTTGCGGGCGCAGTTGGCTGGAGCGCGTGCCACGGCGGTGATGCTCGCCGGCCTGCCGGTCCTGGGCCTCCTCCTGGGCACCGCTCTCGGCGCGGACCCGCTGCGCGTCCTGCTGCACACGGCGGCCGGTCTGGGGTGCCTGTTCGTCGGCGGGGTGCTGGAAGGGCTGGGGATGTGGTGGGCGCTGCGGATCGTGCGGGGCGCGGAGGGCGGATGAGGCGCGGCGAGGTTGGGAGGTGGGTGTCGCGTGGGTCGGCCGGATGAGGCGCATGGAGGACGGATGAGGGAGAGGGAGGCGGGATGAGTGCGGAAGTCGTCCACAGGCTGGGGGTGGCCATGGGGATCGTCATGGTCCTGGGGTGGGCGGTGCGGCGGTTGGACACCGTGCGGCGTCGGCGGCGGGCGAGGCGGAGACTCGCCGAGGTGCTGGCCCGGCCGGCGAAGGCGGGGACCCCGCGGCCCGGGGCGCGGGAGGTCGTGCGGCGGTGGCTGCCGGAGGCGGCGGTGTGGGGCGCCGGGTGGACGCTGGGCGGTGGGCTCGTGGGTCTCGGCCTGGGGTTGACCGCAGCGGCGGTGCTGTGGTGGTGGCGCCGCAGGCAGCGGGCGACGGATTCGATGAGCGAGGCCGACGCGCGGGCCGTGGCCCGGCAGCTCCCACTCGCGGCCGACCTGCTGGCCGCGTGCATCGCGGCCGGTGCGGGGCCGGTGATCGCGGCGCAGGCCGTGGGCGAGGCACTGGACGGCCCCGTGGGAGGAGCGTTGGCGCGGGGTGCCGCCGAGGTGCGCCTCGGAGGCGAACCCGCCCGCGCGTGGCGGACGTTGGCCGCGGTACCGGGGGCGGCGGCGCTGGCCCGGCTGCTGGAGCGGGCCGGTGTGTCCGGTCTGCCCGCGGCGGTGCCGGTCGCCCGGATCGCGGCCGACGCCCGAGCCGACTGGGCGCGTGCCGGCACCGCTCGGGCCCGTCGGGCGGCCGTCCTGGTCACCGCACCGGTGGGGCTGTGCTTCCTGCCCGCCTTCATCGCCGTGGGCATCGTGCCCGTCGTGATCGGCCTGGCGGGCGGGGTGCTGGGAGGGGGTGAGCCGTGAGGCGGATCTGACTCGCGGCCAGAGCGCCGGGGCGGTCGGTCCGGCCTGGTCACGCGGTGGGAGCCGCTGTCGGTCAGGGGGTTCGAGCGGGTTCAGCAGTTGTAGCAGTTGCAGCGGTTTCCAACGGTTGCAGCAGGTCGAGCAGGCGGCTGGTCCACGGGGACCGGTCACGGGCAAGGGCATCGGGACTCACGGGGGTCGAAATGAGCAAGGCGGTACGAGCGAGGTTGCGTTTCCTGGTGTGCCGGGTGCGTGCGGCGCGGAGGGACGCGGGGATGGTGACGTCCGAGTACGCGATGGGAATCGTTGCGGCGGTGGCGTTCGCCGTGGCCCTCTACCAGGTGGTGACGAGCGGGGCGGTCGCGGCGGAGTTGCAGAGCATCGTGAAGCGGGCGCTCAGTGCGGGGACGTGAGCCGGGCCGGATGCGAGGCGCGGACCGGGGATTCGTGACGGCGGAGGCGGCTGTGGTGCTGCCGGTGCTGGTGGCGTTCGCGATGGCGCTGGTGTGGGGGTTGATGGTCATGGCCGCCCAGATCCAGTGCGTGGACGCGGCCAGGAACGGCGCCCGGTCCGCCGCCCGGCAGGACCCGGCCGACGCGGTCGTGGAGGTGACGCGGGCGACGGCACCGCGTGGGGCGCGTGTGACGGTCACCCGTGAGGGCGACCAGGTCCGCGTGGTGGTCGTGGCGAGGCCTCCGGTACTGCGAGGGCTGCCTTTCGAGGTGCGGGAGGAGGCGGTGGCCGCGGCGGAGGACGTGGGGGTCGCGGAAGACGGTGGCGGCGGGGCCGCGGCCGGACGGGAGGCGGGGCCGTGAGAGCACGTGAGGGAGGCACGGGGCGCCTCTCGGCGGGCCGGGGGGCTGCCGGGCGACGGCACCGGCGGGAATACGGTGGCGGTGCTCCCGCTCCTGTCCCTTGGAAGGGCTCGGGAATGGAAGTGCTCCGCCGCTGGTGGGACTGGCTCGTGGGGCGGAGCCGGTGTCAGGCCGACCGTGGGTCCGCGACCGTGTGGACCCTGGCCGCGCTGGCCGTCCTGTGCCTGGTGTTCGGCGCCGTGCTCGCCCTCGGTCAGGCCGTCCTGGTCCGGCATCGTGCCGCCGGGAGCGCGGACCTCGCCGCACTCGCGGCCGCGGACCACTGGACGGACGGCACCGCGGCGGCGTGCGCCCGCGCGGACCGGTTGACCCGGGCACATGGGGCACGACTGGTGCGGTGCGTGGTCGTGGGGGAGGTGTCGGACGTGACGGCGGTGGCTGGGCAGGGGCCGTTCAGGGTGGAGGTGAGGGCGCGAGCGGGGCCGGTGGTGCCCCAGGTGTCAGAGGTACCGGTGGTGCCGACGGCGGGAGGCTGAGCCGGGTGGCCGAGCGGACCGCCTCCCGGCGGCTCTCCGTCGACCGCTCACCCTCCGCCGTCCTTCACGGCTCCGTCCTCGACCGCTTCGTCCTTCACCGCTTCGTCCCTCACGGCTGCATCCTCGACTGCTCCGTCCTTCACCGCCGTGTCGTCCTCCGTCGGTGCGCACCGCAACAGCTCTGTCAGGAGTCTCACCGCGCCTCTCTTGTGCAAGGGGTCGTTGCCGTTGCCGCACTTGGGGGACTGGATGCAGGACGGGCAGCCGGCCTCGCACTCGCAGGAGGCGATGGCCTGGCGGGTGGCGGTCAGCCAGGCACGGGCCGTGTGAAAGGCCCGTTCGGCGAAGCCCGCCCCGCCCGGATGGCCGTCGTAGACGAAGACCGTGGGGAGGAGGGTGTCGGGGTGCAGGGGGACCGAGACGCCGCCGATGTCCCAGCGGTCGCAGGTCGCGAAGAGGGGCAGCATGCCGATGGAGGCGTGCTCGGCGGCGTGCAGGGCTCCGCCGAGGATCTCGGGGTGGATGCGGGCCGCGTCCAACTGGTCCTCGGTGACCGTCCACCACACGGCGCGCGTGCGCAGCGTGCGAGGAGGGAGGTCGAGCTTCGACTCGCCCAGTACCTCACCGGTGATGACACGCCGGCGCAGGAAGGAGACCACCTGGTTGGTGACTTCGACGGAGCCGTAGCACAACCTGCCCTCGCCCCAGGGAATCTCGACGTCCGTCTCCAGGACGGAGACCGCCGTCGTGTCGCGCGCGACCGTCGAATACGGCGGATTCGCCTCCTCGACCAGGGCGACCGAGTCCTCCAGGTCCAGGGAGCGCACCAGATAGGTACGGCCCTGGTGCAGATGGACCGCTCCCTCGTGGACGGCCGAGTGGGCGGCGCCCTCGTCCACCGTGCCGAGCAGCCGGCCGGTGCCGGACTCGACGATCTGGACCGGCCTGCCGCCTCCGCCGCGGATGTCGGTGAGGTCGGCGGCGCGTTCGCGCCGGGTCCAGTGCCAGGCCTTCGTCCGGCGGCGCAGCAGCCTCGCGGCCTCCAACTGTGGCAGCAGCGCCTCGGTCTCGGGGCCGAACAGCACGAGGTCGTCCTCGGTGAGCGGGAGCTCGGCGGCGGCCGCGCACAGGTGCGGGGCGAGGACGTAGGGGTTGTCGGGGTCGAGGACGGTCGATTCCACCGGGCGTTCGAACAGGGCCTCCGGGTGGTGGACGAGGAAGGTGTCCAGCGGGTCGTCGCGGGCGACCAGCACGGCCAGCGCCCCCTGCCCCGCTCGTCCCGCTCGTCCTGCCTGCTGCCACAGCGAGGCACGGGTGCCCGGGTATCCGGCGATGAGGACGGCGTCCAGACCGGAGACGTCGATCCCGAGTTCGAGGGCGGTCGTGGCGGCCAGGCCGAGGAGTTCACCCGAGTGGAGGGCCTGTTCGAGGGCGCGACGTTCCTCGGGGAGGTAACCGCCGCGGTAGGCCGCGACACGCCGGGACAGCGACCGGTCCACCTCGGCGAGGCGTTCCTGGGCGATGAGGGAGATCAGCTCGGCACCGCGCCGGGAGCGGACGAAGGCCACCGTACGGACGCCCTGGACGGCGAGGTCGGTGAGCAGGTCAGCGGTCTCGGCGGTGGCGGTGCGGCGGACGGGGGCGCCCTTCTCTCCTCGCATCTCGGTGAGCGGGGGTTCCCAGAGCGCGAACACCAGTTCGCCGCGCGGTGAGGCGTCGTCGGCCACCTCGACCACCGGAAGGCCGGTGAGGCGGCCGGCGGCCACCGAGGGCTCGGCGGCTGTCGCGGACGCCAGCAGGAAGACGGGGGAGGCGCCGTAGCGGGCGCACAGGCGGCGCAGGCGGCGCAGCACCTGGGCCACGTGGGAGCCGAACACGCCGCGGTAGGTGTGGCACTCGTCGACCACCACGTACTTCAGGGATTTCAGGAAGGAGGACCAGCGGGCGTGGGACGGGAGGATGCCGCCGTGCAGCATGTCCGGGTTGGTGAGGACGTAGTTGGCGTACTGGCGGACCCACTCGCGTTCCTCGACCGGGGTGTCGCCGTCGTACACCGCCGGGCGTACCGCCGTGCCCAGAGGTTGTGAAAGTTTCTTCACGGATCGGCACTGATCCGCCGCCAGTGCCTTGGTCGGCGCGAGGTACAGCGCGGTGGCGCCGCGGCCGTTCGGGGCCTGTGAGCCGTCCAGGAGGGTCGACAGGACCGGAACGAGGTAAGCCAGGGACTTGCCGGACGCGGTGCCGGTCGCCACGACCACCGAATCGCCGTCCAGGGCGTGCTCGGCGGCGGCGGCCTGGTGCGCCCAGGGGTGCTCGATGCCGCAGGCCTGCACGGCCGCGATGACCTCCGAACGAATCCGGTCAGGCCAGACGGCATGGCGGCCCGCGCGCGGGGGCACATGCTCCGTATGAGTGATGCGCGACGCCCGGCTCGGTCCCGAGGCGAGCCGGTCCAGGATCTGGCCCGGAGACAGGCGGGGCGCGGGCTGTGCCGAGGGTCGATCGGATCGGTGATTCTTGGCCATCGGCACCGAGTGTGTCACTGGCGTGACGGACAATGGAGCC
This sequence comes from Streptomyces sp. NPDC033216, assembly GCF_055577115.1. Classification (NCBI taxonomy): domain Bacteria; kingdom Bacillati; phylum Actinomycetota; class Actinomycetes; order Kitasatosporales; family Streptomycetaceae; genus Streptomyces; species Streptomyces sp. NPDC033216. The sequence goes on along the minus strand of NZ_JBVIQK010000006.1, from coordinate 119,930 downwards.
AAGGCGTCGTGCACGCCTGCCGGTAAGTGATTGAATGCCATCGCGGCTGGCGTACCGTCCCGGGGGCTCCTGCCCAGGTGTTCCGAGGGACGACCGCTCGATAGCAAGGTGCTGGAGGATCCGTGGACCTGTCCCTGTCGACCCGTACCGTCGGCGATCGTACGGTCGTCGAGGTCGGTGGCGAAATCGACGTATATACCGCGCCCAAGTTGCGCGAGCAGCTGGTTGAGCTGGTGAACGACGGCAATTTCCACCTTGTCGTCGACATGGAGGGCGTGGATTTCCTCGACTCCACCGGGCTCGGCGTGCTGGTCGGTGGCTTGAAGCGGGTGCGTGCCCACGAGGGCTCGCTGCGCCTGGTCTGTAACCAGGAGCGCATTCTGAAGATCTTCCGCATCACCGGTCTGACCAAGGTGTTCCCGATTCACACCTCGGTCGACGAAGCGGTCGCGGCCACCGACTGACCACTCCGTCCGGGCCCCTGTGGCCCGGACGGCCCAGTTGAACACCGGGGCACCGGGCTTTCGGCAGCCCGGCCCCCCGACAGCACGCCCGTAGTTCCGAGGGGGATGCATGGCCACCGTTGAACTCCGCTTCAGCGCGCTGCCCGAGCACGTCAGGACCGCCCGACTGGTGGCGGCAGCGGTGGCGCGCAGGTCCGGGGTGGACGAGGCCGTTCTCGACGAGGTCAGGCTCGCCGTCGGTGAGGCTTGCAGTCGTGCCGTCGGGCTCCACCGGAGCGGCGGCATCACCGCGCCGGTGAAGGTGGCGCTCATCGAGGAGGAGAAGCAGTTCTCCATCGAGGTGGGGGACGAGTCCCCGCGGGTGGCGCCCGGTGACCGGGCGCCGGGTTCCGGCGACCTCGATGCGGACGCCGAGGAGGACGAGATGGGCCTCGCGGTCATCAGCGGCCTCGTCGACGACGTGGAGGTCACCGCCGGGGAACACGGCGGACTGATCCGTATGACGTGGCCGACCACACCGCCGGCCGCGGCGCTCGGCTGACGTCGGCGCGCTCCCGTCCGGCCCGGGCCGGACGGATTCGTACTCGAAGGGCCCCACTCCGGTGGGGCCCTTCGGCATGTGCGCAGGTGCGACGGCGCGCTTACAGTGGTGCCAGGAAGTGAATCTTGAAGAAGTGAATGTCGCCGCGCGGGAAGTGAACCCTGCCGCGAATTTCGTGAAGCCATTCACGAACGGCAATGCCTTGGAGGCATTACGGTGACGGATTCGCGGACGAAGGCTAATTCCGTTTCCCGCACACTGTTTTGATCAGGTTCCGGTACCTACAATCCGTCCACATCTTGAGCTCAGCCCAAGCGTCAAGGAGGACGAATGGCGGGGCTTTCTACCCCTCAGCGGTTGGACCACTCCACAACCTTCGCGGCCGCGGTGCTGACCGACGGCAACCGACTCCTCGTGGTGGTCATCGCGGTCGTCGCACTGGCCGCACTCGTGGTCGCGGGCGTGCTGCTGCGCCAGGTGCTCGCGGCGGGCGAGGGCACCGACAGCATGAAGAAGATCGCGGCGGCCATCCAGGAGGGCGCCAACGCCTACCTGACCCGGCAGTTGCGCACCCTCGGCGTATTCGCCGTCGTGGTGTTCTTCCTGCTCATGCTGCTGCCCGCGGACGACTGGAATCAACGCGCCGGACGATCGATCTTCTTCCTGATCGGCGCGGCGTTCTCGGCGGGCACCGGCTACATCGGCATGTGGCTCGCCGTACGCAGCAATGTGCGTGTCGCCGCGGCGGCCCGGGAAGCGACTCCGGCGGAAGGGGAACCGGAAAAGGATCTCACCGCCGTTTCGCACAAGGCGATGAAGATCGCATTTCGCACGGGCGGCGTGGTCGGCATGTTCACGGTGGGCCTCGGCCTGCTCGGCGCCTCCTGCGTGGTGCTGGTCTACGCGGCCGACGCGCCGAAGGTCCTGGAGGGCTTCGGTCTCGGTGCGGCGCTCATCGCGATGTTCATGCGGGTCGGTGGCGGCATCTTCACCAAGGCCGCAGACGTCGGCGCCGACCTGGTCGGCAAGGTCGAGCAGGGCATCCCGGAGGACGATCCGCGCAATGCCGCGACCATCGCGGACAACGTGGGCGACAACGTCGGCGACTGCGCGGGCATGGCGGCCGACCTGTTCGAGTCGTACGCGGTGACGCTGGTCGCCGCGTTGATCCTCGGCAAGGTGGCCTTCGGCGACGCCGGGCTCGCGTTTCCGCTGCTCGTGCCCGCGATCGGTGTGATCACGGCCATGATCGGCATCTTCGCGGTCGCGCCACGCCACTCGGACCGCAGCGGCATGTCCGCGATCAACCGGGGTTTCTTCATCTCCGCGGTGGTCTCACTCGTGCTGGTCGCCGTGGCCGTGTTCGTCTATCTCCCCGGGAAGTACGCCGACCTCGACGGCGTCACGGACGCGGCGATCCAGGGCAAGAACGGCGACCCGCGCGTCCTGGCCCTCGTCGCGGTGGCGATCGGCATCCTCCTGGCCGCCGTCATCCAGCAGCTGACCGGCTACTTCACCGAGACCACGCGCCGCCCGGTGCGCGACATCGGCAAGAGCTCGCTGACCGGCCCGGCCACCGTCGTCCTCGCCGGCATCTCCGTCGGCCTCGAGTCCGCTGTCTACACCGCCCTGTTGATCGGCCTGGGCGTGTACGGAGCCTTCCTGCTGGGCGGTACGTCGATCATGTTGGCGCTGTTCGCGGTGGCCCTGGCCGGCACCGGCCTGCTCACTACGGTCGGCGTGATCGTCGCGATGGACACCTTCGGGCCCGTCTCCGACAACGCGCAGGGCATCGCGGAGATGTCCGGCGACGTCGAGGGCGCGGGCGCGCAGGTGCTCACCAACCTCGACGCCGTGGGCAACACCACGAAGGCCATCACCAAGGGCATCGCCATCGCCACGGCCGTGCTGGCGGCGGCGGCGCTCTTCGGGTCGTACCGCGACGCCATCACCACCGGCGCGCGGGACGTCGGCGAGAAGCTCTCCGGGGACGGCGCGCCGATGACCCTGATGATGGACATCTCGCAGCCCAACAACCTGGTCGGCCTGATCGCCGGCGCTGCGGTCGTCTTCCTCTTCTCGGGACTGGCGATCAACGCGGTGTCGCGGTCGGCGGGTTCCGTGGTCTACGAGGTGCGGCGGCAGTTCCGGGAGAAGCCCGGGATCATGGACTACAGCCAGACGCCGGAGTACGGCAAGGTCGTCGACATCTGCACCAGGGACGCCCTGCGGGAACTCGCCACACCCGGCCTGCTCGCGGTGCTGGCGCCCGTCTTCGTCGGGTTCACGCTCGGTGTCGGCGCGCTCGGCGCGTTCCTCGCGGGCGCGATCGGCGCGGGCACGCTGATGGCGGTGTTCCTCGCCAACTCGGGCGGCGCCTGGGACAACGCCAAGAAACTCGTCGAGGACGGCCACCACGGCGGCAAGGGCAGCGAGGCCCACGCGGCGACCGTCATCGGCGACACCGTCGGCGACCCCTTCAAGGACACCGCGGGGCCCGCGATCAACCCGCTGTTGAAGGTCATGAACCTGGTGGCGCTGATCATCGCGCCCGCGGTGATCAACTTCAGCTACGGCGACGACAAGAACCTCGGTGTACGGATCGTGATCGCGGTCCTGGCGCTCGTGGTGATCGTCGGCGCGGTCTACGTCTCCAAGCGGCGCGGTATCGCCATGGGTGACGAAGACAACGCCGGCCAGTCGGCCAAGTCGACCGATCCGGCGGTGGTTTCGTAGGAACCGGGAACAGTGCGCAGCTCAAAGGTCGGGCGGACGGCGCGTGTTGACGCGTCGGCCGCCCGTTTCGCTGCGCGCGCACCCGAGCCGTGAGCCTTCTCTCCCTTGGTATGAATGGCTTCATTCACCTACATAGCGGACATTCGTCCTGGGGTTGTCGCCCGGTCGGCGTGTATGTTCCGGGGCCGAGAGCCATGGAAGGGACCGATCCGGTGAACAAGAAGCTCGTGGCCGCACTGTCGGGCGGTGCGGTACTCGTACTGGCGCTGTCGGGATGCAGCAGCGACGACGGCAACAGGGAGCTGGACGCCTGGGCCAAGCAGGTCTGCGACGCCCTGCCCGCCCAGGACGCGAAGGTCGACGCTGCCAACGCCGCCATCAAGAAGGCCGCCACGGACGACAACGTCCCGGTGAACGTCCAGAAGACCGACTCCCAGGCCTTCCAGGACATGTCCGACGCCTACAAGGCGCTCGCCCAGGCCATCCAGAAGGCGGGAACGCCGCCCGGTGTCGACGACGGCGCGAAGAAGCAGAAGGACGCCGTGACCGCCCTCAACGGCCTTTCCACCTCCTACGCCGACCTGAAGAAGCAGGTGGACGCGCTGGACACGAAGGACCAGGGGAAGTTCGCCGACGGACTCCAGGACATCGCCACCGAGCTCGGCAAGCTCAGCAAGAGCGGCAACACCGCGCTGGCGAACCTCGAGAAGGGTGACGTCAAGTCCGCCATGGCCAAGCAGGACAGCTGCAAGAAGGTCGCGGCCTCGTCTTCGGCCCGGGCCACCACCAGCTGACGGCGGGCCCGGTCGGCCGACCGGGCCGGGCGGGCGGCACGCGCGCGGGACACAATGGGTGGCGTGAGTAACGCCACCCTGTCCCCCCTGCCCTCCGTCGACCACCCCGACGTCGCCGCCCGGCTGCGCGAGGCCCTGCTCGCGGCTTCTTTCACCGCCGACGGTCTCCTCGACCTGCTCGGCGCCCCCGCGTACGCGGCCCTCGCGCGCAGCGAGACCGTGCCCGCGCTGCGCGCGACCCGCGGGGACACGCCGCTGGAGACACTCGTCCGTCTCTTCCTCCTCCAGCAGCCGGTGCCGTACGCGCGCGTGGAGGAGGTTCTGCCCGTGCACGCGTGCGTGGAGACCGGCTGGCTGACGCGCGCGGGAGCGGACGACATCGCGGCCACCGTGGACGTACGGCCCTACGGCGGGCCGGACGGCGAGGACTGGTTCATCGTGTCCGACCTGGGCTGCGCCGTCGGCGGGGCGGGCGGCGTCGGCAGCCGTGCCGAAGGTGTCGTCCTGGGCGTCGGCGGGGCGTCCACCACGCTCGCCGGGATCACCGTCCGCACTCCCGTCTCCGCCGCGTTGGACCTCGGCACCGGCTCCGGGATCCAGGCGCTGCACGCCGCCCGGCACGCCACGCGCGTGACGGCGACCGACCTCAACCCGCGCGCGTTGCACATCGCCTCGCTCACCCTGGCCCTGTCCGGCGTGCCCGCCGCGGACCTGCGCGAGGGCTCGCTGTTCGAACCGGTCCGGGACGACGAGACGTTCGACCTGATCGTGTCCAACCCGCCGTTCGTCATCTCCCCGGACGCCCGGCTGACGTATCGCGACGGCGGGATGACCGGGGACGATCTGTGCCGCTCGCTCGTCCAAGGAGCGGGGGAACGGCTGAACGTGGGCGGGTTCGCGCAGTTCCTCGCCAACTGGCAGCACGTCGAGGGGGAGGACTGGCAGGACAGACTCAGGTCGTGGGTGCCGCGCGGATGCGACGCGTGGATCGTGCAGCGCGAGGTGCAGGACATCACGCAGTACGCCGAACTGTGGCTGAGGGACTCCGGTGACCACCAGGGCGACCCCGCGGAGTACCGCGCGCGCTACGACGCGTGGCTCGACGAGTTCGAGGCGCGCAAGGTGAAGGCCGTCGGCTTCGGCTGGATCACCCTGCGCAGGACCGCGTCGGACGAGCCCACCATCACCGTGGAGGAGTGGCCGCACCCCGTCGAGCAGCCGCTCGGTGACACGGTCAGAGCCCACTTCGAGCGTGTCGACTATCTGCGTGTCCACGACGACGCGGCCCTGCTCGCGGGGAATTTCAGGCTCGCCGCGGAGGTCGTCCAGGAGCAGGTCGGGCTGCCCGGCGCCGAGGATCCGGAGCACGTCGTGCTGCGCCAGAACCGCGGCATGCGCCGGGCCACGAAGGTGGACACGGTCGGCGCGGGCTTCGCCGGCGTGTGCGACGGCTCGCTGAGCGCGGGCCGGATCCTGGACGCCATCGCGCAGCTCGTCGGCGAGGACCCGGTCCTGCTGCGCGACCGTACGCCCGCGCAGATCCGGCTGCTCGTGGAGCAGGGGTTCCTGGAGCCGGCCTGAGAGCGAAACCGGCCAACATCGTTCCCTCACCGGCCCGGCCCTTCGCACCGCGCGGCGGCCGAACCGCCCTCACGGAGTGCGAAAAGGCCGTGAGAGAAGAACGACTCGGGAGAGCGGCGTCCCTGGAGCGACCGAGATCCGCGACATCGAATCTCGCAGGGAGTCCGACTCGCTGCGGGGGGCCCGCGGTGCAGCGTGACGCGGGCACGCACGCGTTCCAGGCGGGCCGTCGCCGGCCGCTCGTCACCGGCTGCCCGCCACCAGCCGCCGTCGCCCGCCACCAACCGCCCGTCGCCACCGCCGGCCGCTCGTCACCCGGCCGCCCGGACGGCGACGAGGGCCGCGCGTCGGGCGAGTGTGAGGCCGGTCGCATTTGCCCCCGGCATCCGCGAACCGCGCCCGAGGGTCGCTCCCGGCCGCCGGACCCGCGCCGGTGACCCGCCGCCCCCGCCCGTGGACCAGGCGTTCACCTCGGGTTGGTCCGGGCGCCGCCCGTGCGTGTCAGTCTCCGGGCGACAGGACAGGCGCGGGTGGGAGGAAAGGGGCGCGGGCGATCATGGAGAGCGGACCGGCGATCTTCGCGGGAATGGTGTTCACGCTGTTCGGGGGCGGTCTGCTGGTGTGGACCGGGGTGCGGGTCCGGCAGCGGCATCCGGTCGCCCAGGGTGTGCGCCCTGTCGCCTCGTCGACCGTCGCGACCCTCGTCGCGGTCACCGCGCTGGCCGCCGGCGGATGGTGCCTCACCCGTCTCTGACCCGCTTCGGGGGATCTTGCCCCGGCCCTTGCGGGATCCGCGCAAGGCATCGGGTCGGACAAGGCAGAGGCGTCGCTCCGGTGAGGCGAAAAGGAGCCGGTGGACTGCCGGGGCGGCAGGAATGGCGGTAGTCGGGTTACCGTTCGAGTGGCCGTTGCGGGCTTTTCCCGTTTGACACGGGGGCGGGATGTACCGTCACACTCCGCAGCGTCACCATGACCCGACCCCGGGAGCAAGGCCTGGGGAGGCCCCCAGCGTCGACCGGAGAGAAGAGCGAAGTTGTCCCCGACCAGCGAGACCGCGAAGGGCGGCCGCCGACTCGTCATCGTCGAGTCGCCTGCCAAGGCGAAGACGATCAAGGGCTATCTCGGCCCCGGATACGTTGTCGAGGCGAGCGTCGGGCACATCCGCGACCTCCCCAACGGTGCCGCGGAGGTGCCGGAGAAGTACACCGGCGAGGTCCGCCGCCTCGGTGTGGACGTCGATCACGACTTCCAGCCCATCTACGTGGTCAATGCCGACAAGAAGGCCCAGGTCAAGAAGCTCAAAGACCTGTTGAAAGACTCCGACGAGCTCTTTCTCGCCACCGATGAGGACCGCGAGGGCGAGGCGATCGCCTGGCATCTCCAGGAGGTGCTGAAGCCCAAGGTCCCCGTCAAGCGGATGGTCTTCCACGAGATCACCAAGGCGGCGATCCAGGCCGCCGTCGCCAACCCGCGCGAGCTGAACCAGAAGCTGGTCGACGCCCAGGAGACCCGCCGCATCCTCGACCGTCTCTACGGCTACGAGGTCTCGCCGGTCCTGTGGAAGAAGGTCATGCCGCGCCTGTCGGCGGGCCGCGTCCAGTCGGTCGCCACACGACTCGTCGTGGAGCGGGAACGCGAGCGCATCGCCTTCCGTTCCGCTGAGTACTGGGACCTGACGGGCACCTTCGCGACCGGCCGCGCGGGAGACCCGTCGGACCCGTCGTCGCTGGTCGCCCGTCTCCAGTCCGTCGACGGCAGGCGGGTCGCGCAGGGCCGCGACTTCGACTCGCTGGGACAGATCAAGAGCGCGAACACCCTCCACCTCGACGAGGCCGACGCCCGCGCGCTGGCCGCCGCCCTGGCGGACACCCGGTTCTCGGTGCGGTCCGTCGAGTCCAAGCCGTACCGCCGCTCGCCGTACGCCCCGTTCCGTACGACCACGCTCCAGCAGGAGGCCTCGCGAAAGCTCGGCTTCGGTGCGAAGGCGACCATGCAGGTGGCTCAGAAGCTGTACGAGAACGGCTTCATCACCTATATGCGTACCGACTCCACGACCCTCTCGGACACGGCGATCAACGCCGCCCGTGCCCAGGTCACGCAGCTGTACGGCGCCGACTACCTGCCCGCGCAGCCGCGCACGTACGCCGGGAAGGTCAAGAACGCGCAGGAGGCGCACGAGGCGATCCGTCCTTCGGGTGATCGTTTCCGCACGCCCGCCGAGACCGGTCTGACCGGCGACCAGTTCAAGCTGTACGAGCTGATCTGGAAGCGGACCGTCGCCTCCCAGATGAAGGACGCGACCGGCAACAGCGTCACGGTGAAGATCGGTGGCGCCGCCGCCGACGGCCGGGACGTCGAGTTCAGCGCCTCCGGCAAGACGATCACCTTCCACGGCTTCCTGAAGGCATACGTGGAAGGCGCCGACGACCCGAACGCCGAGCTGGACGACCGCGAGCGCCGTCTTCCCCAGGTCGCCGAGGGCGACGCGCTCAGTGCCGAGGAGATCACGGTCGACGGGCACGCCACCAAGCCTCCGGCCCGCTACACCGAGGCCTCGCTGGTCAAGGAGCTGGAAGAGCGCGAGATCGGCCGCCCGTCGACGTACGCGTCGATCATCGGCACGATCCTCGACCGCGGTTACGTCTTCAAGAAGGGCACGGCGCTCGTCCCGTCGTTCCTCTCCTTCGCCGTGGTCAACCTCCTGGAGAAGCATTTCGGGCGGCTCGTCGACTACGACTTCACCGCCAGGATGGAGGACGACCTCGACCGCATCGCCCGCGGCGAGGCGCAGGCCGTGCCGTGGCTGAAGCGGTTCTACTTCGGTGAGGGCGCCGCGGGCGCCGCCATCGGCGGAGCCGCCGAGGCGGGCAACGGCGACGGGGACCACCTCGGTGGTCTCAAGGAGCTGGTGACCGACCTGGGCGCGATCGACGCGCGCGAGGTGTCGTCGTTCCCCGTGGGCAACGGCATCGTGTTGCGGGTGGGCCGCTACGGCCCCTACATCGAGCGCGGCGAGAAGGACTCCGAGAACCACCAGCGGGCGGACGTCCCCGAGGACCTCGCCCCCGACGAGCTGAGCGTCGAGCACGCGGAGGAACTCCTCGCCAAGCCGAGCGGTGACTTCGAGCTGGGCGCCGACCCGTCGACGGGCCGCCAGATCATCGCCCGGGCCGGCCGCTACGGGCCCTATGTCACCGAGGTGCTCCCCGAGGGCACCCCGAAGACCGGCAAGAACGCCGTCAAGCCGCGTACCGCCTCCCTGTTCAAGTCGATGTCGCTGGACACGGTCACGCTGGAGGACGCCCTCAAGCTGATGTCGCTGCCCCGCGTCGTCGGCGAGGACGCCGAAGGTGTGGAGATCACCGCCCAGAACGGCCGCTACGGCCCGTATCTGAAGAAGGGCACGGACTCGCGGTCGCTCCAGACCGAGGACCAGCTCTTCACCATCACGCTCGAAGAGGCGCTGGAGATCTACTCCCAGCCCAAGCAGCGCGGCCGGGCCGCCGCGAAGCCGCCGCTGAAGGAGCTGGGCGAGGACCCGGTCAGCCAGAAGCCGGTCGTGGTCAAGGACGGCCGCTTCGGGCCGTACGTCACCGACGGGGAGACGAACGCGACGCTGCGCTCCGACGACAGCGTCGAGGACATCACCCCGGAGCGTGGCTACGAACTGCTCGCCGAGAAGCGGGCGAAGTCGCCCGCCAAGAAGACGGTGAAGAAGGCAGCCGCCAAGAAGGCGACGGCGAAGAAGGCCGCGCCGGCCAAGAAGACGGCGGCCAAGAAGACCGCCGCCAAGACGACCACGGCCGCGAAGAAGACAGCGACCAAGACCGCGACGAAGAAGGCAACGGCTTCCAAGGCGGCCGCGAGGACGACTTCGGACGACTGAGCCGGCCGGGATTCCCCGATACCGGTTCGCAAAACGCACGCCCCGGCATCACTTTGGTGTCGGGGCGGACGTACGAGTGGACGGGGCCTCCGGGCTGTCAGTCGCTGCCGATAGGCTGAAAGCATGACGCGAGCCGAGCAGCCAACGGCCCACCACCCGGCCCCGGACGACGCCCTGGTGGTGGACTCCCGCGAGCGCGCCGTACGCGCCCTGTTGCGTGAGCCGCAGCTCAGGCGGTTGTGGACCGCGCAGTTGGTGAGCGGCGTCGGTGACGCCCTCGCCCTCCTGGTCCTCGTCCTCCTCGCCCTCCAGGCGGCCATCGCCGAGGGCTCGTTCGGAGGCGGGTACCGGGGCGTGGCGTTCGCGGTCGCGATCGTCTTCGCGGTCCGGGTGCTCGCCACCGTGCTCTTCGGTGCCGTCCTCCTCGGCCCGTTGACCTCTCTGACCTCGCCGGACGGCCCGCTGGACCGCCGCTGGACCATGGTCGGCGCGGACGGCCTGCGGGCCGCCCTGCTGATCGTCGCGCCCCTGTGGATCGACTGGACGCCCGACGACGCCCTGGCGCTGCTGCTGGTCACCGTCTTCGTGACCGGCGTCGCCGAGCGGTTCTGGACGGTCGCCCGCGAGAGCGCCGCCCCCGCACTGCTGCCCGCCCCGCCCCTGGAGGGCGCGACGGTACGGCCGCTGCCCGACCACATGGACGCCCTGCGCCGACTTTCCCTGCGTACGAACTTCCTCGCGATCCCGCTGGCGGCGGCCACGCTGGTCGCCGCGGCCCTGTTCAACAACCTTCTGGGCGCCGGCATCGACTGGTTCGGTCAGCACCAGGCGGCCCTCGCCTCGTACGTCGCGGGCGGACTGTTCGCCGGCTCGCTGTCCGTCGTGGTCTTCCTCGAACTGCCCGGCACCCGCACCCCGCGCCCGCGGTCCCCGCTCGAGGGGCTGCGCCGCCCGCGGACGGCCACCGGTGTCGACGCGGGCCGCACCGGTGCCATCCCGGTGCTGGTCCTCGCCTGCGCGGCGGTGGCCGGGGCGATCGCCGCAGCCGTCGCCGTGGCGGTGCTGCACGCCAAGGACCTCGGTGGCGGTCCGGTGACCTACGGCCTGCTGGTGCTCGCCCTGACCGGCGGAGTCGCCGTCGGCGTCCGTACGGCACCGAAGGTGCTGGTGACGCTGTCGCGGCGCCGGCTGCTCGCGCTGGCGATCGCCTTCACCGGCGTGGCCCTGCTGGCGGCCGGGCTGATTCCGGACGTCACCACCGTGCTGCTGATCACGACCCTGGCCGGTGTCGGGGCGGGCGTCGCCGCCAACACCGGGCACGCGCTGCTCGACCAGGAGACCGAGGACCAGCGCCGCCCGCGCGTGACGGAACACCTGCACGCGGTCGTGCGGGTCCTGGTGGCGCTCGGCGCCCTGATCGCCCCGCTGGTGGCGGCGCTCATCGGGCCGCACCGGCTGGAGAGCGGCAAGTTCGTCTTCGCCCACGGCGGAGCGGCGTTCACGCTGATGCTGGTCGGCGCGCTGCTGCTGCCGGTGGCCGCGCTGGTGCTGGCCAAGGTCGACGACCGTTCCGGTGTTCCCCTGCGCAACGACCTGCGGGACGCGCTGCTCGGCGGCGACGACCCGGAGCAGGCGCCGATGTCGAACGGCTTCTTCATCGCCCTCGAGGGCGGTGACGGCGCCGGTAAGTCCACGCAGGCGGAAGCGCTCGCCGAGTGGATCAGGGCCAAGGGCCACGAGGTCGTCCTCACCCGCGAGCCGGGGGCCACGCCCGTGGGCAAGCGACTGCGGTCGATCCTGCTCGACGTCTCCAGCGCCGGGCTGTCGCACCGCGCGGAGGCACTGCTGTACGCCGCGGACCGCGCGGAGCACGTCGACACCGTCGTCCGGCCCGCCCTGGAGCGCGGCGCGGTCGTCATCACCGACCGGTACATCGACTCGTCGGTGGCCTACCAGGGCGCCGGTCGGGACCTCTCCCCGACCGAGATCGCGAGGATCTCGCGCTGGGCCACGAACGGGCTCGTGCCGCATCTGACGATCCTTCTGGACGTCTCCCCGGAGACCGCCCGCGAGCGCTTCACGGAGGCGCCGGACCGCCTGGAGTCGGAGCCGGCCGAGTTCCACACGCGGGTGCGTTCCGGGTTCCTCACGCTGGCCGCCGCTGACCCCGGCCGCTACCTCGTCGTCGACGCCGGTCAGGAACCGGAGGCCGTGACCACCGTCGTGCGTCACCGGCTGGACCGGATGCTGCCGCTGTCCGAGGCCGAGATCAAGGCACAGGAGGAGGCGCGGAGGAAGGCCGAGGAGGAGGCCCGCCGCAAGGCCGAGGAGGAGGCCGCCCGCAAGGCCGAGGAGGAGCGCCTGGAGCGGGAGCGCCAGGAGCAGCTCGCCAGGCTGCGCGCCGAGGAGGAGGAGCGCAAGCGGCGCGAGCTGGAGGAGGCGCAGCGGCGCGAGGCCGAACGGCAGGCGGAGGAGGCCCGGCAGCGCGCCGAGGAGGCCCGTCGGCGTGCGGAGGAGGAGCGGGTGCGGCTCCTCGCCGAGGAGAAGGCCCGCGCCGAGGAGGAGGCCCGCCGCAAGGCGGAGGAGGAGCGACGCCGCGAGCAGGCCGAGGAAGAGGCCCGGCTGCGCGCGGAGGCCGAGGCGAGGCGCCTGGAGAAGCAGCGCAAGGCCGAGGAGGCGCTGCTGCGCGCCGAGGAGGCGCGGCGCGCGGCGGAGCAGGCGGCGGCCGCCGCCGAGGCCCGGCTCCGGCCGGCCCCCCCGCGCGCGGCGCCGGCCGCCGCTCCCGACGCGGTGACCGTGCCCACTCCGGTGGTGACGCCGACGAACGCGTCGGGCGGGCCGGTCGAGGACACGGCCGTACTGCCTCCGGTACGGATGGACAAGGACTCCGGCGAGAACGCGGCGGATGCCGCGGCGCCGGGCGCCGGGCAGTCCCCGGCGCGGGGCTCGGACGCCGAGGTGACGGCCGAACTGCCGCAGCCGCCGACGCCCGCCGGGGCCGCGGACGAGACGGCCGTACTGCCTCCCGTGCGGGGGGCGAGCCCCGTGGACGAGACGGCCGTACTGCCTCCCGTGCGGGGGGCGAGCCCCGTGGACGAGACGGCCGTACTGCCTCCCGTGTCCGGGGACCGTCCGGGCGACCGGGTGCCGCCGGGGTACTTCCGCGACGAGCGCGCGTCGGGTCCGGACGGTACGGAGGACCGTACGCGGGAGCTGCCGCAGGTCGACGAGGCGGGCGCGCCCCGTCAGCGGCCGCGCTCGGACTGGGCCGAGGAGACGCCGCTGGACGACCTGCCGTCGCTGGCGGACGAGCTGCTGGGTCCGCACCGGGACGACGACCTCGACGAGGGGCGCGGGCGGGGCCGGCGGCGCTGACGCCCATGACCGCCGGACCGGCCTGTCAGTGGCTGCCCGCACAATGGAACCGGCAGGGCGCCGGGTGATCCGCAGAGCGGAGCGCCCGGCGATGCGGGACGTGAACGTGACGGAAGGGCGGCGTGACCCATGACCGTGTGGGACGACCTCGTCGGGCAGGAGAAGGTGAGCGAGCAGCTCGCCGCCGCTGCGCGGGACGCCGACGCCCTCGTCACCGCGACCACGGCCGGCACCGCGCCGCCGGAGACGTCGAGCATGACGCACGCCTGGCTGTTCACGGGGCCGCCCGGCGCGGGCCGCATCCAGACGGCCAGGGCCTTCGCCGCCGCGCTCCAGTGCGTGAGCCCGGACAGGGCGCTCGGCGGGATCCCCGGTTGCGGGTTCTGCGACGGCTGCCACACGGCCCTCGTCGGCACGCACGCCGACGTCTCGACGGTCGCCGCCGTGGGTGCGGAGATCCTCGTCAAGGACATGCGCGACACGGTCCGCAAGTCGTACACCTCGCCGGCGACCGGACGCTGGCAGATCATCCTCGTCGAGGACGCCGAGCGGCTGAACGAGAAATCGGCCAACGCCGTCCTCAAGGCCGTCGAGGAACCGGCCCCGCGCACGGTCTGGCTCCTGTGCGCGCCCTCCATCGAGGACGTCCTGCCGACGATCCGCTCCCGCTGTCGGCACCTGAACCTGCGCACCCCCTCGGTGGACGCGGTCGCCGACATGCTCGTACGGCGCGAGGGCGTCGAGCCGGCCGTCGCCGCGTCCGCCGCCCGGGCCACCCAGGGACACGTCGACCGGGCCCGCCGCCTCGCCACCGACCCGGCGGCCCGTGAGCGCCGCGCCGCCGTGCTGAAGCTGCCCTTGCGCGTCCAGGACGTCGGCGGCTGCCTCAAGGCGGCCCAGGAACTCGTCGACGCCGCCGCCGAGGACGCCAAGCAGCTTGCCGAGGAGCGGGACGGCAAGGAGACCGACGAGCTGAAGGCGGCGATGGGCGCGGTGCAGGGCGGCCGGATGCCGCGCGGCACGGCGGGCGTGATGAAGGACCTGGAGGACATGCAGAAGCGTCGGCGTACGAGGACACAGCGCGACAGCCTCGACGTCGCGCTCACCGACCTCACCGCTTTTTACCGCGATGTCCTCGCCCTTCAGCTCGGCACCCGCATCGCCCTCGCCAACGTGGACGCCGAGGACGCCCTGGAGCGGCTTGCCCGCGCGAGCACCCCCGAGTCCACCCTGCGCCGTATCGAGGCGATCGCCGCGTGCAGGGAGGCCCTCGACCGCAACGTGACTCCGCTGCTGGCGGTGGAGGCGATGGCGATGGCGCTGAGAGCGGGCTGAGGGCTTTTCCGAGCGGAGAGGGAGCGGCCGGGACGGAGCGGATTGACGGGGTCACTCGTCCGTGGCAGTTGGCGTACGCTCCGCATTCCATTGGTGGCGCACGGTTACGCTCGCTGGATGCACACCAGGCGCTTCCCCCACAGGTTCCGTACCGGCGTCACGCTCCTTTCCTTCGCCGCCCTGCTCGTCTCGGCGTGCTCCTCCGGGAGTTCGACGAGTTCCGCCAGCCCGGTCGCCGCCCGCGCGGCCCTGGCCGCGCTGCCGGAGGCCACGCCGTCCGCGCTCGCGCCGTACTACGGGCAGAAGCTGAGGTGGCGGGAGTGCGGCGTCCCCGGCTTTCAGTGCGCCACGATGAAGGCTCCGCTCGACTACGCCAGGCCGGGCGCGGGCGACGTCCGGCTCGCCGTCGCCCGGAAGAAGGCGACCGGACCGGGTCGGCGGATCGGCTCGCTGCTGGTGAACCCGGGCGGACCGGGCGGCTCGGCGGTCGGCTACCTCCAGCAGTACGCCGGCATCGGCTACCCGGCTGAGGTCCGCGCCCGCTACGACATGGCCGCCGTCGACCCGCGCGGCGTGGCCCGCAGCGAGCCCGTGGAGTGCCTCGACGGACGCGAGATGGACGCGCACACACAGACCGACGTCACCCCCGACGACCAACGGGAGACCGAGAAACTCGTCGACTCCTACAAGGAGTTCGCGGAAGGCTGCGGCGCACAGTCGCCCAAGCTGCTGCGGCACGTCTCCACCGTCGAGGCGGCCCGCGACATGGATATCCTGCGCGCCGCCCTCGGGGACCGGAAACTGACGTACGTGGGGGCGTCGTACGGGTCGTTCCTCGGGGCGACGTACGCCGGGCTGTTCCCGGAGCGGGTGGGGCGGCTCGTGCTGGACGGGGCGATGGACCCGTCGCTGCCCTCCCGCCGGATGAACCTGGAGCAGGCGGCGGGCTTCGAGACGGCGTTCACGTCGTTCGCCGAGGACTGCGTGCGGCAGCCCGACTGCCCGCTCGGCACCAAGGCGGGGCAGGCCGGCCAGAACCTCAAGGCGTTCTTCGACCGGCTCGACGCCCGTCCCCTGCCCACCGGCGACGCGGACGGCCGCCGGCTCACCGAATCCCTCGCCACTGCCGGCGTGATCGCCGCGATGTACGACCAGAACGCCTGGGAACAGCTGCGCGAGGCCTTGAACTCGGCGAAGCGCGAGAACGACGGCGCCGGACTCCTCGTCCTCTCCGACCGCTACTACGAGCGGGACGCCGAGGGCAGCTACTCCAACCTGATGTTCGCCAACGCGGCCGTGAACTGCCTCGACCTGCCGGCCGCCTTCGACGGCCCCGACGAGGTGCGCAAGGCGCTGCCCGCCTTCGAGAAGGCGTCCCCCGTCTTCGGCGAGGGCCTCGCCTGGGTCTCCCTGAACTGCGCGTACTGGCCGGTCGCGCCCACCGGCGAGCCGCACCGCATCGAGGCCAAGGGCGCGCCCCCGATCGTCGTCGTCGGCACCACCCGCGACCCCGCGACCCCCTACCGCTGGGCCCGTGCCCTGGCGGGCCAGCTCTCCTCGGGCCGCCTGCTCACCTACCGCGGCGACGGCCACACCGCCTACGGCCGCGGCAGCGCCTGCATCGACTCCGCGATCAACGAATACCTCGTCCGCGGCACCCCTCCGGCAGACGGAAAGCGCTGCTCATAGCCGTGCGACTTCTGGGCGACCACCCAGGAGCGGCCGCCTCCCGGGGTGGTTCGGAGCACTCCCGGAAACTGTGTAGACTTACCGACGTTGCTGATCGCACCATAGGTGCGCACAGCGCGCCGCCTTAGCTCAGATGGCCAGAGCAACGCACTCGTAATGCGTAGGTCTCGGGTTCGAATCCCGAAGGCGGCTCTAAAAGGCCCAGGACTCACTCGCCGTGACCTGGGCCTTTTTCCATTCCTGTCCTCGCCCCTGTCGGCGCGTCAGCCGTGAGGCCTCGCCATGCGCCCTCCGGTCGACGATCGGTGACCGACCGGGCAAACGGCGTGCAGCGGCAGCGGCAGCGGCAGTGACCGGGAACGCGGACGCGTGCGGACGGCCCCGGCTGTTGTTCCATTCCTGCAAGTCGTCGCCGGGCACCGCCGCCTCCAAGGACTTCGGCCGGCTCCTGTGCTCCTGAAGTCGTGCGCCGAGGGGGCGGCTCGGAGAGGGATCCGACCGGTGTCAGGATTTCCTGCTCGCGCCGGCAGCGTGGGTGCTGGGCTTTCCTCCGGCCGTGACAGGAGCGCTCGCGGGCGGCGGAGGGGCATGCGGGCCGACGGTGGCAGGAGCGCGACGCGGAGCGTCCGCAGCCAGGGTTCCGGACCTGCGGGCCAGGTCATGTCCGGCGAAGGCCCGGCTGCGATCTCCTTCCAGCGCATGAGGCGGTCGCCGCTCCGGACGAGGGGCTCGGCTCCATGGCCGCCGGCAGCCCGACGTGCGTGGCACATGAGGTCGGGGCCCGGCTCGCGCAGCGAGGCAGATGGCTCCCCTGATCGGACGGCATGCCTCTCAGCGAGCAGATCCACCAGGCCGTGCTCGTCATCCTCGCTACCGCGCGGACTCCGGCCGTCGAGCCCGGCGGTTGGATCAGCGACGTACCCGGGGCGCCGAACTCGACGACGTACGTGATCTACGTGGCGATGATCGCGCTGTCGGCGAAGCGTGCCGCGGCCAGCCCGAATCGGCGGAAGCCGGCGCCGGGCAGGTTCAGCACGAACGACCCGGAGCCGACAGCGCACACGGTCGGCTGACCGGGCGCCCCGCCCCCCGACACCAGTTCCGGGCATGTCCGCTCAGGTCTGCGGACATGCCCGGATGGGTCTACTTCTCCGGAGTGCGGGCGTCACCCCGCGCCGAAACGTCGCCTGTCACGTAGTTGAACAGAGTGCTCAGGAGAGCCGGGCCATCGTCGTAGGCAGGGAAGCAGGTGCGCCGGTGGAAGGCCGGCCTGATACCGGCGGCGGGACAGAGCGGGTCGCAGACGGCGAACCGGATCCGGCTGTGGCGCGAGGCGGCGGCGCACTTGCGACATGCGCCCGCCGGTGGGCTGGAGTCGGTTCCCAGACCGGCGAGCGAGAAAATGAGCAGCGCTGAGCCGCCCCACATGCGGTAGGGCGTGCGGCGGCCCTGCTTGTGGTCGCCGAGGGCGACCAGACGCTGGTGGAGGAAGCGGACGAACGCCCGAGCCAGTTGTACGAGGATCAGGACGGCTCCGGCCAACGGGAGGAGCAGCAACAGGATCTGGACGGTGGCGGAGAGGATTCCCACCACCGGATTGCCCGATGCGGTGGCACTTCCGACCAACGTCTTGGCCGTGCCCCAACCCGTCTCGACGAGTTCGGGGAGTCGGACGAGCAGGATGCTCAGCTGGACGGCCAGGGCGGGGATGACCACCAGCACCCACGCGGTGACGACGATCTGGGGCCAGCGCTTGAGAGCCTGAAGCAGCTCGTCGGCCGGCTGTCGCAGGAGAGCCCGTTTCAGGATCGGCTTGATGTACTTGAACAGGTCGGGGATGCCGACCAGGTCGGAAATGATGTAGTACCCGTCGAACCGGAGTGACGGGATGAGCTGCTGCACGATTTCCAGGTTGATGGCCAAGATGGCCACCAGCAGGACGTGCCATCCGGTCGCGAGGTACGTCAGGGCGAGACCGATGACGAACAACGCGTTGAAGTAGACGCCCCCGAGGTCGACCCGCAGACGGCCTGTTCGTCCCAGCCGGTACGAGTCGGTGACGTCGGTGTAGAAGGCGGGCCACACCAAGTAGATGCCGCACCCCATGGCACCGGGACGTGCCCCGCTGTAGCGGCACGCCGAGGCGTGACCGATCTCGTGGAAGGCCGAGGAGACCAGGGCCAGGAGGACGACCAGCAGGATGCTGGTGGGGGTGACGAGGGCCTGTTGCATGGCGCTGGCCATGCGACTGCCGCTGAACAGCAGGGACTCGCAGAACACGAAGACGCTGAGGGCCAGGAGCATCACGAAGGGCTGGTACAGCCACATGAAGAAGCCGCTGATGCGCCAGGAGGATGCCTCGGAGAAAACGGCTACCCGGAACCGCAGCGACAGAAAGGGGTTGGCCTTCGGGATTTCCGGGGGTGAGCCGTCGCTGTAGGTGGTGACTCCCAGCGGCGCCAGTTTGTTGTCGATGAGGAAGACAACGTGCTCCGGCTCGAATTCGCGGCCGGTTTCGAGGCTCAACGCGTCCGCCAGGCGGGAGAGGTACTGCTGGGCGTCCCGCGGGCCCGAGGCCGTCTGCTGCTGGAGGTGAACGAGTTTGGCCAGCAGGTACAGCAATTCGGGCAGGCGCACTACCTGCCCGTCGAAGCGGCGCACCAGGTGGGGCTGCACGCGGTACCCGGAGCCTTCGAACTCGCCGACCAGTTCCGACCCTTCGGTCAAAGTGGGGACCGCCAGGGCGGGTGGAGGGGGATCTTCTGTCACGACTGACAACGCTCGCGGGCTGATGGCGCTCTCCAGGAGGTGAGGGGAGTGATGCGGCCGGTGCGAGGGCACAGAGCCTTCATTCGGACGAACGAGTGTGGGTTCTCCTGGTTACACACAAGGTCCGGCCGAATCGGGGAACGGCATATTTCTTGAGCGGGCCGGGTCGCAAAGCCCGTTGACCGTCGTATCGGAAACGCGCCTCATCGAGCCCCGCACGAAAGTCGGGGAAGCGCCGACGAGATCGTCAGCCCTTCCCCGACCTGTGGTGACCTTCTGTCACCAGGGTGTTACCTCAGTGGGTCACCGTCGACGGGGTGCAGATCTGGGTGATCTGCTGCGTGCCAACCGGCAGGCCCAGGACGAGCGCCGGGGAGGTGCTCTGGGTCGCGCAGGTCGACACGACGGTGGCGCCGCCGTTGCCGCCGTTGCCGCCGTCGTAACCGCCGTCGTGACCGCCGCCGTAACCGCCGTCGTAACCTCCGCCGAACGCGGAGAGCACGGCGCGCTCGGGCAGGAGCTCGCCAGCGAGCTTGTTGAGCTCCTCAAAGTTAACGGCAGACATTTGGTTTCCTTTCATCGTGCGCTGCAGCTGACTGCCTCGCTTGGTCATTTGTAGTTGTACCAGCAGTAAAGCGCGGCTATCAATTCGGCGGCTAACTTCACTCATTCAGCTCTGCGGCTATTCGCATCATCCATTCGGGGGTGGACCGAATGGGGTATTCGTCAGATGAATCAATTGCGGATGAGGCCTTCCCTGCGACCGGGTGGTGACGCTCTCGGCCTTCCAAGGGCCGGGGGGTCGTTCTTCATCCGGTGAGACGGAGTCAGGGGGGCTCGGTCTCGGTCTCGGTACGGGCGGGCGACCGGACAACTTGTTCCGAAAATTTCCGTTGCCTTGCCGTTCCGCAGTCGGAAGAGCGAGATCCGAACCGTGCTCGGAGCGGTGTTCGGCCTCACGGTCAGACCGCACAGTCGAAGGGGAGGACCGGCGGTGTCCGGTGCCTGCATGCACGTCGCGAACCCGTTACCTGGGGACAGGGTTTTCTACGGCTACAAATTTTTCGGCGCGGTCACCGCATGGACGCCGGCTGCCCGGAGGCAGCGGCGGAACAACCGGCGCCCCCCCGTCGCCCTTCGGCTCGCCGACGGCTCGCACCTGGAGAATCGGCACGGCCAAGGTGCGAGCCGTCGCCGCGGGCCGGCGTGACCCGCGCCAGCGGCCGCGTGGTCACCGGGGTTCCCGCTGTCACGACCCTGACTGACGTATCCCGTCGGCATCGGGCCGCCGCCGTGGTCGGTCGTACCCCCAGTGGTGGGACCACTGTCTGTCTGGGGCGAAGTCCTGCTCTGCACGGGACGAACGCGGAGGTCGGATCGGGGCGGCGGAGGGCCGGCGGTCGAGGGGGCCGCGAAGCCGACTGGACGCAGGGCGACATGGGTACGCCGGGGGCCACGGGCAGCCAGTGTCCGGAGAATGGTCTTGTGGGAGACGCTCGCCGGTGAGGGAGGGACCGGTGACCGTTGCCGGGCGGAACTCCCTTGCGCTGCCCGGCCTCAGGGTCGAACTCTCCTTGCGCTGCCCAGCTTCAGGGTTGTCTCCAGGCGTGCCGGGGCGAAGTGGGGGACGGCCGCCCCATACTCAGCCGGACCGTTGTTGCTTTCGCTTCGGACTGACCGCTCGCCGTCCGTAATTGCGTCGCTCCAGAATGGCCCGACTCGTCCAGCGGTGCGATCCCGTGACGTGCCAGTTTCGGCAGTGGGGGCATAGGTAGATACGATCAGCGGGGGGTGTATTTTCGAGTAGTGGCTGTTTCGCCAGCCATTTGCGAGCTACATCCTCGCTTGGAAATTCCACCTTCCCGCCGAGCGGGCAGCGTGGCAGGCTCACGTGGTCACACTCCTTTGGAATTCAGGAGCGGAGCCCTCACCTCAGCCGTGCGCGCGAGACGGGACCGGAGTCCTGTTGTTCCGGGCGGAGACCCGTGACGACAACAGTGGTCGCGCCATCGGAACGATGTGGAACGCTCGGCAGATGCACACTTCGCTGGGCTCCATACGAAGGTCGGGGAAGCGCCGACGCCAGCGTCAGCCCTTCCCCGACCCGTGGTGAACGTCTGTCACCAGGTGTTACCTCAGTGGGCCACCGTCGACGGCGTGCAGATCTGGGTGATCTGCTGCACGCCGACCGGCAGGCCCGCGACGAGCGCCGGAGAGGTGCTCTGGGTCGCGCAGGTCGACACGACGGTGGCGCCGCCGCCCTCGCCGCCGCCGTAGCCGCCACCGAGACCAAAGGCGGACAGCACGGCCCGCTCGGGCAGCAGCTCGCCCGCGAGGTTGTTGATCTCCTCAAAGTTAACGGCAGACATTCGATTTCCTTTCATCGTGCGCTGCCAGGCGGATTGCTCCCGCCTGGAGATTTCATTTATAGCAGCCGCCAAACCAAGACAACCAATTCACGGTAGCCGTGGCGGCAGGGTTCATCCATTCAGTCTCCATATGTCATTTCAGGATACTGGTGTGTAGTGTGAAAAGGAGATTAGGTGTAGCCGGCTGCTGAAAAATCGAGCCGGAACTGCCCAGTGGAGAGTCGGTTGTCTGGTTCCTGGTGAGAGGGGCCGCGGTGGATCTGCGTCGGCTGGGGTGCGGCTGCGGGTGGTGGCCGCGCCGGAGTCTGGGACGGGGGCGCACTTACCGACAGGCGGCCGAGGGCTTCGGGCCTCGCAGCGGTGGTGGGCGGTAGGAGGCGCGCGTTTCGCGGGGCGGCCCGGTCTTCGGCCCGGCGGTGACCCGTACCGCGGGTTCCGGGTGCCCGACGTCGGAGCCGGGTCGGACGGCCCGGCCGGATGTCCCGCGATGAAGGGAGCGACGAGCGTCCACCGGTCAGGGCGCGGTGTCGCCGCGAGCCGTGCGGGATGAGGGCCGTGATGGTGGTGACGATCGCCGTCGCCGTGGCGACCACGGGGAACAGATGGGCCGAGGTCGACGCCCCGCCGGAGTCCGTGGCCGAACTGGACGCGGCCCGCGGCATCTGAAGCGGTCCGCAACAAGAGCCCTGAGTGGGGCGGTCGAGGCGCGGGCCCCGGTCGTTCACCTCCGCCGACCGAGGCCCGTACGCGCCTCCGGATCCGGCCGCGGCGGCGACACTCCCCCGAGCAACGCGTCGTACGCGCGCACCGTCGGGCCAGATCCGATGTTGTGATCACATCAGGCCGTACCAACGAATCGCTAACATATGGCCAACGGTTCTCACGTCGTCGCCGCGATCGCCGCAGGTCGCGGGGCTTGCAGGCGCCGGGTGGATCCGGGAAGCGGCTGGAACGCTAGCGGATTCCTGCGAGAACCGTCAGGGGCAGGGTGGCGGAACACCGCCGCTTCGGGGGCGGGAATCCGCCAACGGGGCGGGGTGTGCGCCAAGGGGCGTGACCTGGACGGGCGCGCGGAAGGGCGAGGGTCGGCGTGATGCGGCAGTACGGGCTGCGGTTCGGACTGCTTGGCCCACCAGTTCTGTACGACACCCTCCCGACCGATGCCCCGGACTCTCCCCCCGCCCCTGTTGCCGCCCTCGCCGCTCCCTTCCCCCGCAGCATCCCCAGTCCGAAGGTGCGGGCCCTGCTGGGTGCCCTGCTGCTCGACGCCGGCCGGACCGTCCCGGTCGAGTCGCTCAAGGAGGTGCTGTGGGGCGGCGCGCCGCCCGCCTCCGCGCAGGCCTCGCTGCACAACCACGTCACGCGGCTGCGCCGCATGCTCGACGATCCGGCGCGGCTGCGCACGGTGCCGCCCGGTTACCAGCTGCGGGTCGGGCACGGCGAACTCGACGTCCACGTGTTCGAGCGTCACCTCGCCACCGCACGAGGCGCGCACGCCGCCCACGACTGGGAGCGCGTGGTCGAGGCATGCGCGGCGGCGCTCGCTCTGTGGCGGGGCACCCCGCTCAGCGGACTCCCCGCCGAACTGGGCGGCTACGCCTACACCCAGCGCCTGAAGGAGGCGCGCCTGCTCCTCCTGGAATGGCGCTACGACGCCGAACTCGCCTCCGCTGAAACCGGCACCGGCACCGGCACCGGGTCCGACCGCCTCATCCCGGAACTGGCCGCGCTGGCCGCCGAACATCCGCTGCGCGAGGCCTATCACCGTCAGCTGATGCTCGCCCTGCACCGGGAGGGCCGTCGGGCCGAGGCCCTCGCCGTCCACCGTGACCTGCGCACCCGCCTCGTGGAGGAACTCGGCGTCGAACCGGGCCCGGCGGTACGCGACGCCCACCTGGAGATTCTGCGCGGCCAGGGAAGGGGCAGGGGAACCCCCCCGGTCCCCTCCCTCGTTCCCCGTCCCGCCCAGCTCCCCCCACCGCCCGCCCACTTCACCGGCCGTTGCGTCACCCTCCGCTCCCTCCGCCGCACCCTCACGACGGATCCGCCGGCCGGTGCGGGAGCCCTCGCCGTCGTCAGCGGCATGGCAGGCGTGGGCAAGAGCGCCCTCGCCCTCTCTGTCGCCCACACCCTGAAGGAACGTTTCCCCGACGGTCAGCTCTACCTCAACCTGCACGGCGCCACCCCCGGCAGGACTCCCCTCACCACGGGCCAGGCCCTCGCCGCCCTCCTTCGCGACCTCGGCACCGACCCCCGGCACATCCCCGAACACCCGGACGCCGCATCGGCGTTGCTCCGCACCCTCCTCGCGCCCACCCGCACCCTCCTGGTGCTGGACGACGCCGCGCACGCCGCGCAGGTGCGCCCGCTGCTGCCGGCCGGACCCGGCTGTGCGGTGATCGTCACCAGCCGCTCCCCACTCACCGCCCTCGACGGCGCCCACCGCTTCCCGCTCGCGCCCCTCTCCGAGGAGGACAGCGCGGCCCTGCTGCGGGCCGTGTCGGGACGCGAAGGTCTCGGTCCCGGGCACCCCCTCGTCGGCCTCACCGGCCGCCTTCCGCTCGCCCTTCGCGTCGTCGCGGCCCGCCTCGCCGCGCGCCGGGCACTCGCCCCGGACGTCCTGGCCGGTCAACTCGCCGAGACCGGCGGTCGTCTGCACCATCTGGAGTACGACGACCTCAGTGTGCGTCGCTCCCTCGCCGTCGCGCACGACGCGCTCGCCGCCTCGGACCGCGAGGCCGACCGCGGTGCCGCCCTGGCACTCCGCCACGTCGGCGCCCTCGACCTGCCCGCCTACGGCGTGCCGCTGCTCGCCCGTCTCACCGCCACCGACGAGCGCCGCGCCGAGGCAGCCCTCGATCGCCTCGTCGACGTGGCCCTGCTGGAGGAGACGGCGTACGGCCGCTACGTCCCCCACGATCTCGTGCGGGACTTCGCTCGCGAGCTGGCGGAGAGCGGGGGCCGCGACGGCAGCGCCGACGACGCGACGCCGAGGACGGCCGCCCTGTGCTGGTACGCCGCCGTCGCCGAACGCGCCCTGACCGCCATCGTCGAACCGGGCCTCGACCAGGACGACCGCCGCCTGCCCACCGCCGCCCAGCCGCCCGGGCACGCGGCCCATGTGCGGGACGTGCCGCCCTTCACAGGCCCCGAGGAGGCTTTCGCCTGGGGAGACAGCGAGCTGGAGAACATCGTCGCGCTCGTGGAGGGCGGCACGTACGGCACCGGCAAGCGACCCCGCGGCGGCCGGGACCAGGCGTCCGGCACCGGGGCCGACGAGGCACCCCTCGTCTCCACCCTGCTGCGCCTGATCTTCCCCTACCTCCACCGCAGCGGTCGGGTCGCCGAGATGGAGGTCCTCGGACGGACCGCCCTGCGGACGGCACGCGCACTCGGCGACGCGGCCGCCGAGGCCTACGCGCTGGGCGATCTCGCGGGCCTGCGCTTCCTCACCGGCCGCCAGAAGGACGCCCTCGCGCTCACCGACCGGGCCCTGACGATCTGGCGGCGCCTCGACCGGCGCTCCTGGATCAGGCGCTGCCTCAACAACCGAGGCCTGCTGCTGGAGGGCCTGGGCCGCTACGAGGAGTCCGGCCTCGCACTGCGGCAGAGCCTGGAGTACTCGCGCCGGCTCGACGACCGGCACGGCCAGGCCGTCACCCACAGCCACCTCGGCAACCTGTACGAGCACACCGACCCGCGCGCCGCCATCGAGCAGCACCGGCTCTCGCTGGCCATCGGCGATGAGATCGGGGCCGTCCTCGTCCAGCACTCGGCGCACTGCAACATCGGCTACGCCCACCTCACCCTGGGCGAACCGGCCGCCGCCCGTCCGCACTTCGAGGAAAGCCTGCGCATCCTCGGCGGCCACGGCGACTGGCACGGCGAGTCCCAGACGCGGCTCGGCCTGGTCCGCGCACTGCGTCTGCTGGGCCGCACGGAGTCCGCCGCCCGCGAGTGCGCCGAGCTGCTGCGCGGCGCCGACGCCCGCGCCGACCGCTACACCGGCGCGCTCGCCCGCCACCAACACGGACTCCTGCTGCGCGAGCAGGGCGACAGGGAGCGGGCGCGGGAGGAGTGGCGGCGGGCGCTGGCCGCGCTGGACGGTACGGACGAGAAGGCCGTTGTGGGGCAGCTGAGGGAACTGCTCGCCGGGGCGGGGTGATCACTTGGCGTCGGCATAGCACCGCACGACGGCCGTGGTGAACGGGAAGCGCACCGGCGTCCGCCCGAACGTCAGCCGTCCGGCCAGGTCCGACGCCTCCCGGATCGCGGCGACGACCGTCTCGGTCTCCTCCTCGGGACAGTGCACGATCACCTCGTCGTGCTGGAAGAAGACCAGCTCGGCGGCCATGTCCGCGCACGTCCGCCGCAGCGCGGCGAGCAGCAGCAGGGTCCAGTCGGCCGCGCTGCCCTGGACGACGAAGTTGCGGGCGAAGCGGCCTCGGGCGCGGGCGTCGCTGGAGGCGTAGCCGGGCACCCACTGCCGGGCCTCGGGCGGGTCCTCGTCCGCGGACGGGATGCCCGCCTCCTCCGCCGCGCCATCCCCGGCCGCGGGCGGGCAGGTCCGCCCCAGCCAGGTCCGCACCAGCCGGCCTTCCTCGCCGGCCCGCGCGGCGTCGTCGACGTACGCCACCGCGCGCGGGAAGCGGCGGCGCAGCGCGGCGAGGTTCTTCAGTCCGTCGCCGGAGGTCTGGCCGTAGACGGCGCCGAGCACCGCGAGCTTGGCCTGGGCACGGTCGCCGGAGAACGCGCGCTCGGAGACCGCCTGGTAGAGGTCGCTCTCCCGGCCGGCCACCTCCATCAGCCCCGGATCGCGCGAGATCGCGGCAAGGACGCGGGGCTCCATCTGGTCGGCGTCGGCGACGACGAGCCGCCAGCCGGGGTCGGCGATCACGGCCCGCCGGATCACCTTGGGGATCTGGAGGGCGCCCCCGCCGTTGGTCACCCAGCGGCCGGTGACGGTGCCGCCCGCGAGGAACTCGGGGCGGAAGCGGCCGTCGCGCACCCAGTCCTGGAGCCAGGACCAGCCGTGCGCGACCCAGACGCGGTACAGCTTCTTGTACTCGATCAGCGGCTTCACGGCCGGGTGGTCGAGGGACTCGATCTCCCAGCGGCGGGTGGACCTGACCCTGATGCCGGCCTGCCCGAACGCCTTGACCACGTCGGCGGGCAGGTCCGGCCGCACCCGGCGCCCGAAGGCCGCCGAGACCTCGTCCGCGAGTTCCGCGAGGCGCCGGGGCTCACCCCCGCCCGCGTACCGCTCGCCGAGCAGGTCGTGCAACACCTCGCGGTGGACGTCGGCGCTCCAGGGCAGGCCCGTGCGGTTCATCTCGGCGGCCACCAGCATCCCCGCCGACTCGGCCGCCGTCAGCAGCCGCATCCGCTCCGGGTGCTCCGCCCGGTCGTGGCGCCGCTGCTGCTCAGTGTAGACCGCGACGAGGTCGGCCAACGGGAGGGCGGTGGCCTGCGGCTCGAACAGCGGGGACTGCGCGCCGGGCTCGGCGGCGCGCAGCGGCGGGTCGGGAGGGACGGGACCGCCCCGCAGCCGGGCCAGGGCGGCGGCGGCCGAACGGGGCTCGCCGTGCCGGCCCTCGTGGCCGAGGAGGAGCGTCTCGGCGTCCTCGACGTCGTAGCACCGCTCGACTCGCACCCCCGCGGCGAGCAGACGCGGATACACCTCCGCCGTGGACCGCCAGACCCACCGGCTGACGTCCGGCCGGGAGCGGACCGCGGCCGCCAGGTCCGGTTCCCGGACCACGGGGCCCGCGGGCATCCCGTCCGGACCGAGGGCGGCCACTTCCGCGCCACCACCCTCGGCCGGAGCGAGTGCCCAGCGTTCGGCCATGCGGCGAGTCTCGCAGGAGGGTCTGACAACGGCCCGGACAGTGCGGGAGGAGGGCGGGGACGTGGGGGCGGCGTGTGCGGGGGGCGCTGTGGACGGCCGAGCACGCCGCATCCCTCAGGCCTCCGCCCCGTCCTCCCGCGCCCGCGGGGTCCGGATCTCGGCCAGCGTCTCCTCGACATACCGCTCGACGCCCGCCTTGTCGACGCCCAGCCCGCTGAGGACGCCCTCGCCGTTCTCGAACTCCAGCAGGGCCAGCAGGATGTGCTCGGTGCCGATGTAGTTGTGGCCGAGGCGCAGGGCCTCGCGGAAGGTGAGTTCGAGGACCTTCTTGGCGTCCGAGCCGTAGGGGACGAGTTCGGGTACCTCGTCGGCGGCGGGCGGCAGCGCGGCGGTCGCGGCCTCGCGCACGGCCTCCGTGGTGACGCCCTGCGCGGCGAGCGCCCTCATCGCGAGCCCCTCGGGCTCGGCGAGCAGGCCGAGGACCAGGTGGGCGGGCCGGCCCTCGGAGTTGCCCGCCGTCTTGGAGGCGCTGTGGGCGGCCATGACGGTGTTCCGCGCGCGCGGGGTGTACCGGCTGAAGCCCTGGCTGAGGTCGAGGTCGGCCGACTCCTTCGGCACGAACCGCTTCTGCGCGGCCTGCCGCGTCACGCCCATGCTCCGGCCGATGTCGGTCCAGGAAGCCCCGGAACGCCGGGCCTGGTCGACGAAGTGACCGATCAGGTGGTCGGCGACGTCCCCGAGGTGCTCGGCGGCGATGACGGCGTCCTGGAGCTGTTCCAGGGGCTCCGGGTGGACCTTTTTGATCGCGTCGATGAGGTCGTCGAGACGGATGGAGGAGGTGGGATCCTGTCGGGAAGTCATGCGTCAACCGTAAGTTGACACCCTCAAGGTGTCAACCCGTGGTTGACGTTCCCGTGCCGCCGTGCGTGCGTGGCACGATCCATGCGTGAGCAGCACGCCCAGCACCGTCGAACGCGCCTTCCAGGCAGCCCTCTACGACGACACCGACACCGCTCTCGACACCGGCGCGTCCCTGCTGGCCGCCGACCCCGCCGCGGACGCCGAAGTCGAGCGGCGCGGCGAGGAGTTCCTGGCGGCCGCGTGGCGCCGCGGCTGGCAGCCCGCGGACCTCGTACGGCTCGTGCGCCGCGACCTGGAGGACACGCACGTACGGCTGCTCTCGGCGCTCGTCCGCGCCCAGGCGCCGCACGACCGGGCGCGCGGTCGGCGCTGGTCGGCCCAGCTGGAGGAGTTGCCGCCCGCCGACCCCTCACTCCGTAGGGGCGACCGCTTCTCGCACGCGACGGCGGTCCTGGAGCTCTACCGGCTGCTGTTGCGGCTGCCGACCCTCGAACCCCTCCAGGAGGCGAGCGGACAGCAGCGTTCCGACTCCCGCATGCTCACCCGTATCCGCGCGCTGCTCGCCAAGGCGGAGGCGACCGGGTTTCCCGAGGAGGCGGAGGCGCTCACCGCGAAGGCGCAAGAGCTGATGGCCCGGCACAGCGTCGACGAGGCGCTGCTCGACGCGGCGGCCCCGGCACCGGATGCCCCCGGCGCCCGCCGCATCGGCGTCGAGCCGCCGTACGAGCAGGCCAAGGCGGTGCTGCTGGACGCGGTCGCCGGGGCGAACCACTGCCGGGCCGTGTGGAACGAGCCCTTCTGTTTCTCCACGGTCGTCGGCTTCGAGGCCGACCTGGAGGTGGTGGAGCTGCTCTACACCTCGCTCCTGGTGCAGGCCCGGACCGCGATGACGAAGGCGGAGGCGGCACAGCGGGCGGGCGGCCGCAGACGCACGAAGACGTTCCGCCAGTCCTTCCTGGCCGCCTACGCCCATCGGGTGGGCACCCGCCTGGCCGCCGCGGCCGACACCCCGGTCACCGCCGACCTCCTGCCCGTCCTGGCCTCCAGGGAGGTGGCGGTCACGGCTGCCACGGACCGCCTGTTCCCTCGGACGACCACCACCCGCCTGCGAGGCGTCACCGACGAAGCGGGCTGGACACAGGGCGCGGACGCGGCGGACCGGGCCCAGGTCCACACCCGCCCGCACCTGCCCTGACGGGAGCTCCGGCCGACCGCGGTGTGGGCACGCACGCGCGCGCGTACTCACACCGCGCCCAAGCGGCGCCGAGCCCGGAACCGGTCCGCTGCAACCGGTCCGCTGGAACCGAACTGGTCCGCTCACAACCGGTCGATCAGGAACCGTTCCGCCCGACGCCGTTCCGCCGGAGGTGGTCCGCCGCCATCAGTCCGCCGAACTCAGTCCCCCGCCACCTGGAAGGCGCTCACCGACGCGTCCGGCTTGTCGCCCTCCTTGAGGGCGACCGCGCCGTACGACCAGTCCAGGCTCTCGGTGGCCGAGGCGTCCGACAGCCCGTACGCGAGGGTCTTGACGGCGAGGCTCCCGTCGCCGTCCTCGCCGCGGACGTAGGTGATCGTGAAGGAGGCGGTGCCCTGCTCCGCGAGGGGAAGCGGCTGCGCCTCGGCGGCTTCGTCGCGGGGGACGTCGACGGTGGTCCCGCCCGCCTTCAGCACGACCTTCGGGAAGCCGTCGAGGGTGCAGTCCTTGCCGCCGTTGGTGACCGTGACGGTCACGTTGCCGGTGTCCCCGGCTGCGGGGGCGGCGTTCACGGCACCGGCTTCCGTGGTCAGGTCACCGGCGGCGCAGGCGGTGCCGGAAGGGGAAGAGGCCTTGCTCTCCCCGTCGCCGGATGCGCTGTCGTCCCCGCCCCCACAGGCGGTGAGCAGAAAGGCGGCGACGAGGGCGGTGACGGTGATCGAAGCGGCGCGCATGAGGGGTCCCTACGGTTACGTGACGGTGCTCGGAGGATCATCACGCATGCGCACCCCCTTCCGCTGCCCGCCCCCGCCCTCGTGATCGCTTCGCTATCCCAGACCGGCCGTCGGCAGCCCGGACGGCCACTGTCCGCCCTCCGCCTTGGTGTACGTCTCCGCGCCGACCGCGCCGTCCCAGGTGATCTTGAGGCTCTTGTCGTCGGCCGAGTCGACCATGCCGGTCGTCCGGTCCTTCTTCCCGCTCGTGCAGGTGAGCCGGATCATCGTCATGTCGGCTTCCTTGCCGGCGGTCCCGCTGCACACGGTCCCGCCGGTCGCGAAGAGGGCGGCCTGTTTGCCGGTGACGATCAGGGCGACGGCGCGGCCGTCCGCTGTGGCCAGCCAACTGCCCTCCAACTCACCGGAAGCCGTCACCGAACCGCTCCCGGCCGTCCCGCCGCTCCCACCCCCGGTGTCCGCGCCGGTCGTGACACTCGGCGTGGCCGAGGAGACGCCGTCGGAGCCGCCGGACCCTCCGTCGTCGCTGCACGCGGTCAGTCCCAGGGCCCCCACCAGTACGGCGGCGGTCACGGCGGTGGCCCGCACCCCCCGGCGGGACGTCCCGGGCGTGGGACGCGAGGTGGGCGAGGGGCGCGAGAAGTTCGCCGAAGTCACTGCGGGCTCCCAAGCTGTAGCCGGACGGCCGGGTCGACCGGAAGAACCGGAAAGAACCGGAAGGACCGGCAGCAAGCTACCAGCCGGGAAACAAGGACGACCCGCCTGGAAAGGAAACGGGGGACGATTCCGGAGGGGACCGTGTGGCCCGCGGAACCAGAGGACCCACCGGCGGAAACCCGATGCCCCCGCGGAATCCGGGGACCGCCCCGGCGGAAACCCGATGCCCCGGCGGAAACCAGGGCTGCCCCGGAAGGGAGACCGAGCCCGCCCCGATGAGGGACCGAGCGGTCCGCCCCGGCGGAAACCAGGGCTGCCCCGGAAGGGAGACCGAGCCCGCCCCGATGAGGGACCGAGCGGTCCGCCCCGGCGGAACCGGGAGCCCTGTGGAAGGCACCCGAGGCCACGTGCCGAAGGGAACCCCCGGTCCGCGCCTGCGGAAACCCGAGGCGAGCCCCGGAGCGAACCCCCGGTCCGCGCCTGCGGAACCGAGGCGAGCCCTGGAGCGAACCCCGGGTCCGCGCCAGCGGAACCCGAGGCCCGCCCGGTGGGACCGCCGCGCCCGCACCGGACGACTTCACCAGGAAGCCTTGCGCACCCCCGGCAGATACCCCGCGTGCGCCTGCCCCCGCAGACTCACCCGGGACAGGCCGAACGCCCGGTAGTACCCGCGCGGCCGGCCGTCCACCTGGTCCCGGTTGCGCACGCGCGTGGCGCTCGCGTCCCGCGGCTGCCTGCGGAGTTCCCGCTGTGCGGCCAGCCGCTCCGCCTCCGTCGACGAGGGCCGTCGGACGATCTCCTTCAGCTCGGCCCGCCGCTCGGCGTACCGGGCGACGACCTCCTGCCGCTTCTCGTTCTTCGCGATCTTGCTCTTCTTCGCCATCAGACACGCACCCCTCGTGCCCGGATCCGGGCGACGGCCGCCTCGACGCCGATCGCGTCGACCGTCCTGATCCCCTTCGTGCTCAGCCGCAGCCGTACCTGACGGCCCTCGCTCGGCAGCCAGTACCGCTTGGACTGGATGTTGGGGTCGAAGCGGCGCGAAGTGCGCCGGTGGGAGTGGGAGATGCGGTTGCCGAAGCCCGGCTGGGCGCCGGTCAGCATGCAGTGCGCGGACATGGGTGACGTACCTCTCCTCGAAGCCTGTCGCTAATGAATGTCATTTTCAGTAAGGTACCAGCATGGCACGCAACGAACTGCGCCCGGTCATCAAGCTCCGCTCCACGGCGGGGACCGGCTACACGTACGTCACCCGCAAGAACCGCCGCAACGACCCGGACCGTATGACCCTGCGCAAGTACGACCCGGTCGCCGGCCGTCACGTCGACTTCCGAGAGGAGCGCTGACCAGCCATGCGCAACGGAATTCACCCGTCCTACGGTCCCGTCGTCTTCCGTGACCGCGCCGCGAACCACGCCTTCCTCACTCGCTCCACGATGAGCAGTGAGAAGACGATCGAGTGGGAGGACGGCCACACCTACCCCGTGGTGGACGTCGAGATCTCCTCCGTCAGCCACCCCTTCTACACCGGCACGGCCCGCGTCCTGGACACGGCCGGCCGCGTCGAGCGCTTCGAGCGCCGGTTCGGGAAGCGGGGCGGGGCGTGAGTCTGCCGGTGGTGATCGTCGGCGGGCTGCACGCAGAGGCCCGCCGCACGACCGTCGCGCGGCTGCTCGCCGACGTCCCCGGCAGCGTGGCGCTCCACCACGACCTGGCGACGGCGGCGGCCGGCACGGTCGTCCGCACGATCAGGGACGCCGAGGGCATCCTCTTCGCGGGTGAGGCACCGCTGGTCAACGACTGTGCCTGCTGCGCCCTGCGCGAGGACCTCGTGCCCGAGCTGCTCCGTCTCGCCGACGACCCCACCATCCCGCTCGCGGTGGTCGAACTGTGGGACTCCGTCGAACCCAAGGCGATGGCCGAGGTGGTCGATGAGGGCGGCCTCACGGTCACCGGTGTGATCACCGCAGTCGACCCGGCGCTGCTGCTGCCGTACCTCGGCAACGGCGACGACCTGGCCGAGCGCGGCCTCGCCGCCGCGGCCACGGACCGACGGACCGTCGCCGACACCTTCGCCCGGCAATTGGAGTACGCCCCCGTCCTGGCCGTCGTCGACTCCCCGGACGCCGATGACGAGGACCGCGAGCTGCTGTCCCAGCTCCATCCGACGGCCCGCCGGGTCCCCGTCCGGGGCGGCCACCCAGGGGATCCGGCGGGCGCATCCGCACGTGCGGGTGAGCCGGAACCGCGTTCGCCACTCGTGGCCGCCGCCTTCGCCGGCTTCGACGTGGCGGCCGCGGCCGCGGCCCAGCACCCGGCCTGCGCGCTGCTGCCCGTTGAGGCCGACGCGCACGGCGTCACCACCTTCGTCTGGCACCGCCGCCGTCCCTTCCACCCGGAGCGGCTGTACGCGGCACTGGAGGACCTGACCTGCGCCGCCGCCCGCAGCCGGGGCCGGTTCTGGCTCGCCGACAAGCCCGACGTGCTGCTCCACTGGGACGCGGCCGGCGGCGCCCTGTGCGTGGAGTCCGCGGGGCCCTGGCTGGCCTCGCTGCCGGACGCGGCCTGGGAGATGCTCCCGCCGGTGCGCCGCGCCGCGGCCGCCATGGACTGGCACCCCGAGCACGGCGACTGCTGCCAGCACCTGGTCTTCACCTCGCCCGGCCTCGACCGCGACGGACTCGACCGGCTGCTGGAGTCCTGTCTGCTCACCGACGCCGAGTACGCCGCCGGGCGCGACGCCTGGAAGCTGCTGCCGCCCGCCTTCGACACCCTCCTGGAGGTCTGACCCGTGGCCCGCGGAAGTGAACGCAAGCCCGCCAAGCACCGGCCCAACCCGCTGGATCAGGCCGGGATCACCTACATCGACTACAAGGACACCGGCCTGCTGCGGAAGTTCGTCTCCGACCGCGGCAAGATCCGCAGTCGCCGGGTCACCGGTGTCTCGGCCCAGCAGCAACGCCGCCTGGCGCGGGCCGTCAGGAACGCCCGCGAGATGGCGCTCCTGCCGTACAGCACCCGCTGACCCCCGGCGGACCCCGGTCGTGTTCGTACGACCGCTCCCCTCCTCGACGTATGAAGCGATCGTCGTTCGTGCGAGGAGAAGCACGCTCGTCGTCCCGTGAACCTGGCGGTATGCGCCGCCCGGATACCCGCCGACCGGACGTCTCCCACGGCCTGCTCGGAGACGGGCCACCCCTCGCCCCCGCTGACGACGCCTCCGTCGCCCACGGGGGCGAGGCCGTTCCACGCGGGGGAGGCGGAGGCGGCGGCCCCTGCCCTGTTCGCGGCGGGGGGACCACGGCCACGGGGGTTTCCGCGACGGCGATGCCGCGGCCGCCGGAGGCCGTCCGCGGGGCCGCCCCGCGTACCGAGTGGACGGTCGGCGTCCGCCCAGGCGAGGAGGTGATCCGGCCACCCGCCGGGGGCCCGCTCCGGGTCGGTCGGCCGAACCACGTCCGGGACGGTGGAACATCGAGGGCACCCGGTGCGTCTCTTCCTGTGCACCAGTGGTTCGATCCGTACTACCTCTGGCGCCGCGCTGCCGCTGATCACCAGCTGATCACCCAGGTGAACCGGTGGGCCCCATGGGGAGCGGGCCTCGGGGCGCACGCAGGATGGGCCCAGGACCCGGCCCAGCGTCCGGTAAAGCGGGCGTCAAAGCTGTAACCGCTTACACACCCCGCGTGCACGTGCATCTGCTCATGCATGCGCACGTGAACAGGGTTATGATCCGGAACAGTTGACCACGGCACCTATGGCCACACGAGCCAGTGCACCACCAGGGAGCGACCTGTGGACCACGACGTTGACGGGGGGCACGACGTGTACAACGGCATGGCGGCCACACAGTTGTACGGGGTTGCCTGGCAGAAGAGCCGGCACAGCAACTCCCAAGGGTCCTGCGTCGAGTTCGCGCGGCTGCCCGGCGGGGACGTGGCCGTGCGCAACTCGCGCTTTCCGGACGGTCCCGCGCTCGTCTACACGAGGGCCGAGATCGAGGCGATGCTCCTGGGCATCAAGGACGGCGAGTTCGACCACCTGATCGCCGGCTGACGGCGGCCCGCTCCGGAGGGCGAGGTGCCGGAGAATTCGGTGCAGAAGGTGCTGTGACGCGCGTAGAACCGCAGCACCGTAAGGTGCCGCGGTTCGTCATCCGGCGGGGGTGTGCAGCCGGAACAGCGCCCAGACCACCTTGCCGCCCAGGTTCGGGGAGAGCGGTTGCCAGCCCCAGCCCTCGGCGAAGGAGTCCACGAGGAACAGGCCGCGGCCCGACTCCGCCGCGAAGTCGCCCACCTCGCGCGGCAGGGGACTGTCCTGACTGGGGTCGCGCACCGCGCACACCAGCCGCTCGGTCCACCGCAGCAGGTGCAGTCGCACGGGCGGCTGCACCTCGGGCCCGTGTGGATCGGCGTCGGGCGACAGTCCATGCCGCAGGGCGTTCGTCACCAGCTCCGAGACGACCAGGCATATGTCGTCGAACCGCTCGTCGACGTCCCACTGGCCGAGGGTTCTCCGGGTGAACTGCCGGGCCTCGCGCACCGCCTCGAAGCGGGTCGGCAGAGCGCAGGAGGCCGCGTCGGACACGGCCGCGGGATCAAGCGGCGGAAGGCCCTGCCGTAACGGCTCGAGCATGGTCGATCCATTCGTCCCCATGCGAGGCACTCCCGGTAGTCGCGGTCGTTGCGATGCAGCGGTGGCGCGGGACCATGGTTTCCGATGCGAAGGGCAGATGCAAGGGCAGATGCACGTGCACGTGACCGAAATGGACCCGCGCGTACCGCTTCTTGGCCATTTTTTCCGCCATCTTCTTGTGGTTGGCGAGCACTTCCCTTGCTTTCTCCTCACCCTCCCCAGACGCCACGCTGTGGGTACTCTTCGGCTTTTTTCCATCTCTGTAATCGGCCGAGTACTGCTCGAAGTGTTTTAGTGGCAGACTGCGGGCCCTGAGGACGGTTGGGGAGGCTGGCGAACGTGAGCGCGGGAGAGCCCGGATCGGTGGTGCGGCGGATGCTGCTCGGCTCGCAACTGCGGCGACTGCGTGAGGCACGCGGCATCACGCGGGAGGCGGCCGGGTACTCGATCCGAGCGTCGGAGTCGAAGATCAGCCGGATGGAGCTGGGTCGGGTGAGCTTCAAGACCCGTGACGTGGAAGACCTGTTGACGTTGTACGGCATCTCGGACGACGCCGAACGCCAGGCGCTCGTCGGACTCGCCCGCGAGGCCAACGTGGCGGGCTGGTGGCACAGTTACTCGGACGTCCTGCCCAACTGGTTCCCCACCTACGTCGGCCTGGAGGGCGCCGCAGCCCTGATCCGGGCGTACGAGGTGCAGTTCGTGCACGGTCTGCTCCAGACCGAGGCGTACGCGCACGCGGTCGTGCGGCGCGGGATGAAGGGCGCGAGCGCGGCTGACGTCGACCGGCGCGTGGCCCTGCGCCTGGAGCGGCAGAAGTACCTCGTCGCCGAGAACGCCCCCGACTTCCACATCGTCCTCGACGAAGCCGCTCTGCGTCGGCCGTACGGCGACCGCGAGGTCATGCGTGAGCAGCTCCAGCACCTGATCGAGATCTCCGAGCGCCCCAACGTGCGGTTGCAGATCATGCCGTTCAGCTTCGGCGGGCACTCCGGCGAGTCCGGCGCCTTCACCATCCTGAGCTTCCCGGAGTCCGACCTGTCGGACGTCGTCTACCTGGAGCAGCTCACGAGCGCCCTCTACCTGGACAAACGCGAGGACGTCGCCCAGTACGAGCAGGCGCTCAAGGAACTCCAGCAGGACAGCCCCGGCCCCGACGAGAGCCGGGACCTGCTGCGCGGACTGCTCCAGCTGTCCTAGTCCGCTCGGTCGGGGTTTCCCCTCGGGTAGCCCAGGAGTGCTCCAAGTGTTGCCCCAACTCCGTTGAAACGCACGTACGATGACGTGTGATCAGATCGTGATGCCGATCGCAGCCGATCGCAGCAGGGGATTGAGGGATCACATGTCGTCGTACTTGACCGACCTGGCCCAGCAGTACATCGACGGTAAGTGGCGCCCGGGGACTGGGTCCTGGGACATCATCGACTTCAACCCCTACAACGGCGAGAAGATCGCGTCGATCACGATAGCCACCGTGGACGAGGTCGACGAGGCCTACCGTGCCGCCGCCCGCGCCCAGAAGGAGTGGGCCGCCACCAACGCCTACGCCCGCCGCTCGGTCTTCGAGAAGGTGCTGCGGCTGGTCGAGGAGCGCGAGGCCGAGATCAGCGAGCTGCTCGTCGACGAGGCCGGCGGCACCTTCGGCAAAGCCGCCTTCGAACTCCACCTGGCCAAGGAGTTCCTGCGCGAGTCGATCCACCTGGCGCTGCGCCCCGAGGGCCGGATCATCCCCTCGCCGATCGACGGCAAGGAGAACCGCGTC
Organism: Streptomyces sp. NPDC033216; assembly: GCF_055577115.1. Classification (NCBI taxonomy): domain Bacteria; kingdom Bacillati; phylum Actinomycetota; class Actinomycetes; order Kitasatosporales; family Streptomycetaceae; genus Streptomyces; species Streptomyces sp. NPDC033216. The sequence goes on along the minus strand of NZ_JBVIQK010000006.1, from coordinate 82,699 downwards.
TACCGCGAGCCGGTCGGCGTCGTCGGTGTGATCAGCCCCTTCAACGTGCCCTTCCTGCTGTCGCTGAAGTCGGTCGCGCCCGCACTGGCCCTCGGCAACGCTGTGGTGCTCAAGCCGCACCAGAACACCCCGATCTCCGGCGGCACCGTCATCGCCAAGCTGTTCGAGGACGCGGGCCTGCCCCCAGGCCTGCTGAACGTCGTCGTCACCGACATCGCCGAGATCGGCGACGCCTTCCTGGAGCACCCGGTGCCGCGGGTCATCTCCTTCACCGGCTCCGACAAGGTCGGCCGGCACGTGGCCACCGTCGCCGCCTCGCACTTCAAGCGGTCCATCATCGAGCTCGGCGGCAACAGCGCGTTCGTCGTCCTCGATGACGCCGACGTGGACTACGCGGTGGACGCCGCCGTCTTCAGCCGCTTCGTGCACCAGGGCCAGGTCTGCATGGCCGCCAACCGCATCCTGGTCGACCGCTCGCTCGCCGACGAGTTCACCGAGAGGTTCGTCGCCAAGGTGAGGACCCTCGAGGCGGGTGACCCGCGCAACCCGCAGACCCTCATCGGCCCGGTCATCAACTCCTCGCAGGCCGAGGCGCTTTCCGGCGTGGTCGACCAGGCCGTGGCCGAGGGCGCGACCGCCCTCCTGCACGGCGCGACCACCGGCAACCTGGTCGAGCCGTCCGTGCTGAGCGACCTCCCCGCCGACTCCGCCCTGCTCCAGCAGGAGATCTTCGGTCCGGTCGTCTTCATCAACACCTTCGACGGCGAGGAAGAGGCCGTCCGCCTCGTCAACGACACCCCCTACGGGCTCAGCGGTGCCGTCCACACCGGCGACGTCGAGCGGGGCGTCGCCTTCGCCAAGCGGATCGCCACCGGGATGTTCCACGTCAACGACGCCACGGTGCACGACGAGCCGATCGTGCCGTTCGGCGGCGAGAAGAACTCCGGCGTCGGCCGCCTGAACGGCGAGACGACCCTCGAGGCCTTCACGACGACGAAGTGGATCTCGGTCCAGCACGCACGCAGCCAGTTCCCCTTCTAGGTCTTCGCGGCCTGCCGTGGGCCGCTCCGCCGTTCCGGCCGGTTCCCGCCTCGGGCCTGCCGTGGGCCGCTCCGCCGTTCCGGCCGGTTCCCGCCTCGGGCGCCGGCCGGTTCCGCTTCGCTCCCCGCCCGTTGCCCCCGCGGGTCGCGGGCGGCCTAGTCTGGACGCCATGTCAGCGATCCGTCTCCTCGTGCTGGGCTCGGTGCGCCAGCACGGGCGGGCCCACGGCTATCAGGTGCGCAACGACCTGGAGTACTGGGGCGCCCACGAGTGGTCCACCGCCAAACCGGGCTCGATCTACCACGCCCTGAAGCAGATGGCGAAGCAGGGACTGCTGCATGCGCACGAGGTCGCCCCGTCCACTGTCGGCGGCCCGCCCCGCACCGAGTACGAGATGACCGAGCGGGGTACCGAGGAGTACTTCCGGCTGGTGCGCGAGTCGCTGACCTCCTACGACCAGAAGATGGACGTGAAGTCGGCGGCCCTCGGCTTCATCGTCGACCTGCCCCGCGCCGAGGCGGTGTCGCTGCTGAAGGAGCGGGTCCGGCGCATCGAGGAGTGGCGCTCGGCCGTCACCGAGCACTATCTGCCCGAGGAGGGACCGGAGCGGTTGGGGCACATCGGCGAGATCATGAACCTCTGGGTGCACACGGCGGACGCCGAGGCGGAGTGGACCCTGGGCCTGATCGCGCGCGTCGAGGGCGGGGCCTACACGTTCTCCGGTGAGGGCGAGCCGTTCGTCGGCGTCCTCGCGGAGGACCAGGACAACCCCTACGCGTCGGGGGAGCGACACCCCGAGGACGATTACTAATCAAGTTTGACGACGGGCGTCGGCGCGGTTAGCTTGGGGGATAGTAGTCAAGTTTGACTAACAAGGGTGTGGGGGTGCGGTACATGGCCGACGCGGCGATCACCGTCGAGGACGTACGCAAGAGGTACGGCGACAGGCAGGCTCTGGACGGGCTCGACCTCACCGTGGCGCGCGGCACGGTGCACGGGGTGCTCGGCCCGAACGGCACCGGCAAGACGACCCTGGTCAGGATCCTGTCCACGCTGCTGCGGCCGGACTCGGGCCGGGTCGAGGTGGCCGGGCACGACGTGGTGCGCCGGGCCCGCGAGGTCCGCCCGCGCATCGGCCTGCTCGGCCAGCACGCGGCACTGGACGAGGATCTGGGCGGCCGTCAGAACCTGGAGATGTTCGGTCGTCTCCACCACCTGGGCGCCCGCCGCGCGCGAGGGCGCGCGGACGAACTGCTGGAGCGCTTCGCGCTGGGCGACACCGGCCGCAAGCCGGTGCGTGCCTACAGCGGGGGCATGCGGCGCCGCCTGGATCTCGCCGCGTCCCTGATCACGGACCCGGAGGTGTTGTTCCTGGACGAACCGACCACCGGTCTCGACCCGCGCGGCCGAGCCGAGGTGTGGTCCGCGGTCCGCTCCCTGGTCGGTGCCGGCACCACGGTCGTGCTCACCACCCAGTACCTGGAGGAGGCCGACCAGCTCGCCGACCGCATCTCCGTCGTGGACCGGGGCCGGGTCGTCGCCGACGGCACCGCGGACGAACTGAAGGCGCTCACCGGCGCCGACCGCATCGACCTCGTCCTGCGCGACGAGGGACTGCTGGGCGCCGCGCTCGCCCTGCTGCCCATGGCCGAGGAGGAGATCTCCGTCGACCCCGACCGCCGGCTGCTCAGTGCCCCGGTCACCGACCGCATGGCCGCCCTCTCCGCCGTCGTCCGCGGCCTGGAGGAGGCCGGCATCGAGGCCGAGGACGTGGCCCTGCGCCGCCCCACGCTGGACGAGGTCTTCCTGCACCTGACCGGGCAGGAAGACCGTACGAAGGAGGCCGTGTGAGTACGTACGCGCTGACCGATTCCTGGACCATGACCCGGCGCGAACTCGCCCACTGGGCACGGCAGCCGGGCCGGCTGGTCGTGGGGCTGGTCTTCCCGGTGATGCTGCTGCTGATGTTCGCCTATCTCGTCGGCGGCGGCCGCGGGGTGAACGGCGACTACCTCGACTACCTGATGCCCGGCATGCTCGCGCTCACCATGGCCTTCGGCCTGGAGGGCACGATGCTCGCCGTCACCCAGGACCTCAACAAGGGCGTCATCGACCGCTTCCGCTCCATGCCGATGGCCGACGGCGCGGTCCTGGTGGGCCGCTCGGCGGCGGACATGCTCCAGTCGGCACTGGGCCTGGCGGTGCTGATCGGCGTCGGCTGCGCGCTCGGCTGGCGCGCCCAGGGCGGTGCCGGTGCCTTCCTGGGCGGCGTGGGTCTTCTCCTGCTGCTCCGTTTCGCGATGCTGTGGATCGGCATCCTGCTGGCGCTGGTGGCCGGGAAGCCTGAGATGGTCCAGGCCGTGCAGATCCTCATCTGGCCGGTCGGCTTCCTCTCCAACGCCATCGCCACCCCCGACTCCATGCCGGGCTGGCTGGGCACGGTCGTCGAGTGGAACCCGATGTCACGGACGGCGACCGCCGTCCGTGACCTGTTCGGCCCGGCGGGTGAGACGGGCGGCGTGTGGCCGGCCGTCGTCTGGCCGCTGGTCCTGCTCGCTGTCTTCTTCCCGCTCGCGGTAGGCCGGTTCGGGCGCATGAGCCGCTGACTCAGTGGTGGAAGCCGGTGGCCGCCTCCTTGTTCCGCGTCAGGGGGTGCGGCTGCCGGCGCAGCTCCGGCAGCAGCCGCGTCAGATCGTCCACGAACAGGTCGGCGAGGTCCGACGAGAACCCGTTGCGGCACACGACCCGCACGACGGACAGATCCTCGCGGTTCGGCGGGAAGGTGTACGCCGGCACCAGCCAGCCGTGCTCACGCAGCCGCCGGGAGATGTCGAAGACGTCGTAGGACTCGACACCGGGGGCCGTGGTGAAGGCGAAGACGGGCAGTTGGTCGCCCCGGGTCAGCAGCCGGAAGTCCTCGAGCGCCTCCACCCGGTCGGCGAGGCCCCGGGCGACCTCGCGCGTGGACCGCTGAACGGCCTGGTAGCCCGCGCGGCCCAGCCGCAGGAACGTGTAGTACTGCGCGACGACCTGGGCGCCGGGCCGCGAGAAGTTCAGCGCGAAGGTCGGCATGTCGCCGCCCAGGTAGTTGACGCGGAAGACCAGTTCCTCGGGCAGGGCGTCCCTGTCGCGCCACAGGGCCCAGCCGACGCCGGGATAGACCAGCCCGTACTTGTGTCCGGAGGTGTTGATCGACGCCACGCGCGCGAGGCGGAAGTCCCACACGAGGTCCTCGTCCAGGAAGGGCGCGATCATCGCGCCGGACGCCCCGTCCACGTGCACCGGGATGTCCAGGCCGGACCGCTCCTGTAGGGCGTCCAGGGCCGCGCACAGCTCGGCGATCGGCTCGTAGGACCCGTCGAAGGTGGAGCCGAGGACGCCTACGACCCCGATGGTGTTCTCGTCGCACAGCTCGGCGGCGGCCTGCGGGTCCAGGTGGAAGCGCTCGCCCTCCATGGGCACCAGGCGGGCCTCGACCTCCCAGAAGTTGCAGAACTTGTCCCAGCAGACCTGGACATTGACCCCCATGACCAGGTTCGGCCGGGCGGTCGGGTCGGCCTTGCGTTTGCTCCACCGCCGCTTGAGGGCCATCCCGGCGAGCATGCACGCCTCGCTCGACCCGGTCGTCGAGCAGCCGACGGCCGCCGACGGATCAGGTGCGTGCCACAGGTCGGCGAGCATCGCCACGCAGCGGCGCTCCAGCTCCGCGGTGCGCGGGTACTCGTCCTTGTCGATCATGTTCTTGTCTCTGCACTCCGCCATCAGCACCCCGGCCTGAGGCTCCATCCACGTGGTGACGAAGGTGGCCAGGTTCAGCCGCGAGTTGCCGTCCAGCATCAGCTCGTCGTGCACCAGCTGATACGCCGTCGAGGGCGGCGTCGGGCCGTCCGGCAGCCGGTGCTTGGGCGGCGCCTCGGTCATGCCGCTGACCGGGTCCGCCTCGCCGTAGAAGGGGTTCACGGACAGGGAACGCTCGTCTCGCTTCGCGGGGCCTTCGTGCAGGGCCATGGACTGCTCCTGTCGGGGGTCGGGTGGTGTCGTGCTGGTGGTCGGTGTGCGGGCGGTGCACCGTCCGGGTCGGGGGACGGCTGGCAGTCGTGCCGCGACTCCTTCCCGGCCGGCCGAGTCGAGTGGTCGGTGGACGGATGGTGGGGGGCGGTGGCCAGGGGGCGTAGGGCCGTGGTCAGCGCGAGGAGGGGAGGGGGCGGGGGAGCAGCGGCCTCCTACCGCTTCATCGGATCGAAGGGTCTGATCGGTTCACCGGATCGCCGTCCCGTCCTCCCGCAGCTGCATCTGGGGCCTGCCGGTCACCAGGAGCCAGGCCGGCAGCGAGGCGACGCACAGCAGCGCGATGATCGTGGGGGAGGAGACCAGGACCGCGGCGACGAACAGGCTCACCCAGCCCTGCCGGGTGATGGCCAGGAGGACGCCGAGCACACCCGTCGCCACCCCGACCGCCGGATGCACGGCGGGGACGAGGGCGTGAGCGGTCAGTCCGAGGGCGACGCCCACGAACACCGCCGGGAAGATCCGCCCGCCGCGGAAGCCGCAGGACGCGGCGACGAGCAGCGCGGCCAGCTTCACCACCGTCATCGTGGCGAACTCTCCGGCCGTCCAGCCCTCGGGATCGTGAGCCAGCTCCCCGACCTCGTCCAGGCCCTTGAAGAGCGTCAGATGGCCGCCCACAGCCGCCAGCAGCCCCAGCACCACCCCGCCGGCCGGCAGCGCGAGCATGGGGTGCCGCAGCCGCGCGAACCCTCTGTGGACGTGAGGGAAGGCGCGCACGGCGGCCATGCCGAGCAGCGCGCCCACGGAGGCGATCACCATCGCCGACAGCAGATCGCCCCAGTCGGGCTGTCCGAAGGGAGGCAGCTCGAGTTCGAAGGACGGATGGGCGACCAGGGTCGTCGTCATCGAGCCGGCCGCGGCCGCGACGAGCGGCGCGAAGACGTTGTCCCACAGCGGCCCCTCGGTCCGCCGCCCCGCGAGCGCCTCGGAGATCAGCAGGGCCGCCGCGACCGGCGTTCCGAACAGTGCCCCGATGGTCGCCGCCTCCGCGAGCACCGGCCACGCCCGGCCCGGCGCCCGCGGCAGCAGTCGATGGCCCAGCCAGTACGCCACTGCCACGTTCACCGCGATGATCGGGTTCTCCGGGCCCAGACTCGGACCGCCGGCCAGCATCAGCATCGTCGCCAACAGCAGTCCCGGCAGCACCACGGGCGCCAGGACGGGGGTGTCGAGGCCGGTGGTCGCGGGATCGGGGCCCGCGTGCCCGGGCGCCTTCCACACCACCAGCCCGACCGCGAGACCCGTGGCGGTCAGCATGACGAACATCCACAGCACCGAGTAGCGCCCCACCCCCAGCGCGTCCGGCAGGTTCTTCCACAGCACGCCCTGAAGCCGCTCGGCCAGCCAGCTGACCAGCACGAGGAGCAGGCTCGCCAGCACACCGACGACCAGGGCGGGCAGGATCGAGGGCAGCAACGCGCGCGCGGGGCTCGCCGGGGAGGGAGGCGTCTGCCGCGCGGTGTCCTGGGCCACGGGATCACGATAATCGGACAAAACGGGCGTCGCTCGAGGGGGGAGCCGTCCGGAGAGCGGTAGTCGCCCAGCTGCCCGGGAAACGAACTTGCACCTCACGTCGCGTGAGGGCCCACCGTGGAGTGCGAACCGAGAAGGGAGCGGACGAAGTGAGCTACTCCGTAGGACAGGTCGCGGGCTTCGCCGGAGTGACGGTGCGCACCCTGCACCACTACGACGGCATCGGCCTGCTCGTGCCGAGCGAGCGCAGCGGCGCCGGCCACCGGCGCTACGGCGACGCCGACCTGGACCGGCTCCAGCAGATCCTGTTCTACCGAGAACTCGGCTTCCCGCTCGACGAGGTCGCCGCCCTGCTCGACGACCCGGAGGCGGACCCGCGCGCGCACCTGCGCCGTCAGCACGCGTTGCTGACCACCCGGATCGAGCAGCTTCAATCAATGGCCGCGGCCGTGGAACACGCCATGGAGGCACGTGAAATGGGTATCGACCTGACCCCCGAGGAACGCTTCGAGGTCTTCGGTGACAAGGACCCCGAGCAGTACGCCGAGGAGGCCGAGCGGCGGTGGGGCGGCACCGAGCTGTACGCGGAGTCACAGCGCCGGGCCGCCCGCTACACCAAGGAGGACTGGAAGCGCATGCAGGCGGAGGTGGCCGACTGGAGCGGACGCTACGACGCGCTCATGGGCGCCGGTGAACCGCCCACCGGCGAGCGGGCCATGGACATGGCCGAGGAACACCGGCGACACATCAGCGGCTGGTTCTACGAGTGCTCGTACGAACTCCACCGCTGCCTCGGCGAGATGTACGTCGCCGACGAGCGGTTCAAGGCGTTCTACGACTCCACCCGCCCGGGTCTCGCCGAGCACCTGAAGGAGGCGATCGACGCCAACGCGGCCCGGCACACGCACGCGTAGCGTCCCGGCCCGGGGTCACTCCCGGGCCACGACCACCGCCGTGCCGTACGCGCACACCTCGGTGCCGACGTCGGCGGCCTCCGTCACATCGAAGCGGAACGCCAGCACGGCGTTGGCGCCACGCGCGCGTGCCTGCTCCACGAGTCGGTCCATGGCCTGGTTGCGGGTTTCCACGAGCGTCTTGGTGAGGCCCTTCAGCTCACCGCCGATCATCGACTTCAGCCCTGCCCCGATCTGGCTCCCGAGGTGCCGCGAGCGCACCGTCAGCCCGAAGACCTCGCCGATGACCTGCTCGACCCGGTGCCCGGGTACGTCGTTGGTGGTGACGACCAGTACGTCCGGCTGGGGCCCCTGGCCGCCGCCGTATTCTTCGATGCCCATGCTCAAGGTTTGCCCGATCGGGCTCACGGTGCATCCTGGGGACCCCATGGAACCTGGGGCGGACGCAGGGCGTTGATAGCTTTGTGCGGCCGTAGAAGGACGCTGTCATTCCTCACCCCCGTCAGGAGCCCGGAACCGTGACGACCCTTGCCCTCGGACCGAGCTGGCTGGACCCCGACTACCTGCTCGACAGCTTCGGAATCTGGGGTCTGCTGCTCATCGTCTTCGCGGAGTCGGGCCTGCTCATCGGCTTCTTCCTGCCGGGGGACTCGCTGCTGTTCACGGCGGGTCTGCTGATCACGTCGAACCAGCTGGACTTCCCCCTGTGGGCGGCGATCGCCCTGATCTGCGTCGCCGCGATCCTGGGCGACCAGGCGGGCTACATGTTCGGCAAGAAGGTCGGCCCGTCCCTCTTCACCCGCCCGGACTCCCGCCTGTTCAAGCAGGAGAACGTCACCAAGGCGCACGAGTTCTTCGAGAAGTACGGCCCCAAGTCCCTGGTCCTGGCCCGCTTCGTGCCCATCGTGCGCACGTTCACGCCGATCATCGCCGGCGTCAGCGGCATGCGGTACCGCTCCTTCCTGATCTTCAACGTCATCGGCGGCGTCCTGTGGGGCGCGGGCGTGACCCTGCTCGGCTCCTGGCTGGGCAACATCGAGTTCGTGAAGACGAACATCGAGCCGATCCTGCTTCTGATCGTCCTCCTCTCGGTGGTCCCGATCATCATCGAGTTCCTCCGCGCCCGCTCCCGGTCCAGGACGAACCCCCCGCAGGACGGGCCCCGCGCCCAGCAGCCGCCGGTCATGGACGACGCCACGACCCAGCTCCGCCGCATCGAGGAGCACGACCCGTACGGCGGCCAGGGCCAGAGCGGCGATCAGGGCGACCACCAGCGGAACGACCACTACGGCCAGCAGTACCAGCAGTCTCCGGAGTACCAGCAGTACCAGCAGCAGTCCCAGCAGTTCCAGCAGTACCCGCAGCAGCAGTATCCCCAGGAGCAGACCTGGCAGCCGCAACCCCAGCAGGACTGGCACTCCCAGCACCAGAGCCAGCAGCAGCCGCAGCAGCCCGAGCAGCCCCAGAACGGCCAGTATCCGTACAACCAGGGTTACTGACGGGGCTCCGGTACGGGCGCGGGCCGTTGCGATGTGCGGCTCCGCCGCATGGGCGCGGCCGGCCGACCCGGCCGGCTGTCGCCACCGGAACCCGCTCCGCCCCGGCTGACGCCCCGCTCAGAACCCCCGCGTCCGCTTGGCGGCCCGCCGCTTCTCCGCGGACCCGATGCGCAGGAACAACCGCGAGATCTCCGACCCCAGGTTCACGCCGATGGCGATGGCCATCGCCAGCGCCGCGGCCTTGGTCAGGGAGACCAACCCCGCGTCCACCTCGTTCTGCGCGATGGCCAGTAGCCCGAAGTACGTGGCCGACCCCGGCAACAGGGGCCCGATCGCCGCGGTCGTGTAGGGCAGCGCCGACGCGAAGCGGTACCGCGACAACAGCTGCCCGAACAGTCCCACCACGCCCGCCGCGACGGCCGTGGAGGCCACCGGCGAGATGCCACCGGCGTAGTGCATGGCGCCGTACACCGACCAGGCGACGCCCCCGTTCAGCGTCACGGCCAGCACGGTGGACCGTTCCTGCTGGAGCAGTACCGCGAAGGTCAGCGACAGCAGCATCGACGCGCCGATCTGCCACAGCGGCCGCTCGGTGATGCCCAGGTAGGCGTCGGGGTTGAGATGGGCGCCGAGCTGCACGCCGAGGTAGAGCATCACCAGCACGCCGACGACGATGCCGACGAAGAAGTACATGACCTCCAGCAGGCGGGCGGCGGCGGTGATGTAGAAGCCGGTCAGACCGTCCTGGACGCCGGCCACCAGGGCCCGTCCGGGCAGCAGCGCGAACAGTCCACCGGTGATGACGGCGGAGGCCTTCACGTCGACGTGCCCGAGCGTCAGCGCGATGCCGATCGCGGCGGGCGGCATCGCGGCCACCAGGAACTGGTAGAACTCCGGCAGCCCTCGCCCGGCGCACAGCCACGCCAGCCGGTCGCCGAGCATCGCGCCGATCGCCGCCGCCACGAACACGATCAGGTCACCGCCGACGAGCACCGAGGCCGCGCCGGCGAGCAGTCCGCTCGCCGAGGTCAGCACCCAGGTCGGATACGGGTGCCGGTTGCGCCGCATCTCGGCGAGCCGCCGGTAGGCCTCCTCCAGGGAGATGTGCGTCTCGGGGTCGCTGAGGTCGTCGACGAGGTGGAAGACGGCCGCCAGCCGCGTGTAGTCGGTGCCCCGACGCCGCACGGTCCGTGAGGCCGTCACCGGATCCTCGACGAGGGAGGGCTGGTAGGAGATCGACAGCAGGGTGAACGTGACGTTCGGCTCGCAGCGGTCGAGGCCGTAGGAGCGGCAGACCGCGAACATCGCGGCCTCCACGTCCTCGGCGCCCTCCCCGCCCGCCAGCAGCAGCTCCCCGATGCGCAGCGTCAGGTCGAGCACGCGCGGAACGGCCGGGCCGCCCTCCTCCGCCTTGGGCGGCGGCTCCGGCGCGGGCCGCTCGGCCACCGGCATGCGCAGCATCGTCCGCATCCGGTCCTGCCAGGGCACGTCCTTGGTCAGACTGACCACGGGAGAGCCCTCGGCGGGCGTGAAGGCGGGCGGGGCGTGCCGTGAGCTGTACGTCCTCGGCACACTGAACGCCGAACCCTCGGACTCCGCGCCGGCCGCCTGCGCCACCTCCAGGCCGTCCGGGACGGCGAACTCCGAGGTGGTCTCCGACTCGCTCCCGCTCCTGGGGACGGCCAGTCCCCGCGGGATCGCGAACTCGGACGTGATCTCCGGATCGAACGTGCCCCTCGCCTCGTCCGACTCCGGCTTGCGGTCCTCCGCCTCCGTCACTGAGCAACGCTCCCTGAACGACACATTCCGTAGATCTCAGTATGCGCACCGACGTATGCCCACGACGATGTCCACCGTCATATGCCCACCCGTATGCCCACCGACGACGCCCACCCGCCACGGCGCACCGGCACGACAAAGGGCCGCACGCGAGCGTGCGGCCCTCTGCGGCCCCCTCAGGGGCCGGGCGACTCAGTGACCGCCCTGGTCCTTGAAGCGCTTGTACGACCGCTCGATCTCGGCCTCGGCGTCGGTGCGGCCCACCCAGTCGGCGCCCTCGACGGACTTGCCGGGCTCCAGGTCCTTGTAGACCTCGAAGAAGTGCTGGATCTCCAGCCGGTCGAACTCCGACACGTGGTGGATGTCCCGCAGGTGCTCCACGCGCGGGTCGGTCGACGGGACGCAGAGCAGCTTGTCGTCGCCGCCCGCCTCGTCGGTCATGCGGAACATGCCGATCGCGCGGCAGCGGATGAGGCAACCCGGGAAGGTCGGCTCGTCCAGGATGACCAGCGCGTCCAGCGGGTCACCGTCCTCGCCGAGAGTGTTCTCGACGAAGCCGTAGTCGGTCGGGTAGGCGGTCGAGGTGAAGAGTCGACGGTCCAGGCGGATCCGACCGGTCTCGTGGTCCACCTCGTACTTGTTCCGCGAACCCTTCGGGATCTCGATCGTGACGTCGAACTCCACCGGTGGCTCCTCCATGATCAGCACATAGTTCTGGTGGTTAAGTGTCCCTCACGCCGGTGTGTGATCGCGAAAGGGGCTGGTGATCGTGCCAGAGCTGAGGCCTTGGCGGGCCGCGAGACCGCACGTGGTGCGGGCCGCGGACGCCGTACGACCGCGTCTGGCACGGGCCGCAGGGCTCGTACGGCCACGTCTCGCGCGCGCTGCGGCGGCCGCCAAGCCGCGGGTCGCACGGCTCCGACAGGCGGCGAAACCGCAGCTCGCGCGGGTCACGCGACCGAAGCCGGGCCCCGCCTGGCGGTACACCGCGGGTGCGACGACCGCCGGACTGGCCCTGGCCGTCGGCGTGGCGACCACCGCCGGCCCCTGGGACTCCTCCGGTCAGCGTACGGCTGAGCGGGACCGGGCCGCCGCACTGGGTGGCGCAGATCACGGCCGCGGGACCGAAGGGTCCGGTACGTCCGACACCGCCGCCGGGGCGCCTCGGCCCGCACCCAGCGCCGGGTCGGTGCTGACGGGCCTCGGCGGCGCGACGACCACCGTCCGGTCGGCCCCTGGTTCCGCCGCCCTCACGCGTCTGCTCGGCCCACTCCTCGCCGACCCGGCTCTCGGCACCCGCCGTACGGCCGCCGTGGTCGACGTGACCACCGGCAAGCGGCTCTACGGCAGCGGCGCCGACCAGGCGCTCACCCCGGCCTCCACCACGAAGATCGCCACCGCGGTCGCCGCCCTGGCCGCGATGGGCGCGGACCACCGCCTCACCACCCGCACCACCCTTCAGCCGGGTACCAAGGACGTCGTGCTCGTCGGCGGCGGAGACCCCACCCTCACCGCCCGCGAGAGGCCCGAGGGCTGGGCCAGCCTGCGCGCCCTCGCCGCCTCGACGGCCGCGGCCCTGAAGAAACGCGGCATCACCCGGGCGACGCTGTCGTACGACACCACGCTGTACGCCGGCACCGAAGTTCACCCGATCGGAGTCAACCCGAACCTGGCCCGGGTCACCGCCCTGATCGCCGACGAGGGCCGCGCGGACGGCTCGACGAGCGGCCCGGCGACCCGCGTGCCCGACCCGGCGGCGGACGCGGCGGGAAAGTTCGCACAGTTCCTGCGGGAGCAGGGCGTCAGGGCGTCCGCGCCCGCCCCGTCGAAGGCCTCCGCGCGCGGGGGGACGCTGGCCACGGTCTCGTCACCCCCGCTCGCCTCCCTCGTCGAGCGGATGCTGACCAACAGCGACAACGACATCGCCGAGGCGCTCGCCCGCCATACCGCCCTCGCGACCGGCGTGCGCGCCGACTTCGCCGGCGCGGGCAAGGGGATCCGCACCCAGCTGGGACGGCTCGGACTGCCGTTGGACGGCGCCGACTTCAGGGACGGCAGCGGACTCGACCGGAACGACCGCCTCACCGCGAACCTCCTGACCGCGCTCCTCGTCAAGGCCGGCGACCCCGCCCGCCCCCACCTGCGCCCGGTCCTCACCGGCCTGCCCGTCGCCGGCTTCACCGGCACCCTCACCACCCGCTACACGGACGACGCGGCCTACGCCGCGGGGGTCGTCCGCGCCAAGACCGGCACCCTGACCGGCGTCAACACCCTCGCCGGCACGGTCGTCGACCGCGCCGGCCACGTCCTGGCCTTCGCCGTCCTCACCGCGAACACCACCGACCCGACCTCGGCCCAGTCAGCCCTGGACAGAGCCGCCACGGCCTTGGCGACCTGCGGCTGCGGCTGAGCCCCCTCCCGCGCCCACCGCCGGCGTCCGCGGGCATGCGGGCCGCTTGGACCGACCGGGGTTCCCCACGCGAGCGAAACCGAGCACGGCGGAGGAGGGGCGCAGCCGGCACCCCCTCGGCGCCGGGCCGCGCGACCCACCCCCGCGCCCTTGTCCGGCGCCGCCCCGCCGCTCCGCCCACGGCCACGCCAACCCGCCCCCGACCCCGAGCCGACCCTGACGCATCCCCCACTCCCTGCCCGCAACGTCACCCCTCACGTACGGTTGACGCATGACGAGCATCGGTGGTGCCTCTTCCGGGATGGTCGACTGGAACCTCGCGGTCGCGACCGCGACCCGCCTCGTACGGCCGGGCCCAGAGGTGAGCCGGGAGGAGGCTCGCGCCGTCGTCGCGGAACTGCGCAGGCACGCCAAGGCCTCGGAAGGACACGTCCGGGGCTTCACCCGCATGGGCACCGAGGACCTCCACGACACCCCTGTCCTGGTCGTCGACCGGCCGGGCTGGATCCGGGCGAACGTGGCCGGCTTCCGGGAGATCCTCAAACCCCTCCTCGACAAGATGGAGGAACGCCGCGGCGGCGGCGCCGGCGGCGCGGTCCTGGGCGCGGTCGGCGGCAAGGTCACCGGCGTCGAACTCGGCATGCTGCTGTCGTTCCTGTCCTCCCGCGTCCTCGGCCAGTACGAGACTTTCGCCCCCGCCACCCGCGAGCTGCCCGCGGGTGCCAACGGCGCCGGCCGTCTGCTCCTCGTCGCGCCGAACATCGTGCACGTCGAACGCGAACTCGACGTGAACCCCCACGACTTCCGCCTCTGGGTGTGCCTGCACGAGGAGACGCACCGCACGCAGTTCTCCGCGGTGCCCTGGCTCCGCGACCACCTGGAGGGTGAAATCCAGTCCTTCTTGGCGGAGACGGACGTCGACCCCATGACGTTCCTGGAGCGGGTCAGGGAAGCGGCCCAGTCCCTCGTCGGCGGGCGCCCCGAGGGGGAGGAGGACGACGGCGGCCGCTCCCTGGTCGAGCTGGTCCAGAGCCCCGCCCAGCGGGAGATCCTCGCCCGGCTCACCGCCGTGATGTCCCTGCTGGAGGGGCACGCCGACTTCGTGATGGACGGCGTCGGCCCGGACGTCGTACCGACGGTCGCCGAGATCCGGGAGAAGTTCCAGCAGCGTCGAGCCAAGGGTGCCTCGCGGCTGGACACGGCGCTGCGCAAGCTGCTCGGCCTGGATGCCAAACTCCGGCAGTACCAGGACGGTGAGCGGTTCGTGCGGGCCGTCGTCGACCAGGTCGGCATGGACGGCTTCAACCGCGTGTGGACCTCGCCGAACACCCTCCCCACCAAGGCCGAGATCGCCGAACCGGCGGACTGGGTCACGCGGGTGCACCGTAAGAGCGAGTCGTGAACCGGCGAATCCGTGGCGAGCGCGGCGAGCGCGGCGAGCGCGGTGAGCGCGCGTCGTCCGCCGTGAATCGAAATCGGCCGAGGGCAGGAGAACGCCCCTTCATTCACCCGTCCGAGGGACCGTGAGTCCCCGGCAGGCGTGCAATGCTCGGGGAACGGCCCGGTTCTGTCACCATCGACACACTCTGCGTGACCGACCTCGGGTTCAACCCCCGAAAATTTCATGAAGGGAACCGGACATGGGTCCCCATCCTGCGGTCGCGGCGATACGCCTGGCGGTCCGCCGCGTCCTCCACGACATCCTCACCCACCACGGCACCGGTGACGCCACCTCGCACGAGCCTCCGCCCTCGCCGCTCGTGCTCGTGGCCTGCTCCGGCGGCGCCGACTCCATGGCGCTCGCCTCGGCTCTCGCCTTCGAGGCCCCCAAGCTCGGCATCCGCGCCGGCGGCGTCACCGTCGACCACGGCCTCCAGCCCGGCTCCGACCTGCGCGCCGACGAGGTCGTCCTGCGGCTGCGCGAACTCGGCCTCGACCCGGTGGAGGCCGCCGCCGTCACCGTCGGCCGTGAAGGCGGCCCCGAGGCCGCCGCCCGCGACGCCCGCTACGCCGCCCTCGACGCCGCCGCCGACCGCCACGGCGCCGCCGCGATCCTCCTCGGCCACACCCGCGACGACCAGGCCGAGACCGTCCTCCTCGGCCTCGCCCGCGGCTCGGGCATCCGCTCCCTGTCCGGAATGGCCGCGGTCTCGGGGGCCGGCGGCCGTTACCGCCGGCCCTTCCTCCAGCTCGACCGGCAGACCGCCCGCAAGGCCTGCATGGCCCAGTCCCTCCCCGTCTGGGACGACCCGCACAACGCCGACCCGGCCTACACCCGCTCCCGGCTGCGCCACGAAGGCCTGCCCGCCCTGGAGAAGGCCCTCGGCAAGGGCGTCGTGGAAGCCCTCGCCCGAACGGCCCAGCTCTCCCGCGACGACGCCGACGCCCTCGACGCCTGGGCGGGCCAGGCCGAGGCCGCCGTACGGGACGACACCGGTCTGCTGGAGTGCGCCAAGCTCTACGCCCTGCCGCCCGCCGTGCGCCGTCGCATCCTGCGCCGCGCCGCCATCGAGGCGGGTGCCCCGGCCGGTTCGCTGTTCGCCCGGCACATCGAGGAGATCGACCGGCTGATCACCGGCTGGCGCGGCCAGGGAGCCATCAATCTCCCCGGCAAAGTCGTCGCCCAGCGCCAGGGTGGCAGACTGGTGATTCGGCAAGGCTGAATCCCGACCCTCCACTCGGAGGGGCGGCGGCCGGTGGGACGACCGAAAGTGATGCGGGTGGACGCGAAAGACATGGGTGCCGACCTCAAGACGGTGCTCATCACCAAGGAAGAGATCGACGCCAAGCTGGCGGAGCTGGCGGCGAAGATCGATGCGGAATACGCGGGCAAGGACCTGCTCATCGTCGGCGTCCTCAAGGGCGCGGTGATGGTGATGGCCGACCTCGCACGGGCGCTGTCCACCCCCGTCACCATGGACTGGATGGCCGTGTCCTCCTACGGCGCCGGCACCCAGTCCTCCGGTGTGGTGCGCATCCTCAAGGACCTCGACACCGACATCAAGGGCAAGCACGTCCTGATCGTCGAGGACATCATCGACTCCGGACTGACCCTGTCCTGGCTGCTGTCCAACCTCGGCTCGCGCGAGCCGGCCTCCCTCAAGGTGTGCACGCTGCTGCGCAAGCCCGACGCGGCCAAGGTCGCGATCGACGTGGAGTGGGTGGGCTTCGACATCCCCAACGAGTTCGTCGTGGGTTACGGCCTCGACTACGCGGAGAAGTACCGCAACCTCCCGTTCGTCGGCACGCTCGCGCCCCACGTCTACGGCGGCTGAGCCACAAGAGCGTCCTGATGGGGACGATCGGGAACCCCAGCGGGTCCCGCGCCGTTGGAGCATGCAGACGGGTTCGCCAGACTTCCCGTGCGGCTTCGCGCGACAATGCTGGGGTACCGTCAGAAGAACTGTCTTATCAAACTCACTATGGCAGGAGGGACGGGGCGGCACCGCTCCGTATGGATGGACGTGAAGCGATACTTCCGTGGGCCGGTCATGTGGATCGTGCTGGCCGTCCTTGCCGTGGTCGTGTTGATGCAGGTCGTCGGCTCGTCCGGTGGCCACAAGACGGTGGACACCGGCCAGGTCGTTGCAGCGATCAACGACAACAAGGTCGAGTCGGCCAAGCTCACCACCGGTGACGAGCAGATCATCAAGGTCACGCTCAAGGACGGCACAAAGGTCGAGGGCAGCTCGAAGATCCAGGCGAGCTACATCGGCGATCAGGGCGTGACCATCGCCAACACCCTGCAGACCAAATACCAGGACAAGCAGATTCCGGACGGCTACACGGTCTCTCCGACGAAGCAGAACGCCTTCGTCGGGATCCTGCTGTCCCTGCTCCCCTTCGTCCTCATCGTCGTCGTCTTCCTGTTCCTGATGAATCAGATGCAGGGTGGCGGCTCCCGGGTCATGAACTTCGGCAAGTCCAAGGCGAAGCTCATCACCAAGGACACGCCGAAGACGACGTTCGCGGACGTCGCCGGTTCGGACGAGGCCGTCGAGGAACTCCACGAGATCAAGGAGTTCCTCCAGGAACCGGCGAAGTTCCAGGCCGTCGGCGCCAAGATTCCCAAGGGTGTGCTCCTGTACGGGCCTCCCGGCACCGGCAAGACCCTGCTCGCGCGCGCCGTCGCCGGCGAGGCGGGCGTCCCCTTCTACTCGATCTCCGGTTCCGACTTCGTCGAGATGTTCGTCGGTGTCGGTGCCTCCCGTGTGCGTGACCTCTTCGAGCAGGCCAAGGCGAACGCCCCGGCGATCGTCTTCGTCGACGAGATCGACGCGGTCGGCCGCCATCGCGGCGCCGGCCTCGGCGGCGGTCACGACGAGCGCGAGCAGACGCTGAACCAGCTGCTCGTCGAGATGGACGGCTTCGACGTGAAGGGCGGCGTGATCCTCATCGCCGCCACGAACCGGCCCGACATCCTCGACCCGGCGCTGCTGCGCCCCGGCCGTTTCGACCGCCAGATCGCGGTCGACCGCCCGGACATGCAGGGCCGTCTGGAGATCCTCAAGGTCCACCAGAAGGGCAAGCCGGTCGCGCCCGACGTCGACCTGGCCGCCGTCGCCCGCCGCACCCCCGGCTTCACGGGTGCCGATCTCTCCAACGTGCTGAACGAGGCCGCGCTGCTGACGGCCCGCTCGGACCGGAAGCTGATCGACAACCACATGCTGGACGAGGCGATCGACCGTGTGGTCGCGGGCCCGCAGAAGCGGACCAGGATCATGTCGGACAAGGAGAAGAAGATCACCGCGTACCACGAGGGCGGCCACGCCCTGGTCGCGGCTGCTTCCCCCAACTCCGACCCGGTCCACAAGATCACGATCCTGTCCCGCGGCCGGGCGCTCGGCTACACGATGGTGCTCCCGGACGAGGACAAGTACTCGACCACCCGTAACGAGATGCTCGACCAGCTCGCCTACATGCTGGGCGGTCGCGCGGCCGAGGAACTGGTCTTCCACGACCCGACCACGGGCGCCGCGAACGACATCGAGAAGGCCACTGCCACGGCCCGCGCGATGGTCACCCAGTACGGCATGACCGAGCGTCTCGGCGCCATCAAGTTCGGCGGCGACAACACCGAGCCCTTCCTCGGCCGTGAGATGGCCCACCAGCGCGACTACTCGGAAGAGGTCGCCGCGCTGGTCGACGAAGAGGTCAAGAAGCTCATCGAGAACGCGCACAACGAGGCCTGGGAGATCCTGGTCGAGAACCGCGACGTCCTCGACAACCTGGTGCTCCGCCTGCTGGAGAAGGAGACGCTGAACAAGGAGGAGATCGCCGAGATCTTCTCCGCCATCGTCAAGCGCCCGGCACGGCCCGCCTGGACCGGCTCCTCGCGGCGTACGCCGTCGACCCGTCCGCCGGTGCTCTCCCCCAGGGAGCTGGCACTGACCAACGGGGCCAACGGCGCGACGCCCGCGATCAGCACGGCCAAGTCGGCCGCGGTGGACCCCGCCCCGGTGGCCGAACCGGCCCCCGAGGAGCGTCCGGAGAGCTGACGCCCCGGGTCCCGGTGACGCCACCAGGCCCGGAATGCATGCCGCGCCCCCCAGGTTCTAGCCTGGGGGGCGCGGCATTTCGGTTACGGCCGCCGCACTCCACGCGTGATCCACACGCGACCCGTACAGGAACGAGGCACCCGAATGACCGACCCCGTGACGCTGGACGGCGAAGGCCCCGTCGGCGAGTTCGACGAGAAGCGGGCCGAGAACGCCGTACGCGAACTGCTGATCGCGGTCGGCGAGAATCCTGACCGGGAGGGACTGCGGGAGACGCCCGCGCGGGTGGCCCGCGCCTACCGGGAGATATTCGCGGGGCTCTGGCAGGTGCCCGAGGACGTTCTGACGACGACGTTCGACATCGGGCACGACGAGATGGTGCTCGTGAAGGACATCGAGGTCTACAGCACCTGTGAACATCATCTGGTGCCGTTCCGTGGGGTCGCGCACGTCGGGTACATCCCGGCCACCAGTGGAAAGATCACCGGCCTGTCCAAGCTGGCCCGGCTGGTGGACGTCTACGCCCGGCGCCCCCAGGTGCAGGAACGTCTCACCACCCAGATCGCGGACTCCCTGATGGAGATCCTTGAGCCGCGTGGAGTCATCGTCGTGGTGGAGTGCGAACACATGTGCATGTCGATGCGTGGTATCCGCAAGCCCGGCGCCAAGACGCTCACGTCGGCGGTGCGCGGACAGCTGCGGGACGCGGCGACGCGCAACGAGGCGATGAGCCTGATCATGGCGCGCTGAGAACGCTCAGGGCGGGCTGCTGAGACGGGCTGAGGCGGATCCGGCGGCGGATCAGGCCGTCGAGGCCGCTCCCGAGGTGTCGTCGTCGTCTTCGGGGAGCTTGCAGACGCGCTCCAGGAAGATGGCCGCCGCTATGACACCGATGCCGGCCAGGACCGAGAACCCGGCGTAGATCGCCTGGTCGCGGCGGGCGGGGATGTCGAGGGACTCCAGCAGGAAGGCGCCCACACCGCCGTACATGCCCGCGACGAGGGCGGCGACGAGCGCGCTGGCCTGGCCGAAGACGACCGCTCGGGCCGCCATCAGGGGATCGACGCCCTTGGCCTCGGGACGGCGCTCGCGCTGCGCCTTGAGACGGGAGCGGATCGAGAGCGCCGTGGCCAGCAGCACCACGGCGATCACGGCGAGGACGACGGGGGCGGCCAGCGGAACGCTGGGCAGGGTCCCGATCGAGTTCCAGAGGCGGGCGCCCGCCCACGACAGAACACCCGCGACGGCGAAGACACCGACCAGCATCCTGATGCGCAGCTCTCTCACGGTGTCCCTTCGGTTCCCCCGGGTTCCGCGGCGGGTGGCCGGGGAACGTCTCGTCCTGACCTTAACGACTACTCGGGCAGCCGGAGTTCCAGGTCCTCGCGGGCGGCCACGCCGTCCCGCGTCACGGTACCGAGCAGCTCGGCGACAGCGCCGCGGCCGGGCACCTCCGCGCCGGGCTCCACGTCGTGCCACGGGGCGAGGACGAAGGCGCGTTCGTGGGCGCGCGGGTGGGGCAGGGTCAGGGACGGGTCCTCGGAGACGACGTCGGCGTACGCGACGATGTCGATGTCCAGGGTGCGCGCGCCCCAGCGCTCGTCCCGTACGCGGTGGAAGGCCTCCTCGACCGCGTGCGCCCGCTCCAGGAGGGACGACGGCGGGAGTGTCGTCTTCAGGATGACGACCGCGTTGAAGTACGAGGGCTGGCTGCCCGGCTCCACGCCCCACGGCTCGGTCTCGTACACCGGAGAGACGGCCTTGACGCGCACGCCCGGCGTGTCCTCCAGGGCGTCGATGGCGCCCTGGAGGGTCTCCAGGCGGTTGCCGAGGTTGGAGCCGAGGGAGATCACGGCCCGCCTCGGGTTGTGGAGCGTGGTGTCGGCGGCGTCGACCTGCTGGACGACGGAGGTGGGCACCGGCTGTACGGTCGGGTCGCTCTGGCCCCCGGTGAAGAACGCGGTCATGCCCGGCTCCGGGTGATGGTGACGGTCACGTCGTCGAAGGGGACCGTGATCGGCGCGTCCGGCTTGTGGACGCAGACCTCGACCTCCTGGACCTCTTGGTGCTTCAGGCAGGCCTGGGCGATGCGCTCGGCGAGCGTCTCGATGAGGTCGACCGGCTCGCCCTGGACGACGGCCACGACGTCCTCGGCCACGATGCCGTAGTGCACGGTCTTCGCCAGGTCGTCGTCGGCCGCGGCCGGACGGGTGTCCAGGCCCAGGACGAGGTCCACGATGAAGGTCTGGCCCTCCTCGCGCTCCCTGGGGAACACACCGTGGTACCCGCGGGCCTTGAGGCCGCGCAGCGCGACACGATCCACGCGAATCACTCCTGAAGTCGTCGGGAACGGCCGGTTCCGTGCCGTGTGCGGGGCGGCACACCGGCCTCGAACGAATCTACCTGCGAGCACCGACACGGCCGGGCCGCGGGGACACCGGCCGTGTCGCAGCCGACAGGATTCACCGTGGGTTTCCCCGGGAACTCCCAGCGGCTCACGGGCCGGTACCCGCCCGTACCCGGACGTTCGTGATTCCGACCACGTCCCGGTCCCGGCGGCTCACCCGTCATCCTTGGCGGCTACCCGCTCAGGAGGGGGTTTCCTCGTCCTCGTCCTCGGCGTCCTCGGTGTTCTCGGCCATGACCGGGGACGCGTGGTGCGACCAGAGCTTCCACCCGTCGGGGGTGCGGCGGAACACGTTGGTGGCGACCACCAACTGGCCCACGAGGGGCCCCAGCTCCTCGCCGGCCTCCGGGGCGGGGCCACCGCTGAGGATGTTCTCGGTGCAGGTCACCAGGGCCGTGTCGCCGGTGACGGACACATGGACGTCGGTGAGGAAGAACTGGATGTAGTCGGTGTTCGCCATGATCAGCGCGTACGACCGCAGCACCTCGCCGCGCCCGGTGAGCACCGGCCATCCCGGATGCACGCAGGAGACGACACCCGCGTCCGCCGGATCGTGGAACTCCTCGTCGACGCCCAGGTCGGCGGGGGTGAGCCAGAGCGAGGACACCTCGTCGAAGTCACCCCGTTCGAGTGCCTCGTAGAAGGCCGTGTTCGCGGCCTCGACCTGCTCGACATCGGTGTGGGAGGCGCTCACCGGGCTCCTTCTGCGCCGTGCGGGGTGGGTGCGGGACGCACGTCGTGCGGGGTGGGCGCGCCGGGGGCGCCGTGCGCTCCGTCTGTGGTGCCGGCACCCGTGTCGGTAGCCGTGCCGGACGTGACCGTCACCGTCGCGGGTGTGTGCGTGGGAGGTGCGTGCGTCGCGGAGGGCGCCTGGCGTGACGCGACCGCGCCGGGCGCGTGGTCGTCCTCGCGCGCCCCTTCCACGGCGCGCGCGACGCGCACCGCGTCCGCTGTCGCGCGCACCTCGTGCACGCGCACCGCCCACGCGCCGGCCTGCGCCGCGAGGGCGGAGACGGCGGCCGTGGCGGCGTCGCGCTCGCGCGCGGGCGGGGGCGCGCCCTGCGGACCCGCCAGTACCCGGCCGAGGAACCGCTTGCGGGAGGCGGCGACGAGCAGGGGGTGGCCCAGGCCGTGCAGCCGGTCGAGACGGGCGAGCAGGGAGAGATCGTGGCCGGCCTCCTTGGAGAAGCCCAGCCCCGGGTCGACGACCACCCGGTCCGGCGCGATGCCGCCCGCCAGGACGGCGTCCACGCGCGCGTGCAGTTCGTCGACGACTTCGCGGACGACGTCGTCGTAGACGCCCTTGACGTTGCCGCCCTCCAGGAAGCCGCGCCAGTGCATGACGACGAAGGGGGCGCCCGCGTCGGCGACGACCGGGATCATCTCCCGGTCGGCGAGGCCGCCGCTGACGTCGTTGACGAGGGCGGCGCCCGCGCTGAGGGCCCGGGCGGCGACGGAGGCGCGCATGGTGTCGACGGAGACGACGACGCCTTCGGAGGCGAGGCCGCGGACGACGGGGACGACCCGCCGGAGTTCCTCGGCCTCGTCGACACGGGTGGCGCCGGGCCGGGTGGACTCACCGCCGACGTCGACCAGGTCGGCACCCTCGGCGACCATCGCGAGTCCGTGCTTGACGGCGGCCGCCGTGTCGAACCAGCGGCCGCCGTCGGAGAAGGAGTCGGGCGTCACGTTGACGACCCCCATGACCGCGCAGCGGTCCCAGTCCGGAAGGCCGGCGACGCGCCCTCGTCCGCTCTGCTTGCTCATACGTTCAGCGTAGGCCCAGCGGGGGACCGCCGTGCCGGGCGGCCCGGGCGGAAACCCCAGGGCTGAGGGGGTGGGGCTTCCGCCCGGGCCGGTCTCGACGGGGTGTCCGGTCCGCTCACGTCCGTCCTTCTTCACGGGGGCCGTCGCGGCTAGGCCGCCCGTACGTCTCTGTCGGCCACCGTGCGTTCGGCCACCGTGTGGGCACACGCGCGTGCCGCGGACGTACGGCGGCGCAGGAAGCGCGGCAGCGGCAGGGCGAGGTTGACGAAACCCTCCGCCTGCATGGCGGCGAAGCCGATGCGGGGCAGGTCGCCCGAGGCGCGGTAGACGACGAATCGGGGCTCCCAGCGCGGCTGGAACTTGGCATTGAACTTGTACAGCGACTCGATCTGGAACCAGCGGGAGAGGAAGACCAGCAGTCCTCGCCACGCGCGCAGCACCGGGCCGGCGCCGATCTTCTCGCCGCGGGCCAGCGCCGACCGGAACATCGCGAAGTTGAGCGACACGCGCGCGATGCCGAACTTGGGAGCGGCCTGGAGGGCGGCGACGATGAGCAGTTCGTTCATGCCGGGGTCGGCGGAGCGGTCCCGTCGCATCAGGTCCAGGGAGGCGCCGTCCGGCCCCCAGGGCACGAAGTGCAGGATCGCCTTGAGGTCGCCGTAGGGACCCGGTTCGACGTCGGCCTTGTGGGCGGTGGCGATCAGGCAGTCCCCGTCGGTGGAGTCGCCGATGCGGCCGAGCGCCATGGAGAAGCCGCGCTCGGTGTCGGTGCCGCGCCAGTCCTCCGCGGCGAGCCGGATGCGCTCCAGTTCGCCTTCGCCGAGGTCACGGACACGTCGGACCCGGGTCTCGTAACCGGCGCGTTCGATGCGCTTGACCATCTGGCGCACGTTGCGCATCGCGCGGCCGGCCAGCGAGAAATCCGCGACGTCCACCACCGCCTCGTCGCCCAGTTCCAGGGCGTCCAGCCCGGTCTCGCGGGTCCACACCTCGCCGCCGGTCTCCGAGCAGCCCATGACGGCGGGCGTCCAGGAGTGGGCCTTGGCCTCGTCCATGAAGCGCTCGATGGCGCCGGGCCAGGCCTCGACGTCGCCGATGGGGTCGCCGCTCGCGAGCATCACGCCGGAGACGACGCGGTAGGTCACGGCCGCCTTGCCGCTGGGGGAGAAGACGACGGCCTTGTCGCGGCGCAGCGCGAAGTGGCCGAGCGAGTCCCGGCGGCCGTGCTTGGCGAGCAGGGCGCGCAGCCGGACCTCGTCCTCCTCGGTGAGGCGCGCGGCCGGGTGCTCCGGGCGGAAGGCGAGGTACACGGTGGTGATGGCGGTGAGCAGGCCGAGGGCGCCCAGGGAGAAGGCGACCGTCCAGGAGGTGTTGCCCTGGTAGTCGACCGGGCCCTCGAAGCCGAACAGGCCGTACAGGACGTGGGAGATGCGGTCGGCCAGGCTCGGGTCGCCGACCATGCGCCGCGGATGGGCGCTGACGATGACGAGGCCCAGGCCGAGGGAACCGGCGCCCATGAGGACGAAGTTGGCCAGCGCGCGCCAGCGGCTGCGCGGGTCGGGCAGGGCCGCGAACTGGTCGCGGTGGCGCAGCAGGGGTACCAGGAGAGCGACGGAGATCAGTGCACCGACGAGCGAGTGGCGATAGGTGAACTGCGCGACGGCGCCCGCCGGAAGCAGCGCGACCGCGGCGCGCCAGGCGCGCCGCTTGCTGCGCTTGAGGCCGTGCGCGAGGAGGAGCAGCAGGACGCCGGCGCTCAGCGACAGCGCCGCGGCGAACGGGCCGAGCGCGCCGGGGAGCACCTCGGCCATGGTGTGCATACGGCTGTGGCGGAACCGCGGGAAGACCCCGGCGGCGACGTCGAGCAGACCCACGACGGCACAGGCCCGGCCGACGAGGACGGGCACGGCCTCGGGGCGCGGCCCCCTGATCAGCTGCCGCACTCGGCTTGATCGATTCGGAACCCCGACCGACATTTCCCCATCTTCCCTGACAGACATCGCATCCCGTAGTTCCGCGAGAGACTTTGAAATCCGGTGCCGATCGGGCATCCGGCGACATTGCGCCCTCTAGGACGGTGTCTCGGGGGGAGAGGTTCACTCATCTCTTCAAAGCCGCCGAAAAGGCAAGGGAAAGTCCGGGACAAGCCCTCGCGGGGAGTGGGGGTCACGGGAACCCGGACCGAGAGCGCGGGCAGGATCACCGATGGGTCTCACGAGCAAAACAGTGCTGCTGCTGGCGGTCCTGTCCGCCGTACTGCTGTTCGTCGGCACGGTGTGGCAGTGGCCGCGGCTGGCCGGGCGCGGCTGGCGGGCCGTCATGGCGCGCGTCGCCCTGCTGCTGGCCACCCAGTTGGCCGTCTTCGCGTCCGTGGGGCTCGCCGCCAACCAGGCGTTCGGGTTCTATGCCAGCTGGGCGGACCTGTTCGGCCAGGAGACCGAACAGGGTGTCGTCGTCGACCACGCGGGCGGCGGACCGCTGCGGGTGCTCGACACCCGGCGCGTGGAGGGCGGCGGCGGGCGGCCCGAGTTCGGCGGCCAGATCCAGAAGGTCGCCGTCGACGGCCGTACGACGCGCATCGCCTCACCCGCCTTCGTGTACCTGCCGCCGGAGTACTTCGACCCGCGCCAGGGCGGGCGCACGTTTCCGGCGGCCGTCGTCCTGACGGGCTACCCGGGCACGGCGGAGGCCCTCGTCGACAAACTGGACTATCCGCGCACCGCGCGGGGGCTCGCCGAGGACGGCCGTATGCAGCCGATGATCCTGGTGATGATGCGGCCGACGGTCGCGCCGCCGCGGGACACGGAGTGCGTGGACGTCCCCGGGGGGCCGCAGACCGAGTCCTTCTTCGCCAAGGACCTGCCCGCCGCGGTGACGGCCCACTACAGGGTGAACAGGACACCCGGCAGCTGGGGCGTCATCGGGGACTCCACCGGCGGTTACTGCGCGCTGAAGCTGGCGATGCACCACCCCGAGGTCTACGGGGCGGGCGCCGGCCTGTCCGCGTACTACAAGGCGCCGAGCGACCCGACGACCGGTGACCTGTTCCGTGGCGACGAGACGCGGCGCCACGAGGCCGATCTGCGGTGGTTCCTGAAGCACCGGCCCGCGCCCGACACCTCGTTGCTCGTCACCAGCAGCAAGGTTGGAGAATCCAACTACAAGGCCACGCTGAAGTTCATCGAACTGGCGAAGGCCACGAACAGGACGAGGATCTCGTCGATCATCCTCGAAAGCGGCGGGCACAACTTCAACACCTGGCGGCGCGAGATCCCGCCGACCCTGGAGTGGATCAGCGGGCGGCTGAGCGGGCGGCCGAGCGGCCCGTGACGTCGGCGGACGGCCGCACCCACCAGAAATGATCTTGATTACCGGTGAATTCGCGGCGAGCCTGTTTTCCTGACGCCTCGTGAAGGCTCCGTTATGGCGGCGTTTTCACGGGGCGGGGCGCCAACATTCGCCTACGCGCGGTAAGTTTCTGGCCATGCCACGTGGACGTCACCGCCATTCCCCACCTTTGCACCGGCTGCTGCCTCCTTCGGCGATCGCAGGCGTCTCCCTCGTCTGCGCCCTCGGCCCCTGGGTGTTCACGGAGCCACTGGTGCTCCGCGGTCTGGCCGGCGCCGCCGCGGCGACGGCGGTCGCGAGCGCGTTCGTCATGCGCCGCTGGGACATCCAGGCGGGCAAGCGGGTCGCCGACCTCACGCGCGCGCGTGCGAGCGACGAGTGGCGTTACGAGGAGCGGGTCGCCGAACTGGAGAGCGACCTCGAGGAGTCGCGCGGACTGCGCGTCAAGCTGGAACAGCGGCTGCGGGCCAAGCGCGCCGAACTGGCCGGCCTGCGCAACGAGCACGCGTCCCTGCTGCGCCGTTACGCCACGGCGGAGACCGAGCGGGCGAGCGCCCTGGAGGGCCGCCGCCTGCTCGAGATAGGAAGTACGGCCCCGTCGCTGGCACTGCCGCCCGCGCGGGCCGCGGAGGACGCCGCGGCAAAGCCCCGGAAGACCGGTGCCGGGACCCGGGGACCGGCCGAGGGCGACGCCCCGGAGGCCCAGGAGGGCACGCGGGCCGACGCCCCCGAGAACGCCGCCGAGAACGCCGACGACCGAGCGGTGGAGGGCACCGGGGACGAGCCGGAGGCCCCCGGGGTCTTCTCCCCGTCCGGGTCCCGGCTGTTCCTGCGGGCGCAGGCGGCGCTGGCCCGCTTCGACGCCGACGGGCCGAAGCCGGTGCGGAGCACTGCGGCGGACGACGAGCCCGCCGGGGCCGAGCCCGTCCGGGCCGCCCCCACCGCCGAGTCCGGCGGCGACGCGGAGGCCGTGCGGGAGGACGAGGTCGAGGGGAAGCCCGAGGCGGTCGGCGACCACGCGCGCGCGACCGCCCCCCACCTGACCGCCGAGGCGAACGGCACTCCGGAGGAGAAGGTCACCCCGCAGGATCCCACCGCGAGGACGAGGACCGAGGATTCCGCGCCCGCCGAAGAGGCAGAGGCGGTCCCGGCCGTGGCGGCCGCCGCCGAGAGCGACGCGCTCGCCCCGGACCCCGCCGCCCCCGCGCGCAGTGCTCACTTCACGGTCCCCACCGCCGTCGCCGTCGTACCGGCCAGGCAGCCGGTACGGCGTCCCACGGCGGAGGGTGGTTTCGACTTCTTCGGTACGCAGAAGGAGAAGGCCGCCGCCGCGTTGGAGGCCGTCCAGAACGAGGACCTCGCCGATGTCGTCGGCCAGGAGGCGCTCGCGCTGCACAAGGCCGAGGCCGAGGCGGAGTTCAAGCCGGCCGACGAGCACGCGCGGGTCGTGGGTCAGGTCATCGACCTGACCGCGCACGACGAGACCGAGCAGATCGACGTCCAGGGGCTGCGGAGCGCCGCCTCCTGACGGCCGTCGGCCCCCGCCGGTCCGACAGCCCGACCCCGGCCCGCCACGCCCTCTGCGGTGCGGCGGGCCGCGGCGTGCACGGCGGATACGGCAGGTCCGGCGGTGACGGCTGCTGACGGCTCTTGACGGCGGTGACGGCTCGCGACGGCGGTCACGCCATCCAACGGTCGGAGCGCGCGCCGCGGCGCCCGGTCCGGGACCGCTCCGCCTGGGCGCGCAGCAGCTCCGCCGCCTCCTGCGCGTCCCGCAGGCGCGCCGTCACCGTCTTGTTCGCCCCCGTGTCCACATGGACGTCCGCGAGCCGCCACAGCCGCTTCCAGGGCCCCTGGGACACACGTACGCTCTGCACCTTGGCGTGCGGCACGAGCGCCACGCTGCGGCGCAGCAGCCCGTGCCGGGCGACGAACACCGTGTCCGCTACGGCGATGCCGTAGCCCCGCCACCACAGCGGGACGCACCGGCCGGCCCGGCGCGGCGGCCGGGAGAGGGCGGCCGTCGGGGGCGCCTGCGCACCGGGCAGCACGCGCGCGATGACGGCCTCGGCCGCCGCGCGCGGGGCGACCGGCACGAGGACGGAGTTGGCCGAACCGGCCACGTCCAGCTCGACCCGCACCCAGTCGCGCCGCCGCCACAGCAGCGGTTCGACGATGCGTACGGTCTGCACGCGTCCGGGCGGCACCGTCTCGTGCGTACGGTCGAGGAGGCCGTGGTCGATCCGCAGCCCGTCCGGCGACTCGCCGACCGTCCAGTCGTACTCGCCGACGAAGCGTCCCACGCTGCTCGCGCCCGCCGCGCCCAGCAGCGGCACGCCGGTCGCGAGGACCGTCCACACGCTGTGGGTGGCGAGCCACAGGACCGGGGGCACGACGAGCGCGGCGACGAGCGCGCCCCAGGTGGCGCCGGTCAGCGTCAGCGCGATCGCCAGTTCGCGCGCCGGCACGCGCAGCAGTTCGCGCGCGGGCGCCTCGCCCACCTCGTGGGCCTTCTCGGGCGTGAAGCCCGCCGCGCGCGCGAGCAGCTCGGCGCGCAGGGCGCGGGCCTCCGGCTCGCCCAGGTAGGCCAGTTCGTCCTTCTTGTCGGCGCCGACGACGTCCAGGCGGAGCTTGGCCACGCCCGCGATCCGCGCGAGCAGCGGCTGGGTGACATCGACGGCCTGGAGCCGCTCGAGCCTGATGTGCGCCGTGCGCTTGAACAACAGGCCGGTGCGGATGCGCAGTTCGCTGTCGGACACCGAGAAGTGCGTGAACCACCAGGACAGGAACCCGTAGAGCGAGGCCGCCGGCACGAGAACCGCGAGCGCGATGAGCAGGGTCGTCGTGGTCAGCCGGGTCAGCTGCTCCTGGGCCTGGTTCGGATCGTGCGCGGCCCATCCGACGACCACGGCGACCGGCGCCCACGCCCGCCTGAACGGCGTCACGGGATGCAGCCGCCGCTCGACGACGACCCGCTCCGGCCGTACGCCGTCCTCGACCCCCGGCGCCGTCACAGCCCAGCCGATCGGGCCTCGCCCAGCGTGGTCAGCCGGTCCCGCAGCCGTTCGGCCTCGGCCGGGTCCAGCCCCGGGAGGGTCGCGTCGGTCGCCGCGGCCGCTGTGTGCAGCTGCACGCTGGCGAGCCCGAAGTGCCGCTCGACGGGACCGGAGGTCACCTCCACGAGCTGCATCCGCCCGTACGGCACGACCGTCTCCTCGCGCCACAGCACGCCCCGGCTGATCAGCAGGTCGTCCGCGCGCTCGGCGTACCGCCAGGAGCGCCAGTTGCGGCCGAGTCCGATCCAGCCCCAGCCGATCCCCGCCAGGGGCAGCAGCGCGAACGCGGCCCAGGCCCGGCCGGCGAACAGGCCGAGCAGCACCCCGGCGGCCACGGCGGCCGCCCCCAGCCACACCACCAGCAACAGCCTCCGCATGCGCAACAGCCCCGGCGGCAGCCCGGTCCACCGCGGCTCGGCCTCCGGTGTCGTCCCCGCGTCCGCAGCGCTCCCCGTTTCCATACGGCCAGCGTACGTAGGGGAGACTGGGTTCATGACTCCTACGACGGAGACCACGGTCGGGATCGGCGGTGCCGCGGAGAACACCGACATGGTGCTCAACATCGGCCCCCAGCACCCCTCCACGCACGGTGTGCTGCGACTCAGGCTCGTGCTGGACGGCGAGCGCATCCAGCATGCGGAGCCGGTGATCGGCTATATGCACCGCGGGGCGGAGAAGCTGTTCGAGGCTCGCGACTACCGCCAGATCATCATGCTGGCCAACCGCCACGACTGGCTGTCGGCCTTCTCGAACGAGCTGGGCGTGGTCCTGGCCGTGGAGCGGATGCTCGGCATGGAGGTGCCCCCGCGCGCGGTGTGGACGCGGACCCTCCTGGCGGAGTTGAACCGGGTGCTCAACCACCTGATGTTCCTGGGGTCGTACCCGCTGGAGCTGGGCGGGATCACGCCGGTCTTCTACGCCTTCCGCGAGCGCGAGGTGCTCCAGAACGTCATGGAGGAGGTCTCCGGCGGACGCATGCACTACATGTTCAACCGCGTCGGCGGCCTCAAGGAGGACCTGCCGGCCGGCTGGGCGTCCCGCGCGCGTGGTGCCGTCGCCGCCGTGCGTTCGCGCATGGACGTCTACGACGACCTCGTGCTCGGCAACGAGATCTTCCGGGGCCGCACGCGCGGCGTCGGCACCCTCACCGCGGCGGCCGTGCACGCGTACGGGGTGAGCGGGCCCATCGCCCGCGCCTCCGGCGTCGACTTCGACCTGCGCCGCGACGAGCCCTACCTCGCGTACGGCGACCTCCAGGACACCCTGAAGGTGGTGGGCCGGACCGAGGGCGACTGTCTCGCCCGCTTCGAGTGCCTCCTGGAGCAGACGCACAACGCGCTCGACCTCGCGGACGCCTGCCTGGACCGCCTCGGCGACCTGCCGCCCGGACCGATCAACCAGCGGCTCCCGAAGGTCCTCAAGGCGCCCGAGGGACACACGTACGCGTGGACCGAGAACCCCCTCGGCATCAACGGCTACTACCTCGTCAGCAAGGGCGAGAAGACGCCGTACCGGCTGAAGCTGCGGTCGGCCTCGTACAACAACATCCAGGCGCTCACCGAGCTGCTGCCGGGCACGCTGGTCGCGGACATGGTGGCGATCCTGGGATCGCTGTTCTTCGTCGTCGGGGACATCGACAAGTAGGCCGCGGGGTCACCCGGGGGCCGCGACGCGCGGGTCGAGGGGGTGGGGGATGCCCACCGGCCGCAGAAGCCATCCGAACTCCCCCAGCCCGCCCTCCGCCGTGAGTTCGGCCGCCTCCCCGGCGTCGGCGAGGGCACGCACGTACCCGGCGGGGTCCGTGGAGGCGAGCGTGAGCGAGGGGCGGGCGCCCTGGACTCCGAGGGCGCGCAGGACGGCGCGCTGGCGGAGAACGAGCGGGCGCTGGGGCGCGTGCGCCGGAGTGCACGCCTCCGCACACGCATCCAGCGCCACATGTGCCGTGATGTCGCACGTGCCGTCCGGGACGGGTGAGGTCTCGCGGCCCTCCCGGAAGCCGGTCAGCGTGCCGAACGGAGGGCGCTTCTGCGCCGTGTGCGCGTAGTCCACGGCCACCGCGAGCCCCCGTGCGACGCGGGAGACGGCGGCCGCCCAGGCGCGGTCCCTGGGCAGCCCGATCTCCGCCCGCAGCCCCTCCTCGCCCGGCAGCGGCCACCACCGCGCGAGCCACTGCGCCTCCGCCCCGGCCACCGGCTCCCCGAGCCGCTCGGTCCCGTCGTCCCGGACCAGGACCAACCGCGGTACGCCCGCGGAGTCCACCTCGGCGACCTCCACCGGCACGTTGTCGAGCCACTCGTTGGCGAACAGCAGGCCGGTGACCTGCGACGGAGGCTCGGGCAGCCAGGCGATCGCGGGATCGAGGCCCGCCGGACGGGCGGCCAGCTCGACCCCGTACGCGCGCGTGCGGGCGGCCACGTGGGCGGGGAGCGCGGCCAGCACGCCGGTGACCAGTTCGCCGCGACCGGCGGCCATGTCGACGAAGTCGAGCGCCGTGGGCCGGCCGAGCGCCTCGTCGACCCGGCACAGCAGGCGTGCCACGGCCCCGGCGAACAGCGGGGAGGCGTGCACCGACGTACGGAAGTGCCCGGCCGGACCCTCGGGACGCAGGTAGAAGCCGTGCGGCCCGTACAGTGCGGCCTCCGCGGCCGCCCGCCAGCCGCGCCATCCGTCTGCGCCCTTCACCGTTTCGACCACCGGATCGTCTCCACCACCGCATCAGAGTAGGCGCACAGGTGATCAGGCTCTCCACCTTGCGGAGTACGCGCGCCGGGGCCGGATCGGCCCTCCGGTTGACCCCTGCACGCATCGTGCTTCCCTACTCTGGGTTACGTGCAGCGCCTCTACGACTTCCTCCGCAGACACCCGACCTCGGTCGACGGCTTCTGGGCTCTCGTCCTGTTCGGGATCTCTGTGGTGGCCGGAACCACCTCCGGCCAGAACCACCAGGGAACCGACTCCCTGGCGCTGCTCGTGCCGATCGCTTTCCTGTTGGGCCTGGTGGTGGCGCTGCGCCGGCGCATGCCGGAGCGGATGCTGCTGCTGGCCTGTGCGCTCGGCCTCGTCCAGCTCGTGCTGGACGTCGCGACGACCGCCGCCGACTTCGCCCTGCTGGTGATCGTCTACACGGTCGCCGCGACGGGCGCCCGCTGGGCGTCGAGACTCGCGCTGGGCATGGGCCTGTGCGCCGCGACCCTGGCCCAGCTGCGCTGGCCGAACGAGCAGACGAGTGTGGCCGGCAACATCGCCATAGTCGTCTTCCAGACGGTGCCCTTCGCGCTCGCCTGGGTGCTCGGCGACTCCATGCGCACCCGGCGCGCCTACTTCGCCCAGCTGGAGGAGCGCGCGGCACGCCTGGAGCGGGAGCGCGAGGCGCAGGCGAAGGTCGCGGTCGCCGCCGAGCGCGCCCGGATCGCGCGCGAGCTGCACGACGTCGTCGCGCACAACGTGTCCGTGATGGTGGTGCAGGCGGACGGCGCCGCCTACGTCCTCGACGCGGCGCCCGACCAGGCGAAGAAGGCGCTGGAGACGATCTCCTCCACCGGCCGTCAGGCCCTCGCCGAGATGCGCCGCCTGCTGGGCGTCCTGCGCACCGGCGAACACGAGGAGGGCGGGGAGTACGTGCCGCAGCCGGACGTCGAGCAGATCGAGGACCTCGTCCAGCAGTGCCGCGGCTCGGGTCTGCCGGTGGACTTCAAGGTCGAGGGCACCCCGCGGCCCCTGCCCAGCGGCGTCGAGCTGACGGCGTACCGGATCGTGCAGGAGGCGCTGACCAACACGCGCAAGCACGGGGGGCCGAACGCGGGCGCCAGCGTGCGCCTGGTCTACTTCGACGACGGTCTCGGCCTGCTGGTCGAGGACGACGGCAAGGGCGCCCCGCACGAGCTGTACGAGGAGGGCGGCGCCGACGGCCAGGGTCATGGTCTGATCGGGATGCGTGAGCGGGTCGGCATGGTCGGCGGCACGCTGGACGCGGGCCCGCGTCCAGGCGGAGGATTCCGCATCAGCGTGCTGCTCCCGCTCAAACCGGCGCATTGACCGACGCACGCCCTCTGTTGACACCTGTCACAACCCACGGAAGAGGACTCGATGACGATCCGCGTGATGCTGGTCGACGACCAGATGCTGCTGCGCACCGGGTTCCGGATGGTGCTCGACGCCCAGCCGGACATGGAGGTCGTGGCGGAGGCGGGCGACGGTGTCGAGGCCCTCCAGGTGCTGCGGGCCACCGCGGTCGACGTGGTGCTGATGGACGTGCGCATGCCGAAGCTGGACGGCGTGGAGGCCACCCGGCGCATCTGCGCGGAGCCGGACCCGCCGAAGGTGCTGATCCTGACCACCTTCGACCTCGACGAGTACGCCTTCTCCGGCCTGAAGGCGGGCGCCTCCGGCTTCATGTTGAAGGACGTGCCGCCCGGCGAGCTGCTCACCGCGATCCGTTCCGTGCACAGCGGCGACGCGGTGGTCGCGCCCTCCACCACCCGTCGCCTCCTCGACCGGTTCGCGCCGATGCTGCCCAGCGCGGGCAAGGAGCCCCGGCACAAGGAGCTGGAGCGGCTCACCGAGCGGGAGCGCGAGGTCATGATGCTCGTCGCCCAGGGACTGTCCAACGGGGAGATCGCGGCCCGGCTGGTGCTGTCGGAGGCGACCGTCAAGACCCACGTGGGCCGCATCCTGACGAAGCTGGGACTGCGGGACCGGGTGCAGGTCGTGGTCCTGGCGTACGAGACGGGTCTGGTGCGGGCGGGGGGACTCGGCTGAGCGGACCGGTCCGGCGGCCCCTCCCCGCTGCGTACGGATTCACCGCCGTACGCCCCCCGCGCGCGTTCGGCGGCCACTAGGGTCGGCGCATGCTCCTGTGGATCAACGGTCCCTTCGGGGGCGGCAAGACACAGACCGCGCACGAGATCCGGCGCCGCCTTCCCGGCAGCGTCGTCTGCGACCCCGAACACGCCGGCTTCGGGCTGCGCCGCATGCTGCCGCCGGACCTGCGAGGCGATTTCCAGGATCTGGTGTCGTGGCGGCAGGCTGTCGTCGAGGTCCTCGACCTGGCGCTCCGCGAGCACGACGGCGTGGTGATCGCGCCCATGACGGTCACCGACCCGCGCTACTTCGCCGAGACCGTCGGCAGGCTGCGTGAACTGGGTCACGACGTACGTCACTTCACGCTCCTCGCCGAGCGGGAGACCGTGCTGAGGCGACTGCGCGAGCGCGGGCTGGGGCACCTCCTGCGGTTCTTCGCCGGGAATAAGCCGGCCCGGTACGGAGAGAGTTGGGCTGTCCTGCAACTCGATCACTGTCTGGAGCGGCTGCGTGAGCCGGAGTTTGCCGAACACCTGTGGACGGACCACACGAGCGTGCCGAAGACGGCCGACCGCATCGCCGTCCTTGCCGGGTTGACGCTGAGGCCGAACACGGAGGGGGCGCTGCGCACCCGCCTGCGTCAGGCGCGGGTGGGCCTGACGCACATCCGGTTCGACTGAGGACCGGCATGCGGCGCAGACCATCGGCGCTCCCCGAACGAGGAACGTCGGGCTACGGTGACGGCGTGAGACTGCTTCCGGGACGCACCGCGCTCGTTGGGTGGACCGCGTGGTGGGCCGTCATGACACTCGCCTTGTGGCTTCTGGGCCGGATCGGAAACCAGCGGCAGAGCCTTCTGGGGTGTGCCGCGACCGCCGTCCTCGCGATCGCCGTAGGAGAACTCGGCGACGGATGGCGGCGACGCCGGGCCAGGGGCGAGCGGCGAGGACGTCGGCAGGCACCGGCGGCTCCGCAGGCAGAGGATCGCCTCCGGCCGCCGGGACAGCGGGCGAGAAGGGTGCCCTGCCGGACACATGCCCTACCTGAGGACCCCCTCCAGGAAGTCGCTGCCGAGCCGGGCCACTCTCGTCACGTCGAGCTGATGCAGTACGTACCGGCCGCGCCGCCGGGTGGTGATCAGGCCCGCCTTCTTCAGGACGGCCACGTGCCGGGATATCTCGGGGGCCGTCATGCCGTGGACCTGGGCCAGCTCGCTCGTGGTGTACGCGCTGCGTGCCAGATGGCGGCAGATCCGCATCCGCACGGGGTGGGACAGGGCCGTCATCCGCAGGGTCAGCTCCTCGACCGACGGTGGCGAGGCAAGCTCGGGGGAGCCGACCGGGTAGTGCAGCACGGGCTGCCAGCCGCTCCGGTGCAGCACGCTGAAGTGGGGCCAGCCGAGGCTGGTCGGCACGAGGAGCAGCCCGCCGCCCGCGGTGACCGTACGCCCCTTGACGAGCTTGTCGACCTCGATCAGGCCGGCCGCCTCGTCCAGGCTCAGGACGGGGGACACCGCCGCCAGCGCCTCCGCCATGCCGCGGTGCCGCAGCAGTTCCGTCTTGTGCCGGGCGTCCGCCGTCAGCTGATGGCTCAGCCGCGACCAGGCCTCCGCGAAGAACGCCTCGTCACAGTCCTCCAGGAAGCGCCGCAGCCACGCGCGCACGCTGGGCGGGTCGTCGAGCAGCCGCTGCGTGAACCGCACCTGATGGGGACCGCGCGAGGCGGCCACCTCGAGAGCGCGACGGCGCACGCGCTCGTCCGTGAGGATCAGCGGTTCGGATGAGCCGTAGGCGAACACGCAGGTGAACTCCAGCGCGGCGTCCACGAACTGCTCGTCCGTCAGCTTGTCGAGCAGGTCCAACTCCTCGGCCAGCGTCCCGCGCGGGAGCGTACTGCGGCCCGGGATACCGGCGTACGGCAGGAAAAGGTCCGAGAACGTCGTCCGCCACAGGAAGTCGGCCTCGCACATCCGGTCGGCGAGATGCGAGTCGAGACGCGCGGTGACACTCGTGACCCAGCTCTGGAGGCCCGGATGGTGCCCCGGCTCGGACAGCGCGTGCAACGCCATACCGAGCTCGGCCAGGGGGGACGGCACGATCGCGACCCTTTCCGGCCGCAGCCCCGCGATGTCGATGCTCACGCTCATGCCTTCATGGTGCACCCCGCCACTGACAACGCCGTCCCCGATCCGCGGTGGCCGTCGATCGTCGCGACGCGGGGCGGCCCGTGCGGGGCCGATCCTCGACGCCCGGACTCCAGCCGCCCTCGCCCGCGCCCACACCTGCCCCGGCCCGGCCCTGGTCCAGCCCTCGACTGCCCTCGCCGCCCCTCGACTGCCCTCGCCCGCCCCTCGACTGCCCTCGCCTCGCCGCTCGTCCATCCCTCGGCTGTTCCTCGGCTATCCCCCGGCCTGTTTCCGGGCCGGGCCGGCCTCCTCCTTCAGCCGGACCACGAAGTCGGCGACCGCCGACCGCACGTCCTCGGCGCTCCACTCCAGGCCGGGAGCGCGCACGTCGATCTCCGTCACGGCCAGGCCCGGCACGGGTGCGTTCCAGGCGCGGGCGAAGAGCAGGGTCCCGGTCTCCTCGGCCGTACGGATCGCGGCCTCGGCGACCGTGTCGGCGTCGTAGGGGAGCCACACCTGGAACTCGTTGGTGTGCGGCACCTCTGGGTGCACGCGTGACCACGGCAGCCCGGACGCCGTGAATCCCTCGGCCAGCGCGGCGGCCACCACGCGCGCGTGACGCACGTACGAGGGCAGCCGCGGGAGTTCCCGCTCCAGGCCCAGCAGCGCCGACAGGGCGGTGGGGAACTGCTGGAAGACCATGCCGCCGTAGCGGTGGCGCCACGTCTTCGCCTCCTCCACCAGCGTGCTCGGGCCGGCCAGCACGGCGCCGCCGAAACCGTCGAGGGACTTGTAGAACGACACGTAGACGCTGTCCGCCAGCCCGGCGATCTCGTCGAGCGGGCGGCCGAGGTGGACGACTGACTCCCACAGGCGCGCGCCGTCGAAGTGGACCACCGCGTCCCGCTCGCGCGCCGCCTCGACCAGGTCGGTCAGCTCCTCCCAGGACGGCAGCAGGTGTCCGGCGTCCCTGAGCGGCAGTTCGAGCATCAGCGCCCCGAACGGTTCCTCGCAGTCGCGGACCTCCTCGGCGGTGGGCTGCCGGGGCTCGTCGGTCAGCCGTACCGGCCGCAATCCGCTGACCTGGCTGAACGCGGCGCGTTCATACACCTCAGGGTGGGCCTTGCCGTGCAGGGCCACGGCCGGGTTCCCGGTGCGGCCGGCCCAACAGCGCAGGGCGACCTGCTGCGCCATGGTGCCCGTCGGGAAGAAGGCCGCGGCCTCCTTGCCGAGCAGCCCGGCGACCTTGGTCTCCAGGGCCGCGACGACGCCGTCGCCGTACATGTCGACGGATTCGTCCAGGTCGTACACCTCGCCGGCGGCGTCCAGGAGAGCGAGCCGCTGGCGGATCGTGCTCTGGAGCCCGGCGCGCGCCAGTACCCGCCGCGCGCTGCGGGAGGCCCTCCTGCGCCGCTCCCAACGCCGCCTGCGCCGGGCGTCCTCCGACAGCGGCTCCGACACAGCCTCCGCCTCCGACGCCGGCTCCGACACGGTTTCCGCCTCCGCCTCCGCCTCCGCCTCCGCCTCCGACGCCGACTCCGGCACCGGACCGGGCAGCCCCTGCTCGGAGGCCTGCTTGGACTGACCCGCCGTATCACTCATGTGGTGGATCATGGCCCGCACGTGGCCGCGAGACCACCCCGAATTCCGCCCGGGAAGGAAGTGCCGTCACCCACAGCCTGTGGACAACCGGGGCCCGCGGTAACCGATCGCGTTAACATGACGAGAAATCGTCCGGTACCCAGAGCGGACTGGAACGGGAAGGCCGCCGTCGCGTGAGTACAGTCCAACAGCCAGACCCCAGGGACCGCCCCGCGCGGCTCACCGTCGGCGTCGTCGGCGCCGGTCGCGTGGGCCCCGCGCTCGCCGCGTCCCTCCAGCTCGCCGGACACCGCCCGGTCGCCGTCTCGGGCGTTTCCGACGCCTCCCGCCGGCGCGCCGCGACGATGCTGCCGGACGTGCCCGTCGTCACCCCCGCCGAGGTCTTGCGGCGCGCCGATCTCGTCTTGCTGACGGTCCCCGACGACGCCCTTCCCGGCCTCGTCGAGGGCCTCGCCGAGACCGGCGCGGTCCGCCCGGGCCAACTGCTGGTGCACACCTCCGGCCGGTACGGCGCGAGGGTCCTGGACCCCGCCCTGCGGGCGGGGGCCCTCCCGCTGGCGCTGCACCCGGCGATGACCTTCACCGGCACCCCGGTGGACGTCCAGCGCCTGGCCGGCTGCTCCTTCGGAGTCACCGCGCCCGACGAACTGCGGCTGGCCGCCGAGGCCCTCGTCATCGAGATGGGGGGCGAACCGGAATGGATCGCCGAGGAGAACCGGCCGCTCTACCACGCGGCCCTCGCCCTCGGCGCCAACCACCTCGTCACCCTGGTCGCCCAGTCGCTGGAGCTGCTGCGCGCGGCCGGCGTCGAGGCCCCCGACCGGATGCTCGGGCCCCTGCTGGGCGCGGCACTGGACAACGCGCTGCGCTCCGGCGACGCGGCGCTCACCGGCCCCGTCGCGCGCGGTGACGCGGGCACGGTCGCCGCGCACGTCTCGGAGCTGCGCAGGCACGCCCCGCAGAGCGTCGACGGCTACCTCGCGATGGCCCGCGCCACGGCCGACCGAGCCCTCGCCAGCGGTCTGCTCAAGCCCGAACTCGCCGAGGATCTCCTCGGGGTACTCGCCAAGGGGACCGACGGCGCCGAGGGAGACGTCCGATGACCACGACCCTGTTGCGCACCGCCGGTGAACTGCACGCACGCACGCGTGCGGGGCGACGCGCCGTCGTGATGACGATGGGCGCCCTGCACGAGGGTCACGCCACCCTCGTGCGCACCGCGCGCGAGATCGCCGGACCGCGGGGCGAGGTCGTCGTCACGGTCTTCGTCAACCCGCTCCAGTTCGGTGCGGGCGAGGATCTCGACCGCTACCCGCGCACCCTGGACGCCGACGTCAAGATCGCCGGGGCGGCCGGTGCGGACGTCGTGTTCGCCCCGTCCGTCGACGAGGTCTACCCGGGCGGCGAACCCCAGGTCCGCGTCAGCGCCGGCCCGATGGGAGAGCGGCTGGAGGGCGCCTCGCGCCCCGGGCACTTCGACGGCATGCTCACCGTCGTCGCCAAGCTGCTGCACCTGACCCGTCCCGACGTCGCTCTGTACGGGCAGAAGGACGCACAGCAGCTCGCCCTGATCCGGCGCATGGTGCGCGACCTGAACTTCGGCGTCGACATCGTCGCCGTACCGACCGTGCGCGAGGACGACGGACTGGCGCTGTCCAGCCGCAACCGCTATCTCTCCCCGGCCGAGCGGCGCACCGCGCTCGCCCTGTCCAGGGCCCTGTTCGCGGGCCGCGACCGGCATGCCGCGCAGGAGGCGCTGCGGGCACGCGCGCGTGAGGTGCCCGCCACTCACGCGCGTGCGGAGGCGCTCAGCGCCCTGGGTGAGTCCCGTGCGGCCGCCGACGCCCACGCCGTGGCCAAGGCCGCCCCAGGCTCCCTGGCCAAGGCCGCCCCAGGCTCCGTGGCCGCCGTCCGCGCCGCCGCCCGCGCGATCCTGGACGAGGCCGCGCGCATGGTCCCGCCGCTCCGACTGGACTACCTCGCCCTCGTCGACCCGTCCGACTTCGGCGACATCGACGACGACTTCACCGGCGAGGCGGTCCTCGCCGTCGCCGCCCGGGTCGGCACGACCAGGCTGATCGACAACCTCCCCCTCACCTTCGGAGCCGCCTCGTGACCAGCACAGGCATACGACTGCACGCACCCGAGCCCGGATGGTCCATCTCCGCGGACGTCGTGGTCGTCGGCTCCGGGGTGGCCGGCCTCACCGCCGCCCTGCGGTGCGAGGCCGCGGGTCTGACGACGGTCGTCGTCACCAAGGCCCGCCTGGACGACGGCTCCACCCGCTGGGCGCAGGGCGGCATAGCCGCCGCGCTCGGCGAGGGCGACACACCCGAACAGCACCTCCAGGACACGCTGGTGGCGGGCGCGGGCCTGTGCGACGAGGACGCGGTACGCCTCCTCGTCACGGAGGGCCCCGACGCCGTACGGCGGCTGATCGAGACCGGCGCCCACTTCGACGAGTCCGAGGAAGGCGGCCTGGAGCTGACCCGCGAGGGGGGCCACCACCGCCGCCGCATCGCACACGCGGGCGGCGACGCGACCGGCGCGGAGATCTCCCGCGCACTCGTCGAGGCGGTCCGCGCACGCGGACTGCGCACCATCGAGAACGCGCTGGTCCTGGATCTCCTCACGGACGCCGACGGCCGCACCGCCGGTGTCTCCCTGCACGTCATGGGGGAGGGCCAGCACGACGGCGTGGGCGCCGTGCACGCGCCCGCGGTGGTCCTGGCCACCGGCGGCATGGGACAGGTCTTCTCCGCCACCACCAACCCGTCCGTGTCGACGGGTGACGGTGTGGCGCTCGCCCTGCGCGCGGGCGCGGAGATCTCCGACCTGGAGTTCGTCCAGTTCCACCCGACCGTGCTGTTCCTCGGCCCCGACGCGGAGGGCCAGCAGCCTCTCGTCTCCGAGGCGGTGCGCGGCGAGGGTGCCCACCTGGTCGACGGCAACGGCGTGCGCTTCATGCTGGGGCAGCACGAGCTGGCCGAGCTGGCGCCCCGGGACATCGTCGCCAAGGGCATCATGCGCCGCATGCAGGAGCTGGACGCCGAGCACATGTACCTCGACGCCCGCCACTTCGGTGCCGAGATGTGGGAACACCGTTTCCCGACCATCCTCGCCGCCTGCCGGGCCCACGGCATCGACCCGGTCACCGAGCCCGTCCCGGTCGCCCCGGCCGCCCACTACGCCTCCGGCGGGGTGCGCACCGACTCCCACGGCCGGACCACCGTGCCGGGCCTCTACGCCTGCGGTGAGGTCGCCTGCACCGGCGTGCACGGCGCGAACCGGCTCGCCTCCAACTCCCTCCTGGAAGGCCTCGTCTACGCCGAGCGCATCTCCGCCGACATCGCGGCGAGCCGGTCGGCGGACGGCCTCCCCGCGCGCGTGCCCGCACCCGTCGAGCGCACTGAGCACCCCGAGAAGCCCGCGCACCCCCTTCTCGCCCCCGAGGCACGGTTCGCGATCCAGCGGATCATGACGGAGGGCGCGGGCGTCCTGCGCTCCGCCGACTCCCTGGAGAAGGCCGCCGAGCAGCTCCAGCGGCTGCACTCCGACGCCCGCGACGCCCTCGACGAGAACGGCAAGACCGCCGAGCCCGGCGTCGACACCTGGGAGGCCACCAACCTCCTGTGTGTGGCTCGCGTCCTGGTCGCCGCCGCCCGGCTGCGCGAGGAGACCCGCGGCTGCCACTGGCGCGAGGACCGCGCCGAGCGCGACGACACCGACTGGCGCCGCCACATCGTGGTACGGCTCAATCCGGACCGGACGCTCGCCGTACACACCACCGATACCGCAGACTTCCCCCCGACCCGGCAGCAGCAGGAGCAGTGACAGAAGTGAGCACCCCCGAGGATCTTCCCCTCGTCCCGAGCGGCGGCTGCGGCGACGGCTGTGCCTGTGGCACGGACGCCGACCTCACCGGCGAGGAGTACCTGGAGTGCGGGCTCGATCCCGCGCTCGCCCAGCTCCTGGCCGACGCCGGGCTCGACCCCGTCGAGGTCGAGGACATCGCCAACGTCGCCATCCAGGAGGACCTGGCCCACGGCGTGGACGTGACGACGGTCGCGACCATCCCCGAGGACGCGGTCGCCACAGCCGACTTCACCGCGCGCGAGGCGGGCGTCGTGGCGGGCCTCAGGGTCGCCGAGGCCGTGCTCTCGGTCGTCTGCACGGACGAGTTCGAGGTGGAGCGGCATGTCGAGGACGGCGACCGCGTGGAGGCCGGACAGAAGCTGCTGTCGGTCACCACGCGCACGCGTGACCTCCTCACCGGCGAGCGCAGCGCGCTGAATCTGATGTGCCGCCTCTCCGGCATCGCGACCGCCACGCGCGCGTGGGCGGACGTCCTGGAGGGCAGCAAGGCACGCGTGCGGGACACCCGGAAGACCACGCCGGGTCTGCGGGCCCTGGAGAAGTTCGCCGTGCGCTGCGGCGGAGGCGTCAACCACCGCATGTCGCTGTCCGACGCGGCCCTGGTCAAGGACAACCACGTCGTCGCCGCGGGTGGCGTCGCCCAGGCCTTCCAGGCCGTACGGGACGCCTTCCCGGACGTGCCGATCGAGGTCGAGGTCGACACCCTGCCCCAGCTGCGCGAGGTCGTGGAGGCCGGGGCCGACCTCATCCTGCTGGACAACTTCACACCCGCGGAGTGCGCGGAGGCCGTCGGTATCGTCGGCGGGCGCGCGCTGCTGGAGGCGTCCGGTCGGCTCTCCCTGGAGAACGCGAAGGCGTACGCCGACACCGGCGTCGACTTCCTGGCCGTGGGCGCCCTGACCCACTCCTCGCCGATCCTGGACATCGGCCTGGACCTGCGAGCGGCGGAGTAGGGAGCGGGATCCGGCCATGCTGCTGACGATCGACGTAGGCAACACGCACACCGTGCTCGGCCTGTTCGACGGGGAGGACATCGTCGAGCACTGGCGGATCTCGACGGACGCCCGCCGCACCGCCGACGAGCTGGCGGTCCTCCTCCAGGGCCTGATGGGCATGCACCCTCTGCTCGGGGTGGAGCTGGGCGACGGCATCGACGGCATCGCCATCTGCGCCACCGTCCCGTCCGTCCTGCACGAGCTGCGCGAGGTGACCCGCCGCTACTACGGCGACGTCCCGGCGGTGCTCGTCGAGCCCGGCGTGAAGACGGGCGTACCGATCCTCTTCGACAACCCCAAGGAGGTCGGCGCCGACCGGATCATCAACGCGGTCGCCGCCAACGAGCTGTACGGCGGCCCGGCGATCGTCGTGGACTTCGGCACCGCCACCACCTTCGACGCGATCAGCGCGCGCGGGGAGTACGTCGGCGGAGTGATCGCGCCCGGCATCGAGATCTCCGTCGAGGCGCTGGGCGTCAAGGCCGCGCAGCTGCGCAAGATCGAGGTGGCCCGGCCCCGCAGCGTGATCGGCAAGAACACGGTCGAGGCGATGCAGTCC
The DNA here is from genome assembly GCF_055577115.1 of Streptomyces sp. NPDC033216. Classification (NCBI taxonomy): domain Bacteria; kingdom Bacillati; phylum Actinomycetota; class Actinomycetes; order Kitasatosporales; family Streptomycetaceae; genus Streptomyces; species Streptomyces sp. NPDC033216. The sequence goes on along the minus strand of NZ_JBVIQK010000006.1, from coordinate 39,482 downwards.
GGCATCGTCTACGGCTTCGCCGGCCAGGTCGACGGCGTCGTGGGCCGGATGGCCAGGGAACTGTCGGACGACCCCGACGACGTGACGGTGATCGCCACGGGTGGCCTGGCGCCGATGGTGCTGGGCGAGTCCTCGGTGATCGACGAGCACGAGCCGTGGCTGACCCTGATCGGGCTGCGCCTGGTGTACGAGCGGAACGTCTCGCGGACGTGAGCGGTGGGTCTGGGTGTGGGAGGGGGCGTGGGCCGTCCGGGCGGGACCGCGCCCGGCCCGGCGTGATCCAACGCGCCACACCCACCCCTTATGCCGAATTTGTCTGATTAGCGCGTATCGTCGCCGCATGCCCACGCCATACGGATCCCGCGGCGGCATGGCGTTCGGTGCGGAGGAGCTGCGTGTGCTCCGTCGCGCCCTCGCCCACGCCCTCCACCCCGGTCCCGCCTCGGCCGAGGACGTCCAGGACTGCCATCGCCTCGCCGAGTCCCTCGACGAGGCGATGCGCGAGGCCGCTCGGCTGCGCGCGTTCCTGGTGTCCGACCTCGCCCGGTACCGCGCCGCCCTCCCTGGCACCGCCGCCGGGTACCTCGCGCTCCTCGAGGAGGTGCTGGCCGCCGGCCACCGGCCGGAGGTCGACGACCTCGCCGCCCTGCGCGCCCTGCGCGGCAATCCGAACGCGGCCGCCCTCCTGGACCGCTGCCAGGCCCTCGCCGAGCAGGACGTACGCGCCCGCCTGGCCCGTCGTGCGGTCCGCCGGGTCCCCGCGCCCGCCCCCGCCGTGCCGGCGTCCCGTGCGCGCCTCCTGGCCCTTCCGGGGGGCCGTTCCCCGGCCGTGGCGGTGGCCGGTCACGGCCATGTCGCCGTCGCCGCCGGGGAGCCGCGTCCGCGGCCTGCCGACAAGCCCGCGGAGAAACCCGCCGAGAAGCCGCCCCCGCCGCCCGCTCCAGGGCCGGTCCCCGTGAAGCCGCAGGAGCCGGAGCCCTCCCGGCGGCCCGTTCCCACGCCGGGCGAGGTCTTCCCGCGGCGCAAGCCCGCCGGGCCGCCCACCGGCCCGCAGGAGCGGCTCGCCGTCGGCTGAGGGGCCGCCGACCCGCCGCGCGGAAGACGACCCCACCCCGATGTCCCGTTCCTCCCTGGCTACCCTGGCTCCATGGACTATGTCTCCGCGCTGCTGCCCCCTGTCGTCATGGCGGTCTTCTTCATCGGCTTGATCAGGGTGATCGTGAAGACCCAGGGCGGCACCAACAAGGCCAAGGAGGACGCGGCCGTCGACGCCGCCCTCGCGCGCGCGGAGAGCACGCGCCAGGCCTCCGTGAACACCGAGGCCTGACACGTGAACACCGAGGCCTGACAACCGGGCAGGCCCGCGCCCGCCCCACACGCGTCCTACGGGCGTACAGCAACCGACTCCGGGTGCTGTACGCCCCTTTTGTTCATGTATGTCGCGAATAGCGCACGTCCGCCACGCGATGGGGGTGATCTCCCACTATTGTTCTGAGTTGTGCCTCGCCCATTGGGAGAACTCGAAGACGCGGTCATGACGCGGGTGTGGAAGTGGAACCGCCCGGTCACCGTTCGAGAAGTCCTGGAAGACCTTCAGCAGGAACGGTCCATCGCCTACACCACGGTGATGACCGTTTTGGACAATCTCCATCAGAAGGGCTGGGTACGCCGCGAGGCGGAAGGCCGGGCCTATCGATATGAGGCGGTCTCCACACGTGCCGCCTACGCCGCCGCCCTGATGAACGAGGCCTGGTCGCAGAGCGACAACCCCGCCGCCGCTCTCGTCGCGTTCTTCGGGATGATGAGCGACGAACAGCGACATGCCCTGCGCGATGCCGTACGCATCGTCCAGGTACCCGAAACTTCGGAACGCCCGGAAGCCGGGAGTACGCGGGAGAACCCCGGGTCCGCGACGGAGACCGGCGGGCGATAGCGTCCGCTCATGTCAGCACAGAGCCCTGAAGTCAACGCTAAAGCCATCACCGTCCGCCGGGCCCGGACCAGCGATGTCCCCGCGGTACGCCGTCTCCTTGACGCGTACGTGCGTGGCGGGATCCTGCTCGACAAAGCGACGGTGACCCTTTACGAGGACATCCAGGAGTTCTGGGTCGCCGAACGCGACGACAACGCCGAGGTCGTCGGCTGCGGCGCGCTGCACGTGATGTGGGAAGACCTCGCGGAAGTCCGCACTCTCGCGGTGAAGCCGGGCTTGAAGGGCGCCGGCGTCGGTCACCAGTTGTTGGAGAAGTTGCTGCACACCGCGCGCTGGCTCGGTGTTCGCCGGGTTTTCTGCCTCACCTTCGAAGTGGACTTCTTCGGCAAGCACGGCTTCGTGGAGATCGGCGAGACGCCGGTCGACACCGATGTCTACACGGAGCTGCTGCGTTCCTATGACGAGGGCGTCGCCGAGTTCCTCGGTCTCGAACGGGTGAAACCGAACACCTTGGGCAACAGCCGGATGCTTCTGCATCTGTGATCATCGGGTCCCATTCCGGCGGAGCCGCCTTGCCCGGGTGCCCTATGTCCGAAACGCGCACGTTTCCGTGCGAGGGGCGGGCAGCCGGTCTCTCCCGAGGGTTTGTGTTTTCTCAGCAAAAGCGGTTTGCTTTCCGACGTACTGCAGTACTGCATATATCAGGGGGCGGCGAAACGGCGGAACGCCGCTGACCCCCGGCCCTCACGTTATCGATGAAAGGAAATCCGGTGGCACAGAAGGTTCAGGTCCTTCTTGTCGACGACCTCGACGGCGGCGAGGCCGACGAGACCGTGACGTTCGCGCTGGACGGCAAGACGTACGAGATCGATCTCACGACTGCCAACGCGGACAAGCTGCGCGGCCTTCTCGACCCCTATGTGAAGGGTGGCCGGCGTACCGGAGGCCGTGCTTCGGGGGGACGTGGGAAGACGCGCCCCGCTGCCGGTGGCAGCCAGGACACCGCTCAGATCCGCGCGTGGGCGAAGGAGAACGGTTACGAGGTCAACGACCGTGGCCGTGTTCCCGCGACCATTCGCGAGGCCTACGAGAAGGCCAACGGCTGAGCGCAGGCACGGCGCAGCCGGACACGGTGGCAGTGCGTCGCGAGCGTGTCCACCAGTCGCACCAGGTCGGGGGCGCCCCCAACGCCCCCCAAGGCCGAGATCGTCGGCAGCGAGTACTCGACCTCGCACCCTTCGACGGGGGGCCGCACCCACACGGCGGCCCCCTGTACCGCTGCCCCGGCGAGGATCCGGCCCGGCGGCAGGGGCGCCTCGACGGCCCCGCCCGCGCCGGTCGCCGTCAGATCCAGTGGCAACGCGTCCCATTCCAGCCACCGCAGGATCCCCGGTAGCTCGTCCGTGCTTCCCGCCGCCACCAGCAGTCGCATCCGATCGCCCCGCACGGCCACCGGAGAGCCCGCCGCCAGGTGCCGCAGCGCCGCGTGACCCGCCTCGGCCGGCACGTCCAGGACGTCGAAACGCAGGCCCACGCGAAGGCGTAGGGGCTCCCCGGGCACCGTCGCCCACTCCAGTTCGTTCTCGTACCAGTCGCGGACGCTCTCGGCCGGACGGTCCGGGTCGAGCGGTCTGCGGGGGGAGGGGACCGTGGATGACGCTGGGGCGGCCGGAAGGCCGGTCGGGGATGCGGTCGGAGGGACGCGTCGGGGCGCTGACGGGGGGACTGGGCCAACCATGCCGACTGCAACCGTCCGGAAGGCGTCCGGGTTACGCTGAGTGCGAGGTCAAGTGCGCACAGTGGCGAAGAGGGGGCGCGCGGGGGTGCCGAGAGGCGCAAGGTTGTTCGCCCGTAGCGGAGGGGACACGGGCTCTCGGCATGGAGTCTCCGTCCCAGCGGGTAAGACATCCCTAGTGGGAGGGGGCGACACGCAGGGTGTGGCAGTCTCACGTTCGCCATCGGCGTACTGGCGACTGGGGTATCTGTCTGGCCTGCGGGAACATCGTCTCGCACCATCGGGTTGGAGCAGATGTCGGCGTTCGGGGTCAGGAGGCCATCGACGGTGTCGGCAGTTGGAATGAGCGGTCCCCGCTTGCGGGACTAAGCTGCGGAAGGACAGGGAGGGGAAGTTCCCCCCACTGCCTGACCGCTCTGAGGAGCGATTAACGATGTTCGAGAGGTTCACCGACCGCGCGCGGCGGGTTGTCGTCCTGGCTCAGGAAGAAGCCCGGATGCTCAACCACAACTACATCGGCACCGAGCACATCCTCCTGGGCCTGATCCACGAGGGTGAGGGTGTCGCCGCCAAGGCCCTTGAGAGCCTCGGGATTTCGCTCGAGGCGGTCCGCCAGCAGGTGGAGGAGATCATCGGGCAGGGCCAGCAGGCCCCGTCCGGGCACATCCCCTTCACCCCCCGTGCCAAGAAGGTCCTGGAGCTGTCGCTCCGCGAGGCCCTTCAGCTGGGCCACAACTACATCGGCACGGAGCACATCCTGCTCGGCCTGATCCGTGAGGGCGAGGGCGTCGCCGCCCAGGTCCTGGTCAAGCTGGGCGCAGATCTCAACCGTGTGCGGCAGCAGGTGATCCAGCTGCTCTCCGGTTACCAGGGCAAGGAGACCGCCGGCGCCAGTGGCGGGCCTGCCGAGGGCACCCCCTCGACGTCCCTGGTCCTCGACCAGTTCGGCCGCAACCTCACGCAGGCCGCTCGTGAGTCCAAGCTCGACCCGGTCATCGGGCGCGAGAAGGAGATCGAGCGGGTCATGCAGGTGCTGTCCCGCCGTACCAAGAACAACCCGGTCCTCATCGGTGAGCCCGGCGTCGGCAAGACCGCCGTCGTCGAGGGCCTCGCCCAGGCCATCGTCAAGGGCGAGGTGCCCGAGACCCTCAAGGACAAGCACCTCTACACCCTGGACCTCGGTGCCCTGGTCGCCGGCTCCCGCTACCGCGGTGACTTCGAGGAGCGCCTGAAGAAGGTCCTCAAGGAGATCCGCACCCGCGGCGACATCATCCTGTTCATCGACGAGCTGCACACGCTGGTCGGTGCGGGTGCCGCCGAGGGCGCCATCGACGCCGCCTCCATCCTGAAGCCGATGCTGGCCCGCGGTGAACTCCAGACCATCGGTGCGACCACGCTGGACGAGTACCGCAAGCACCTGGAGAAGGACGCGGCCCTCGAGCGCCGCTTCCAGCCCATCCAGGTCGCTGAGCCGTCCCTGCCGCACACCATCGAGATCCTCAAGGGTCTGCGCGACCGGTACGAGGCGCACCACCGCGTCTCGATCACCGACGAGGCGCTGGTCCAGGCCGCCACCCTGGCCGACCGGTACATCTCGGACCGCTTCCTGCCGGACAAGGCGATCGACCTGATCGACGAGGCCGGTTCCCGGATGCGCATCCGCCGGATGACCGCGCCGCCGGACCTGCGCGAGTTCGACGAGAAGATCGCCGGTGTCCGCCGCGACAAGGAGTCCGCGATCGACTCGCAGGACTTCGAGAAGGCCGCCTCCCTGCGCGACAAGGAGAAGCAGCTCCTCGCCGCCAAGGCCAAGCGGGAGAAGGAGTGGAAGGCCGGCGACATGGACGTCGTCGCCGAGGTCGACGGCGAGCTGATCGCCGAGGTCCTCGCGACCGCCACCGGCATCCCGGTCTTCAAGCTGACCGAGGAGGAGTCCTCGCGTCTGCTGCGGATGGAGGACGAGCTCCACAAGCGCGTCATCGGCCAGAAGGACGCCGTCAAGGCGCTCTCGAAGGCGATCCGCCGTACGCGCGCGGGCCTCAAGGACCCGAAGCGTCCCGGTGGTTCGTTCATCTTCGCCGGTCCGTCCGGTGTCGGTAAGACCGAGCTGTCCAAGGCACTCGCCGAGTTCCTCTTCGGTGACGAGGACGCGCTGATCTCCCTCGACATGTCGGAGTTCAGCGAGAAGCACACGGTGTCGCGGCTCTTCGGATCCCCGCCCGGATACGTGGGTTACGAAGAGGGTGGCCAGCTGACCGAGAAGGTCCGTCGCAAGCCGTTCTCCGTCGTCCTCTTCGACGAGGTGGAGAAGGCCCACCCGGACATCTTCAACTCGCTGCTTCAGATCCTGGAGGACGGTCGCCTGACCGACTCCCAGGGCCGGGTCGTGGACTTCAAGAACACGGTCATCATCATGACGACCAACCTCGGCACGCGAGACATCTCGAAGGGCTTCAACCTCGGCTTCGCCGCCGCGGGTGACACGAAGTCCAACTACGAGCGCATGAAGAACAAGGTCTCGGACGAGCTGAAGCAGCACTTCCGGCCCGAGTTCCTCAACCGTGTCGACGACGTGGTCGTCTTCCCGCAGCTGACCCAGGAGGACATCCTCCAGATCGTCGACCTGATGGTCGGCAAGGTGGACGAGCGCCTGAAGGACCGGGACATGGGCATCGAGCTGTCCCAGTCCGCCAAGGAACTGCTGTCCAAGAAGGGTTACGACCCCGTGCTGGGTGCGCGTCCGCTGCGTCGCACCATCCAGCGTGAGATCGAGGACACGCTCTCGGAGAAGATCCTCTTCGGCGAGCTGCGCCCCGGTCACATCGTGGTCGTGGACACCGAGGGCGAGGGCGACGCCAAGACCTTCACCTTCCGGGGTGAGGAGAAGTCGGCGCTGCCGGACGTCCCGCCGATCGAGCAGGCGACCGGCGGTGCGGGTCCGAACCTGAGCAAGGACGCCTGACCCCTTCGGGGTTGAGCGGAGAAGAGGGGCCGCTCCGGGACACACGTCCCGGAGCGGCCCCTCTCGTTTCGTTCGTCAGGACAGCTGCCCGTCGTAGTCCGGCAGCTTGAAGGTCTTCTCGGCGTGGCCGCCCGACAGGTCGGTGGCGCTGTTGCCGATGTTCGCGATGATCGTGTAGCCCTTGGACTCGATGGTGACGCGCTGGGCGGTCTTGTAGGCGGCGACGTCCTTGAAGAGGTCGAACAGGCCGCGCACGTGCAGGCCGGAGACCTTGTAGCCGACGTACTTGAGGTTGTAGTCGGTCACGCCCGAGATGATGCCGGGACGCGCGGTGACGAAGAACAGGGAGACGCCGTGCTCCTGGGCGTACTTGGCGACGTCCAGGACCGGCTTGTTGGCCGGCTGCGGGTAGCTGAAGCCGAAGTCGGTTTCCAGGGTGGTGTTGTCGATGTCGAGGACCAGAGCCTGCTTCTCACCCGGCTTGACGGCGCCGATGCGCTGCTTCAGATAGGGCAGGGCCTGGTTCATCACGGTCACGCAGTCCGCCTGCCAGGTGTCGTAGTCGACGTCCTCCGCGGCGGTGGCGGTGGCGGTGGCGACGGCGGAGGTGCCGGTGGCCGTCGCGGCCTGGGCGCCGGCCGGGACGGCCATCGCGGTGATGGCGGCCGTCGCCACGGCGGTCATGCCGATACGGCGCGTCCAGGTGCCTCTGGTCATGGTGGGGGGTCCTCTCGTGTCCAAAGCGCTGCGGGTGTCGTGGGCATGCTCATCGAGGCGGATGGCCTGACGGGAACCAGCGGGTTACTGGACGGTAGAGGGCCATGAGAGGCCCGTCACACCCTCGTGCACGGTTCGTGACGCGGGTCACAACTCGGCGACGAGGCTGGGGAGTAGCCGCCGTCACATTCCGAAGTGGCCTGCGCCGTGCGGCCGGTGACTTGTCGCACAGGAGCCACGTCACGTACTACCCGGAATAGTGCTGACCGTAAATCGGGCGAAAAGGACGTAACCCCCAGAGCCGCATCAGTCCGGAAGGCTCCCGTGTGGAACGGGGCCGCGTGCGGGTCGGAGGGTGAAGTGTCAAGAAGTGTGCCGTTTTGGAGTGAAGTACTAGGTTCCGTCGTAGATCACACGTTTGAGGCTTTGGCGTGCCTCGGGTTACCAAGGGATGGCCATCCGGCGACGTCCGTACGTCGGGTGGTTCTCTCTGTCCCCGGCCCCATGAGGTTTTCGATGTTCCAGCGCGTCACGTTCCGTTCTTCCCGTACGCCCCAGCACCGCACCCGCGTGGCCGTCGGCGCCGCCGCTCTCGGCGCCACGGTCGTGCTGGGGAGCGGTGTGGCCTCCGCTGTCACGCCCCAGGCCCAGAAGGCGGCGCCCACCGCCGCGACCGCCGTGTCGGCGGCCAAGAAGGCCTCGGCGGCCTCCTGGGTCGACCCGGTGAAGAAGTACAAGCTGTCCGCCAGCTTCGCCCAGGCCGGCAACATGTGGAACTCCACCCACAGCGGTCAGGACTTCGCCGTGCCGACCGGCACCAAGGTCGTCGCCGCCCACGGCGGCAAGGTCGTCAAGGCCGGCGGCAACGGCGCCGGAGACGGCCCCGCCTACGGCAACGCCATCGTCATCAAGCACGCCAACGGCGTGTACTCCCAGTACGCCCACCTCTCGAAGGTCAACGTGAAGGTCGGCCAGATCGTCAAGACCGGCCAGCGCATAGCCCTTTCCGGCAACACCGGCAACTCCAGCGGCCCGCACCTGCACTTCGAGATCCGGACCACCGCCAACTACGGTTCGGCGATCGACCCGGTGAAGTTCCTGCGCGGCAAGGGTGTGACCGTCTGACGACGGTGAACCGCGGCGGCCGTCAGGACGGCCGCGAGCCCTGATGGGCCTGGGTGATCAGATCGATGGCGACCTCGAGGACAGCTTCGCGCTTCTCCTCGGGGTCGCCTTCGAGGTCGTGCAGGAAGAACATTCCGGCGTGCAGGGTGAAGATGGCGCTGACGCAGCGGACCTGGTCGGCGAGCGGGGCGTCCGGGTCGATGACGATGTCGCGCAGCCCGCGCATGCGGTCCTTGAAGGTCTCGCCCACCTGGAGTTCGCGGACCGTCGCCTGGTTCTCCTGCATGAAACGGAAGAACGGGGTGGCCTCGCTGAGCGCGCGGCTGTAACGCCGTAGGAGTTCCCGCTTGGTCTCCAGGGTGTGCGGCTGACTGCGGCCCCACTCGATCAGGTCCTCGATCGGCTTCGTCAGGTCCGTGAAGATGCTGACGATGATCTCTTCCTTGGTCTTGAAGTGGTAGTACAACGCCGCCTTGGTGACGTCCAGATGCTCCGCGATCTCGCGGAGGGACGTCTTCTCGTAGCCCTGCTCGGCGAAGAGTTCGAGCGCCACATCCTGGATGCGCTGGCGGGTGTTGCCGCGGCGTCGCTGCTTGGTGCCGTCCATGGTGACGTCCATCCTCGTACTCCTCGCGTCCCCGCGAAACCGGAGCCAGAAGGTAAGAACGCTTACCCTCCGGCCGGTGAAACTTACTTGACGCCCGGCTAGTTGCGCGTCTACTTTCCCAGTGTAGTGAACTAGCCGGGCGGCAAGTAAGTGGCGGCCCTGGGGGAGTGGGGAACGATGGCGGACACCCGAACCGTTGAGCCGGACACCGGCACACAGGACAAGGGCAAGGACAAGGACAAGAACGAGCCGGACGCCGACATACAGGTCAGGAAGCAGCAGAGCGTGCGGGTCGTGATCCTCGCACTGATGATCACGATGATGCTCGCGATGCTCGACAACATGATCGTGGGCACCGCGATGCCGACCATCGTCGGAGACCTCGGCGGTCTGGAACACCTGTCGTGGGTGGTGACCTCGTACACCCTCGCCACCGCGGCCTCCACCCCGATCTGGGGCAAGCTCGGCGACATGTACGGGCGCAAGGGCGCCTTCCTCAGCTCGATCGTCATCTTCCTGGCCGGATCGGCACTCAGCGGCATGGCCCAGGACATGGGCCAGCTGATCGGCTTCCGCGCCGTGCAGGGACTGGGCGCCGGCGGTCTGATGGTCGGCGTCATGGCGATCATCGGCGACCTCGTCCCGCCGCGGGAGCGTGGCAAGTACCAGGGCATGATGGCCGGCGTGATGGCGATCGCGATGATCGGCGGACCGCTGGTCGGCGGCACCATCACCGACCACTGGGGTTGGCGCTGGGCGTTCTACATCAACCTCCCGCTCGGCGTGGTGGGCCTCGGCCTCATCACCGCCGTCCTGCACCTGCCGAAGAAGCGGTCCCAGGCACGCATCGACTACCTGGGCGCCGGGCTGCTCACCGTCGGCATCACCTCCATCGTGCTCGTCACCACCTGGGGTGGCACGGAGTACGCCTGGACCTCCGCGCGAATCATGGAACTGATCGCCATCGGTGTCGCGGCGCTGGTCGGGTTCGTGTTCTGGCAGACCAGGGCTGTCGAGCCGATCCTGCCGCTGCACATCTTCCGCAGCCGCAACTTCACGCTGATGTCGGTGATCGGCTTCATCACCGGCTTCGTGATGTTCGGCGCCACCCTGTTCCTGCCGCTGTACCAGCAGGCGGTGCAGGGCGCCTCGGCGACCAACTCCGGCCTGCTGCTCCTGCCGATGCTCGGCGCGATGCTCGTGACCTCGATGGTCGCCGGCCGGATCACGACCAGCAGCGGCCGCTACAAGGTCTTCCCGATCGTCGGCGGGGCGCTGATGGTCGTCGGGCTGTACCTGCTGTCCACGATGGACACCGGCACCTCCCGGCTCACCTCCGGTGCGTTCATGGCGGTCGTCGGCCTCGGCATGGGCTGCCTGATGCAGATCACCATGCTGGTCGCGCAGAACAGCGTCGAGATGAAGGACATGGGGGTCGCGTCCTCCTCGGCCACCCTCTTCCGTACGCTCGGTTCCTCCTTCGGTGTCGCGATCATGGGCGCGCTGTTCAACAGCCGCGTCCAGGACGCCATGTCCGAGCGGGCCGGTGCGCTGGGTTCCAGGATCACCGGGCAGTCCGCGCAACTGGACGCCGCCGGCCTCGCCGAACTTCCGGCTCCGGTGCGGGAGGCCTACCAGTACGCGGTGTCCGACGGCACGCACGCGGCGTTCGTCCTCGGGGCCATCGTGGCCGTGGTCGCGCTGGTGGCGGCCGTGTTCGTCAAGGAGGTGCCCCTCCGGGGTGCCGGACCGAAGCAGGAGGGGACCGCGGACGAGCCCACCGCCCCGAAGACGCCGGTGGTCGAGCCCGTCTGACCCTCGCAGCGGGACCGCCGCCGTCCGCTGACAGCGGCAGTCCCGGCGTCGCCCGCCCTATGAGAGGCCTGCGGCCGGTGTCGGCCCCGGGCCTCCGGCACGGGCGAGTGCTGGGCGCCCCACGAAGCGCCCCCACGACGACATCCGGCCCCCGGCCCGCATCCAGCGGGCCGCACAGGGTCCTCCACGGCTCGCACATGGCTCCAGGGTGGCGGGGGCACCTGGCCTGTACGCGGCGCTCGGCGCTACGGCGGCGCTCGGATCCGCGCCCGCCCGCATCCAGCCGACGACTCGAACCTGGTCCTACGGCCACTACGCCCCCGGCCCTTCGGCTGTGCCCCCGGCCCTTCGGCTACGCCCCGGCCCTTCGGCTACGCCCCCGGCCCTTCGGTCGCACCGCGGTCAGGCGGTCCGACCCCGGCCCTCCGGCCGCACGGTCAGGCGGTTCTACCCCGGCCCTTCGGCCGCATCCCGGTCAGGCGGTTCTACCCCGGCCCTTCGGCCGTACCCCAGCCCTCCGGCCGCACGGCCAAGCGGTCCTACGGCCACGCGGCCCCACCCCGCCTCGGCGGCCCGCACGCGCAACCCATGGCTCGGACCCGCCTCGGCGGCCGGCACGCGCGACCCATGGCTCGGACCCGCCTCGGCGGTCAGTACCCTCGCCGACGGCTCGGCCCGCGTCGACGGCTCGGCCCGCGTCGACGGCTCGGCCCTCGCCGACGACCGACGGCCGGCGCGCCGCCCGGACCCTCGCCCGCGGCCGGCACGTGCGCCTACTGCCCCGCCCCGAGAACCGCCCTGCCCCGCCCGGCCCTGCCCGGCCCTACGGCAGCATCGGATAGCTTCCCGTGTTGGTGGGGGCGTGTTCCGGCAGCCACAGGACGGCCACGGCGCCCTCGGACGGTATGTGTGCCGGTGCCCCGGCGGGCCGTACGTTGCGGAAGGTCAGCCGAGCGCCCAGGACGCGGGCCTGTCCTGCCGCGATGGTGAGTCCGAGGCCGTGACCGCGGCCCGCCCGGTCGCTGCTGCCGGTGCGGAAGCGACTCGGGCCCTCCGCGAGCAGATCCTCGGGGAATCCGGGACCGTGGTCGCGGACCCGGATGACCCGGCCCTCGACGGTGACCTGGACCGGTGGCTTGCCGTGTCGGCCGGCGTTGGTGAGCAGGTTGAACAGCACACGCTCGAGGCGCCGGGGATCAGTGGTGACCATCGATTCGTGCACCACCCTCACCTCGACCTCCGGGTCCTTGGCCGCGACGCGCCGGGTGACGAACTCGCCCAGCATGATGTCCTGCAACTCGGCGCGTTCGGAGGCGCCGTCGAGGCGTGCCACCTCCAGGACGTCCTCGACGAGCGTGCGCATGGCCTTGGCCCGGTCCAGGACCAGTTCGGTGGGCCGTCCCGGCGGCAGCAGTTCGGCTGCCGTCAGCAGCCCGGTGACGGGTGTCCGCAGCTCGTGCGCGATGTCGGCGGTGACCCGGCGTTCGGCCTCCAGCCGCTGCTGGAGCGCGTCCGCCATGGCGTCCACGGCGGACGCCAGGTCGTCGGTCTCGTCCCGCACGACCCCGCCGATGGCATCCCGTACCCGGACCTCCGTCTCACCCTTGGCGACCCGGTTCGCCGCGGCCGCCGCTTTGCGCAGCCGGCGTGACAACTGTCCGCCGATCAGCACCCCGAGCGCACTGCCGCCGAGAACGACCGCGATGGAGCCGATCACCAGGGCCTGGTCGAGGTCGTAGAGGATGTCCGTGCTGCGGTCGGTGAAGCCGGTGTGCAGGGAGAGCACGTGCCCGTCCTTCACGGGCACGGCCGCCCAGATGTCCGGCGCCCCGCCCCCGTGGTCGGAGACGAACGTGGCCCGGCGCCCCTCCTCGACCTTGAACCTCAGCTCCGACGGCAGGTCCTGGTCGTCGATCTTGATGTTGGGGAAGTTGGGACGTCCGGACAGCTCGTAGTTGATCTGGGCGATTCGGACGCGCTCGTCGGCGAGGTCGCGCGCGTTGTCCAGCATGGACACACGTGCGGCGTTGTGGACGACGAGGCTGAGCACGATCGCCACCAGCGCGCCGACCAGCGCGATGGCCGCGCTCAGCTTCCACCGCAGGCCGGTGCGGATGCCCGCGCGCTCCACGCGGGCCGGAACCAGGTGCCGCAACATCCCCCGCATACCCCTGTCCGCTCAGGCCTTCAGTTTGTAGCCGAAGCCGCGGACCGTCTCGATGCGGTCCTGGCCGACCTTCGTCCGCAGCCGCTGCACATGGACGTCGACGACGCGGGTGTCTCCGCCCCAGCCGTAGTCCCACACCCGCTCCAGCAGTTTGTCCCGCGAGAGGACCGTGCCCGGGGCGGAGGAGAACTCCAGCAGCAGGCGCATCTCGGTCGGCGTGAGCGCGACCGGCTGCCCGGCCCGGCGCACCTCCATGCCCTCGGTGTCGATCTCCAGGTCGCCGAAGGCCAGCACGCCTGCGGTGGCGGAGGACTCCGCCTCGCCCCGGTCGGGTCCGCCCGCGTGCCCGAACCGGCGCAGCACCGCGCGGATGCGAGCCACCAGGACGGCGCCGTCGAACGGCTTGGTCACATAGTCGTCGGCGCCGGCCTCCAGGCCGAGGACGACGTCGATGGAGTCGGCGCGGGCGGAGAGCATGATCACCGGAACGGTGGACTCGTCGCGGATGCGCCGGCACAGGCTCACGCCGTCCAGGCCGGGCACCATGACGTCCAGCAGGGCGATGTCGGGACGGTTCGCCCGGAACGCCTCCAGGCCGGACAGCCCGTCGGGCATCGCGGTGACCACGAAGCCGTCCCGCTCCAGCGCGAGCTGGGTGGCCTCGCGGATGACGTCGTCGTCCTCGACGAACAGGACGTGGGTCTGGTCTGCCATCCCGGTGCTCTCAGTCCTCAGTGGTGTCGTGGGTGTGCTGTGTCCGCGGTGTTCACGCTGTCCGCGGTGTGGGCGGGCGTCTCCGTCTGCCTGCCCGCTGTGGGTTGTCCCTAGGTGGGACGCCCGGAGCGCCTGGTGCGTTCACTGGTTCATCGCTCCGAGCGGTCCTGACGGTTCACGCCACGGCGGATTTGTTTCGCGGAGGAACGGGATACGGGGATGCGAGGCCGATGCCGGGCCCCAGGTGCGAGTCCGTCAGCCGCTCTCCGGTACCGGCGTCGCGTCCCCGCCCACGACGCTGCTGTAGTCGCTGTGCCAGCTGTACTCCTTGACGAAGCGGTCCGCGGCCGTCCAGCGGTACGTGATCACGTTCTCGCCGGAGGGGCTGGAGACGGGGTCGCCCTTCTCGTACACCTGCTTGGTCACCACCAGGTCGCCGCGGTCGATCTCGGCGTAGACCGGGGGTTCCTCCGCCTTGAACACGTTCTCGTACCGGCCACTCTTCTCCCGGTACACATACGATCCGACCCCGACGGCGTCACCGCAGGTCAGCACGTTGACGACGACGTCGCTCTCGGCGCCGCCGGTGAGGTCGCCGAAGGAGACGTCGACCGGGTACTCGTCGCCGACGCACGGTTTCAGTTCGCGCTTGACCTCTGCCGAGACCTCGGGGTCGTCCTGGACGAGCCGGACGGCGTCGGTGCGGTCGGGGACGTCCGTGGGAGCGTCCGACGGGGAGGCGGTGGCGCCGACGGCCGCTCCGGCGTGCGCCGGGCCCTCGTCACGGGCGCCGGTGCCGCCGGTGGCGCACGAGGACAGGGAAAGGCCGAGGGCGGCGAGCACGGCCAACGCCGTGATCACCGCCTGGAAGGTGCCTCGGGCCGGTGAGGGCCCGGCCTCGCTCAGGCCGCCGTGCAACGCTCCCGCTCCTCACGCTCCAGCGCGCGTGCGTCCAGATCGCGGGCCTCCAGCTCCTCGCGGAGCCGGGCGAGCGCCCGGTGCAGCGTGCTCTTGACCGTACCGGCCGACATGCCGAGCGCGGCGGCCGTCTCCTCCGTGGACATCTGCTCCCAGTGTCGCAGGACGACGACGCTGCGCTGCTTCGGAGCGAGCACCCTCATCGCGTCCATCAGCAGCGCGCGGTCCGCGTGCTGCTGGGTCGAGTCGTCCACGCTGGCGTCAGGCAGCTGCTCGGTGGGGACTTCCTCCAGCTTGCGGGCCCGCCACCACTCGGTCCGCGTGTTGATCATGACCCGGCGCAGGTAGGCGTCCGCCAGCCGCTTGTCCGCGATGCCGTCCCAGCGGCCGTACGTACGGGCCAGCGCGGTCTGGAGGAGGTCCTGGGCGTCCACGGGGTCCGGGACCAGTCGGCGGGCACTGCGCAGCAGCGCGTCCTGCCGGGTGCGGACGTACTCCTCGAACTCGAGCACCTCTCCGTGCGCCATGATCAACCGCCTCCGTATCCCCGTTCCGGCTGGCTGTCGTCCGCCGGTCTCCCGCTCGTGGTCTGTGGCCCGGGTGTAGCTGCCGGGCACACGAAGGAAGCTACGGAGCTGTTGTCACGACACTGTGCGAGGCAGCCTGCGGCTAGCAGTCGGCTGTCCGTCGGTTGTGTAACGGAGGCAGGTCAGGGGTAAGGAAGAGAACTCGATGTGGCCGATTTGAGTGGATACGCCCTCAGATCGGCCGTGGCGGAGGGCCGACTGCGGCCCCGGCGCCATCGCCCGGCTGTGAACTGACTGTGCGTCAGGTGAGCGGCAGCCGGTACAGGCCGCCCGGCAGCGGTTCCACCAGACCGTCCGCGACGAGGCCGTCCAGCGCACGCGCGCGTTGCACCGGCTCGTGCCACACCCGGTCGAGTGCCGCCTGCGGCACGGGCGTGTGGGCCTCCCTCAGTACGGCGAGCAGCTTGCCGCGCACCTGCCGGTCCGTACCTGCGTACGTCTGACCGCGGCGCGCCGGACCGTCGTGCTCCGGCTTGCCCGCGAGCCGCCAGGCGCACTGGGCGGCGATCGGGCAGCGGGGGCAGGCCTCGTTCCGTGCCGTACAGACGAGCGCGCCCAGCTCCATGGACGCGGCGGCCCAGCGCGCGGCGATCTTCTCGTCCTCGGGCAGCAGGGCGCGCGCCAGCTTGCGCTCGGCCGCCGTGGTGGCGTTCGGCGGATACCGCACCCCGGTGACCGCGCGCGCGAACACCCGGCGGACGTTGGTGTCCAGCACGGCGTGCCGCTGCCCGTAAGCGAAGGAGGCGACGGCGGCGGCCGTGTACTCGCCGATGCCGGGCAGAGCCAGCAGTTGCGCGTGGTCCGCCGGTACATCACCGCCGTGTCGTTCCGTTATGGCCACCGCGGCGCCGTGCAGCCGCAGGGCGCGGCGCGGATAGCCGAGCCGGCCCCACGCGCGTACGGCCTCGCCGGGAGCCTCGGCGGCCAGGTCGGCGGGACGCGGCCAGCGGGCGAGCCACTGCTCGTAGACCGGCAGGACGCGGCTGACCGGCGTCTGCTGGAGCATGAACTCGCTGACCATCACTCCCCAGGCGCCGGCCTCGGGGCGTCGCCAGGGCAGGTCGCGGGCATGGTCCTCGAACCAGTCGATGACGGGGGAGTGCAGGCGCTCTGCGGAGGCACGTCCGGCGGCCGTCGGGTCGGTCGTGGCCGGCGTCGGCTGTTCTCCGGGGGACGGGCTGGGGACGGTGTCGGTGGGGCTGCTGTGCGGGGGCTTCGTGGGCGCAGTCATGGCGCTTCCGATCCTGCCATGCGCGGAGGGACACGCGCGCGTGGCACCACCGGTGGGGCGGGGTGGTGCGGGAAGTGTCGGCGCGCGTGGGCCGCGGGCGTGGCCGCGGAGCGAGGAGCGAGGGGGCGAAGAAGTGCGCTGTCACGCACCGTGGTCGGCGCGGGCCGCTGATGTGACGCCCGGTGACCGGGGTGGTGGGGGAGGGAGCCAAGTCGGCGGCGGTGCAGCGGTGTCCGGGATGATGATCCGTAAAAGTTGTGGGCGGCGCGGCGGGTGGGACCGGGGAACGCAAGGATCTCTCGTACAGTTTGCGCCGTGGGATCTCTGCGCAATCCGGTCGGGCCGCTTCCCTCCTCCATCTACTGGCGACGGAGGGTCGTACTGCTGTCCGTGTTCGCCCTGTTGGCGTTGCTGGTCACGTGGGTGGTCAGTTCGGGCGGGGGTGGCGGCAAGAACGGGGCGGACGGCTCCAACGGCAAGAATCCCGCGCCCTCCATCACGCCGGGGCCGTCCGGGTCCGGGCCGGCGATCAGCCAAAGGCCGGGTGGGCGCGACGAGTCGGGTGACGAGGATTCCGGCGGTTCGGGTTCGGGTTCGGGTTCGGGCACCGGCTCGGGTGACGGTGCCGGAACCGGGGGCGCGGACACGGGCGGTGCCGGCTCGGCGGGATCCGGTGGCACGGACGACGGTTCCAACGGCAGCGCTTCGGGTACGACACTGCCGGCCGGTACGACACTGCCCAACTGCACCGCGAACGTGGTCACGTTGAGCCTGCGCAGCGTCCGCAACACGTACTCGCCGGACCAGAAGCCCACGTTCCGGCTGACGGCGAAGAACTCCTCCGGAAGTGACTGCAAGGTCGATCTCGGGCCGAAGAAGGCGGTGTTGACGATCACTCCGGCAGGCGGCCCCGAGGACTACTGGTCGTCCGCCGACTGTCCGAAGGGGTCCGCGAGCATGCTGTACCGGGTACCGGCCGGGAGCAGCTTCACCTACACGGTGACGTGGGACCGGAAGCCGAGTGCGCCGGAGTGCGCGACGCCCCCGGCCGGCGTCGCCGGAGCCGGGACGTACCTGGTGGAGGCGAAGGCACCCGGGTTCACGAAGGCGCAGACCTCGTTCGTGCTGGAGCAGGACTGAGCGAGGCGCCGCGGCCGTCGTCCCTGGATCGGGGAGCGGGGTCACCCACGCCGCCTCGGGGTACCGCTTCACCTGACAGGCGCTGAGGTACCGGTTCCTCCCGGAGGAAGCAGAGGCGGCGCCGGAGAGGTACCGCACGCCTCGGACGGGTCCAAGGCCTCGCAGTAACCGCACGCCCCAAACGGACCCCGCCTCGGAGACACCGCACGCCTCACAGGTACCGCATGCCTCGGAGGGACACCCACCTCGGAGACCCCGCACGCCTCGGGGGTACCGCAGGCCTCAGACGTACCGCTCCAGGATGGACGACTCCGCCAGGCGGGACAGACCTTCCCGCACGCTGCGCGCCCGCGCCTCGCCCACGCCGTCGACCGCCTGAAGGTCGTCGACGCTTGCCGCGAGGAGCTTCTGAAGGCTGCCGAAGTGCTCCACCAGGCGGTCGATGATCGCGCCGGGGAGGCGGGGGACCTTGGCCAGCAGGCGGAAGCCGCGCGGGGACACCGCCGAGTCGAGCGCCTCCGGGGAGCCGGTGTAGCCCAACGCGCGGGCCACCGTGGACATTTCGAGAAGCTCCGCGTGGGTGAGCGCGTCCAGCTCGTACAGCGCCTCGTCGACCGTGCGGGAACGCTTGGCGGTGGGCTCCGGAACATAGTCCCGGACCACCAGCTCGCGCTCCGGCTCCACGCCCGCGATCAACTCGTCGAGCTGGAGGGCGAGAAGACGGCCGTCGGTGCCCAGCTCGACCACGTATTCGGCGATCTCGGTGGCGATGCGCCGCACCATCTCCAGTCGCTGCGCCACCGCCGAGACGTCCCGGACCGTCACCAGGTCCTCGATCTCCAGCGCTGACAACGTTCCCGCGACCTCGTCCAGACGGAGCTTGTAGCGCTCCAGGGTCGCGAGCGCCTGGTTCGCGCGGGACAGGATCGCCGCGGAGTCCTCAAGGACGCGGCGCTGGCCGTCGACGTAGAGCGCGATCAGACGCATGGACTGGGACACCGAGACGATGGGGAAGCCGACCTGCTTGCTGACGCGGTCCGCCGTGCGGTGGCGGGTGCCCGTCTCCTCCGTGGGGATCGTCGGGTCGGGCACCAGCTGCACGCCGGCCCGCAGGATCTTGGACAGGTCGGAGGAGACCACGATGCCGCCGTCGAGCTTGCACAGCTCACGCAGGCGCGTGGCCGTGAATTCGACGTCGAGGACGAATCCGCCCGTGCACATGGTCTCGACCGTCTTGTCGGAACCGAGCACGATGAGTCCGCCGGTGTTGCCGCGGAGAACCCGTTCCAGGCCGTCGCGCAGGGCTGTGCCGGGAGCCACCGCGCTCAGGGCGGCACGCATCAGGCCGTCGGCACCGGAACTCCCACCGGACTTTCCGGGAGCTGCCGCCCGGTCGTTGGCTGCCACTGCACTCCTCCGGTCACAGGTTCTGGGGTGCTCGCGTTTCGCGCACTCGGTTCGTACGGACGGGCGAGACCTGGGCAAAGTCTACCGGCGCTCCTCCGCCTCCCGCGGGGCCTCTCGCTTACGGGAGCGCGGGAGCACCCGCAGGGCGTCCCCCATGTTCGCGACTTCGAGGACCTTCATCCCCGCGGGGATCTTGCCGGGATCGCCCGGTACGAGCGCGTGCGTGAAGCCCAGGCGGTGCGCCTCGGCGAGTCTGCGCTGAACGCCCGTGACCCGTCTGACCTCGCCCGCGAGGCCCACTTCGCCGATCGCGACGAGGTTCTTGGGCAGGGGGGTGTCGCTCGCCGCGGAGGCCAGCGCGAGGGCGATCGCCAGGTCCGCCGCGGGCTCGGAGAGCTTCACTCCGCCGACCGTCGCGGAGTAGATGTCCCGCTTGCCGAGCGCGCTGATCCTGCCCCGCTGCTCCAGGACCGCGAGCATCATGGAGACGCGGGAGGTCTCCAGGCCGGACGTGGTGCGGCGGGGCGAGGGGATCTGTGAGTCGACGGTGAGCGCCTGCACCTCGGCGACCAGGGGGCGGCGGCCCTCCAGGGTGACCGTCAGACAGGTGCCGGGGACCGGTTCGTCACGACGGGTCAGGAAAAGTCCACTCGGATCGGTCAGGCCTGTGATGCCCTCGTCGTGCAGTTCGAAGCAGCCGACCTCGTCGGTGGCGCCGTAGCGGTTCTTGACGCCGCGCACGAGGCGCAGGCGCGCGTGCCGGTCGCCCTCGAAGGACAGCACGACGTCCACGAGGTGTTCGAGCAGGCGCGGGCCGGCGATCGCGCCGTCCTTGGTGACATGGCCCACCAGCAGCGTGGACATGCCGCGCTCCTTCGAGGCGCGGATCAGCGCGCCGGCGACCTCGCGGACCTGGGCCATGCCGCCGGGGGCGCCGTCGATCTCCGGGGATGCCACCGTCTGCACCGAGTCGACGATCAGCAGCGACGGCTTCACGGCGTCCAAGTGGCCGAGGACGGCGGCCAGGTCCGTCTCCGCGGCGAGATAGAGGTGGTCGTCGATGGCGCCGATGCGGTCGGCCCGCAGCCGGACCTGGCTCGCCGACTCCTCGCCCGTCACGTACAGCGTGCGGTGTTCGTCACTCGCGGCCTTGGCGGCCACGTCGAGCAGGAGCGTGGACTTGCCGACGCCCGGCTCGCCGGCCAGGAGGACGACGGCCCCCGGGACCAGGCCGCCGCCCAGCACGCGATCCAGCTCGGGCACACCGGTGGGGCGGGCGGTGGCCTGTCGTCCGTCGACCTGGCCGATGGGCAGGGCGGAGGTGGTGACGCGGCCGGGTGCCGTCGTACGGACCGCGGGCGCGCCGTACTCCTCGACCGTGCCCCAGGCCTGGCATTCGGGGCAGCGGCCGAGCCACTTCGCCGTCTGCCACCCGCACTCCGTGCAGCGGTAGGACGGACGGTCCTTGGTGGTCTTCGTACGGGCAGCCATGGGGAAACCGTAACCGCAGGGTCCGACAACGTGAGATGCCTGTGCATAAGGCCCGCCCGCCGGGGCAGACGCCACTGCGAGGTGGCGTTCGCCGCACCCGCCCCCCTCGGAGCGGCGAACACCGGGTGAGGTGTGCCCGGCCGCCCCCCCGGCCGGACACACCTCACCCCTGCGAATCAGCCACACCCCGTGACGAATGAGCCACTCGACTCCGTCTTCCTGTCCCCTTATGAGGGATCGTTTCACCCGTACGGATTAAAACGGCTCAAGGGGGCAGAAGAGGTCGTTCCGCGGCGCCTACGGTCGCACGGGTGATGAGCAGCAGTCCGGAAACCCCGACCCGCACGACCGGTGCACACCGGGCGCACCGGGAGGCGCGCGACCGCGCTGCGGCGCGCACGCTGGCGCAGCGCACACCCGATCGATACGAGCCCTACCTCGACGGCCTGTTCACCTACTGTCTGTCCGTCCTGTGCGACCACGACGCCGCCACGGCGGCCCTCGGCGACGTCCTGGCGCTGACCGAGCGGCGCGGACAACGCGTCCCGGACGCCGCCGACGACCGCAGGGCCTGGCTCTACGCGCTGGCCCGCTGGGCCTGCCTGCGCAAGCTGGCCGACGCCAAGCGGAAACGTCCAGGCGCACACGCGCCGGGTCGGCACAGCGCCCACCGGGAGAGCGGCGCGGAGCCCACCCCCGAGCCCGTGCCCGACGACCTCCAGGAGCGGCGCCGCCGCGAACTCGCCCTGCTGGCCTGGCCGGAGGCCGCGGGCACCAGCCCGGAGCAGCGCGAGGCGCTCGAGCTCGCCGTACGGCACCATCTCGCCGCACACGAGGTGGCGGCCGTTCTCGGCCTGGAGGTCGCCGCGGCCCGCGAGCTGCTCTCCTCCGCCGCCTGCGAGGTCGAACGCACGCGTGCGGCCCTGGCCGTCGTCGAGACCGGCGGTTGCCCCGGCGTGGCCCGCCTCACCGGCGACCACCAGTTCGTGCTCAGTGCCGCGCTGCGCCGCGAACTAGTCCGACACGTGGACGACTGCCCGCGCTGCCGCCGGGCCGCGGAGCGTGCGGTCCCCGGCCGCTGGCCCGGGGCCGTGGTCACACCCGCCGAGCTGCCCGTCCTGCAAGCCCCCCGCACGGCCCTGTACGACGTCCTGGCGCGCCTCCCACGCGCGCGGGGTGCCGCGGTGCCGCGCTTCGACCGGCGCGGCTTCCCCATGGACCCCAAGGACCGCGCCGCCCGGCGGGACCGCCTCCGCGCGCGTGCCGTCACGACGACGGTCGTCGCCACCGTCGTCGCCGCGCCCGTCCTCGCCCTCTGGGCGGCCTACCGGGGCACACCGACCGCCGACTCCGACGGCCGCTCGCGCACCACCAGTGAGGCGCAGGGCCCCGACACCCTCGACGGAGACGGGTCGGGCGGCTACCAGAACGCCGGCAACGCCAGCACCCGGCCCGGCTCCCGCTTCTCCGAGGGCGACGAGCCCGACGTCTCCGTGGAGGTCGTCAGCGTCCACGGACTCGGCGACACGGGCGCGGGCCACCTGTCCGTCACGGCCGGGAACCGCGGTGACACCACCCTGATCACCCTGACCGCGGCCGGGGACGCCGACGGGCCGGTCCGCTGGTCGGCGACGACCGGCGCCTCCTGGCTCTACCTGAGCCGCACCACGGGCACACTCCAGCCCGGCGAATCGGTCACGGTCAAGGTGTACGTCGATCATCTGCGCGAGCCCGCCGGACACTGGCACGCGCGCGTGGCGATCTCGCCGGCCGGCGCCGTCGTCTCCATCGATGGCTACGGTGCCGCGCCGAGCCCTGCGGACCCGCGCCCCAAGCCGAGCGGTCCGCCCCCCTCGTCCCACCCGGAGCCGACCCCGACGGCACCGCCCTCCACCGATCCCACGCCCAGCGACCCGCCGACCTCCGCCGACCCCGAGCCCACGCCCACCGACCCGTCGCCGTCCGACTCGGGCGGCTCCACCCCGCCGTCCGGCGGCAGCGATGACCCGAGCCCGCCCACGTCGTAGGCCGGGCCTACCGCCGGGCCGGGACGCGAGCCGACCCGGCTCCGGAGAGCCGGGCCGAGGGCCTCGGACGGTCGCATGCACGGGCTCACGGGATCATGGGCTTCACGGGACTCACGGGAGCGGTCGGACCGAGGGGATCGACGGCTTCCACCCGGTCCACCGCACCTGGTGCCGGCACCGGGTCCGCCGGGTGCGGGGCGAGCAACGGCAGCCGTGAGGCGAGCCGCTCCTCGCACAGTTCGACCAGGCGGTCGTAGCCGGCCTTGCCCATCAGCTCGATCAGCTCCGGCCGGTAGGAGACGTACACCGGGTCGCCCGCGCCGTGCGCCGAGGTCGCCGACGTGCACCACCAGTGCAGGTCGTGTCCGCCCGGACCCCAGCCGCGCCGGTCGTACTCGCCGATCGACACCTGGAGCACGCGCGTGTCGTCGGGCCGGTCGATCCAGTCGTACGTCCGCCGCACCGGCAGCTGCCAGCAGACGTCCGGCTTGGTCTCCAACGGCTCGCGGCCCTCCTGGAGGGCGAGGATGTGCAGCGAGCAGCCGGCGCCGCCGGCGAAGCCCGGGCGGTTCTGGAAGATGCACGAGCCGTTGAACGGGCGGGTCTGCCGGGAGCCCTCGTCGTCCTCCGAGATCCAGCCGTCGCGTACGCCCTCGTCGTGGTGCTGCCAGATGTCAGGAGTGAGCCGCGCCACGTGCTCCGCCACGCGCTTCTCGTCGTCCTCGTCGGAGAAGTGCGCGCCCAGCGTGCAGCAGCCGTCGTCCGCGCGGCCGGCTTGGATGCCCTGGCAGCCGCTGCCGAAGATGCAGTTCCAGCGAGAGGTCAGCCAGGTCAGATCGCACCGGAAGATCTGATCGTCGTCCGCGGGATCGGGGAACTCGACCCACGCGCGGGCGAAGTCGAGGCCCTTCTCGTCCGCTTCGAGGGCCTTGCGCGACTTCTTCGATGACTTCACCCGCGAAGAACCCGGAGAACCCTTGGCGGATCCGGCGGATCTGGTGGATTCGGCGGCTTTGTCAGCCTTTTCGTCCTTCGCCTTTTTCGTCTTTGGCACCCGTCCAGGGTAAGTCGCCCACGCGCGGCAACGGGACTGTCTCAGGATGCGCACCCGGGGCCGAGGTCAGGACGGCTGGCAGTAGCGTGCCCTCCATGAGACTCGGTGTCCTCGACGTGGGATCGAACACGGTGCATCTGCTGGTGGTGGACGCGCATCCGGGCGCGTGTCCGCTGCCCGCGCACTCGCACAAGGCCGAACTGCGCCTTGCCGAACTTCTCGACGACAGCGGCGCGATCGGCCGCGCGGGCGTCGACAAACTGATCGCCGTCGTCAAGGAGGCCCTTCAGGCCGCCGAGGACAAGGGTGTCGAGGACGTGCTGCCGTTCGCGACCTCCGCCGTTCGTGAGGCCAGCAACGCCGATGACGTCCTCGCGCGCGTGCAGGCCGAGACCGGTGTCGAGCTTCAGGTCCTCAGCGGCGAGGAGGAGGCCCGGCACACTTTCCTCGCGGCCCGCCGCTGGTTCGGCTGGTCGGTCGGCAAGCTGCTGGTCCTGGACATCGGCGGCGGCTCCCTCGAGATCGCCTACGGCCTCGACGAGGAGCCCGACGCGGCCGTGTCCCTCCCGCTCGGCGCGGGCCGGCTCACGGCCGGCTGGCTGCCCGGGGACCCGCCCGAACCCGAGCAGATACGAGCGCTGCGGCGGCACGTGCGCGCCGAGATCGCCCGGACCGTCGGGGAGTTCAACCGCATCGGCTCGCCCGATCACGTCGTCGCCACGTCGAAGACCTTCAAGCAGCTCGCCCGCCTCGCCGGCGCCGCCCGCTCCGCCGACGGCCCCTACGTCCAGCGTGAGCTGAAGCGGGAGTCCCTGGAGGCCTGGGTGCCCCGCCTGGCCGGCATGACCACCGCCCAGCGCGCGGAGCTGCCGGGCGTCTCCGAGGGCCGCGCGCGCCAGCTGCTGGCGGGCGCGTTGGTCGCCGAGGGAGCGATGGACCTGTTCGGGGTGGAGGTCCTGGAGATCTGTCCGTGGGCGCTCCGGGAGGGCGTGATCCTGCGGAAGCTCGACCACATGGGTCCGCCGTAACGCACCGCCAGGGGCGGGAAGCGCCCGCACACCCGCGTGGCGTGACGCACGAGACATGACGCAACGAGACGTGACCGAACAAGCGAGACGCGACGCGGCAACCGAGACGCAACAGGACGAGACGCGATCCGGAAACGTCCGCCGGGCACGCGTGTACCCGAGCAACCGAGCACGGCCGCACGCACGTGAACGCGAGCAGTGCACAGCAACCGGGCTCGGCGCACGCGCGTGAACGCGAGCAGTGCACACGAGCAACCGAGCACGGCCGCACGGCCGCGTGTACGGGAGCAACCCGGCACGGCCGCCCCGGCCCATCGCCCAGGGACCCCGACCCCGCGCCGCCCGGCCGACCGAACCCGGCCACCCCACCCGTGGCATGCGCCACAACGGCGAGGAGGCACCCCGCAGTCCGGTCATCGAACCCCGTAATCTGTCCTGCATGGCAGAGCCAGTCGTGCGCATCCCGGATGCGAAGGTCGCCCTGTCGACTGCCTCGGTCTACCCGGAGTCGACGGCGACGGCCTTCGAGATCGCGGCGCGCCTCGGTTACGACGGCGTCGAGATCATGGTGTGGAACGACCCGGTCAGCCAGGACATCGGCGCGCTCCGCAGACTCAGCGACTACCACCGCGTACCGATCCTCGCCGTACATGCTCCCTGCCTGCTGATCACGCAGCGCGTGTGGTCGACCGACCCGTGGGTCAAGCTCCAGCGGGCCCGCGCCGCGGCCGAGAAGCTGGGCGCGAGCACCGTGGTCGTCCATCCGCCCTTCCGCTGGCAGCGCCAGTACGCGCGCGACTTCGTCCAGGGGATCTGGCGGATGGCGGACGAGACGGACGTACGGTTCGCCGTCGAGAACATGTACCCCTGGCGCTACCGTGACCGCGAGATGCTCGCGTACGCGCCCGACTGGGACGTGACGAAGGACGACTACCGGCACTTCACGATCGACCTCAGCCACGCCTCCACCGCCCGTACGGACGCGATGCACATGGTCGACCGCATGGGCGACCGGCTCGGTCATGTGCACCTCGCCGACGGCAATGGCTCGGCCAAGGACGAGCACCTCGTTCCCGGCCGTGGCTCGCAGCCCTGTGCCGAGCTGCTGGAACGGCTCGCGCTGAGCGGGTTCGACGGGCACGTCGTCATCGAGGTCAACACCCGGCGCGCGATGTCCGGCGCCGAACGTGAGGCCGATCTCGCGGAGGCCCTGGCCTTCACGCGCCTGCACCTGGCGTCGGCGGTGAAGGTGCCCCGCCGGTGACCGACACCGTCGGGCGCCGCCGCGGCCGCCCTCCGCGCGCGGAGTCCGCCGACACCCGCGACCGCATCCTCGCGGCGGCCCGCGAGGAGTTCTCCGAGCGGGGCTACGAGAAGTCGACCGTCCGGGGCATCGCGAAGGCCGCAGGGGTGGACTCGGCGCTCGTGCACCACTACTTCGGCACCAAGGAACAGGTCTTCGCGGCGGCGGTCGAGGTCGCCGTCGCGCCCGTGCTCGACGGCCCGGACGCGATCGCCGACGTACCGCTGGACCAGGCCGGGGAGCGGCTGACCCGGTTCATGTTCGGCGTCTGGGAGAACCCCGCCACGCGCATGCCGCTGCTGGCGATCGTCCGCTCGGCTGTCAACAACGAGACCGCGGCCGCCGTCTTCCGCCGTCTCGTCGCCGCGCAGCTGCTGCGCCGCATCGCGGCCCAGCTCGACGTCCCGGACGCCGAGCTGCGCGCCGAACTGGCGGCCGCACAGCTGGTCGGTACGGCGATGCTGCGGTACGTGATCAAGGTGGAACCGCTGGCGTCGGCGGACGTGGAGCAGATCGTCGCGCGCGTGGCACCGGTGGTGCAGGGCCACCTCACCGGCCCCTGAGCGCGCGACGCAGCTCGCAAGCGGCTCGCGACGCGGCGCGAGGTGAGCCACGAGCCGCAACGCGAGGCGAGGCCGGCAGGCCGGGCGCGAGGCGGAGCACGAGGCCGGCAGGCCCGGCGCGAGGCGGAGCACGAGGCCCGGCGCGAGGTGCGGCCCGAGACGCGCATCCCGTATTCCGGACACCTCGTCCCGCTCCCTGGATGAGCGGCGTACGCTCAGGAACAGCCCTACCTGTCTGAAGGAGCGAGCGACGATGCCCGAGCTGAGGTCCCGCACAGTCACCCACGGTCGCAACATGGCGGGCGCCCGCGCCCTTATGCGCGCCTCCGGTGTACCCGGTGCGGACATCGGCCGGAAGCCGATCATCGCGGTGGCCAACAGCTTCACCGAGTTCGTGCCCGGCCACACGCACCTGGCGCCGGTCGGCCGGATCGTCAGCGAGGCGATCACCGAGGCCGGCGGCATCCCGCGCGAGTTCAACACGATCGCCGTCGACGACGGCATCGCGATGGGCCACGGCGGCATGCTGTACAGCCTGCCCTCCCGCGACCTGATCGCGGACAGCGTGGAGTACATGGTCGAGGCGCACTGCGCCGACGCCCTGATCTGCATCTCCAACTGCGACAAGATCACGCCGGGCATGCTCATGGCGGCCCTGCGCCTGAACATCCCGACGGTCTTCGTCTCCGGCGGCCCGATGGAGTCCGGCCGCGCCACCCTCGTCGACGGCACGGTCCGCACGCTCGACCTGGTCGACGCGATCTCCGACGCCGTGAACGACAAGATCTCCGACGAGGACATCCTCCGTATCGAGGAGAACGCCTGTCCGACCTGCGGCAGCTGTTCCGGCATGTTCACGGCCAACTCGATGAACTGCCTGACCGAGGCCATCGGCCTCTCCCTGCCCGGCAACGGCTCGATCCTGGCCACCCACACCGCGCGCAAGGGCCTCTACGTCGACGCCGCCCGCACGGTCATGGACATCACCCGCCGCTACTACGAGCAGGACGACGAGACGGTCCTGCCGCGCAACATCGCCACCATCGCCGCGTTCGAGAACGCTATGGCGCTGGACATCGCGATGGGCGGCTCCACCAACACGATCCTGCACCTGCTGGCGGCGGCCCAGGAGGCGGGCGTCCCGTTCGGCCTCAACGAGATCGACGCGGTGTCCCGCCGGGTCCCCTGCCTGGCCAAGGTGGCACCCAACGTCGCCAAGAACCGCACGTACTACATGGAGGACGTGCACCGCGCCGGCGGCATCCCCGCCCTCCTCGGCGAGCTGCACCGCGCCGGCCTGCTGAACGAGGACGTGCACGCGGTCCACAGCCCGTCCCTGGCGGACTGGATGAAGACCTGGGACGTCCGCGGCGGCTCGCCGAGCGCCGAGGCGGTGGAAATGTGGCACGCGGCCCCCGGCTGCGTCCGCTCCGCCGTGGCCTTCTCCCAGTCCGAGCGTTGGGAGGCCCTCGACGAGGACGCCGAGAACGGCTGCATCCGCTCCGCCGAGCACGCGTACTCCAAGGACGGCGGCCTGGCGGTCCTCAAGGGCAACCTCGCCGTCGACGGCTGCGTGGTGAAGACGGCCGGCGTCGACGAGTCGATCTGGACGTTCGAGGGCCCCGCGGTCGTCTGCGAGTCGCAGGAGGAGGCCGTGGAGAAGATCCTCAACAAGCGGATCACCCACGGCGACGTCGTCGTGATCCGCTACGAGGGCCCCAAGGGCGGCCCCGGCATGCAGGAGATGCTCTACCCGACGTCCTTCCTCAAGGGCCGCGGCCTCGGCAAGACCTGCGCCCTGATCACCGACGGCCGTTTCTCCGGCGGCACCTCGGGCCTGTCCATCGGCCACGCCTCCCCGGAGGCGGCCTCCGGCGGCACCATCGCCCTCGTCGAGGACGGCGACCGCATCCGCATCGACATCCCGAACCGCACGATCGAGCTGCTCGTCGACGAGACGGAACTCGCGCGCCGTGACCGGGCGTTGAACGGTGTGTACGCCCCGTCGAACCGGGAGCGCAAGGTCTCCGCCGCCCTGCGTGCCTATGCCGCGATGGCCACGAGCGCCGACAAGGGCGCGGTGCGGGACGTGTCGAAGCTGGGCTGACGCCCGGCCGAACCGCGAAGGGCCGTCTCCGTCACCGGGGCGGCCCTTCCCTCTCCACTCCTTCGCTCCCTCTCCCTTTCGCTTCGCTGTTCCGCTGTGGCATGGGGCGAGGTCCACGTGGCTCCCGCACGGGCCTCACCAGCCCGACGGATCACGCCCGTCCACCGCGAACACCGTTCCGTCGGGTGCCCCGGCGTAGACGCGCCCGTCGGCGACCTCGGGCGCGGGCAGCGTGCTGACCACCTCGTCGGAGTGCGCGCCGAGCCGCAGCTCCGTCTGGCCGACCAGCTTCCCCGCCTTGGCGTCGACGGCGAGGAGGCGGCCGTCGGGAGCGCTGAAGTACACGTGCGCGCCGTCCACGGTCGGCACCGATCCCCTGCTCACGGCCGTCTGGAGGGACCACAGCGGCTTCTCCTCGCGGGTGTCGACGGCCACGAGAGCACCGTCGTACGTCATGAGGTAGATCCGGTCCCCGTACACGGCCGCGCTCGGCTGCTGGAGCGCGACGGACAGCGCGACCCGCCGTGATTCCTTGGTCCTGGTCCCGGGGGAGAAACGGATCACGGCGTCGGTCATGCCGTAGCCCCCGCCCTCCGCCAGCAGTACGACGCTCCCGTCCGCGGCGCCCACCAGCGTCAACGTCTCGTCGAACCGCTCGTCCCAGCGCACGTCCCCCGTGGCCGGGTCCACCGCGGTGACCCGGGTCCGTCCCTCGCCGGAGGTGCTGGTCGCGTAGACCAGGGAGTCCCCGGGGAAGGACACGAAGTAGGGATCGCCCACCCCCGGAATCCGCCGGCTCCACCCGGTCCGCCCGGACGCGGCGTCCACCCCGGTCACCGTGCCGTCGGCCGCCGTCAGCAACAGGGTCCCCGCGGCGTACCGGACACCCTGGTACGTCGACACGTCCCGCTCCCAGCGCACCTCGCCCGACGCGGGGTCGAGGGCCTCGACGCGCTCGCCCGAGTGGGTGAGCAGATGCGCCAGCCCACCCGCGACGACCGGCGCCTCGCGGGGCTTGTCGCGGCGGGACAGTGCGTGCCGCCACAGCACGTGCCCGTCGGACGCGTCGAGGGCGTACACCCGTCCCTCCCGGGCGCAGAGCAGCCGTCGCGCGTCGTACACGCACTGAGGCAGACCGTCGCCCCCCGCCGGGCGGGTCGCCCACGGGGCGAAGGTGTCGGCGGCGGACCGCGACCCGCCCGTGCCTTGGGCAGCCCCGTCCGTGTCCTCGCCGAAAACCTGGACGGAGGCGAACCCGCCGCCCACGACGAGCATCAGCGAACCCAGGGCGACGGCGAGCTGCCGCCGCCGGCCACGCCACCGAACGCCCACCCGAACCGCGCCCGAGTCCTCGCCCTGCGACGACCGCGGTGCCGGCGACGACTCGGCCGGCTCCCACGTGCCATCGGGTGAACGCTGTGCCGGTATGAACGCCTGCGTGTCGTACGAGGCGGCCACCGACCGCAGCTCCCGCATCAACTCGTCCGGTGTCGGCCGGTCCTCGGGCTCCTTCGCCAGGCAGCGCATCACCATCGGCGCCAGGCTCTCCGGCACGCCGGTCAGATCGGGCTCGTCGTGCACCACCTGGTAGGCGACGACGTACGGGCTGTCCGAGTCGAACGGCCCCCGCCCGGTCGCCGCGTGCACCAGCACGGACCCGAGCGCGAAGATGTCGGCGGCTGGCCCGACCTCCCTCGGCCGCCGGAACTGCTCCGGCGCCATGAACGGCGGCGTCCCGATCAACTTTCCCGTCTCGGTGCGCAGTTCGCTGTCTTTCGGCCGCGAGATGCCGAAGTCGATGACCTTCGGACCGTCCTCGGCGAGCAGAACGTTGCTGGGCTTCAGATCCCGGTGCACCACCCCGACCCGGTGGATGTCCCGCAGCGCCTCCGCGAGCCCGGCCATCAGCCGCCGCAACTCACCCGGACCCATGGGTCCATTCCGCTTCACATGTTCGGACAGGGTCGGGCCGGGAATGAACAGCGTGGCCATCCACGGCCGTTCGGCCTCCGGATCGGCGTCGACGACGGGCGCGGTGAAGGCACCGCTCACTCGCCGCGCGGCCGCCACCTCCTGCCGGAACCGCCCCCTGAACTCGGGATCCCGCGCGAATTCGGCGTGTACGACCTTCACCGCGACCTTCATGCCCGAGGTGCTGCGGGCCAAATGGACCACGCCCATGCCGCCCGCGCCCAGGCAGGATTCCAGGTGGTAGTGACCGGCGTACTCCGGAAGTTCCGCTTCCGCGCCCGCTCCGGCGTTGTGCTGTGGCGCCATGGACCACCCCCGTGCTGTTCGTCCGCGCGCGCGACGCACGGAGCCTAGTCGATGACGCGTACGGGACCGAGGCGGCTTGCCAGCCCTGAAGTGCCAATCGTGCACATGTGTTTCATGGCTTGATTCCGGGGAATCAACGTGACCCCATGGAAGTCATGGGGTCTGACGGGGGAGGTTCTTTCATGTCTGTCGACCGCGTGGATGAAGTCGAAGAGGTTGAGGCAGCCGAGGCAGCCGGGGGTGGCGTCGAGGCGCAGGCCGCGACGGCGGGGCTGACGTACTACCCGATCGCGCCCGGGGTCCGCCTCAACGTGCGCAGCGGACCGGCCACCAGCTACCCGATCGTCAAGGTCCTGCCCGAGGGCACGAAGGTCCCGATCTTCTGCCAGACGCCCGGCACCTCGGTCACCGGCCCGTACGGCACGACGAACATCTGGGACAACATCGCCGACAGCCAGTTCGTCTCGGACGCGTACGTGAGGACGGGCAGCGACGGCTACATAGCGCCCCGCTGCGCCTGACCCGACCGCACAGACCCGGCCGGGAGCCCATACGCGCACCCGGCCGGGAGCCCACCCGGCCGCACGCCCCACCCGCGCACCCGACCCGGCGGGCTCGGCAGGGAGCCCGCGCGCACTCGCCCGCGCACCCTGCCGGGGAGCCCGTCCGGCCCGGAGCCATAATCGTCCCGTGAGCGACGACAACGGCACCCCGGGCACCGAGGCGGGTTCCCCGGGCACCGAGGCGGCCCCCACTGTCCGTGAGGCGGTTCCCTCCGGCCTCCCGGCCGGTTCCCCGGCCGCGGGCGCCCCCGCCGCCCCCCGCCCAGAGCCGCTCCGTTTCTTCGGGGCGACCTGGGTGCACCACGACCACGGCTACACGCTCCGGCGGATCGGCGTGGCCATCGGCTCGCTCGCCGCCGCGGTCGCCTCCTGCCTCGTCCTGCGTTTCGCCTACGAGGGCGTCGCGCTCGCCGGCACCGGCGGCTTCGTGACCGTGCTGGTCGTCGTCATGTTCGCGATCTCCAGCGCCCTGGCCTTCC
This sequence comes from Streptomyces sp. NPDC033216, assembly GCF_055577115.1. Taxonomy (NCBI): domain Bacteria; kingdom Bacillati; phylum Actinomycetota; class Actinomycetes; order Kitasatosporales; family Streptomycetaceae; genus Streptomyces; species Streptomyces sp. NPDC033216. The sequence continues at coordinate 7,532 of NZ_JBVIQK010000006.1, read as the reverse complement.
GGAACACCTGGGACGGCTTCAGCAAGCGCCCCGACCCCGACCGGCAGGCCTCCCTGCGCGGCCTGCTGGCCATCGGGTTCGTCGGTTCCCTTCTCGCCTACTTCTTCCGCTCGCTCACGGAGGCCCCCGGCGAGAAGCTGCACCGCGAGGAGTACGAGGCGGCCCGCACGGAACACGAACGCCGCACCGCCCGCCGCACCCGCAACCCGTCGAAGAGGCGCCGTCGCTCCTGAAGACCACTGGACGCGGAACCACCCGGATCGTGAAGCCGGCGGGAGGGCCCCCTCCCGTACCACCGCGCCGCCCCCACGGCAGAACCCCGGCCCTCTGCTTCCTCTCGCCCCCTCCCGCCACCATGGCCCCATGACCCCTGCCTCCAGGACGCTCCGGGCTCGCTCCTTCGACGCCGCCGCGGCCCTGTACGCCGCGAATCGCCCCTCCTACCCCGCGGCCCTCTTCGAGACGATCGAGGACATGGCCGGCCGCCCGCTGGCCGGCGCGTGCGTCGCCGACATAGGCGCGGGCACCGGCATCGGAACAGCCCTCCTGCACGCCCGCGGCGCCCGGGTCGTGGCCGTCGAGCCGGGGGACGGCATGGCGGAGCGGTTCCGCCAGGATCTCCCCGACGTGCCGATCGTCCGCGGCGACGGCAACCACCTCCCCCTCGCGACCGCCTCCCTCGACTTCCTCACCTACGCGCAGTCCTGGCACTGGACCGACCCGGACCGCTCGATCCCGGAGGCCCTGCGCGTCCTGCGCCCGGGCGGCGCCCTCGCGCTCTGGTGGAACGCGGCCGCGCTCGACGTACCGTGGATCGACGCGCAATCAGACCGCATCGGGCGTCACTTCGGCCTCGACCCGGCGCTGGGCGGGAACGGCGACGGTACGCACGACGCCCTCGCCACCTGTGGCGACCGCCTGGACTTCCGCAGCCGCCGCCTCCGCTGGAGCCGCCGCGTCCCCATCGGCACCCACCTCGCGAACATCAGCAGCCACTCGCTGTTCCTGGTGCACGGCGAGGAGAGCACCGCCGCCTTCGTCGAGGCGGAGCGGCCACACCTCCTGGCCGTCTTCCCCGACGGCGTGGTCGAGGAGACCTACGACGTCGGGCTGCTGCTCGCCACCCGCCCCTGATCCGTTCTCCCTTCCTCTCCCGTGCGGCGGCCCACCCCTCCAGGGCCGCCGCACTCGCGTGATCCACCCGTCGCAGCCCGCCCGGCTCCGGCCGGACCGTCACGTCTCGGAGCGAGGTCCAGAGCGCGCAACGCATCCGCGAGCGCCCCGCGCCCGTGAGCGCCCGGCGCTCGGCTTCCAGCGCCAGCCCGGCTCCCCGTGAGCGCCCCTCGCGGGCATGCACGCGGTAACGCCGCAGCCGGGCGAACCGGGCCCCTCACCTTCCACGCGCCTTCGCACGCCCCCAACGCAACTCCCATCCGCCGCTTGACGACCCCCACCCTCGGAGAGATTATTCATCACATGATGAATTACAGGGACCTCGTCCCCGAGCCCCCCGACGACGCAGCGCCCGATCCCACGGCCCCCGCCCCGACCGCCCCCGCCGTGAGCGCCTCGGCCCTCACCGTCGTCCGAGGCACCCGCACGGTCCTGCGCGCCCTCGACTTCACGGTCCCGCGTGGCCGGATCACCGGCCTCCTCGGCCCCTCGGGGTGCGGCAAATCGACGCTGATGCGGGCGATCGTCGGCACCCAGGCCAAGGTCACCGGGTCCCTGGACGTCCTCGGCCGCCCGGCCGGACACCCCGCCCTGCGCACCCGCATCGGCTACGTCACCCAGGCACCGTCCGTCTACGACGACCTGTCCGTGCGTCAGAACCTCGACTACTTCGCCGCGATCCTCGACCCCGGCCGCGCGGCGGCCGACCGCCGCCACGACAAGGTGATCCAGGCCATCGCCGACGTCGACCTGACCAGCCACGCCGACGCCCTCGCCGGCAACCTCTCCGGAGGCCAGCGCAACCGCGTCTCGCTGGCCGTGGCCCTCCTCGGCGCCCCCGAACTCCTCGTCCTCGACGAACCGACCGTCGGTCTGGACCCGGTCCTCCGCCGCGACCTGTGGACCCTCTTCCACCACATCGCGGCCTCCCGAGGCACCACCCTCCTCGTCTCCTCCCACGTCATGGACGAGGCCGAGCGCTGCCACCGCCTGCTGCTCATGCGCGAGGGCGAGATCCTCGCCGACGGCACCCCCGACGAACTCCGCGTCCGCACCGGCTCCGACACGGTCGAGGCGGCCTTCCTGCACTTGGTCGACGAGGCCGCCGAGGCGACCCGCAAGAAGGAGGAGACCCGATGACCGTGAGCGCCAAGCCGCTGCCCGCCGTCCCCACGACCCCGCTCAACCTCTCCCGCACCACCGCGACCGCCGCCCGCGTCCTGCGCCAACTGCGCCACGACCCGCGCTCCATCGCCCTGATGATCCTCATCCCCTGCGTGATGCTGTTCCTGCTCCGCTATGTCTTCGACGGCAGCCCGCGCACCTTCGACAGCATCGGCGCGTCCCTCCTCGGGATCTTCCCCCTCATCACGATGTTCCTGGTCACCTCCATCGCCACCCTGCGGGAACGCACCTCGGGCACCCTCGAACGCCTCCTCGCCCTCCCCCTCGGCAAGGGCGACCTGATCGCCGGATACGCCCTGGCCTTCGGCGCCCTCGCGATCGTCCAGTCCGCCCTGGCCACCGGCCTGGCGCTGTGGTTCCTCGACCTGGACGTCACGGGCAGCCCCTGGCTGCTCCTCCTGGTCGCCCTGCTCGACGCCCTCCTCGGCACAGCCCTCGGCCTGTTCGTCTCGGCCTTCGCGGCGTCCGAGTTCCAGGCGGTCCAGTTCATGCCGGCGGTGATCTTCCCCCAGCTCCTCCTCTGCGGCCTCTTCACCCCCCGTGACACCATGCACCCCGCCCTGGAGGCCATCTCGAACGTCCTCCCCATGTCCTACGCGGTCGACGGCATGAACGAGGTCCTCACCCACACGGACATGACAGCCGACTTCGTCCGAGACGCCCTGATCGTGGCGGGCTGCGCCGTACTGGTCCTGACCCTGGGAGCGGCGACCCTGCGCCGCAGGACGACGTGACCTGCTCCAGCCCGTCCGGTGGCGCCCACGGGGAGCTTGAGACGACGCGGCCCCTCCAGGCGCTGAGGAGGGATCCGGGCGCGCAGCCCCCGGGGCCGAGGGGATTCCCGCTCGAGTCAAGCCGAAAGCGGGGGGAGGGCAGGGGGCGCGGCGGAGGCGACCGCGACGCCCACCCACCGGACAGCCCCCACTCCCGTACCCGCCCCGATGCGAGGATGACCCCGGACGACGCAACCCCCCGGAGGACCCCGCCATGTCCCAGAAAGTCGCAGTCCTAGGCACCGGCAAGATCGGCGAAGCCCTTCTCAGCGGAATGCTCCGCGGTGGCTGGCCCTCCGCCGACCTCCTCGTCACCGCCCGCCGCGCGGACCGCGCCGAGGAACTCCGGGCCCGTTACGGCATCACCCCGGTCACGAACGCCGAAGCGGCCAAGACCGCCGACACCCTCATTCTGACGGTCAAGCCGCAGGACATGGGCGCCCTCCTCGACGAGCTGGCCCCGCACGTTCCCGCCGACCGCCTGGTCATCAGCGGAGCCGCCGGCATCACGACCTCCTCCATCGAGGAGCGCCTCGCCTCCGGCGTCCCCGTCGTCCGCGTCATGACGAACACACCCGCCCTCGTCGACGAGGCCATGTCCGTCATCTCCGCCGGCAGCCACGCCACCGCCGACCATCTCGCCCACGCCGAGGAGATCTTCGGTTCGGTCGGCAAGACGCTCCGCGTCCCCGAGTCGCAGCAGGACGCCTGCACGGCCCTCTCCGGCTCCGGCCCCGCGTACTTCTTCTACCTGGTGGAAGCGATGACGGACGCCGGCATCCTGCTCGGCCTGCCCCGCGACAAGGCGCACGACCTCATCGTCCAGTCCGCGATCGGCGCCGCGACGATGCTCCGCGACAGCGGCGAACACCCGGTCAGGCTCCGTGAGAACGTCACCTCCCCGGCCGGTACCACCATCAGCGCCATTCGCGAACTCGAGAACCACGGCGTACGGGCCGCCCTCATCGCCGCCCTGGAGGCCGCCCGCGACCGCAGCCGCGAGCTGGCCGCCGGCACCAAGGACTGACGACGCAGGACACACCTCCCCGCCCCCGAGCGGGGAGGTCACTTCGCCGCGTCCACCACCTCCCCGGTGGTGACGACCCGCGCGAAGCCGCCCCCGTGCAGCGAGACCGCCGACGCCTGCGCCACCTCGTCCGCGCTCCGCCGCCAGCCGAACGGCCCCACCAGGTCGAACGTGTACGTGGCGTCGTAGGCGACCACGACGTCGTACCCCAGATTCCCGCCCATCCGCGCGGTCGTCTCCACGCACATGTTGGTCTGGATTCCGGCCAGCACGAACTGCGCGATCCCCTCCGCCTTCAGCCAGGCGTCCAGATCCGGCGTCCCGTAGAAGGCGGAGTTCACGGTCTTCGTGAGGAACAGTTCGGCCCCCGCCCCCTTGCCCCTCCTTTCCTCCACGTAAGCCTTGAAGTCGTTCCCCTCGTACCCCGGCCGCAGCGGCGACTCCGGCTGGCCCGAGTCATGCCGCACGAACACGACCGGCCGCCCCGTGGCCTGCCATACGTCGATGAGCGAGGCGATGTTGTCGTCGGCACCCGGATTGTTCCCGGCCCCCCAGAACCCGGCCTCGTCGAAGCCCTTCTGCACGTCCACGACCACCAGGGCCGCGTTCTCGGCGATGTCCATGCCTTCGATCCTGCCGCTGGGACCACGCCCGTCCCAGTGGGCGGAAAGTCAGCGATCGATGGTTTACTGCCATCCAGCGGAACAGGAGGACGCCCGCACGGAGCAGGAGGGACGTATGGAACAGGAGAGCGCCTACCGCGTCGCCCTCGTCGCCTTCCCCGGCATCCGCGCCTTCGACGTCTCCGTGATCACCGAGGTCTGGGGCACCGACCGCACCGACCGCGACGCCCCCGCCTTCGACCTGCGTCGCGTCGCGTCCGACCCCGCCACGCCCGTCCCCATGCGTGGCGGACTCAGCCTCCTCCCCGACCGCACCCTCTCCTGGCTGCCACGCGCCGACCTGATCCTGGTCCCCGGCCTCGACGACCACCTCACTCCCGCACCCCCACCCGTCCTCGACGCCCTCCGCCGCGCCCACGCCCGCGGCACCACCATCGCCGCCCTCTGCGGCGGAGCCTTCACCCTCGCCCAGGCAGGCCTCCTCGACGGCCGCCGCGCGATCACCCACTGGAACCTGATCGACCTCCTGCGCGCCCGCCATCCCGAGGTCACCGTCGTCCCCGACGCCCTCTTCATCGAGGACGACAACATCTGGACCGCCGCCGGAACGGCAGCCGGCATCGACCTCTGCCTCCACCTGGTCCGCCGGTCGCACGGTGCAGAAGCGGCCGCCACCATCGCCCGCTCGATGGTCACCGCCCCCTTCCGCACCGGCACCCAGGCCCAGTTCATCGAACACGCGACAGCTCACACCGACCGCGACGCCGACGCCCTCGCCGCCGTCCGCGAACACGCGCTCCGCCACCTCCACGAACCGCTCACGGTCGCCGACCTCGCGGCTCGCGCCGGCATGTCCCCGCGCTCCTTCGCCCGTCACTTCTCGGCGGCCACCGGCACCACCCCGCTCCGCTGGCTCCTCGACCAGCGCCTCGCCGCGGCCCAGAAGCTCCTCGAACGCACCGACCTCCCCATGCCCGAGGTCGCCCGCCGCGCGGGCTTCGGCAGCGAGGTCACGATGCGCCAGCACTTCGCATCGCGCCTCGCCAGCAGCCCACGCGCCTACCGGGCGGCGTTCAGCGCCGGCACCGCGGCCGCGGGCAGCAGCCCGATCGCCCGGTAGGCGCCGTCCACGACCGGCCGGGCCATGGCCCGCGCTCGCTCCGCACCCTCCCTCAGCACCCCCTCCACGAACCCAGGGTCGGCGCACAGCTCCTTGTGCCTGGCGCGCACGGGGCTGAGGACCTCCACCACAGCTTCCGCGGTGTCCTTCTTCAGAGCGCCGTACGACTCGTACACGTCGGCCAGGGCCTCCGGATTCCCGCCCGTGCACGCCGCGAGGATCTCCAGCAGGTTCGCGACCCCGGGCCGCCCCTCCGGGTCGTACTCGACCTCGCGCCCACTGTCGGTCACGGCGCGCATGACCTTCTTCCGCACGACGTCCGGCTCGTCCAGCAGATAGACGATGCCGGGGCCGGAGTCCTCGCTCTTGCCCATCTTCGACGTGGGCTCCTGGAGGTTCATGACCCGCGCCCCCACCGCCGGATGGGTGGCCCTGGGCACCACGAACGCCTGCCCGTACCGCTGGTTGAACCGCAGCGCCAGATCCCGGGTCAGCTCCACGTGCTGGGTCTGGTCGTCCCCGACCGGCACCTCGTCCGTCCCGTACGCCAGGATGTCCGCCGCCATCAGCACCGGATAGGTGAGCAGCGACAACCGCACACTTCCACCGCGCTCACGCTCCCGCGCGGCCTTCTCCTTGTACTGGATCATCCGCCGCATCTCGCCGTCGGTGGCCACACACTCCAGCACGTACGACAGCCGCGCGTGCTCGTCCACATGGCTCTGTACGAAGAGGGTGCACGACTGCGGATCCAGCCCGGCCGCGAGCAGCAGCGTCGCGGCCTGCCGACTCAGCCGACGCACCCGCGCCGGGTCGTGGTCGACGGTGAGGGCGTGCAGATCGACGACGCAGAACAGCGCGTCCGCCCGATGCTGGTCGACCTCGGCCCACCGCCGCATGGCCCCCAGGTAGTTCCCCAACGTCAGATGCCCGGTCGGCTTGACCCCGCTGAAGACTCGCTTCATCTCTCCACCTCCTGGTCGAGGCCGCCGCGCCCGGCCGGCCGACCTCCAGGGGGAGAAACAGAAACGGCCGCCGAGGCGGCGGCCGTTGAGTGCACACGTCAGTCCGGCCGCCGTCAGGCGGCCCACCACAGCTGGGTGCTGCACGTATGCGTGGTCATGCGGAACAGGCTACGCCTCGAGCGTGCGCCAGGACACGGGTTGACACACCCCGTGCGCATACGTAGTGTTCTCCGAGTTGTCCGACGTGAGCGCCGACTCCGGTCGGTCCCCGGACAGCCATTCCGCAAGTACCCACCACTGTTCGGTGAGCATTCGATTCGTCTGCTGCCGTCTCATTGGCGTGCGTATTCGCGAAATGAGGAATCCGCGTTCGAAAGGACGCAGCCCCGATTGGCTTCGGGGCCAGGGAATCCGCTAAAGTCTCACTCGTCGGAACGGCCCAACGGCCGGGAAGACGAACCCCCTCTGACGGGAAATCAGGGCCGAAAGGATCTGATAGAGTCGGAACCGCCGGAAAGGAAACCGCGAAACAAAAGCGGGAACCTGGAAAGCACCGAGGAAATCGGATCGAGAAACGGTCTGATAGAGTCGGAAACGCAAGACCGAAGGGAAGCGCCCGGAGGAAAGCCTGAGAGAGTCTCTCGGGTGAGTACAAAGGAAGCGTCC
>NZ_JBVIQK010000005.1:252389-497026 GCF_055577115.1 Streptomyces sp. NPDC033216 | reverse complement strand
TGCCGGGGACGGGGTATCAACATATCTGGCGTTGATTTTTGGCACGCTGTTGAGTTCTCAAGGAACGGACGCTTCCTTTGTACTCACCCGAGAGACTCTCTCAGGCTTTCCTCCGGGCGCTTCCCTTCGGTCTTGCGTTTCCGACTCTATCAGACCGTTTCCCGATCCGATTTCCTCGGTGCTTTCCAGGCCCCCGCTTTTGTTTCGCGGTTTCCTTTCCGGCGGTTCCGACTTTATCAGAAGTCGTGAGCCGGTTTGACCGACCACTTGTTTCCGATTCATCGGGGTGCTCTGCGGAATCCAGTTCCGAGAGGCTTATAGATTCTAACCCTGCCGCCGACCGGTTCAACTCCAGTCCAGGCAACTGTTTAAATCTACCTCCCCGCACGACCCGTGTCAACAGGTCCCGTGGGGCGAAGAGGAGACTAGCAGTTCACCTGGCGTACATGCACATCAGGCGGCGGTCGGCACCGTGGCGCTGCGTTCGGCTGCTTCCACGTCGCCGATGTCCCCGGCTCGGGCGGCCCTGCCGCCCAGGACATGGACGTAGGTGAGGAAGGCCAGCTCGGCGACGATGCCGATCGTGATGCGGGCCCAGGTGGGCAGCCCGGAAGGGGTGACGAAGCCTTCGATGGCGCCCGAGACGAAGAGGACCAGGGCCAGGCCGATGGCCATGCCGAGGGCGGCTCTGCCTTCCTCCGCCAGGGCGGTGCGACGGGTGCGGGGGCCGGGATCGATGACGGTCCAGCCGAGACGCAGGCCGGTACCGGCGGCCACGAAGACGGCGGTGAGTTCGAGCAGGCCGTGTGGGAGGACCAGGCCGAGGAAGGTGTCGAGTCGGCCCGCCGAGGACATGAGGCCCGTTCCGACGCCCAGGTTGAGCATGTTCTGGAAGAGGATCCAGAGGACGGGGAGGCCGAGGAAGACTCCCAGGACCAGGCACATCGCCGCGGCCTGGGCGTTGTTCGTCCACACCTGGGCGGCGAAGGACGCGGCGGGGTGGCTGGAGTAGTACGTCTCGTACTGGCCGCCCGGGCGGGTGAGCGCACGCAGTTCGTCCGGGGCCGCGATGGAGGACCGGACCTCCGGGTGGGTGCCGATCCACCAGCCCAGGAGCGCCGCGAGCGCCGTGGAGGCGAGGGCGGTGGGAACCCACCAGCGCCGGGAGCGGTAGACCGCGGCGGGGAAGTTGTGGGTGAGGAAGCGGGTGACGTCGCGCCAGGAGGCTCTGCGCGTGCCCGTCACGGTGCTGCGCGCGCGTGCCACCAGCCGGCTGAGCCGGCCCGTGAGCTGTGGGTCGGGTGCGCTGGACTGGATGAGGGAGAGGTGGGTGGCGGTGCGCTGGTAGAGGGTGACGAGTTCGTCTGCCTCGGTGCCGGTGAGGTTGCGGCGGCGCAGCAGGGCGTCGAGGCGGTCCCATTCGGGTCGGTGTGCGGAGACGAAGACGTCGAGGTCCATCGGGGTGCCTGCTCCTCGGCTGTTCGTCGGCGGACCGGTCGGGGTCAGCTTGTCGTACTGCGGCGCGATGTGACTTCAGCTTGGCAGACTGGCCGGTGCCGGGCAGGTGAGGGAAGGGGCGCGGGCGTGAGTGAGCTGGTGACGGGTGAGGCGGTGGCGCTGGAGCTTCAGCCTGCGAGGCTGCCCAGCAGGGCGCTGGCGACATTGCTGGATCTGACCGTGGCGCTGGTGGCCTATGTGGTGGTGAGTGTCGCGTTGCTGGTGGCGACGGCCTCGTTGGACGAGGCGGCGCGGGTCGCGGTGTCGATCGCCGCCTTTCTGCTGATGTGGGTCGGTGGTCCGGTCGCGGTGGAGACCCTCAGTCATGGGCGGTCGCTGGGGAAGGCGGCGTGCGGGCTCCGGGTGGTGCGGGATGACGGCGGGCCGATCCGGTTCCGGCATGCGCTGGTGCGGGGTGCGCTCGGGGTGGTGGAGATCGTGCTGACGGCCGGGGTGGTGGCGTGTGTCGCCTCGCTGGTGTCGGCGCGGGGGCGTCGCCTCGGCGACGTGTTCGCCGGGACACTGGTGGTGCGGGAGCGGGTGCCTGCGGCGCGGATGGGTTTCGTGCCGCCTCCTCCGCCGTGGCTGGCCGGGAGGTTCTCCGGGCTCGACCTGTCGGCGGTGCCGGACGGTCTGTGGTTGGCGGTCCGGCAGTACCTGGGGCGGATGAACCAGTTGGATCCGCGGGTGGGGCAGGCGATGGCCGAGCGTTTGGCCGGTGACCTCGCGGAGCGTACGGGGGCCGCGGTGCCGCCGGGGGTTCCGCCGGCCGCGTATCTGGCGGCGGTGGTGCAGGAGCGGCAGGTCCGGGAGGCGCGGCGGGCTTTCGGGGGTGGTCCGGTGGCGGGGCAGGGAGCGGCATGGCCGGGTCCGCCGGTCGCGCCGGTACCGGGTGTGCCGGCTGTGCAGCGGGGGGTGGGGGCCGTACGGGCGCCGGCGGCGGCGCCCGGGTCCTCGTATCCGGTGGTGCCGGTGGAGCAGTCGTCGGGCGAGCGGCCGACCACCGGGTTCGTTCCGCCCGCGTAGCCCTCGCCGGGGTGGGCTCAGCCGAATGTGGACGGGGGCGATTCGAGGTCTTCCAGCTCGATTCCGGGGGCCGCGAGGACGACGTCTCCGGCGATGTGCACGCTGTGCTGTTCCCCCGTGTCCAGGGCTGTGACCTGGTATTCGTCCACGGTCAGGGGTCCGTTGTCAGTGGTGTGTGCTTCTCTCTTCACCAGGGCCCAGGACTGGTCCACGGTGCGCGGGGCCAGGACCGGGTCGGTGAAGGCGACGAGGCGCACGCGGGTCGCGGACGTGGAGGGGGTGAGGCGCAGGAGGCGGGTGGTGGCGACGAGGAATGCCGGAGAGGTGCCGGTGAAGGCGTGGGCGGGGACGTTGCCTTCTGTGGCATGGGTGCCGGTGGGGTCGGTGCGGACCCAGGTGACGCCGTCGAGGGCTGCGCCGCGTACCTGCCAGTCGCTCGCGTGGAGTTCGAGTCGGAGGGGGCGTCCGAGGGCGTCGAGCGTGAGGTCGACGGAGCCGTGGTGATCGCCGGTGGGGGTGGTCAGCCGGGAGACGTAGCGCCAGCCGGAGGGGCCGGGGGCGCATTGGAAGTGCTCTTGTGCGAGGGGGGTGTGATCGTGCGGATCGAGGAGCGCATAGCGGCCGCGGGGCATGGGGGTCCTGGGGTGTGACGGGCTGGTCCGGTCACCTCGTGTGCCGGGCCGGTGTCGGTGACGGCCGGTCCGGCCGGAGGCCGACGGGGCAGGCCCCCGACACGGGGGTGCGGGGGCCTGCCTCGGAGGACCTGGTGCTGAGGAGTGCGTCGGTGTACGGACGCGCTCCTCAGCGGACGGGTCGGGCTCAGTAGCGGTACTGGTCCGACTTGTACGGGCCGTCGACGTCGACGCCGATGTACGAGGCCTGCTCGGGGCGGAGGGTCGTGAGCTTCACGCCGAGCGCGTCCAGGTGGAGGCGGGCGACCTTCTCGTCGAGGTGCTTGGGCAGCGTGTAGACGCCCACCGGGTACTCGTCGGGCTTGGTGAACAGCTCGATCTGGGCCAGGGTCTGGTCCGCGAAGGAGTTGGACATCACGAACGACGGGTGGCCGGTGGCGTTGCCCAGGTTCAGCAGGCGGCCCTCGGAGAGCACGATGATCTTCTTGCCGTCGGGGAAGGTCCAGGTGTGGACCTGCGGCTTGATCTCGTCCTTGACGATGCCGGGGATCTTAACGAGGCCGGCCATGTCGATCTCGTTGTCGAAGTGGCCGATGTTGCCGACGATGGCCTGGTGCTTCATCTTGGCCATGTCCGAGGCCATGATGATGTCCTTGTTGCCCGTCGTGGTGATGAAGATGTCGGCCTTGTCGACGACCTCGTCGAGGGTCGTGACCTGGTAGCCGTCCATCGCCGCCTGGAGGGCGCAGATCGGGTCGATCTCGGTGACGATGACGCGGGCGCCCTGGCCGCGCAGGGACTCGGCGCAGCCCTTGCCGACATCGCCGTAGCCGAAGACGACCGCGGTCTTGCCGCCGATCAGGACGTCGGTGGCGCGGTTGATGCCGTCGATCAGGGAGTGGCGGCAGCCGTACTTGTTGTCGAACTTCGACTTGGTCACGGCGTCGTTGACGTTGATCGCCGGGAACAGGAGGACGCCGTCGCGCTGCATCTCGTACAGGCGGTGGACGCCGGTGGTGGTCTCCTCGGTGACACCGCGGATCTCGGACGCCAGCTGGGTCCACTTCTGCGAGCCGTCGGTGATGGTCCGGTTGAGGAGTTCGAGGACGACGCGGTGCTCGTCGTTCTCGGCGGTGTCGACGGAGGGGACCTTGCCGTCCTTCTCGTACTCGACGCCCTTGTGGACGAGGAGGGTGGCGTCACCGCCGTCGTCGAGGATCATGTTGGGGCCGCCGGTGGGGCTGTCCGGCCAGGTGAGGGCCTGCTCGGTGCACCACCAGTACTCCTCCAGCGTCTCGCCCTTCCAGGCGAAGACGGGGACGCCCTGGGGGTTGTCCACGGTGCCGTTGGGGCCGACGGCGACGGCGGCGGCCGCGTGGTCCTGGGTGGAGAAGATGTTGCAGGAGGCCCAGCGGACCTGGGCGCCGAGGGCGACGAGGGTCTCGATGAGCACGGCGGTCTGCACGGTCATGTGCAGGGAGCCGGTGACGCGGGCGCCGGCGAGGGGCTGGGCGTCGGCGTACTCCCTGCGGATCGACATCAGGCCGGGCATCTCGTGCTCGGCGAGGGTGATCTCCTTGCGGCCGAACTCGGCCAGGGAGAGATCGGCGACCTTGAAGTCCTGCCGGTTGTCGACAGTCGTCATGTGGAGCTGCTCCTCGGGTTGGGGAGGGGTCTGGGTACGGCTGTTCTGCGCTTGGCGGCGGACACAGAGGTGCCCGAAGGGGACACAGGCATGCCCACATGCGCTCAGCGCAGTCCGTCGGAGGCCCTCTCTCCCTCGGACGGTCCGCCTGGGACCGCCCGACCGCCATCAGCAGCGACGTCTGGCTCCGTTCCAAGCTACACCGGCGGCGGCGGACCGCCCCAGTCCGTCGGCGAACAGATCGCGCCGATGTGGCGGCCGGGCCCGGAAAAGCCGACGGGGCCCGCCGGTGGTCGGCGGGCCCCGTCGGATGGTGGCGGGGGTCAGTGGGCGGCCGGGGGGTGGGTCGGGCCGCCCGGGCTTGCCTCGGGGTCGGGGCCCTTGACGGCCTCGGTCTCGCTGTAGATGTCAGGCTCGAGGTAGATGACGCGTGCGATCGGGACGGCCTGACGGATGCGGGACTCGGCGGCGTCGATGGCCTGCGCGACCTCGGCCGCCGTGTCGTCGTGCCGTACGGCGATCTTGGCGGCGACGAGGAGTTCCTCGGGGCCGAGGTGGAGGGTGCGCATGTGGATGATGCGGGTGACGGTGGTGCCGTCGACGACGGCGGCCTCGATCTTGCGGGTCTCCTCCAGGCCGGCGGCCTCGCCGAGGAGGAGGGACTTGGTCTCGGCGGCCAGGACGAGGGCGATCAGGACGAGGAGGACGCCGATGCAGACGGTGCCGATGCCGTCCCAGACGCCGTTGCCGGTGGCCAGAGCGATGCTGACGCCGCCGAGGGCGAGGACGAGGCCGACGAGCGCGCCGAGGTCCTCCAGGAGGACGACCGGGAGTTCGGGGGCCTTGGCGCGGCGTACGAACTCCGTCCAGGAGAGTTCGCCGCGCAGCGGGTTGGACTCCTTGATGGCCGTCCGGAAGGAGAAGGACTCGGCGATGATCGCGAAGATGAGGACGCCGACCGGCCAGTACCAGTGCTCGATCTCGTGGGGGTGCTTGATCTTCTCGTAGCCCTCGTAGATGGCGAACATGCCGCCGACGGAGAACAGGACGATGGAGACCAGGAAGGCGTAGACGTAGCGCTCGCGGCCGTAGCCGAAGGGGTGTTGCGGGGTGGCCTCGCGCTGGGCCTTCTTGCCTCCGACGAGGAGGAGGGCCTGGTTGCCGGAGTCGGCGAGCGAGTGCACGCCCTCGGCGAGCATCGACGACGAGCCGCTGAACGCGAACGCCACGAACTTCGATGCCGCGATCGCGAGGTTGGCGGCGAGTGCCGCCACGATCGCCTTGGTGCCGCCTGACGCGCTCATGTGTTCGCGTGGTCCCTTCGTCCTCGGGTCGTTCTCGGGGCCGTCCCCGTGGCTCGTTCATGCCGCCTCGGGATCGCCTGGTGCGGGCGCCGGCCGGGCTGCGCGCCGTCTCCGGCTTTGCCCGTCCTTTGCGGTGGGCCATTGTTGCAGTCCGGCCCGTGGTGCGTGTGCCCGGACAGGCGGGTGGGATGCGTCAGGCGACGACGGTGGCCCTGAAGACGGTACCGGTTCCGGACACTTCGGCTGTTTCGGCCGCGGGGACGAAGACGGACCGGCCGGGTGTCAGGGTGTGTTCGCCCGCTCGTACGGTGCCGGCCGTGCAGAGCAGGATCTGCGGGGTCGTCAGGGTGAGGTCGTGAGGGGCGGCGCCCTCGGGGAGGACGTAGCGGGAGAGGCGGAACTCGTCGATGGGGGTCTCGTAGACCTCCTCGCCGTCGGGGGCGGCCTCCGGGCGCAGCACGCCGGGGTCGCCGGGCTCGAAGCGGACGACGCGCAGGAGTTCGGGGACGTCGACGTGCTTGGGGGTGAGGCCGCAGCGCAGGACGTTGTCGGAGTTGGCCATGATCTCGACGCCGAGGCCGTTGAGGTAGGCGTGCGGGATGCCGGCGCCCAGGAAGAGGGCCTCGCCGGGCTGGAGGCGGACGTGGTTGAGGAGCATCGCCGCGATGACGCCGGGGTCGCCGGGGTAGTGGTGGGCCAGGCCGGCGTAGGGGGCGTGGTCGCCGCCGAGGCGGTCGCAGGCGGCGGTCGCGGCCGCGACCGTGTGGGCCATCTCGTCGGGGTCCGCGGTGAGGATCGCCGTCAGGACCTCGCGCAGTGCCGCTTCCTCGGGCTGGGCGTGCAGCAGGTCGACGTACGGCTTGAGGGAGTCGACGTCGAGGGCGGCGAGGAGGTCGGCGGCGCGGGCCGGGTCGCGGAAGCCGCACAGGCCGTCGAACTCGGTGAGGGCGCAGATGAGTTCGGGCTTGTGGTTGGCGTCCTTGTAGTTGCGGTGCGGGGCGTCGACCGGGACGCCGCGGCGCTCCTCGTCGGCGTAGCCCTCCCTGGCCTGGGCGAGGTCGGGATGGACCTGGAGGGAGAGGGGGGCGCCGGCGGCGAGGAGCTTGAGGAGGAACGGGAGGCGGGGGCCGAACTTGGCGACGGCCTGCTCGCCCAGTTCGCGCTCCGGGGCGGCCGCGATGACTTCGCCGAGGGTGCCCCGGCCGGTACGGGAGGGGGCGCCGGGGTGTGCGCCCATCCACATCTCGGCCTGGGGTTCGCCGGTGGGTTCGACGCCGAGCAGGTGCGGGATCGCGGTGGGCGAACCCCAGGCGTAGGGGCGGATGGTGTTGTCGAGGCGGTCCATGCGGGTGTCTGCCTGCCTGTTCTGTCTGTCCTGCGGTCGGGCGGGCGGCGGTCGGCCTGCTGCCGACCGTGGTCGGCAGTGCGCGGGCGGCTGTCCGCGAGCGGGCTCGTCGCCGGCGGTCGGTCGGCTGCCGACGGTCGGTCGGTTGCGTTCTGAGGGCGGTCGGCTGCCGGCCGCTGTCTGGGGCGACGGTCCGTTCCGGCTTGTGGGTGCCGGGCGGACCGTCGTCGTCAGATCAGGCTCCCGAGGCGAGCGCCAGGTAAACGGCGGCGAAATCCGTCATGGCGATCAGGTCGGCGAGGGTCACGAGTTCGTCGCCCGACTCCGGTTCCAGCTCGCTGATGGGTGTGTCGTGACTGAGCGCCAGTTCGCGGGCGGCCGGGGCGGCGGTCAGGCCGCCGATCGGACGGTCGCGCAACAGCACCACACGCGCGTGCAGGGCGGGCGGCTCCTCGACGCGGTCGCGGAAGAAGTCGTCCGGGTCGGCACTGGCGGCGAGCGGGCCCGCGAGCAGGGCGTTGTGCGCGGCGAGGGCCTCGGGGAGTTCGGCCACGAGGGAGGGGCGGCCGGAGAGTTCGGCGAGCGCGGCGGCGAAGCGGCGGCCCGCCGGGCCGGCCGAGGTGCCCTCCGTCCAGATCACGGGGAGGGAGTCGGCCAGTTCGACGGCCAGGGTCTTCGCGGGGTTGCTGTAGGTCGCGACGGCCGGGCCGCAGCGCTCGGCGATGTGGTCGAGACGGTCGGCGACCTTCTCCAGTTCCTCGGGCGGGGCGGAGAGCAGGGCGATGCGGTCCAGGAGCACGAGGAGGGGGGTGAGGAGCGCCCACAGGACGCCGGGGGCGGAGGCCGCGACGGGAGGCTGCTCGTCCTGCTCGTACGGGGCGGTCGCCATGGGGACGAACAGGCCGTGCGCCGCGTCGGCCGCTTCGGCGAGCGGGGAGCCGGCGGGGGCCACGGCGACGACGGTGCAGCCGCGGCGGTACGCCTGCTCGGCGAGGAGGCAGAGGCCGGGCTCGGTGCCGTCGGGGGTGGTGATGAGGAGGAGGTCCACGGAGCCGGCCCAGCCGGGGAGGTCCCAGCGGAGGGCGCCCGCGGCGGGGGCGACGCCGGCGGGCGCGAGGCGGGTGACGGGGCAGGCGGCGCCGGCGAGGGTGCCGAGGAGGTCGGCGACGCAGGTGGCGGCGGCGCCGGGCCCCGCGAGGAGGATCGCGCGCGGGCGGCCGTCCGGTTTCAGCTGCTGCACACCTGCCTCGGTGGCGTGCCGGACGGCGGTGCGGACGCGGGCGCCGGCCTCGGCCGCTCCGCGCAGGAGGGCGCGGTGGTCCGCCTCGGCCAGGGCCTCCGGCGTGTCGAGCAGCGATTCGTCGAGCATGGCGTTCAGGTCTCCGATCGCCTGTGGTCGTCGGTGTGCGGGGGCACTGCGCGGCCGGCGGGTGCGGGTCGCCTCACGTGGCCGGGTTGCGCCGGTACGGCGGGCGGGGCGGCGTTACGCGGGGCGGCGCGCCTCGTCGATGAGGAGGACGGGGATGCCGTCGCGGATCGGGTACGCCAGGCCGCAGTCCTGGCCTGTGCAGATCAGCTCGGCGTCCTGCTCGGTGTCCTGCTCCTTGAGGGGGGCGTGGCAGGCCGGGCAGGCGAGGATCTCCAGGAGGCCGGCTTCGAGCGGCATGGGATGTCCCTTCGGGGTGGGTGTGGCTGGTGGCGAGGTGGGTGGATGTGCCTGGTCAGGGTACCGCTGGTGGGGTTGGGGTGTGGGGCGGTCGGGTGAGGCGCCGTGCGTCGCCCTTGCCGTCCCGTCCTGACGGGCTCTGCCCTTCGGGAGTTCCGCCAGTGGCCCGCCCCGCGGGCCCCCTTGATCGGCTTGATGGGCTTGGCCGGCGTCGTCCTCGTACTCTCCGGGCGCGGGTTCCCCGAGGCCAGGCGGGCTGGGTGCACCTCAGCCCCTGATGACCGCCAGTACCTCGTCCCTGATCTTCCTCATCGTCGCCTCGTCGCGGGCCTCCGCGTTGAGGCGGAGGAGGGGTTCGGTGTTGGAGGGGCGCACGTTGAACCACCAGTCGGGAGCGGTGACCGTGAGGCCGTCCAGTTCGTCGAGGGTGGTGTCGGGGCGGGCGCCGTAGGTGGACCTGACCGCGGCGATGCGGGCCGCCTGGTCGCCGACCGTGGAGTTGATCTCGCCGGAGCCTGCGTAGCGGTCGTACTGGGCGACGAGGGCGGAGAGGGGGGTGTCCTGGCCGCCGAGGGCCGCGAGGACGTGGAGGGCGGCCAGCATGCCGGTGTCGGCGTTCCAGAAGTCCTTGAAGTAGTAGTGGGCGGAGTGCTCACCGCCGAAGATCGCGCCGGTGCGGGCCATCTCCGCCTTGATGAAGGAGTGGCCGACGCGGGTGCGGACGGGGGTGCCCCCGTTCTCCTTCACGACCTCGGGGACGGTCCAGGAGGTGATCAGGTTGTGGATGACCGTGCCCCGGCCGCCGTGGCGGGCGAGTTCGCGGGCGGCGACCAGGGCCGTGATCGCGGACGGGGAGACGGGGTCGCCCTGTTCGTCGATCACGAAGCAGCGGTCGGCGTCGCCGTCGAAGGCGAGGCCGAGGTCGGCGCCCTCCTCGCGGACCCGCTTCTGGAGGTCGACGAGGTTGGCGGGGTCGAGGGGGTTGGCCTCGTGGTTGGGGAACGTGCCGTCCAGCTCGAAGTACATGGGGACGAGGTTCAGGGGCAGGCCGTCGAAGACGGTGGGGACGGTGTGTCCGCCCATGCCGTTGCCCGCGTCGACGACGACCTTCAGGGGGCGGATGGAGGTGATGTCGACGAGGGAGCGGAGGTGGGCCGCGTAGTCGTTCAACGTGTCCGCCCGCGTGATCGTGCCGGGCCGGGCGGCCGGTCGGGGGCCGGTCGTCTCCGACCAGTTCTCCACCAGTTCACGGATCTGCGTCAGGCCGGTGTCCTGGCCGACGGGGGCGGCGCCGGCGCGGCACAGCTTGATGCCGTTGTAGCGCGCCGGGTTGTGCGAGGCGGTGAACATCGCGCCCGGGAGGTCCAGCGCGCCCGAGGCGTAGTACAGCTGGTCCGTGGAGCACAGGCCGATCTCGGTGACGTGCACGCCGCGGGCGGCCGCGCCGCGGGCGAAGGCGCCGGACAGGCCCGGTGAAGAGGGGCGCATGTCGTGGCCGACGACGATCGCCTCGGCGTCGGTCACCTGGGCGAAGGCCGCCCCGAACAGTTCGGCCAGCGACTCGTCCCACTGATCCGGGACCACCCCGCGTACGTCGTACGCCTTCACGATCTGCGACAGATCAGCAGCCACGGCCAAACCTTCCTGAAAGTCCTGTCAGTCACCACAAACTACCCGGCGTCGCTGACGGGCCGTCGTGGGTCGGCCGGGCCGGCCCGGCGGACGTCACGTGCGCCGTGACCTCGGGTCGGGCGTGGCGCTGGGGGCATCCGGTCCGGCCGCGTCCGCCGTGACGGGACGTCCGTGGTCGTGCGTCGGCGGGACGGAGGGGAGCGGGCGGGTCAGTTGTCAGGTGAGCGCAGTACCCGCAGGTGGCCGCGGCGGGCCACCTCCATCGGGTCCGCTCCGCGGCTCGCGCCCCCGGCCCCGGCCGCGCGTCCCTGCGGGCGGGCTGCCTCGCGGACGGCGTTGGCAAGGGCTTCCAGGTCGTCGCCGCTGGGGCGGGCGGGAGCCGAACCGTCGAGCAGCCGGACGACTTCCCAGCCGCGCGGGGCGGTGAGGCGCTCGGAATGCTCGGCGCACAGGTCGTAGCAGTGGGGTTCGGCGTAGGTGGCGAGCGGGCCGAGGACCGCGGTCGAGTCGGCATAGACGTACGTCAGCGTCGCGACGGCGGGTCGGCCGCAGGCGGTTCGCGAACAGCGACGTACAGGGCTCACGACGTTGGACGGTACCGCACTCTTGAGCGGGCCGCGACGACTCTCCACCAGGTCACTCCACCGTGTCGTGTTGTGAAACGCCCCACAGACCACACCAGTCATACCCCGCTGACCTGCGCGAACACCAGTCCTGAGGGTGAGGAAGGCGTCCGGGTGCCGTCATCGGTGCGGACAAACACCATCAATTACCACGAGTTCGACGGTCTCGGAGAGATACAGAATCGAGCCGGACCTTGGCTGGAATGGTCACCCCGCGACAGGGGGAGGGCAGCGGTCGGACGGTGTCCGGGTTGCCGCGCGGAGCCGGGCGGCCGGTGGCGGCGGGCACTACGCTTCAGTAGTGATGGACAGCCCCGTACCGCCCCACGCCGCAGCCCCCGGCCCTCGTCGTCGTGATCGCCACGGACGCGGCATGCGCGGGCCGATCGCGCCCCCTCAGGTACCACTGGCAGCGAGCCGTGCCGAGGTGTTCGCGGATCTCGTGCAGGACTCCGTGGACCGGCTGGAGCGGCGGTGGCCGCAGATCGCCGACATCGACTTCATGGTGCTGGAGGTGCCGCGGCTGGGCGGAGCCGGGGAGCCGTGGAACGACGAGGCGGTTCCACTCGGCGGCACCGTCTCCGCCCGGGACGGTCGCCGCGCGCGGGTGGTCGTGTACCGGCGGCCCGTCGAGATCCGCACGAAGGGGCGCGACGAGCGGGCCGCGCTGGTGCACGAGATCGTCGTGGAACAGGTGGCGGAGCTGCTGGGGCTCACTCCGGAGACGGTGGATCCCCGCTACGGGGAGGACTGAGCGCGCGGACGCCCGCGCGCTCCCCGCCGCCTACTTCTGCAACACCGTCAGGTCCTCGTCCGTCTCCGGGACCGCCACGGTGCCCCGGTCGTCCGGCAGCGTCTGGACGGTGAAGCCGGGGATGCCGCCCTCCGTCGCCGCCAGGGTGCGGGAGGCGTACACCGGGGTGGCGGTGAGGTTCTCCACGGTCAGCGCGTAGGTGCCCTTCAGACCTGCGGGGACCGGGAGCCGGACGTCCTGGGTGGTGCCCTGCTTGATCGTGTACGTCTGGGAGGCCGCGGTGCCTCCCCCGGTGCCCGTCGACGCGGTGACCTCGACCTTGGCGGTGCCCGTGGGCGCGGTCAGGGAGAGCGTGGCGTCCTTGGCGCCGTTGCCGACGGCGGACGCGCGCGTGCCGATCGGGCCGGTGGCGGGGATGAACGCCGACTCCTGCTTGTCGCCCTTGCCGCGCACGACCCGGACGGCCGCGACGACCGGCGCCGACCCGTCGGTGGGCGTCAGGACCAGCGACCCGGCCTCCCCGCGCGTGACGTCGCCCAGGTCGACCGCGGTCGTCATGCCTCCCTTGACGTGCATCGTCTCCTGGCCGGCGGGGGTGATCAGGCCGGTGGGAGAGGCGAGTTGGACCTTGAGGTCGGCGTCGGCGTCGCCCGGCGCGAAGGCGACCAGGCGGACCGCCGTGGCGTCCTTGGGAATGCCGGGGACGACCAGGGTGCCCGCCGGGTCGGTGGACGCGGCCAGCCAGTCGCCGCCGAGCTTGTCGTCCAGGGCCTGTACGGCGGCGCCGACGCGGCCGCTGCGGACGTTCACGTGGAGGGTCAGGTCGTCCTGCTTCTCGCCGGAGAGCGTGGACAGCAGGATCGGCTCGCTGGAGTGCGCCGGGATCGTGAGGCCCTCGCCGACCGTGGTCGCGACGGCGCCGTCCTTGCCGTACAGCTCGATGTCGGCGACGGCCGCGGAGTCGTCGGGGTTGGTGAGATGGACGTAGTCCGTGCGGTCGGCCGCGGTGCTGACGCCGGGGAACCAGAACTCCGTGTCCGGGGCGGTGCAGGTGACCCCGAGCAGGCCGCGGCCGGCGCCCGCGGCGACCTGGGTGGTCTGCTGGACCGTCCAACCGGGCGCGAACCCGCCCTCGGCGGTGCCCACGAGCGCGGGCTCGTCGGCGCCGGAGACTTCACCGGTGGCCGGTGTGCCGGGTGCCTTGGGGGTCAGGACGGGCTTGGCCACTGTCTTCTCGCCGTCGGCCGACTTGTCCGCCGTCTTCTCGCCGTCGGCCTTCTTGTCGGTGTCCGTCGTGTCCGCGGTCCTGTCGTCCTCGGCCGTCTTCTCGTCGCCCTCGCCGGCGGCCGTGTCCGTCGACTCGCGAGCCGCTGCCCTCAGTTCGGCCGAGCCGTCACTCCCGGCGCCCTTGGTGACGGGCGTGAACGACGTGTACGTCGTCTCGGCGAGGTCGGAGGCGCTGGGCGCCGGGCAGAGCAGGCCGGTGCGCTCCACGGGCAGGACGGCGGCCGCCTCGGCGGTGTCCGTGCCGGACGCGTCCGGCTCGCTGAGCGTGGCGAACCCGGTGACGGCGGCCAGGGCTACCGTGCCGGCGATCAGGGACAGGGTGGTGCGGTTCACTGCTGGCTCCCGTCGGGACGCTCGCTGCCGGTGCCGTGGGGGTGCCGCGCCGGGTCGTAGGCGGAGTCGTAGGCCCCCTGCTGGTACGCCGACGGATCGTAGCCCTGCTGGTACGCCTGGTCGTACGCGGCGGTGGCCTCGGGGTGGGCCTCGTAGGCGTACGGGTCGTACTGGCCCGCCCGGTAGGGGTCGTAGGCGGTCTGGTCGTACGTTTCCGCCGGGTACTGCTGGGGGGCACCCTGGTACTGCTCGTCGCCGTAGGCGTCGTACCGGGCGGGCGGTTGGGCCGGTGCCTCCCAGTCGGCGTAGGACTGCTGCTGCGGTACCGCGGCCGGGGTGTCCTCCTGCGCGGGGGACGTCACGTCCTCGCCCTGGCCGGGGTCCTCGGACTCGGCCTGGGCCCGCAGGCGGCGGGCGCGGCGGCCTTCGCCCTCGACCGCCCGGCCGGGGACCGGCTGCTCCTCGGGGAGGTCGTCGTCGACGTCGCGGCGGCGGCCGGGCAGGGCGAGGACGACCAGGACGAGGGCGAGGACGCCCTGTGCCCACAGCCAGGCGGTGTGGCCGAAGGGGTCGTCGTAGGTGACGTCGAGTCTGCCGCCGGAGGCGGGCAGTTCGAAGCCCTGGGCCCAGCCGTCGACGGTGGTGCGGGTGAGCGGTTCGCCGTCGAGAGTGGCGGTCCAGCCGTCGGCGGCGGCGTCGGCCAGCCGCAGGATCCGGCCGTCGGCGCCCTCGGGGATCGTGGTGTGGATGTCGACCGGGCCCGCGGCGACCGGCGTCGGGGTGCCCTTGCCGGAGGCGGTGACGATCGCCGCGCGGGAGACCTCCTGGTCCACCCGCCACAGGGCGCTGCCGTCCTGCTGGCTGAGCCGGGACAGGCCGGGCGTGGCGTCGAGGACGCGGGTGACCTCACGGGGTGCGCCCTTGTGGACGAGGACGTAGCGCACGGCGAACCTGCCGAGCTGGTCGGCCTGGTCGGCGCCCGAGCCGGCGACGAGGTTGGCGACGACCTTGCCGAGCGTGCCGTCGTCCCCGTCGGCCGCGGCCAGTTCGGCGTCGCCCATCCGGGCGCCGGAGCCGCGGACCAGCATGTAGCCGACGTGGGCGGTGGAGTCGCTGTCGAGGACGAGGGTGCGGGCCTGGTCGCGGGTGTTGCTCTCCTCGGCGACGAACGCGGGTACCTGCACCGGGTCGCGGCGCTCCAGGGGGCCGTCGGCGCCGCCGAGCATCCAGCCCGCGGCGACGAGGAGCGGGCCGGCGGCCGACGCGAAGGCGATGAGGGCGGCGACCGGCTGGCGCCAGCCGAAGCTCTGCTCGGCGACGCGCGTGCGTGCGCCGTCGGCGCCCATGAGGGCGGCGGCGAGCAGGGCGATGCCGTAGACGAGAGTGGCGGGGCCGGCCCACGTCGAGCTGTTGGACAGGACCGCGAAGACGAGGCCGACCAGGGCGACCGCCCAGGCCGTCCAGATGCCGAACTGGCGCTCCGCGCGCAGCAGGGCGGCCAGCGCGGCCAGGACGACGCCGATGAGCATCAGGCCGCTGACCGTGCCGGGGCCACCGGGGCTGATGCCGAGCAGGTCGGTCGCGGTGGCCGCCGAAGGGCCGTACTCCAGGCCGGCCTCGGTGAAGAAGCCGAGCGGGAGCAGCGACAGCGACCAGGGCGCGAGGACCAGCAGGGGCGTGCCGAGCTGGACGAGGAAGCGCAGGCCGTGGGCGGGGATGTCGGTGCGGCGCACGGCGCGGACGGCGAGGACGGCGAGGCCGAGGATCAGCGCGATGGGCCAGATGATCGGCGTGAACGCGGTGGTGAGGGTCAGCAGCAGGGCGTACGCCCAGGTGGCGCGCCAGCTGCCGCGCGCGCCGGAGGAGTGGGCGAGGCCGCTCGCGGCGATGCCCGCGCGGGCGATGAGCGGCAGCAGGACGGCCAGGACGGCGGTGCCGATGCGGCCGCCCGCGAGGGCGCCGGTGGCGGCCGGCAGGAAGGCGTAGACGACGGCGCCCCACGCGCGCAACAGGCTCGACCCGACGAGCGGGCGGGAGGCGAAGTAGGCGGCGAGGCCCGCCAGCGGCACCGAGCAGACCAGCAGCACGGTGACGGCGAGGCCGGTCGAACCGAACAGCAGGGAGGCGAACAGGGCGACGACGGCGAGGTAGGGCGGGGCGGACGGGGTGCCGCCGGCCCCGACCGGGTGCCAGGCGTCGAGGTAGCGCGACCACAGTTCCGAGGCGTCGGCCGGGGCGGGCAGCAGGGCCCCTCCGGCGAGGGCGCCGCCGCCCAGGAGGTTGCGGCAGGCGACCAGGGAGACCAGCAGCAGCACCAGGAACAGCACCGGGCCCGGTTTGCGGGCGATGCGCTTGAGGCGGACGAACTGTTCGACCTCGAGGAAGTCGGCGTCGTCGCCGCCGGGTCCCGATTCGACGGCTCCGCCGTGCCGGCCGGCTCCGGTCGTGGTCTCGGTGTCGGTGGCGCCGAAGAGGTTGCCCGCGACCTGTTCGACGGTGGCCCGCACGGTCGCGCCCGGCGGCGGGAACAGCGGGCGCAGCTCGTCCTTGTCGATCTGGGAGCCGCCGCGCCGGCGTCGCCCGGCGATGATCCGCTCGGGCCGCAGCAGGATGCCGAGCAGGCCGCGGATCTCGTCGAGGGCCTGTCCGGGGACCTTGCCGACGAGGTTGGCGACGGTCCGCAGGAGGGTGCCGAGGACCAGGCGGACCAGGATCCAGGGCAGCAGGGCGGTACGGCTGTTGACCAGGAGGGTGTAGACGGCGCCGGCCTTGTCGACCTTGTGGGGAGAGGCCGTGGTGCGGCCCGCGCAGTCGACGGCGCGCCGCTCGCGGGAGGCGGCCTCGGCGTGCCGGACGACGGCGTCGGGGGCCACGAGCACGCGGTGGCCTGCGGCGTGCGCGCGCCAGCACAGGTCGATGTCGTCGCGCATGAGGGGGAGGCGGCGGTCGAAGCCGCCGAGTTCCTCGAACACGTCGCGGCGGACGAGCATGCCGGCGGTGGACACGGCCAGCACCGGGCGCACGTGGTCGTGCTGGCCCTGGTCCTGTTCGCGGCGGTCCAGGCCGGTCCAGCGGCGGCCGGAGTGGGCGATGGTGACGCCGACCTCGAGGAGCTGGCGGCGGTCGTACCAGCCGCGGAGCTTGGGGCCGACGACGGCGACGTCGTCCCGGCCCAGCTCGAGTTCGTTGTCCACGACGCGCAACAGCTCGGCCAGGGCGTCCGGTTCGGGTGCGCAGTCGTCGTGCAGCAGCCAGAGCCACTGGAGGGGTTCGCCGTGCGGAAGGTCGGGTAGGTCGTAGGCGTCGTCGCGCCAGGTGCGCGTGACGGGGTCCCAGCCGCTGGGGCGCTTCAGGTACGGCAGTTCGTCGGGGGTGAGGACCGGGGCGCTGCGGTTGGCCTCCTCGACGGCCTGGCCGAATCCGGTGCGCCGGGCGAGGTGCAGGACGCGGTCGGCGCCGAGGGCGTCGGTGACCAGCTGGGCCGAGTCGTCCGCGCTGCCGGTGTCGGCGGCCACGACGGCTTGGACGGGGCGCTCCTGGCCGAGCAGACCGGCGAGCGCGTCGGGCAGCCAGCGGGCGCCGTCGTGGGAGACGAGGACCGCGGTCACCACGTGGCGCGGGAACTCAGGAGTGGCAGCGTCGCGCTGACCTGCCGTTTGGCTGTGCACGGACATCGAGGTACGGGCCCCGGTTCGGTGGACTGCGGTGGACGCCCGCGCCGCGTGCGGGCGGCGGGGCGTCTCGGACGAGCGCCCACACTATCGGCTGGGCACGACGGCGGCCCGCCACCTGTGGACAACCCACCTGCGACGGGCCGTTCGAAGCCTCGGACCCGGCCCCGTTCAGACGGCGGCCTTCTTCAGTCGGCGGCGCTCCCGCTCGGACAGGCCTCCCCAGATGCCGAATCTCTCGTCGTTGGCGAGGGCGTACTCGAGGCATTCGGAGCGGACCTCGCAGGCGAGGCAGACCTTCTTGGCCTCGCGGGTGGAGCCGCCCTTCTCGGGGAAGAAGGACTCGGGGTCGGTCTGGGCGCACAGTGCGCGCTCCTGCCAGCCGAGTTCCTCGTCCGCGTCGTCGACGTCGACCAGCAGTTGCTGCACCAGCTCGGTCATGTGCGCCCCTCGCTCTGTCTTTCGCGTCCCCGTGACGTGGCCGTCACCGATGGCGGCTGAACGACACGAGTGAAATTACAAGTGTGCTGATCCGGGCGAGTCAAGCTGAGATCTGCTATTGGGCCTCTTATTCACTCTGCGGAACCAAGGCCATGCGTTTAGTGTTCAAATCGGCATAAACCTTGACACACAGATGAGGCCCCGGAAGACCCCCGCCCCGCACAGCGCCTGTGCGGGGACAGACGCCCTCAGGAGCGATCCCGTTCCGACACGTGTCCGGAAGCGAACCGGATCACATGCGGATCACGGGATCGCAACGGGCCCACGCGCCCGGCTTGTGCGCCTTGTGTCCCGGTGGGGGCATGCACAAACCTTTCACCTCGCAGATGAGCCTGATGAGGTGAACCGGTCTCGCATGGCGGCTGCCGAGTTGACACCGAGGGTGTCAACCGCTGTCCTTGTGGGCATGCTCGCGAACTTGGCACTCACCTCGACCCGCACCGCCGGGTCCCGCGGTGCTGTCCTCGCTCGCCGTAGCTGTTGTTGCTGTTCCAGCTGTTGAGCCTGCCCCATCGCTCCGGCTGTTCCGAGTCCGACCGTGACTCGGCTGCCTGTTCCAGGGCCCGCACCCGGGCACCCCCTCCCGCCCGTGATCCGGGCGGACGGTACGTGACACCCAGCCCCCACCTCTTCTTCCGCCGAGGAACCACCGCATCCCATGAACAGCGACAGCGACCTCCAGATCGCCGGGGACATCCTCGAAGTCCCGCACCTCCTCCAGCCCCCCCGTGAGCACCCGAGCACCGTCGCCGAGTTCGCCGGCCTGGCCCGCTCCGTCGCCGCCGACCGCTCCCAGTGGGAGCACCTGGTCCGGTACGACGCGACCACCCGCTGGTACCACCGGCTGCGCACCGGCCCCGGCTACGAGGTGTGGCTGCTGTCATGGGTGCCCGGTCAGGGCAGCGGACTGCACGACCACGGCCGCTCCTCCGGCGTGCTGACCGTCCTGGAGGGCACGCTGACCGAGCGCACGGAGCGCGGCACGCGCGTGTTGACGGCGGGCGTGGTGGGCGCCCAGCGGGTGTTCGCTCCGGGGTACGTCCACGAGGTCGTCAACGACGCGCTGGAGCCCGCCGTGAGTCTGCACGTGTACTTCCCCGGCCTGACCGAGATGCCGATGCACGAGACGCCGTACTGCGAGGGGCGTGCCGTGACCGCGTGACGCGTCGGCGCGCCGCGTGCGGTGTGCCGCGTACCGCGTGGGGGTGTGCGGCGACCGTGTGACCGGTTGTCGTGCCCGCCTGCCAGACTTGACGCATGCGCATTGTGGTTCTGGCAGGCGGCATCGGTGGTGCCCGGTTCCTGCGCGGTCTGAAGCGGGCCGCGCCGGACGCGGACATCACGGTCATCGGCAACACCGGGGACGACATCCACCTCTTCGGGCTGAAGGTCTGCCCGGACCTCGACACGGTGATGTACACGCTCGGCGGCGGCATCAACGAGGAGCAGGGCTGGGGGCGGACCGACGAGACGTTCCATCTCAAGGAGGAGCTCGCGGCGTACGGCGTGGAGCCCCAGTGGTTCGGACTGGGTGACCGGGACTTCGCGACGCACATCGTGCGGACGCAGATGATCGGCGCCGGGTATCCGCTCAGCGCGGTCACCGAGGCGCTGTGCGACCGGTGGAAGCCAGGAGTGCGGCTGATCCCGATGAGCGACGACCGCGTGGAGACGCATGTCGCCGTCGATGTCCACGGCGAGCGCAAGGCCGTCCATTTCCAGGAGTACTGGGTACGGCTGCGGGCGTCCGTGCCGGCCCAGGCGATCGTGCCCGTCGGCGCCGAGCAGGCCAAGCCCGCGCCCGGTGTGCTGGAGGCGATCGCGGAGGCGGACGTCGTCCTCTTCCCGCCGTCGAACCCCGTCGTGTCCATCGGCACGATCCTCGCCGTGCCCGGCATCCGCGAGGCGATCGCCGAGGCCGGGGTGCCGGTCGTGGGCCTCTCCCCCATCGTCGGTGACGCGCCCGTGCGCGGGATGGCCGACAAGGTGCTCGCGGCGGTCGGCGTGGAGTCGACGGCGGCGGCGGTCGCCGAGCACTACGGCTCGGGACTGCTGGACGGCTGGCTCGTGGACACCGTCGACACCGGTTGGGTGGAGCGGGTCGAGGCCGCCGGGATCCGCTGCCGGGCCGTCCCCCTGATGATGACCGACGTCGACGCGAGCGCGCGGATGGCCCAGGAGGCACTGGCGCTGGCCGAGGAGGTGCGGGACGCGTGAGCGCGCAGACCGGTTACCGCGTCTGGGCCGTGGGCGGACTGCCCGAGGTGCGGGCCGGCGACGACCTCGCCAAGCTGATCGCCGTCGCCGAGCCGGGGCTCGCCGACGGCGACGTCCTGCTGGTGACCTCGAAGATCGTGTCCAAGGCGGAGGGCCGCGTCGTCCGGGCGGACGACCGGGAGGCCGCGATCGACGCGGAGACCGTGCGGGTCGTCGCCCGGCGCGGGGCGCTGCGCATCGTCGAGAACCGGCAGGGTCTGGTCATGGCCGCCGCCGGCGTGGACGCCTCCAACACCCCTGCCGGCACCGTGCTGTTGCTGCCCGAGGACCCGGACGCCTCCGCGCGCGCGATTCGCGACGGGCTGCGCGACGCGCTCGGCGTGGACGTCGGGGTCGTCGTCACCGACACCTTCGGGCGGCCCTGGCGCGCGGGGCTCACCGACGTGGCCGTCGGCGCCGCGGGCGTACGCGTGCTGGACGATCTGCGGGGCGGCACGGACGCGTACGGCAACCCGCTCAGCGCGACCGTCGTCGCCACGGCGGACGAACTGGCCGCCGCGGGCGACCTGGTGAAGGGGAAGGCCTCTGGGCTGCCCGTGGCCGTGGTGCGGGGTCTGCCCCATGTCGTGGCCGACGGCGACGGGGAGGGCGCCCGCGCCATGGTGCGCGGCGCGCGCGACGACATGTTCCGGCTCGGGACGTCCGAGGCGGTACGGCTGGCGGTCACCCAGCGCCGGACCGTACGGTCCTTCACCGACGAGCCGGTCGATCCCGGCGCGGTTCGCCGGGCGGTGGCCGCGGCGGTCACGGCGCCGGCACCGCATCACACGACTCCGTGGCGGTTCGTGCTGCTGGAGTCGGCGGAGTCCAGGATCCGTCTGCTGGACGCCATGCGGGAGGCGTGGATCGAGGATCTGCGGCGGGACGGGAAGTCCGAGGAGTCGATCGCCAAGCGGGTGCGGCGCGGGGACGTCCTGCGCAACGCGCCCTATCTGGTCGTGCCGTGCCTGGTGATGGACGGCTCGCACACCTATGGCGACGCGCGGCGGGACGCGGCCGAGCGGGAGATGTTCGTCGTCGCGACCGGGGCCGGGGTGCAGAACTTCCTCGTCGCGCTGGCCGGGGAGCGGCTGGGGTCCGCGTGGGTGTCGTCGACCATGTTCTGCCGGGACGTGGTGCGCGAGGTGCTGGAGCTGCCCGGGGACTGGGATCCGATGGGGGCGGTGGCGGTCGGGCACCCGGCGGAGGAGCCGAAGGCTCGGGGCGAGCGGGAGGTGGAGGGGTTCGTGGCGGTGCGGTGAGAGGCTGGGAGCATCTTCCGGTCCTCCCCGGCTTGTCCCACCTGTTCGTCCACCGGGTGACCCGCCGGGTCACCCGAAGTCGCTTCACCGGTTCAGCCGAGATGCTCGTAGAGCCCAGACCCCAGCGCCCACCTAGCTAGGACCTCATTCGTGGCAGGACGATTCGATCCCCGGACCTCGCGTACGACCGTGCGCGGCGGACAGGTCGCCGTGCCCTCGCCCGCCGGACTGCCTCGGCAGGCGTCCGCGGGCGGGCGGGTGCGGACCTGGGTGCCGGACGGGCCGCTGGATCTCGGGCTGGTGCTGGGGCCGCTTCGGCGCGGGCCCGCCGATCCCACGTTCCGGGCGATGCCGGACGGGTCGGTCTGGCGGGCCAGCCTGACGCCCGGCGGACCCGGCACCCTGCGGGTCTCCGTCGTGCCCGGTGAGGCTGCTGTGCGGGGGGAGGCCTGGGGGCCGGGCGCCGAATGGCTGCTGGAGCGGCTGCCCGAGCTGCTCGGGTCCTCCGACGACCCCGCCGCCTTCGTGCCTCGGCACCGGCTCCTGGCCATGACCGTGCACCGGCGGCCGGGGCTGCGTCTGCTGCGGACCGGGCTGGTGCTGGAGTCCCTGATCCCCTCGATCCTCGAGCAGAAGGTCACCGCCGACGAGGCGTACCGGGCGTGGCGGCTGCTCGTGCGGAAGTTCGGGGAGCCGGCGCCGGGGCCCGCGGCGGGCGGGCGGCTGTGGGTGATGCCGGCGGCTCGGACCTGGGCGCTGATTCCCTCCTGGGAGTGGCACCGGGCCGGGGTCGACAACAAGCGGGCTTCGACGATTCTGCGGGCCGTGCGGGTCGCCGGGCGGCTGGAGGAGGCGGAGCGGATGCCGCCGGAGCAGGCGCGGGCTCGGTTGGAGGTGGTGCCGGGGATCGGGCCCTGGACCTCTGCGGAGGTCGTGCAGCGCAGTCATGGGGCGGCGGATGCGGTGACGGTCGGGGATCTGCACCTGCCGGGGATCGTGGGGTGGGCGTTGGCGGGGGATCGGCTCGCGGACGATGCGGTGATGTTGGCGTTGCTCGAGCCTTATGCGGGGCAACGGCACCGGGCCGCTCGGTTGATCTTGTTGAGTGGGAAGACGCCGGGGCGGCGGGCGCCTCGGATGCCGGTGGGCGACATCGGGCGGCTTTGAGGCGCGGAAGGGTGTGTGGTGGGGGTGGGGCGTCGGAGGGGTTGCGCCCCCGCCGCTCCCTCCGCCCCGAACCTGGGAGCCGCGCCCCCGCCGCCCCTTCCCGCCCCGAAGCCGGGAGCCGCGCCTCCGCCGCCCCTTCCCGCCCCGAAGCCGGGAGCCGCGCCCCCGCCGCCCCTTCCCGCCCCGAAGCCGGGAGCCGCGCCCCCGGGCCCCGGCTTCGGCCCTGGACGGGACTGGCTGGTCGGCCCTGGACGGAACTGGTCGTCGAACGCCGGGCGGGCTGAGTCGTCCCTGGGCGGGGCGGCCGGTTCGCCCCCAGCGGGTGGGCGGGGGCTCGGGGCGAAGGAATACGTCTTCGGACTGCCCGAGAGAGGCCACCCCCACACCGGATGAGTCGTCCCAGCCCATGCCGACGGGTTCGCCCCCGGTGGACGGCTGGGGGTTCGGGACGGCGCGGGTTCGTCCTGGGACTTCCCGGCCGGGCGACCCCGGCCGGGCTGGTGCGGCCGGGCTGGTGCGGCCGGGCTGCGCCGGGACGGGGAGGCCGCCTCCTGTCCCGCCGGGGCGGGTGGTGGGGTGGGTGGGCCCAGGTCCGGCGTCTGGGCGCACAGCCCCAGGGCGGGCCCCGTCACTGGTCCGAGGAGAACCTCAGCGCCGCCGCTGGGATTCGGGCGTCGCACCACACCCTCGCTCCGTCACGGAGTTCGTTGTCGGCGCCGATCACCGCGCCGTCGCCGATGACCGTGCCGGTGAGGACCGAGCGTTCGCCCACGCGGGCCCGGGTGCCGATGAGGGAGTCGGTGATCACCGCGCCGGGTTCGATGACCGCGCCGGGGAGGATCGTCGAGCCGAAGACGCGCGCCCCCTCCGCGACGAACGCCCCCTCGCCGACCACCGTGCCGCCGGTCAGCTTCGCGTCGGGCGCGACCGTGGCCGTCGGGAGGATCAGCCGGTCGCCGCAGCGGCCGGGGACCGCGGGGGACGGGGCGCGGCCGAGGACCAGGTCCGCCGAGCCGCGAACGAAGGCCGCCGGGGTGCCCAGGTCCAGCCAGTACGTCGAGTCGACCATCCCCTGGAGGTGGGCCCCGGCGGAGAGGAGGTCGGGGAACGTCTCGCGTTCCACCGAGACGGGGCGGCCGGCCGGGATCGTGTCGATGACCGAGCGGCGGAAGACGTACGCGCCCGCGTTGATCTGGTCGGTGACGATCTCCTCGGGGGTCTGGGGTTTCTCCAGGAAGGCCAGGACCTTGCCCGTGTCGTCCGTGGGGACCAGGCCGTAGGCCCTCGGGTCCGTCACCTTCGTGAGGTGGAGGGAGACGTCCGCCGCCGTCGCCTCGTGGGTGGCCACCAGGCGTCTGATGTCCAGGCCGGTGAGGATGTCGCCGTTGAAGATCAGCACCGGATCGTCGGGGCCCGAGTGGAGGCGGGACGCCACGTTGCGGATGGCGCCGCCGGTGCCGAGGGGCTCGTCCTCCGTGACGTACTCGATGTGCAGGCCCAGCGACGAACCGTCGCCGAAGTACGGTTCGAAGACCTCCGCCAGATAGCTCGTCGCCAGGACGATGTGGTCCACGCCTGCCGCCTTCGCCCGCGCCAGCTGGTGCGTGAGGAACGGCACCCCCGCCGCCCTGACCATGGGCTTGGGCGTGTGCACCGTGAGCGGGCGCAGCCGGGTGCCCTTGCCGCCGACCAGGAGGATCGCTTCTGTCACCTTCGTCTCTGCTTCCTGCCGGGACCGGCCGAACTGTCTTTCGGCGGCCAGTGTATGCAGACCGTGGTGCGGCAACTTCGATGGCCGTGCGGTGTTCCCCGCGCGGTCCCCCCGACGGCTGTGGAATATGCCCCCACTGGACGTACCGTCCGTCCCGCCGGTTCCGGCCGGGGCCTCCCCGGACCCCGGGGTCGAGGATGCGCGACGTCAGCGGCCCTGGTATCCGGCCGCCGTCGTACGGGCCGAGCCGAGCTTGCCGTAGAGCTGCCGTCCTGGGCATTCCGTCGCGAAGCCGTCCCGGTGTCCGGAGATCACGTTCAGTCGTACGTTCTTACCTTTTCGGTAGAGATTGCCACCGCCGGACGTCAGGTATGTCTTTCCTTTCGGATTGGCACCGAACAGACCCAGCTTCCATGCCGTCAGGCGGGCGATGCCCTTGACCGCGGAGGCGGACGGCTTGGTGTCGGTGAACGTGCCGAGGACCGCGATCCCCATGCTGTTGCTGTTGAAGCCGAGGGTGTGGGCACCCATGACGGGTTTCGCCACACCCCCCGCACGGCCCTCGTAGATGTTGCCGCACTTGTCGACGAGGAAGTTGTAGCCGATGTCCCGCCAGCCCAGGCTCTTGACGTGGTAGCGGTAGATGCCGCGAATGACGGACGGGGCCTGCGAGCACTTGTACTTGTTGCCCGAGGCCGTGTGGTGCACGAAGGCCGCCTTGACCTTGTTCGTGTACACGAACTTCTTCTCGCGCAGCTTCTCGTCGGCGCCCCAGCCGCGACGGGTCACGATGCCGGGACGCGGGCCGATGTACGGCTTCGCGCGCTGAGCCCCCGTCAGTTCGCGGGAGCGGAGCGGGAGGAGTTCCCGTTCGGTGCCCGCGCGGTCGAGGGCCGGGATCTCGGTGGCTCCGAGGGGGGCGAGGCCGGTGTTGGCGGCGGAGGCCGCGTTGGACTCGACGGTCGTGCCTTGGGCCGACTCCGCCCTCGCGGCCGCCGCCGCGTCCCGGGCGGCGGCGGGAGCTTCGGCCGGGACCTGGGCGGTCGCGGCTCGGCTGCGGGGCGGGCCCACCGGAGCGTGGGCGGGGGCGGTGGTGCCCGGGTCGACGAGTTCCAGGCGCATCCCCGAGGGGAGTCCGGGGGGCGAGGACATGGTGCGCGCGCCGGCCGCGGTGCCCTCCGTACGCCGTTCGGCCTCCGGGCTGACGCGGACCTCCACGCCGTCCGACTCCCCCACCCACAGCGGGGCGGTGGCGCCGCGGACGTGGCCCGAGGCGCGTTCGGGGGTGTCGGGGTCGGCGCCGTGGTCGGCGTTGTGCGTCTCGACGTCCTGCCAGTCCGACCACGTGCCGGTGTGGGCGGCGCGGGTACGGACCTGGACGCGGCCGTGCAGTTCGGCGTCCGGGTCGTCCCATACGACGCCGAGGAGGGAGAAGGACCGTACGTCCCGGCGGGGCAGGCCCTGTCGGGCTCCCGCGCCGGGGGCGCGGTCGCGGGCGAGGGGGGTCAGGGGCAGCGACTGGGTGCTGCCGGCGAGCGGGGCGGCGGGGCCGGCGGGCCGGGCCGCGGCGGGTGCCGCCTGCACGGTCGGCGCCGGACGCGCCGTCACCGCAGTGGCGGGGGGCGTCAGCGGGAGGGCTAGTGCGGCCGCACAGGTGACGCCGATCGAGGAAGCAAGCAGTCCAGGCATGCCACCGATCCTGGACATAGTCATACATTTCTGTCCATCGGGGACTTGACGAGGCGTCGAAGGGCGTTCGGCCGAACCGGTGGCCTGGTGGCGGGCGTTCACCGTGGCGCGGCGCGTACGCTGACGCGGGTGAACGCCACTGACCGCACCCCTGCCGACCTGCTGCGTTCCGCGCTCGCCGCGGATCCCGCGCGTCCCCTGGTGACCTTCTACGACGACGCCACGGGCGAACGGGTCGAATTGTCCGTGGCCACCTTCGCCAATTGGGTGGCCAAGACCGCGAACCTCCTCCAGGACGGGCTGGCCGTCGAACCCGGGGACCGTGTCGCCCTGCTGCTGCCCGCGCACTGGCAGACGGCGGTGTGGCTGGTGGCCTGCTCCTCGGTCGGGGTCGTCGCGGACATGGCCGGGGATCCGGCCCGCGCGGACTTCGTCGTGGCCGGGCCCGGCCGGTTCGAGGCGGGGCTGGCGTGCCGGGGCGAGCGGTACGCGCTGTCGCTCGCGCCGCTCGGGCGCCGGTTCGTCCCGGCGCCGCCGGAGGGGTACGCCGACTACGCGGTGGACGTCCCGACCCACGGCGACCGTTTCGCGCCGTACGCGCCCGTCGATCCCGAGGAGCCCGCGCTGATCGTGGCCGGCGCGGAATACACGAGCGCGGAGCTGGTGGAGCGCGCCCGCGCCGACGCGCCCGCCCTCGGCCTCCTGGGGCCCGGCTCCCGCCTCCTGTCGGGCCTGCCGTACGACACCTGGGAGGGCCTCAGCGCCGGTCTGTACGCCCCCCTGGCCACCGGCGGCTCGGTCGTCCTGTGCCGGAACCTGGACCAGGCGTCGGAGGAGGCCCTGACCAGGCGCATCGACAGCGAACGGGTGACGACGACGGCCCGGTGACCGCGGCCCCCTCCACTTCACCCACGTCACGGCAACCGGGCACAGCTCGGCCGAGGTCCGGGTCTGCGGCTGATCGTCGCCCGACAGCCGCCCAGCCGGCGGCCCCGGCCCCGGCCCCGGCACGCGGCCGGGGCCGCCGGCTGGGCCGAGGGCGACGCCGCGTCGTCGGCCGCGACGCCGGCCGTCGGCTCCGGTTCGGCCTGCGGCCCCGGTTCGGCCTGCGCCGCCGTGCCGCACCGCCCGGCCGTCTCCTCGGCGCTCCGCACGGCCGTCGGCCACCCGGCGCGGAGGCGGACGGCCGCTGCGGTGCGGCGGGCAGGGTCTCTTCGGCACCCGCCCGTCGCCCAGGCACGCGCTTGCCCGCGCCCCGCCCGTCCCCCGGGCACGCGCTTGCCCGTGCCCCGTCCGCCCCCGCCGGCCGAGCCGACGGCCGTGGCCCGGGCGCACCGCACGCCCGCCCGGCGGCAGCTGCCCTTCTCCGGCGGGCCGTGCCGGCCGTTTCCCGTCGCGCGCCAGGACCGGCGGCCTCTTCCGGCCGTACCGGGCGCGGCGCTGCGACCACCAGGGCGCAGCGCCCGGGCGGGCCCGGCTCCGACGCCTGGCGACCCTCGCGCCGGGCAGGCGGGCATCGCCCTGCCCAGGAAGCGCGCCCCGTCACCCGTCCGGCCCCTCCCCACCCGCGCCCCGCCCCAGCTCACGGCATCGTCGGAGGGACTGCACGGCGTTTTCGTACGGTGAGTGGGAGGGGCGAGTGCCGGAGTGAGTGGGAGCGAGAGGGCGGCCGAGCCTCTCGGACCGGAGAGCGCCCAGCCTCTCGGACCGGGGGCGGGGGCCTCCGCCCTGGGGGTGGGGCTGGTGCGGCGGCGGCGTCGGCGTCGAATGGTGGTCGGGCTGATAGTGGCGGGGTCGCTGGTGGTGGGGACCGGGGTGGCCGGGTGGGTCGTGTACGCGAAGCTCGACGGGAACATCACGCCGGACGAGGCGGCCGCGGCGGAGCTGGCGCGGTATGCGAGGGAGCGGCCGACCGCACTGGTGAAGGACGCGCAGAACGTGCTGTTGATCGGTTCGGACTCACGCGCGGGGGACGGCAACAGCGCGTACGGGCGGGATTCCGGGACCGAGCGGTCGGACACGACGATCCTGTTGCATCTGTCCGCCGGGCGGCGCAGGGCGACGGCGGTGTCGATACCCCGCGATCTCATGGTGGACGTGCCGGCCTGCCGACGACCGGACGGTTCCCGGTCGGCGCCGATGTTCGCGATGTTCAACTACGCCTTCCAGACCGGTGGTTCGGCCTGCACGATCCGGACGGTGGAGAAGTTGACGGACATCCGGGTCGACCATCACGTGGTCGTCGACTTCCACGGTTTCAAGAAGATGGTCGACGCGCTCGACGGGGTCGAGGTGTGCCTGAAGGAGCCGATCCGCGACAAGGCGGCCAAGCTGCGGCTGCCCGCGGGCCGGGTGACGCTCGACGGCGAGCAGGCCCTCGGCTATGTGCGCGCCCGCAAGACGCTCGGCGACGGCAGCGACACCGACCGGATGGACCGGCAGCAACGCTTTCTCGGAGCGCTCGTCAACAAGGCGCAGAGTGATGACGTCCTGCTGAATCCGGTGAAGCTGTATCCGGTGCTGGACGCGGCCACGTCCTCACTCACCACCGACCCGGCCCTGGCGAGCCTGCGGGGTCTCTACGAACTCGTGCGCGGCCTGCGCGACATTCCCACCGAGCAGGTGCGGTTCCTGACCGTTCCGCGGGAGTCGTACGTCTACAACCCCAACCGCGACCAACTCGTGGAGCCCGCGGCGGAGCGGCTCTTCGAGCGGTTGCGGACGGACGCGCCCGTCGCCGTCACCGCGAAAGAGCCGGGGCGTTCCACCTCTTCGGAGTCACCCGATCACGATCCGTACGCATCCCCGGACGCGGCCGAGCCGAGTTTCCGGGGGAATACGGCGGGCGACCACACCTGCACGTGAGCCGCGCGCCCCACCGCGAGTAAAGCGCTTCCCAAGCGGACCGGCCACCGCGAACTCCAGTTCAAGGAAATAGACCGTATTGCCCGGTTGTAGGGACGTGGAATTTGTCACCGTCGTCGCTCCGCGCCGAACTTGGCGGATAGTGTGAGCGATCCGGTGCACCCGGCCTGAGGACCGTTCTGGGGTCGAGCACTGTGTGACCGAGACCCGAGCGCCTTGAAGGGGGGAAAGGCGCCGCGTGGCCCCGACGGAGGATTCGGACAACCGTGGACGCGCAAGGCCGTGGGCGGGCGGACAACATCGACCCCGCAGACCAGTGGGTGCTCAATCCGGACACCGGCGAATACGAACTGCGACTGACTCCTTCCGCACCGCAATCGACGGTCCCCGGGTCCCGTAGGCGTTCCGCCCGTGCGGCGGACGGCGGTACAGGAGCCGAGCCCGCTTCCGGCGGTTCCACGACGACTCCGGAGCGGGATGCTCCGGAGGTGCCGGGGCCACGCCGTCGACGCGGCGTGCCGGAGGAGCCGCCGCCGGCCAGGCGCGGACGCCGGCCGGTGAAGAAGAAGTCGAAGGCGAAGAAGGCCCTGCTGTGGACCGGCGGGCTCACGGCCTTCGTCCTGGTGGGCACCACCGGCGCGGCCTACCTCTATCTCGAGCACCTCAACGACAACATCACCTCCGTCTCCGACGACGGCGCGAGCACCGGCGGCTTCAGCAAGGACAAGGCGATCAACATCCTGGTGATCGGCACCGACAAGCGGACCGGCGCGGGCAACGAGGGCTACGGCGACTCCGGCAGCGTGGGCCACGCCGACACGACGATCCTGCTGCACGTCTCCAAGGACCGGACGAACGCGACCGCGCTGAGCATCCCGCGCGACCTGATCGTGGACGTCCCGGACTGCCCGACCGAACAGGAGGACGGCACCAGCAAGGTCATCAAGGGCACGCAGGGCGTCCGTTTCAACACGAGCCTCGGCCAGGACGGCCGTACGCCCAGCTGCACCATGCGCACGGTGACGGAGCTGACCGGGGTCACCCCGGACAACTTCATGGTGGCCGACTTCAACGCGGTCAAGACGCTGACGACCGCGGTCGGCGGGGTCGAGGTGTGTCTGGCCAAGGACATCGACGACCCGGACTCGCACCTCAAGCTGTCGGAGGGCACGCACACCATCCAGGGCGAGCAGGCGCTGGCGTTCCTGCGCACCCGGCACTCGGTGGGCTACGGCGGCGACCTGAGCCGGATCGCGATCCAGCAGCAGTTCCTCGGCTCGCTGATGCGCAAGCTGAAGTCGAACGACACGCTCACCAGTCCCACCAAGATGATCAAGCTGGCGGAGGCGGGCACGAAAGCGCTCACCGTCGACTCCCAGCTGGACAGCATCACCAAGCTCAAGGACCTCGGTCTGGAGCTGGGCAAGCTCAACGTCAAGAACCTGACCTTCGCCACCGTGCCGGTCGTCGACAACCCGGCCGAGAAGGTCAAGGCCACCGTCATCCTCAACAGGGCGACGGCGCCCACCGTCTTCCAGATGATCCGGGACGACGTGTCCTTCACCGAGGTGAAGCAGCAGGCGAAGGCGTCGAAGGACGCGGCGGCCGCGGCCGCGGCGGCCCGCCTCAAGGGCCCCCAGTCCGCGGCCTCCGAGGTGCGGGTGCGGATCCAGAACGGCGGCGCCGAGCCCGGCAGCGCACAGGCCACTCTCAGCTGGCTACAGAATGATGAGGGCGTGACGAAGTCCGAGAACGCGGGCAACGCGCCCCAGGCACTCAGCAGGACGACGCTCGAGTACGCGCCGGAACAGGCCGCCCAGGCACGCAAGCTCGCCGCCGTCATGGGGCTGCCCGGGACCGCGCTGAAGCCGGGCGAGAGCGTCACCAACGCCCAGGGTCTGCCGACCATGACACTGACGCTGGGCAAGGACTTCAAGGGTGCGGGCGCCTCGCTCACGGCCCCGACGACCGTGCCGAACACGGTCGACAAGTCCACGGCGGACAAGGTCCAGTGCGCCAAGTAGGTAACCCTGCGGGCGCGTCAAGCGTCTGACTTGACGCGGGACGGCCCGTGTCATGTCAGGCGCACGGCGGGGAGGGGCAGGGCCAGTGGGGCGGAGCACTGTACGGGGGACGGGTCCCGAGGTCGGGGACACCACGCCCATGGCGGCGGACGACGAGCCGACGGCCGGGGAGGAGGACGCCGACGAAGGCGGAGAAGGCGGGCGCAGAGCCGGCCGCGGCATCGACCGCGGACGGCGCAGACGGCGCGTGCTGCGCTGGTCGGCGACCGTGCTCACCCTGGTGATACTGGGCGGCGCGGGGGCCGGATACCTCTACTACGAACACCTCAACGCCAACATCAAGAGCGACCGGCTGAACCTGGGCGACGCCAAGGACCGGGCGGCCGAGACCAGGGCCAACGAGGCCGGGCAGAAGGCCCTGAACATCCTGCTGATCGGTTCGGACGCCCGCGACACGGCGGAGAACCAGAAACTCGGCGGGGCCAGGGACACCTTCAACGGCACACCTCTCGCCGACGTCCAGATGCTGCTGCACGTCTCCGCGGACCGCAGCAACATGTCGGTGGTGAGCATGCCGCGCGACACGCTGCTCGACATCCCCCGGTGCACGGACCCGGACACCGGCGAGGTGTACCGGGCACTCACCCGGGAGATCACCAACTCGTCGCTGGGGCGCGGCGGTCCGGGCTGCACGGTGGCCACCTGGGAGAAGCTCACCGACATCCACATCGACCACTTCATGATGATCGACTTCGCGGGTGTGGTGTCGATGGCGGACGCGATCGGCGGCGTCCCGGTGTGCGTGGACGCCAACGTCCACTCCCACACCAGCACGGGCAAGGGCTCGGGCCTCAAGCTGGAGAAGGGCACCCACGACATCAAGGGCAAGCAGGCGCTTCAGTGGCTGCGCACCCGCTACGGCTTCGAGGACGACACCGACCTGGCGCGCGCCAAGGCCCAGCACATGTACATGAACTCGATGGTCCGCCAGCTGCGTTCGGAGGCGAGGCTGACCAACCCGAACGGGCTGCGCAGGCTCGCCGAGGCGGCCACGCGGGCTATCACCGTCGACGACGGCCTGAACAGCATCAAGAAGATGTACGACCTGGCGACCGAACTCCAGAAGGTGCCCACCGAGCGCATCACCATGACGACGATGCCCAACCGGTACGACACCGTCCAGACCGGCCGGGTGGTGCCCACCGAGGACGCCGGGAAGCTGTTCCGGCTGGTCCGCGAGGACATCGCCCTGGACGGCAAGGACGCCCCGAAGGCCACCCCGAGCCCGTCCCCGACGGTCACGGACGCGGCCGCCGCGGACGACGAGATCGCCGTACAGGTCCACAACGGCACCTACACCGACGCGCTGGGCGCGGCCCGCGGACGGGCGAACGCGGTGACGGAGCTGCTGGTCGGCAAGGGCTTCACCGACGCCAAGGCGGACACCGCGCCGGCCACCTCCGAGAAGTTCACGGTGATCCGCTACCCGAGCGCCGACCTCCAGGCCGACGCCCTGCGGGTGGCGAAGGCCCTCGGCATCCCGACGGGCCGGGTGAAGCAGTCCACCGAGGTCTCCGGGGTCACTCTCCTCGTGGGCGCGGACTGGCGCTCGGGCACGGCGTACAAGGCGCCGGTGGAGGACGACAGGACGCCCACCTCGGCGGAGACGATGAACGCCGCCGACACCAGCCAGTGCATGCACGTGGACCCGGCCTACACCTGGTAGGCCGGGCCCTTCCGCCGCCGCGCGGTGCTCAGCGCGAGCTGGGCACCGCCGGCCGGCGGGAGGCGATGACCTTCCTCGCCAGCGACTTCGGGCTGGTCAGGAAGCCGAAGCCCCACGACATGTGCATGGTGGCGAGGGCCACGGGGATCTGGAGGCGGGCCTTCGGCGGCAGTCCCTTGCCGGCCGGCAGCGAGCCGAGGACGATCGCCGCGAGGTAGCCGCCCGGTATCAGGAAGCCGAGGGGGGTCAGGGCCGCGCCGACCACGGTCCCGGCCGCGATCGCGCACACCGCGGTCGGCGGGGCGAGGTAGCGCAGGTTGATGGAGCCCTCGTGGTAGCGGGCGACGACGTGCCGCCAGCGGCCGTAGTCCTTGTACTGCTTGGCGAGCGCCCTGACGCTGGGCCGCGGGCGGTACGACACCTTCAGCTCGGGCGAGAACCAGATCAGTCCGCCGGCCTCACGGATGCGGAAGTTCAGCTCCCAGTCCTGGGCGCGGATGAACTCCTCGTTGTAGCCGCCCTGTCGCTCCAGGGCCTCGCGCCGGAAGACGCCGAGGTAGACGGTCTCGGCGGGGCCGGCCTGTCCGCCGGTGTGGAAGGCGGCGTTGCCGACGCCGATCTTCGAGGTCATCGCGGCGGCGACCGCGTGTTCCCAGTCGTTCTCGCCCTCGGCGTGCATGATGCCGCCGACGTTCTGCGCGCCGGTCTCCTCCAGGAGCCGTACGGCGGTGGCGATGTAGTTCGGCGAGAGCATGCCGTGCCCGTCGACGCGGACGACGATCGGATGGCGCGAGGCCTTGATCGCGGCGTTCAGGGCGGCGGGCGTACGGCCCGACGGGTTCGGGACGGTGTGCACGCGCTTGTTCTGGTCGGACGCAGTCTCGGCCACGAGTTCGGCGGCGATCTCGTCCGTGCGGTCCCTGGAGGGACCGAGGGCGATCACGACCTCCATCTCGCCGGCGTACTCCTGCGCGAGGATCGCTTGGACGGCTCCGCGCAGATGCCGCTCCTCGTCGAGGACGGGCATGATGACGGACACGGCGGGGAGCTGCACGTCGGACTTCGCGTTCATAGGAGCATCACGTTACCGCGAACGGGGGACACCGGTGCGCGCCGCCGCGTCCCCTGCGGCGGGCGGCCGATCACCACGGCCTACGGTGCTCACGGCTCCCCTCGTACGCCTCGTACGGCCGTCGCCCGGAGGTGACCCGCTTGTCCCCCACCCCGCCCCGGTCCACCGCCTCCCGGCCCCCGCGCCGCCGGCCGGCCCGCCCCGCGCCGAGGAAACGTCCCCGTTGGGCCATGCGGGCGACGATGACGCTGTCGGTCGTCGTGCTGGCCTCCGCCGGGATCGGCCACACCCTGGTCAGCAGCCTCGACGCCGGGATCGCCCGCGTCGACGCCTTCAAGGACATGAAGAACCGCCCGCGGGCCGGTCACGGCATGAACGTGCTGATGGTCGGCACCGACGGCCGCGACCGGATCACCGAGGCCGAGCGGCAGCGCTACCGGCTCGGCGGGGCGCCCTGCCACTGCACCGACACGCTGATGATCGTGCACATCTCGGAGGACCGGGAACGGGCGAGTGTGGTCAGCCTGCCGCGCGACTCCTACGCCGAGACGCCCCCGCACACCGACGAGACCACCGGTGAGGAGCACCACGGCCACCCGATCAAGATCAACGCGGCGTACGCGGAGGGTGGCCCGCAGCTGACCGTGCGGACCGTCGAGCACATGACGCACGTGAAGATCGACCACTACCTGGAGGTCGACTTCACCAGCTTCATGAAGACCGTCGACGTCCTCGGCGGCGTGAGCATCTGCACGGACCGGCGGCTGACGGACCCCTACACCGGCCTCGACCTCGCTCCGGGCGACCACACCCTGCGGGGCGGCGAGGCCCTCCAGTACGTCCGCTCCCGGCACGCCGACGCCTCCTCCGACCTGGGCCGCATGAAACGACAGCAGCGGTTCCTGGCCGGCCTGGTCGACCGGGCGACCTCCTCCGGGATCCTGCTCAACCCGCTGAGGTTCCGCGACGTGACGCGGGCGGTGCTGGGCTCGGTGCGGGCCGACCGCGGCTTCGGCACGGACGAGTTGCTGGACCTCGGGCGGGCGATGCGCACCTTCTCCCCCTCCTCCTCGGAGTTCGCGACCGTCCCCATCGGGCGGATGGGATACGCCGTGAAGGGCCTCGGCTCGACCGTGAAGTGGGACCCCGTCCGCTCCGAGCGCCTCTTCAGGGCCCTGCGCGACGACAAGCCCCTCGCCACCACGTCGCGGGCCCGCGGCACGGCCGTCGACGTGGAGGTGGCCCCGCGGCGGATCCGCGTCCAGGTGGAGAACGGCTCGCACACGTCCGGTGCGGCCAAGCGGGTCGACGCGGCGCTGCGGGCCACCGGATTCCGTACGACCGGGCGGCCGACCACCGCCCGCGACACCTCGGTGCACCGCACGGTCATCTCCCACGACCCCCGCTGGGACCGCTCCGCGCGGTCCCTGGCCGCCGCCCTCCCCGGCAGCGAACTGCGAGCCGTCCCCGGTCTCGGCCCCGTCCTCAGGGTCACCGTCGGCGCATCGTCCCCCCAGGTCCGCAAGGTCCGGGCGGACGACCCGGAGCAGGGCGAGTCGGGGGCGGTCCGGGGCGACGAGGTGGGCTGCTCCTGACACCGGGGCGCCGCCGCCTCAGTCGTCGAAGCCCTCCGCCGTGCGTCGCTCCCGCAGTTCCATGATGGCGCGGCGGCGGGACAGGCGGTGGGTGCGGCGGATCTGGGCTTCCTGGTAGCGGCGGCGGTCGCGCTCGGTCTCGGGCAGGACCGGGGGCACGCGGCGGGGCTTGCCGTCGGCGTCGACGGCGGCGAAGACGAGGTAGGCCGAGCCCACTTGGGTGGGCGGCGCCGACTCGTTCCAGCGTTCGGCGAGGACCCGGACGCCGACCTCCATGGACGTCCGGCCGGTCCAGTTGACCTGGGCCTTCACATGGACGAGGTCACCGACGCGGACCGGCTCCAGGAACGCCATCTCGTCCATGGACGCGGTGACGGCGGGCCCGCCGGAGTGCCGCCCGGCCACCGCGCCCGCCGCGTCGTCGACGAGTTTCATGATCACGCCGCCGTGCACCGTGCCCAGCAGGTTGGTGTCGTTGTGGCTCATGATGTGGCTGAGCGTGGTGCGGGACGCGGACGTGGGCTTACCCGGGATGTCCGAGGTGTCCGAGTCCACTGGGGTGACCTGGTCTGTCATGTCCTCCACCTTATGCCGAGGCGGACAAGCCGGGACTTTGTGTCAGGTTGGCAACAGCGGGGCGCTGATTCTCCGACGCCCCTGTATGGCACCCGGCGCCGCCCTGCACACTGGGGCGCATGAATGACTGGCCCGAGGGATGGTCCGACAACAACCGCGGCTCCGGGTACGGACACGGCAGCGCGAGCGCACAGCCCGAGAGCGCGCGCGTGATGCGCCGGGTCCGCCGCGGTCCGGCCGCCCCGCCGCAGGGCGCCGGCGTCCCGCCGCAGCCGTCGTACGTCGACGGCCGCGGATACGGCGACAGCGGCGACTACACCAACGCCCGGAACACCGGCTACGACAGCGGCTACAGCACGGGCCAGGTCTACGGCGGCGGATCCGACGGGCCGGGCGGCGACACCCGGTCCGCGCGCCCCGCGCCGAACTGGCGGCGCCGGATCAAGTGGACCGCGATCACCGTCGCGACCGTGGTGGTCGTGACGACCGTCGGGACGTACTTCTGGGCCGACTCCAAGCTGAAGCGCGAGGTCGACCTGTCGAAGGTCATCGACCGGCCCGAGGCGGGCGAGGGCACCAACTACCTGATCGTCGGCTCCGACAGCCGTGAGGGCATGTCCGCCGAGGAGAAGAAGGAGCTGCACACCGGCTCCGCCGACGGCAAGCGCACGGACTCGATGATGATCCTGCACACCGGCTCCAACGGCGACACGCTCATCTCGCTGCCCCGCGACTCGGACGTGGAGATCCCGTCGTTCGTGGGCTCGGAGTCCGGCAAGCGCTACCAGGGGACGGGCCGGCACACCAAGCTGAACGCGGCGTACGCGGAGGACGGCCCGGAGCTGCTCGTGCGCACGGTCGAGTTCAACACCGGGCTGCGCATCGACCACTACGTGGAGATCGGCTTCGCCGGCTTCGCGAACATCGTGGACGCGGTCGGCGGCGTCGAGATCGACATCCC
This sequence comes from Streptomyces sp. NPDC033216, assembly GCF_055577115.1. Classification (NCBI taxonomy): domain Bacteria; kingdom Bacillati; phylum Actinomycetota; class Actinomycetes; order Kitasatosporales; family Streptomycetaceae; genus Streptomyces; species Streptomyces sp. NPDC033216. The sequence goes on along the minus strand of NZ_JBVIQK010000005.1, from coordinate 460,206 downwards.
GCAGGACATCAAGGACACCAAGTCCGGCGCGGACCTCAAGAAGGGCAGGCAGACGCTGAACGGCGAGGAGTCCCTCGCCTTCGTCCGCACCCGGTACGCGCTCGCCGGTTCCGACCTGGACCGAACGAAGAACCAGCAGAAGTTCCTCGCGGCCCTCGCCAACCAGGTGGCGACGCCGGGCACGGTCCTCAACCCGTTCAAGCTGTACCCGACCATGAGCGCCGGTCTGGACACCCTGATCGTCGACAAGGACATGGGCCTGTACGACCTGGGATCGATGTTCTTCGCGATGAAGGGCGTCAACGGCGGCGACGGCAAGTCGATGAACATGCCGATCTCGGGCTCCAGGGACGGCAACCTCGTCTGGGACAGGACGAAGGTGAAGCAGCTGGTGAACGAGCTGAAGAACGACGAGAAGGTCACGGTGTCAGGTGGCTGACCGGCCCGCCGCCGCGCGGCCCTTCGACGCGGTCCTGTGTGACGTCGACAACGTGATCCGGACCTTCGACTCCACCCACCTGGAGGCGCTGGAGCGGGTCGCGGGAATCGCGGAGGGCACCACCAAGAAGGTGGCGTTCTCCCCTGAGGTGGACGGGCCGCTGCTGCTGGGGCGGATCACCGAGCAGGAGTGGGTGGCGTCCATCGCGAGCGGGCTGACGGGGCTCGTGGACGAGGAGACGGGCTGGGCGCTGGGCACCGCCCTGCTGGAGTCGCCCTTCCGGGCCGACGAGACCGTGCTGGAGCTGCTGCGCCGGGCGCGGGTCCGGGTGCCGCTGGTCCTCGTCACCAACGCCACGCTCGGCCTGGAGCGCGACCTGGAGGCCATGGGGCTGACCGAGCTGGCCGACGACGTCGTCAGCAGTGCCCGCGTCGGCCTCGCCAAGCCCGACGGCCGCATCCTCGAACTGGGCGCGGCACGGGCGGGCGTACGCCCCGACCGTTGTCTGTTCGTCGACGACACCCTGGAGAACGTGGAGGCGGCCACGGCCCTCGGCATGACGGCCGTCCACTTCCGTGCGGCGGCCGACCTGGAGAAGGCACTTCAGCCGCTGTTCGGGTAGGCGTTCCGCCGTACGACGGTGGCCCCCCGCCCGGAGAGCGGGCGGGGGGCCACCGTCGTACGCGGACGGTGTCACGGCAGGTTGCGCGCCATGACGATGCGCTGGACCTGGTTGGTGCCCTCGTAGATCTGGGTGATCTTCGCGTCGCGCATCATCCGCTCGACCGGGTAGTCGCGGGTGTACCCGTAGCCGCCGAGGAGCTGGACCGCGTCCGTGGTGACCTCCATGGCGACGTCGGAGGCGAAGCACTTGGCCGCCGCGCCCTGGAAGGTGAGGTCGGAGTCCAGGCGCTCGGACTTCGCCGCCGCGGCGTACGTCAGCTGGCGGGCGGCCTCGATCTTCATGGCCATGTCGGCGAGCATGAACTGAATGCCCTGGAAGTCGGCGATCGCCTTGCCGAACTGCTTGCGCTCCTGGACGTAGCCCTTGGCGTAGTCGAAGGCGCCCTGGGCGACACCGAGGGCCTGGGCGGCGATGGTGATGCGGGTGTGGTCCAGCGTCTTCATCGCGGTGGCGAAGCCGGTGCCCTCCTCGCCGATCATGCGGTCGGCGGGGATGCGGACGTTGTCGAAGTAGACCTCTCGGGTCGGGGAGCCCTTGATGCCGAGCTTCTTCTCCGGGGCGCCGAAGGAGACGCCCGGGTCGGACTTCTCCACGACGAACGCCGAGATGCCCCTGGACCGCTTCTCCGGGTCGGTGACGGCCATGACCGTGTAGTACTCGGAGACGCCCGCGTTGGTGATCCAGCGCTTCACGCCGTTGAGGACCCAGTGGTCGCCGTCGCGCACGGCACGGGTCTTCATGCCGGCCGCGTCGGAGCCGGCGTCGGGCTCGGAGAGGCAGTACGAGAACATCGCGTCGCCCTTGGCCAGCGGCGACAGGTACTTCTTCTTCAGGTCCTCGGAGCCGGACAGGATCACCGGGAGCGAGCCGAGCTTGTTCACGGCCGGGATCAGGGAGGACGACACGCAGGCGCGGGCCACCTCCTCGATGACGATGACCGTGGCGAGCGCGTCGGCACCGGTGCCGCCGTACTCCTCGGGGACGTGCACCGCGTGCAGGTCGCTGGCGACCAGCGCGTCGAGGGCCTCCTGGGGGAAGCGGGCCTCCTCGTCGACCGCCGCGGCGTACGGCGCGATCTTCGCCTCGGCCAGTGAGCGGATGGCGTCCCGGAGCATGTCGTGCTCCTCGGACGGGCGGTACAGGTCGAAGTCAGCCGATCCGGCCAAGGTCTCTCACGCTCCAAGAACGCTGGGTGTGATCTCGCTAATTACCGTTAAGTAACTCGAATTTTAGAGGCCTGCCCACGGGAGGGATACGTGAGCTTGGTGACAGGGGACGACACCGGTGAACTGCCCGGTGAGGGGCCCGGGTACGCCCCGACTATGCTCGTTGCGCGCGTCCGGTCCCCGCCCAGCCCAGCCCAGGAGCACGCATGGCCCTCAAGATCACCGTGATCGGCACCGGTTATCTCGGTGCCACGCATGCCGCGGCCATGGCCGAGCTGGGCTTCGAGGTGCTGGCGCTCGACATCGTGCGCGAGAAGATCGAGATGCTGGAGCGGGGCGAGACCCCGATGTACGAGCCGGGCCTGGAGGAGCTGCTGCGGCGGCACGTCGCCGGGTTCGAGGGCTCCAGCGGGCGGCTGCGCTTCACCCAGGACTGGGCGGAGGTCGGCGCGTTCGGCGACGTCCACTTCGTGTGCGTGAACACCCCGCAGAAGCACGGTGAGTACGCCTGCGACATGTCGTACGTCGAGTCCGCGATCGCCTCGCTCGCCCCGCATCTGGAGCGGCCCGCGCTGGTGGTGGGCAAGTCGACGGTGCCGGTGGGCTCCGCGGACCGGCTGGCCCGCACGATCGCGGAGCTGGCGCCGGCCGGGGAGGACGCGGAGCTGGCCTGGAACCCGGAGTTCCTGCGGGAGGGCTTCGCCGTGCAGGACACCCTGCACCCCGACCGGATCGTGGTCGGGGTGCGCAGCGAGCGGGCCGAGCGGACGCTGCGGCAGGTGTACGCGGGACCGGTCGGGGAGGGCTCGCCGTTCGTCGTCACCGACTTCCCGACGGCCGAGCTGGTGAAGACCTCGGCGAACTCCTTCCTCGCCACCAAGATCTCCTTCATCAACGCGATGGCGGAGGTCTGCGAGGCCGCCGGAGGTGACGTGGCCAAGCTGGCGGAGGCCATCGGGTACGACGACCGGATCGGCAAGAAGTTCCTGCGGGCCGGAATCGGCTTCGGCGGCGGGTGTCTGCCCAAGGACATCCGGGCGTTCATGGCCCGCGCGGGTGAGCTGGGCGCGGACCAGGCGCTGACGTTCCTGCGCGAGATCGACTCGATCAACATGCGGCAGCGCGGGCAGATGGTGGAGCTGGCCCGGCAGTCGCTGGGCGGGGGGCCGTTCCTCGGCAGGCGGGTCGCCGTGCTCGGCGCCACCTTCAAGCCGGACTCGGACGACGTGCGGGACTCGCCGGCGCTGAACGTCGCCGGGCAGATCCACCTCCAGGGCGGCCAGGTGACGGTCTACGACCCGAAGGGCATGGACAACGCCCGCCGGGTCTTCCCGACGCTCGGCTACGCCGACTCGGCGCTGGACGCCGTCCGGGGCGCCGATGTCGTACTGCATCTGACGGAGTGGCGGGAGTTCCGGGAGCTGGACCCGGCGGCGCTCGGCGAGGTCGCGGCGGCTCGGCTGATCCTGGACGGGCGCAACGCGCTGGACCCGGTGCTGTGGCGCAAGGCCGGCTGGACGTACCGGGCGATGGGCCGCCCCACCGCCTGAGACGCGGCCTCCCGACCGGCTCCCTGGCACAGGGGGTGACGCCGGTTCGGCCGAGGCTCAGTCGGCCGAACCGGCGTCACCCCGCATTCTGCCGCAACGGGGCGCTGCGTGACGTGTGAACCCCCTGTGGGTCACGTCGGCGGCCCGTCCGGGCACCCGGTCGCCCTCTGCGTCCGTCGCAGGGTCCGGTGCGTGCGGCTGCAAGGCGGAGGAGGGCGGCGACGCGGAGCATCGGCAACCGACGACAACGCCGCAGACGCACGTGCCGGACCCCGCGACGCCGGGATGATCCAATCGACAGGCCCTAGCCGTCCAGTTCCGTGATCGCCGCCGTCGAGGGCTCTCGGCGTTCCTGTGCCGTCTGGGCGGTGAAGTCCGCGGTGCGCAGGACGCGCTGCATGTTTCCCCAGGTCAGCTGGGCGATGTCGGTCTCCGGCCAGCCTCGGCGGAGGAGTTCGGCGATGAGGCGCGGGTAGCCGGCGGCGTCGGCGAGGTCCTGGGGGTGGGCGGCGCCGGAGTCGTGGGTGCCGGACAGGCCGACACATCCGGGTCCGGCGACCTCACGGACGTGGTCGAGGTGGTCGGCGACGTCCGCGAGGGTCGCACCGGTCTGTTCGGCGGCCAGCGGCACCATGCAGAGGCCGCCCGCCGCGCCGAGGGCCGCGAGGAGTCCGTCCGGCAGGTTGTCGGGGTGGGGGCGCAGGGCGCGGGCGGCGGAGCGGGTGCACAGGACCGGGGTTCTGGACAGGGTGAGGGTCCGGGCGATCGTGGCGTCGGAGGCTCCGGAGAGGTCGGCGAGCACGCCGAGCCGGTTCATCTCGCGCACCACCTCCTCACCGAACCGGGTGAGCCCCGCCTCGCCGGCCCAGGAGGTGCCGGCGAGGGTGAGGACGCGCAGGCCGAGCAGGTGCAGAACGCGCAGGATGCCGAGGGAGTCGTCGAGGGCGGTCGCCGGGGCCGGGCCGAGGACGACGGCGACGCGGCCGCAGTTGCGGGCGTCGATGACCTGACCGGCGCTGTGCGCCGGGCGCAGGCCCTCGGGATGGGCGCGGATCACCGAGCGGACGAGGTCGACCTGTTCCAGGGTGGCGGTGACGGCCCGGCCGGTGGCGTGTCCCGTCGGCGGGTGCAGTGACCAGAACACGGCGCCGACACGGCCTTCGCGCAACCGGGGCAGGTCGGTGCCGACAGCGTTCTCGCCGAGCTGGAGGTCGTAGAAGGGCAGTCGGCGCAGGGCGCGGGGCAGGTCGTTGTGGCCGTCGACGACGGGGTGGGCGGCCAGGAGGGCGCGGGCGCGGTCGAGGGGCTCGGCGTCCGGGTGGGACCGTGCGACGCCCTCGGTGTCGGGGACGTCGGCGAACGGGGGGAACGGGGGGAACGGGGGGAACGGGTCCGGCAGCTCGCCGACCTCCGGCGTGGTGTGCAGTCCGTGCTGGAGGTCGGCCATGGCGGTCTCCGTACGTCGATCAGCAGTACGGTCACCGTCGCACGGCGGGCGGGCCGCTTCCTGGTGGAAGGCGCGTTCGGGGTACGTCTCCGCATGGACGGGGCCGGCGCGATCACGCGGGGACGCCTTCGCCCCCGGCGGTGCGGTAGGCACCCGGGGGGCTCCCGGTCGTGGCCGTGGTGACGAGCCTCGGCTCCCCGGTCGCAGGGGTGATCCGACGGGCCGTCCCCGCGGCCGGACGCCCGGGTGGCAGGAGCAGTCCCCGCGTCCGCGTCGCGGCGGACGCTCCGCACCGACCCCGGCAGGCGGACCTGGACGGCCGCCTTCCCCGCCGGTGCGGTACCGGCGTCAGGGGCCCGCACTCGTCCCGCGTGCCGGTACCGCTCAGGTGGGCTCAGCCGTCGAGTGACTCGATCGTCTCGTTGGACGGGGCTCGGCCGGCCCGGAGGTCGCGGGAGACGTCCTCCGCCGCGCCCAGGACCCGCACCGCGTTCTGCCAGGTGAGCTTGGCGAGGTCGGGCTTGGACCAGCCTCGGTCGAGGAGTTCCGCGAGGAGCCTCGGGTAGCCGGAGACGTCGTCCAGCCCCTCGGGGGTGAACGCGGTGCCGTCGTAGTCGCCGCCGATGCCCAGGTGGTCGATGCCGGCGACCTCGCGCATGTGGTCGAGGTGGTCGGCGACCGTCGCCACGGTCGCGACCGGGCGGGGGTTGGCCTCCTCGAAGGCGCGGTGGACCGCCATCGCCTCGGCCGTGGTGGCCAGGTGGTGGAAGCCGTGGGCACGCATGTTGTCGTCGGCCGCGGCCGTCCAGTCCACCGCCGCCTGGAGCACGAACTTCGGCACGAACGTCACCATCGCGACGCCGCCGTTGGCGGGCAGCCGCTCCAGCACGTCGTCCGGGATGTTGCGCGGGTGGTCGCAGACGGCACGGGAGGAGGAGTGGGAGAAGATCACCGGGGCGGCGGAGACGTCCAGCGCGTCGCGCATCGTCGTCGCCGCCACGTGCGAGAGGTCGACCAGCATGCCCTCACGGTTCATCTCCCGCACGACCTCGCGGCCGAACGCCGTCAGCCCGCCGGCCTTCGGCACGTCGGTCGCGGAGTCCGCCCAGTCCACGTTGTCGTTGTGGGTGAGCGTCAGGTACCGCACGCCGAGGGCGTACAGGCCGCGCAGGGTGCCCAGCGAGTTGGCGATGGAGTGGCCGCCCTCCGCGCCCATGAGCGAGGCGATACGGCCCTCCGCGCGCGCCGCCTCCATGTCGGCGGCGGTCAGCGCGGCCCTGAGCGCCTCGGGGTGCCGGTCGATCAGCTGGCGCACGCAGTCGATCTGCTCCAGCGTGGCCGGGACCGCGTCCGGCAGGTCGGAGCGGACGTACACGGACCAGAACTGCGCGCCGACGCCGCCGGCGCGCAGCCGCGGGATGTCGGTGTGCAGGTGGGTGTGCTGGTCGGTGGCGATGTCACGGGCGTCGAGGTCGTAGCGGACCTGCTCGCGCAGGGCCCACGGCAGATCGTTGTGGCCGTCGACGACCGGGTGTTCGCGCAGCAGCTCTCGGGCCTGCTCCAGGGAGGTCATCGGCGTCACTGGCCGAATCCGAAGCCGCCGCCGGCGCCCTCGACCTTCGCCCGCAGCCGCTTGCCCTTCTCGGTGGCCTGGTCGTTGAGGTCCTGCTGGAAGTCTCGCATCCGCGCCAGGAGGTCCTCGTCGTGCGCGGCGAGGATACGGGCGGCCAGCAGGCCGGCGTTGCGGGCGCCGCCGACCGAGACGGTCGCGACGGGGACGCCGGCCGGCATCTGCACGATGGACAGCAGGCTGTCCATGCCGTCGAGGTACTTCAGCGGCACGGGCACGCCGATGACGGGCAGCGGGGTGACGGAGGCCAGCATGCCGGGCAGGTGGGCGGCTCCGCCCGCGCCCGCGATGATCACCTTGAGCCCGCGGTCCGCGGCCTGCTCGCCGTAGGCGACCATCTCACGGGGCATGCGGTGCGCGGAGACGACGTCGACCTCGTACGCGATCTCGAACTCGCCGAGGGCCTGGGCGGCGGCCTCCATGACGGGCCAGTCGGAGTCCGACCCCATGACGATGCCTACAACGGGGCTCATTCGGTGATCGTGCCTCTCAGGTAGCCGGCAGCGTGACGGGCGCGCTCCAGCACGTCGTCGAGGTCGTCGCCGTAGGTGTTCACGTGACCGACCTTGCGGCCGGGCTTCACGTCCTTGCCGTACATGTGGATCTTCAGCTGGGGGTCGCGGGCCATGCAGTGCAGGTACGCGGAGTACATGTCCGGGTAGTCGCCGCCGAGGACGTTGACCATGACCGTCCACCGGGCGCGCGGGCGCGGGTCGCCGAGGGGGAGGTCGAGGACCGCGCGGACGTGGTTGGCGAACTGCGACGTGATCGCGCCGTCCATGGACCAGTGGCCCGAGTTGTGGGGGCGCATCGCCAGCTCGTTGACGAGGATCCGGCCGTCGCGGGTCTCGAACAGCTCCACGGCGAGGTGGCCGACGACGTCCAGCTCCTTGGCGATCGTCAGCGCCATCTCCTCGGCCTTCAGGGCCAGGCCCCGGTCGAGGTCGGGGGCGGGGGCGATCACCGTGTCGCAGACGCCGTTGACCTGCTGGGACTCCACCACCGGGTAGGCGACGGCCTGCCCGTGCGGGGAGCGTACGACGTTGGCGGCCAGCTCGCGGACGTAGTCGACCTTCTCCTCCGCCAGGACGGGCACGCCCGCGCGGAAGGGCTCGGCGGCCTCCGCCTCGCTGCCGACGACCCAGACGCCCTTGCCGTCGTAGCCGCCGCGGACCGTCTTGAGGACGACGGGGAAGCCGTCGCCCTCCGCGGCGAACGCGGAGACGTCCGCCACGTCGGCCACGATGCGGTGCCGCGGGCAGGGGATGCCGATCGCGTCGAGCTTCGCGCGCATCACCCCCTTGTCCTGGGCGTGCACGAGCGCGTCGGGGCCGGGGCGGACGGGGACGCCGTCCGCTTCCAGAGCCCTGAGGTGCTCGGTGGGGACGTGTTCGTGATCGAAGGTGATCACGTCACAGCCCCGCGCGAACTCGCGCAGCGTGTCCAGGTCGCGGTAGTCGCCGACGACGACATCGCTCACCACCTGGGCCGCGGAATCCTGGGGAGTGTCACTGAGGAGCTTGAACCTGATGCCCAACGGGATGCCCGCCTCGTGTGTCATACGAGCGAGCTGACCCCCGCCGACCATGCCGACTACCGGGAACGTCACGCCCCTAGGGTATCCGGCACATCGCACTGGCCGGTTCCGCGCCTCCGCCCCGGCCCTTTCCGGCCTCGTACCGGCGGTTTCCCGGCTACCTGCCGACCCGTTCCGCACCGGTGAGGCGGCAGCACAGGAAACCCACCGGGAGGGTGGTTAGCATGGCTGGGTTGACGAAACCGACACCCGGACGGGGGCCTGTACGACCATGGCACATGGTTCCTCGGGGGAAGGACGGCTGCGCAGACTCGCCCGTGAGCTGGCCAAGTTCGGCGCCGTGGGCGGGGCGGGGCTGCTGGTCAACCTCGGTGTGTTCAACTTCGTGCGGCACGTCACGGATCTCCCGGTGGTGCGCGCGAGTGTCATCGCCACGGTCGTCGCCATCGCCTTCAACTACGTCGGGTTCCGGTACTTCACCTACCGGGACCGGGACAAGGGCGGACGTACGAAGGAGATGTCGCTGTTCCTGCTGTTCAGCGCGGTGGGTCTGGTCATCGAGAACGGGTTGCTGTTCCTGGCGACGTACGGGTTCGGGTGGGACTCTCCGTTGCAGAGCAACGTGTTCAAGTTCCTCGGGATCGGGGTCGCCACGTTGTTCCGGTTCTGGTCGTACCGGACGTGGGTGTTCAAGGCGATGCCCCTGCGGGGGGCCGTGGTGGGAGAGTCTCGGCCGAGCTCGAGCGGGGCCGCGCCCAAGCAGCGGGTCGGCTGAGGGGGCGTTTCCCGCAGCGGGGTGTCACCCGCCCTCCCGGCAGGTGCGTGTCCCGCAGCGGGGTGTCTTCCGCCCTCCCGGCAGGCCGCAGGGTGTTCACCGCCGCCGCCCCGTCCCGTCGCGGACCTGGGACTGCGCCCCAGCGTCCGCGCTGTCGGCCTGAAGGGTCGTCTCCCGCGTCGCCGGACGGGTCGGTGGACTATCTCACCGTGGGTTCCGCCTCCGAGGACGGCTTCTTCTCCGGGGCCGTTCGGGACAGGAACAGGCCGAAGACCGGCGGCTTGGTCTGGAGCATCTCCAGGCGGCCGCCGTCGGCCTCGGCGAGGTCCCGGGCCACCGCGAGGCCGATCCCCGTGGAGTTGCGGCCACTGATCGTGCGCTCGAAGATGCGGGCGCCGAGGTCCGCGGGGACGCCGGGGCCCTCGTCGGTGACCTCGATGACCGCCTGGTTGCCGGTGACCCGGGTGCGCAGGGCGACCGTGCCGCCCCCGTGCATGAGCGAGTTCTCGATCAGGGCCGCCAGCACCTGCGCCACCGCGCCCGGCGTGCCCACCGCCTGGAGATGCCGCTTGCCGGAGCTGACGATCGCGCGGCCCACACCGCGGTAGGCCGGGCGCCACTCGGCGAGCTGCTGCTGGATCACCTCGTCGAGGTCGAAGGTGACGGCGGAGCCGGTGCGCGGGTCTCGGGAATTGGTCAGCAGGCGCTGGACGACGTCGGTGAGGCGTTCCACCTGCGTCAGCGCGATCGTGGCCTCCTCCTTCACGGTGTCCGGATCGTCGGTGAGGGTGATCTCCTCCAGGCGCATGGACAGCGCGGTGAGCGGGGTGCGGAGCTGGTGGGAGGCGTCGGCCGCGAGCCGGCGTTCCGCCGTGAGCATGCGGGCGATGCGCTCGGCGGAGGCGTCCAGCACATCGGCGACCCGGTCCAGCTCCGGGACGCCGTACCGCTTGTGGCGGGGGCGGGGGTCGCCGGAGCCCAGGCGTTCGGCGGTCTCCGCGAGGTCGGTGAGCGGGGAGGAGAGCCGGTTGGCCTGGCGGATGGCCAGGAGCACCGCGGCGACCACCGCGAGCAGCGCCACCAGGCCGATGATGAGCAGCGTGCGCCCCACCTCGCGGGTCACGGAGGAACGGGGCTCCTCGACGACGATGGTCTCGCCCTCCTCGCCCTCGGCCTTCCCCCGGATGACATCGCCCGAGGGGCGGCTGCCGACGGCGATGACCGGCTTGCCGGGCATCCGGATCACGGCGTACCGCTCGTGGGTGAGCTGGCCCCGCAGCAGCTGGGCGTCGACCGCCCCGGCGCCGGCGAGCCGGCTGTCCACGATGCTGGCGAGCCGGGCCGCCTCCAGCTCCACGCGTTCCTGCGCGCTGTTGCTGATCGTGCGCGTCTCGACGATGACGAGGGACACCCCGAACACGGCGATGACGACGAGGACGACGGCCAGCGTGGACTGGATCAGACGGCGACGCACAGGGCCCTCCGGACGGTGACTTCACTGGACGGGTGCGGGCGGCTCAGCCAGGGGCGCGGGGTCGCGCCCACACGCGGCCCGCCGCGGGGCGCGACCAGCCCCCACGGCCGCAGCCGCCCGGCGGCCCAAGCCCGAACGGCGGTGACCCGCGGCAGTCGCGGTCCTGCGCCGCTCGGCTCCTCGCCGGCTGACCTCTCGGCGGCTAGCTCTTCTCGAAGCGGAAGCCCACGCCCCGCACGGTGGCGATGTAGCGGGGGTTCGCCGCGTCGTCGCCGAGTTTCTTCCTCAGCCACGAGATGTGCATGTCCAGCGTCTTGGTCGACGACCACCAGGTCGTGTCCCAGACCTCCCGCATCAGTTGGTCGCGGGTGACGACCCGGCCGGCGTCGCGCACGAGGACCCGAAGGAGGTCGAACTCCTTGGCCGTGAGCTGTAGCTCCTCCTCGCCCATCCAGGCGCGGTGCGACTCGACGTCGATGCGGACGCCGTGCGTGGCGGGCGGCTGCTGGGGTTCGGCGGAGCCGCGCCGCAGCAGGGCCCGGACGCGCGCGAGGAGTTCGGCGAGCCGGAACGGCTTGGTGACGTAGTCGTCGGCGCCCGCGTCCAGTCCGACGACGGTGTCGACCTCGTCGGCACGCGCGGTGAGGATCAGGATGGGGATGGCGTGGCCGTCGGCGCGCAGCCGGCGGGCCACTTCCAGGCCGTCCATGCCGGGAAGCCCGAGGTCCAGCACGACCAGGTCGATGCCGCCCTGCATTCCGGCGTCGAGCGCGGCGGGTCCGTCCTCACGCACCTCGACCTCGTACCCTTCCCGGCGCAGTGCGCGGGCCAGCGGCTCCGAAATGGACGCATCGTCCTCGGCGAGCAGTACACGGGTCATGAGGCGATGGTAGTCCGCGTGAGACGGGGCCAGTGGTGTGATGCCGGGCCCTGCCTCTTACTCGGGGACATGCCGGACAAGCCGCCCGCGGCGACCCCGTGGAGCGTGGTGCGGACCTGGGGTGGCGGGATGACATCCTGGTATGGACCTTGGAAACCGCTCCCCGGTTCCTCCTCGGCCTGTGATCTGCGCCTCAAGTCCTTCCATATCCTGTTCTGTCCTGTCGTATGGTGAAAGCACGCCTGTAGCACCGGGGACCTTTGGCGCTCGACTTGACGCCGAGGGTCTCTTTTGTGTGCGGGCCGGCTCTCCGTCGGCCTTCGAAAGGAATGACCTGTGGCCGGGCCCCCACTTGCGGGGCGTGGATCCCGGTGGTCGCCGTCCGCCGTTCCGTGACCCGGAGCGGCTCCCCCGTGGGCGTGGGTGGACGGGTCGATCAAGCCGGTGCCGGCCGCCCCAACCGGGCGCACACGCTCCACCGCGCGTCCCGACCAGCAAGGAACGACCATGGCGTCCAGCCTGACGAAGGATCCGGTCCGTCCGGGTACCCCCGGAACCGGGAAGACCTTCTTCGGCCACCCCCGCGGACTGGCCACTCTCTTCATGACCGAGATGTGGGAGAGGTTCTCCTACTACGGCATGAGGGCTCTCCTCCCGCTGTACCTCGTGGCACCGGGCGGCCTGCACCTGAACGCGGGCACCGCGACCGCGATCTACTCCGTGTACGTGTCGCTGGTGTACCTGCTGGCCATGCCCGGCGGCTGGTTCGGCGACCGCGTCTGGGGTCCGCGCAAGACCGTCGCCGTGGCCGGTGCCGTGATCATGCTCGGTCACCTCACCCTTGCCCTGCCGGCCTCCGGGACCTTCTACGCCGGCCTCGGCCTGGTCGCGATCGGCTCCGGCCTGCTGAAGGCCAACATCTCCACGATGGTCGGCCACCTCTACGACGGTCCGGACGACCCGCGCCGCGACGGCGGCTTCACCGTCTTCTACATGGGCATCAACCTCGGCGCCTTCGCCGCGCCGCTGATCATCGGCACCATCGGCGAGAACGTGAACTGGCACTTCGGCTTCGCGCTGGCCGCCCTCGGCATGGCGCTGGGCCTGGCCCAGTTCCTGCTCGGCAGCCGCCACCTGGCCGACCGCTCCAGCGTGGTGCCCAAGCCGCTGTCCGCCGAGGAGAAGTCCAGCACCCTGCGCAAGGCCGCGATCTGGGCCGGCATCGCCGTCGTGGCGTACGCGATCGTCGGCTTCTCCGGCCACTACACGCTGAACTGGATCCTGGTCCCGCTGACCCTGCTCGGTGTGATCATCCCGGTGATGGTGCTGGTCAACATCAAGCGGGACAGGGACCTCGACCGCCCCGAGCAGTCGAAGATGTCCGCGTACATCTGGTTCTTCGTGGCCGCGGCCGTGTTCTGGATGATCTACGACCAGGGCGGTTCGACCCTGTCGATCTTCGCCGACTCCTCCGCCGACAACACCGTCCTCGGCTGGGAGTTCCCGGTCTCCTGGTACCAGTCGGTCAACCCGGTCCTGATCATGGCCCTGGCCCCGGTCTTCGCCTGGTTCTGGCTCGCGCTGAACAAGCGCGGCAAGGAGCCGAGCACGATCGTGAAGTTCGCCTCGGGTCTGGTCCTGGTCGGCGCGTCCTTCTTCCTCTTCCTCGCCCCCCTGTCGATCGCCGACGGCGGTCACAAGGCGGCCGCGATGTGGCTGGTGGCGATCTACTTCGTGCAGACCGTCGGTGAACTGCTGCTCTCGCCGGTCGGCCTGTCGGTCACCACGAAGATGGCGCCCGCGAAGTACGCCTCACAGATGATGGGTGTCTGGTTCCTGGCCGTCACCGCCGGTGACGCCACGACCGGCCTGCTCTCCATCGCGGGCGTCGACCTGAACAAGACGGGCATCGTCGCCATGGAGGCCGGCCTCGCCGTGGTCGCCGGTGTCGCGGTGTGGATGTACCGCAAGCGCGTCAAGGAACTCATGGGCGACGTCCGCTGACGTCCCCTCCCCCGCGGTTCCCCGAGGGCCGCCACGACTCCGGTCGCGGCGGCCCTCCGCGGTCAGCGGGTCCGCCGGCGCCCCGGCAGGTACGTGAACACCGCGCCGCCCAGCAACACCGCCGTGCCGGCGAGGAGACCGAGCGCCTTCAGGGCGGCGTGGTCGCCGGCACCCGTCTCGGCGAGGCCGCCGCCGCTCGACGCAGCGCCGCCGGACGAGGACGAGGCGGATCCGTTGCCGCCGGAGGCGCCGCTCGCCTGTTCGGCGGTGTCCAGGGTGAGGGAGACCGCCGACGTGTCGGGGGTGCAGGTGGTGGTCGTGCCGAGGGCCTCGATGGTGAGGACTCCCGGCGCCAGCGTGGTGGTACCGGTCGCGCCGGGCTTGTAGGTGCCGGTCAGGTCGGGGATCTCGATCGGCGCGCCCGACTTGACGGCCTCCTTGTTCGTCGGCCCGGTCACCTTCACCGAGCCCTGGTCCGCGCCGCCGAGGACGATCCGCATCGACGGCCTGACCGAGTCGGCGGGGATGTCGACCGGGCTGTTCATCACCGACTTCTTGAACTGCGCGGTGAGGTCGTAGCCGCCGCCGTTCTTCCTCGCGTTGATCTGCACGGGGGAGGTGGCCTTCTTCTCACCGATGGGCGAGGCGCAGGTGTAGGGGACGTCGACGACCTTGCCCGTGAAGTCGCTCTGCCCGCCGTCCCCGGAGGACGACGGGGACGGCGGAGGTGAGGCGGGCGGGGTGGTCGGCGGCGTCGAGGACGGTGGTGGTGACGACGACGGTGGCGGGGACTGCGAGGGGTTGGGCGAGCCGCTGGAGGAGTCCCCGGCCGTCACCGTGATGGTCGCGGCCGGCCGCACCGGCTCCGTCGGCGCGCACCTGGTGTCGGTCGACATCGCGTTGACGACGTAGGCGTCCGGGGTCAGCGTCACCTGCCCCGCCGCCGTCAGCTTCAGGGTTCCCTTCATCGCGGACAGCACCATCGCCCCGCCCTTGGGGATGGCCGGGTTCTCCCGCGGCCCCCGCAGCGCGATGTTCACGGCCTGTGCGCCGGCCGCCTCGAGCGTGCCGGACGGCTGGACCGAGTCGGCGGGCAGATCGATGATGTCGGGGTTCTTCGAGGCGGCCTGGGTGAACCTCCAGGTGATGTCGACGGTGTCGCCGACCTTCGCCGTCGCGGGCGCGGTGATCTGGACCTTGGTGGTGCCGTTGACCTCGGGCAGGCCGACGCCGGCGGGCGGGACGCAGCGGGTGGCGTAGGACACCTCCGCGGCCCGCGCCTGCGGGGCGGCCGGGCCGAGCAGGACGGCGGCCCCGCCCGCCAGTACGGCCGCGGCGGCCGCCGCCCTCCTGCGCCCTCGGGGGACGGCTCTCTCACGCTCGCTCACGTCATTCCCTTCCTGCCGGGAGTCTTCGAAGTCGCCGGAGTCGTGGGACTCCTCGGACGGTCGTCGTGCGGTGCGGAGAGCCGGCCCGCCCGGTCCGGACCGGAGTCCGGGGTGAACCACGGCAGGGTCGGAGCTGGGGGCGAGGCCGGTGGTGGTGCCTCGTCGGGGGCGGGCCCGCGCCAGGGCGGGCGGGGCAGGCGGACGGTCGGGCGCGGCTCCCGGTGCCGGCGCGCGACGGCCGGACTCCGGTGACCGCCGGGCGTCCTCCGCCGGCCGTCGGCCGGTCGTGGCCGGACGCGGTCCACCACCGCCATGCCTACGCGGAACACCGCCGCCGGCACCACCAGGCAGAGCAGGATCCAGAACAGGGTCACGCCCCAGGGGCGGTCCACGCCCCACGGCTCCTCGGCGAGGACCTTGCCGCCGTACCTGAGGGACACGGTGTAGTCGCCGTGGGCGCCGCCGGCGAGTTCCACGGGGAGTTCGACGCGGGCCCTCTGCCCGGGGGCGACGGTGCCGCGCCACTGGCGTTCGTCCCACTGGGCGGCGAACACGCCATGGGCGGTGCCGACGTGGAAGACCGGGTCCTTCACGGACGCGGTTCCGACGTTGCCGACGGTGAAGACCAGCGTGCGGGTGGGGGGCGCACCGAACCAGGTGAGCACCCCGTCCGAGCCCTTCAGCACGGTGCCGGTCACGACCGACAGCCGACCGCCCACCGTTTCGGCGGGCAGCGGTTCGACGGCGTGCCCGGCCACCTGGAACACCGCGTCGGCCTGCGCCTTCGCCCCGGTCGCGGTGGCCACGTGCACCACGCAGGGGCACGGCACGGGCGGTTCGGCCACCGGCAGCGCGCGGCTGAAACGGCCGTCGGCGTCGGTGGTGACGGCCCGGCCGTCGGCGTTGGCGCAGGAGTTGGTGCCGCCGATGACGCCCCTAGACGGCTCGGCCTGCCCGCAGACCAGCAGCATCAGCAGCGCCCGGGGCCGCCATCCGCTGCCGCTCACGGTGAGGGACCCGCCGGTCCCCGCCTGCGACGCGGACAGCTTCACGGTGGGCGTCCCGGCCGCCGAGGCCGTCCCCGCCCAGGGCAGCGCCAGCAGCGCCAGCACTAGGGACAGCACCGGAATCCGCACCTTGGCGCTCACGTCGACTCCACCTCCGGGTGCGGGGGTTCGGCCGCCGTGCGGCGCCTTCGCCGGCGTAGGGCCACGGGGGGCGCGGCGAGCAGGAGCGCGCCGGCCGTCGTTCCGGCCGCCGTGCGCCAGGGCACGAACCGGGCCGACGCCGTGCCCGTGGCCCGCGCCCCGCCGGACGCGGTCACCGTCAGCCGGACGGTCACCGCGTCCAGGGCGGGGCGGTCGGGCCAGGGCTCGTCGAGCTTGAGGCGGCCGCCCGGCGGCAGGCGGACGGGCAATTTGCGCGGGGCGCGGTCGAGGACGGTGCCGAGGACGCCGTCCGCGCGCACGGCGAGCCGGGGCGCGAGGACCGTCGTACCGCGGTTGACCAGCTCGTACGTGATCCGTCCGGCCCGTACGGCCACGTGCTCGACGGTCAGCGCCGCCAGCCGGGGACCGCCGACCCGCAGCATCAGCCCTACCGACGCCGCCCTGCCGTCCGCGGCGCGTACGACGATCGTGGCGGGGCGGTCGCCGGGAGCCGCGCCCGGCGGGACGGCCAGGGTGAAGGGCACCTCGGCGCGGGTGCGGGCGGGAACACGCAGGGTGGTCCCGGCGAGGGTGATCGGCAGGCCGGTGGCACGCAGCCGGACGGTGAGCGCCCGGCTGCCCCGGTTGGTGACGGCGAGGGTGTCCCGGAGCACCGCGCCGGGCGCGCCCTCCGCGTAGAAGGACGGCCTGTCCCGGCCGAGGGGAGCGGCGGACCAGCCGGCCTCGACGGGAGCGGCGGCCGGCGGGAGCGGCAGGACGGGCAGGGTCAGCAGCAGGGCACAGGCGGTGGCGTACGGCATCGGCGGCTCCCGAGGGTGAGGTCAGCGCGTCTGGTTCCGCCGGGTCAGCCACAGGGTGCCCGCCGCGCCGGCCAGGAGGACCGTGCCGCCGAGGGTGGCGAGGGCGATCGCGGAGTCCTCGGGGCCGGTCCGCGGGAGGGTGCCGGAGCCGCTGTCGTTCCGGGTGCCGCCGCCGGCCTGTGTCCCGCCGTCCTCGGCCTTCACGTCGAGGGTGAGCGACGGCGGGGGGCTCTTGGTGGGGGTGCAGGTGGTGGTCGTACCGAGCGCCTTGATGGTGAGGACACCGGCGGTGAAGGTGACCTTGCCGGTGTTCCTCGGGGTGTACGTACCGCTCAGGTCGTTGATCTTGATGGGTGTGTCGGCGGGGACGGCCTGCTGGTTGGCGGGGCCGCTGACGTTCAGGGTGCCGTTGTCGGCGCCGCCGAGCCTGATGGTCGCGCTGGGGGTCATCGCGCCCTTGCCGAGTTCGACGGGGCTGGAGGAGACGCCCTTCTGCCAGGACATGGTGATCTTGTAGGTGCCGCCGCTCTCGACCCCCTTGATGTCGATGGGCGAGACGGCACTCTTGTCGCCGACGGGCGTCTTGCAGGCGTAGTTCACGTCGACGACCTGGGCACTGGCCGCGGTGACGGCCATCCACACCACCGGTCCGGCCAGGGCCGCGGCGGTCGCGAGCACGGCGGTTGGCTTCCGGTACGACACGGTCCCCTCATTCCTGACAGGTCGTCGGAGGCACCGTTTCCTGACGGTGCATCAGATAGGGCCGTCAAGGTACGCCCGGGGCCGTGAGGAAGGAAGGGGAGGCGCACGCCGGAGTTGCGACGATCCGGCGTGCGGGGGCGGGTGGCCTGGAGGGGTCCGGTCCCGACGCCCCAAGGACGGCCGCAGCAGGCCCCGACACCGCGCGCTCAGGCCCGGTGCTCCACAGGCACGGCAGCTCACGCTGGGCCGCCCAGACGCGGCACTCCACAGGCGCGGCACTCTCAAGCACCGCACGCTCAGAGCAGGGCACGTACACGCAGGGCCGCTCAGGCGCGGCACTCCACAGGCGCGGCACTCTCAAGCACCGCACGCTCAGAGCAGGGCCGCTCAGGCGTGGCACGCCACAGGTGCGGCACTCTCAGGCACGGACGGCACGGCCACCGTGCCGTCAGGGCGTCGGCGCCGCTCCCCGCACGCGGGGCGGCGGCGTCACCCCGGCGGGCGGGGCGCCGCGGCTCACGCCGGGGCGCCCAGTTCCGCCCAGACCGTCTTGCCCGCGACACCCGGGGTCCGTACGACTCCCCAGTCCAGGCAGAGACGCTGCACGATGAACATGCCGTGGCCGCCGGGGCGTCCGGCGCGGTGCGGGGTGCGGGGGGCGGGCTGGCCCGTGCCGCGGTCGGAGACCTCGACGCGGATCACCTTGTTGTCGCAGCCGAGCTGGAGCTGGTCCGGGCCCTCGGCGTGCAGGCAGGCGTTGGTGACCAGTTCGGAGACGACGAGCAGCACGTCCTCGGCGGCGGCCCGCTGGTCGGCGCCCGCCGCGGGCAGCCAGCCCCACGCGTACAACGCCTGACGGGCGAAGTCGCGGGCGAGGGGTACGACCCCGCTCTCGCCGTCGAAGCTCAGCCTGCGGACCTGACGACCCGCCGACGCTCCGGAAGCGCCGCTGGGCTCCGGGCCGCGGTCGCCCGGCGGACAAGGCCGGGTGGTGCTCATCAGCGCTTCACCTCACCGATTCACCAGTTCAGGGTTCAATTCAGAGTTCAGTTCGTGCGGTTCATCGCTCACACGATGAGGGATTCTGCGGGTGCACGGCATCCCGGCGGTGCCGGAGCCGGTACACACGGCCGGGGGCCGTCGCACCGTCGGTCTGCGCATCCCGCCCCCTCATCGTGCTGTGCCACCGACATGTTCAGGTGTCTCCTGCCCGACGGATCCGGCGGAACACCCCTCGTTCGCCCGTAGGTGACCGCCCTGTCCACTCCTGTGTGTACCGCGACGCGCCCGAGTGCCGGTCGCGCCTGGCCGCAGGATGGGCCGAGGGGCGGGCCCCGGAGTCAGCCGTCGCCGTCCGCGAGGGCCGCCTCGACCGTGTCGTGCACGGTGAAGACGGCGTCAGCGCCGGTGATCTCGAAGACCCGGGCCACCACGGGCAGCATGCCCGCCAGGTGCACTCCGCCCCCCGCGGCCTCCGCCTTCAGGCGGGCGCCGAGAAGGACGTTGAGCCCCGTGGAGTCACAGAACTCCAGCCGTGAGCAGTCCACGACAAGGCGGCTCAGCCCCTTGGCGAGGCAGTCCTCCAGTGGCTCACGCAACAGATCGGCCGTGTGGTGATCCAACTCACCGGCCGGGGTCACGACGGCGCTGGAGCCCTCTTGCCGAATTTCCACCATGAGCCGGCCAGACTGTGCGCTGCCGACCGTCCCGCGGTCCATGCCGTGTCTCTCCCGAGGTCGTGACTGCTAGCTGACGCCCTCGAACACTACGCCTTCGATACGCACTCCAACAGCCGAACAATCACCCACAAACAGACATAACCTAACAAACCGCACTTGCGATCGGTCAAGTAAAGCGGGTAGGGCTAGAGGAACACACCCGACACGGCCGGCTTGGAGGCGCCGCACACCGTAGTGCACGCATTGGCTTCGGCAGCCGTATGCCGAGAACGATGGAGGACATCATGTCATCCCGGCTCGACGCTCCGCATACCCACAGGGCGTCGTCGACACCCCCTCCGGAAGAACTGCTTCCCGTCGAGCGGAGCGGCGATCCCCGTGACGCCCTCGCCGGTCTCCCGGAGATCCCCCCGTACGACGAGGTGGGACCCGTCGACGCGCGGGCCCTGTCCAAGACCCTCTTCGAGCGATTGGCATCGCTGGAGGAAGGCACGTACGCGTACTCGTACGTGCGCAACACCCTCGTCGAACTGAACCTCGCGCTGGTCAAATTCGCGGCCTCCCGCTTCCGCTCACGCAGCGAGCCCATGGAGGACATCATCCAGGTCGGCACGATCGGCCTGATCAAGGCGATCGACCGGTTCGAACTCAGCCGTGGTGTGGAGTTCCCCACCTTCGCGATGCCAACCATCGTGGGCGAGATCAAGCGGTTCTTCCGTGACACGTCCTGGTCCGTGCGCGTCCCGCGCCGGCTCCAGGAGCTGCGGATCGACCTGGCCAAGGCCGGCGACGAACTGGCCCAGAAGCTCGACCGCGCCCCCACCGCGGCCGAGCTGGCGGAGCGCCTGGGGATCTCCCACGAGGAGGTCGTCGAGGGCATGGCCGCCTCGAACGCGTACACCGCGGCCTCGCTGGACGCCCAGGCGGATGAGGACGACGCGGAGGGCGCCCTCGCCGACCGCATCGGCTACGAGGACCACGGACTGGAAGGCATCGAGTACGTCGAGTCGTTGAAGCCGCTGATCGCCGGGCTCCCGCCCCGCGACCGGAAGATCCTGTCGCTGCGCTTCGTCGCCGGGATGACCCAGTCGGAGATCGGCGAGGACCTCGGCATCTCCCAGATGCATGTCTCGCGGCTGCTGTCCCGCACGCTGGTGCGGCTGCGCGAGGGCTTGACGCTGGAGGAGTGAGCACGCCTCCCCGGCGGCGCGGCGGACGGGGGCGGAGTGGCGTACGGACGGGACGGGCCGTCCTCATCGTGAGACAAGGCGCTGACTCGGCTCCCCCTCCTCCCTTACGCTGTGCCGTCCCTCTGACCAGCAGTGGGGCCGCCTGCTGCCGTGAGGACCCCGATGCCCGCTTCCCTCTCCCGCCTCGGCCGGTTCGCCGATCTCCCCGTGCTGTTGGTCGCCGTGGTGTGGGGGTCCAGTTACCTCGCCGCCAAGGGCGTGACCACCGCGGACACCGTGCTGGCCGTGCTCGTGCTGCGGTTCGCCGTGGTGCTTCCGGTACTGGTGGCCGTCGGGTGGAGGCGACTGCGGGCGCTGAGCGGCACACAGTGGCGGGGGGCGGGGCTGCTCGGCCTGATCCTCGCGGGGATCTTCCTCCTGGAGACGTACGGGGTGGTGCACACCTCCGCCACGAACGCCGGGCTGATCATCAGTCTGACCATGGTGTTCACGCCGCTCGCGGAGAGCCGGGTGCGCGGGGTGCGGCTGCCGGGGGCGTTCCTGGCGGCGGCGGGGGTCTCGGTGGCGGGCGTGGCACTGCTGACACAGGGCGCGGGGTTCACCGCTCCGTCCGGGGGCGACCTGCTGATGCTGGGGGCGGCGGTCGTCCGTACCGTGCACGTGCTGGCGATGGCGCGCGCGGACTCGGTGCGGGGGGCGGACGCGCTGTCCCTGACGACCGTCCAACTGGGCGGTGCCGTCGTCGTCTTCGCGGTGCTGGTGGCGATGCCGGGGACGGGGGCGTCGCCGTGGTCCGCCGCGGCCGGCTTCGACGCCGGGGACTGGGCGGGCCTGGTCTATCTCTCCGTGTTCTGCACGCTGTTCGCGTTCTTCGTGCAGATGTGGGCCGTCCGCCGTACGTCGCCCTCACGGGTCAGCCTGCTGCTGGGCACCGAGCCCGTGTGGGCGGCGGTCGTGGGCATCGCGCTCGCCGGGGACCGGCCGGGGTGGCCGGGCTTCGTGGGCGCGGTACTCGTCCTCGTGGGTACGGCGTGGGGGCGGTCGGTGGCGGACCGGGGGCGGGCGTCCCTGGACGAGCCCTCTCAGACCACCCGTACGCCCCGTCGCCACACCTGCGAGACGAGCGGCACGCCCGGACGGTAGGCCAGGTGGACGTGGCTCGGGGCGTCCAGGAGGGTCAGGTCGGCGTAGGCGCCCGGGGTCACGCGGCCCACGTCCGTGCGGCGCAGGGCCGCGGCGCCGCCCGCCGTGGCCGACCAGACCGCCTCGTCCGGGGTCATCCGCATGTCGCGTACGGCGAGCGCCACGCAGAAGGGGACGGAGGACGTGAAGGACGAGCCCGGATTGCAGTCCGTGGAGAGGGCCACCGTGACGCCGGCGTCGAGGAGGCGGCGGGCGTCCGGCCACTCGGCCCGGGTGGAGAACTCGGCGCCGGGCAGCAGCGTGGCGACCGTGGCGCTGTTCGCGAGGGCGTCGACGTCGGCGTCGGTGAGATGGGTGCAGTGGTCCGCGCTGGCCGCGTCGAGCTCGACCGCCAGCTGTACGCCGGGGCCGTGGGAGAGCTGGTTGGCGTGGACGCGGGGGTGCAGGCCCCTGGCCTGGCCGGCGGTGAGGATCGCGCGGGCCTGCTCGCCGTCGAAGGCGCCCTCCTCGCAGAAGACGTCGATCCAGCGGGCGTGCGGGGCACAGGCGTCGAGCATCTCACCGGTGACGAGGGCGACGTAGGCGGCGGGGTCGTCCGCGAAGTCCGGGGAGACGATGTGGGCGCCCAGGTAGGTGACCTCATCGGTGTGGGCCGCGGCGATGCGCAGGGCGCGGGCCTCGTCGGCGACCGTCAGGCCGTAGCCGGACTTCGTCTCGAAGGTGGTCGTGCCCTGGCGGAGGGCCTCGGCGAGGTAGCGGGTGAGGTTGGCCTCCAGCTCGGCGTCCGTGGCCGCGCGGGTCGCCGCGACCGTCGTACGGATGCCGCCCGCGCTGTACGCCCGGCCGGACATGCGGGCGTTGAACTCCTGCGTGCGGTCGCCCGCGAAGACGAGGTGGGAGTGGGAGTCGACGAACCCCGGAAGCACCGCCCGGCCGCCGGCGTCGACCCGGTTGTCGGTGGCGGGTGCTTTGCTCGACTCACCGGTCCACGCGACGCGGTCGCCGTCGATGACGACGGCCGCGTCCTGGAGCAGGCCGAGAGGGGAGCCGTCACCCAGGCAGGGGTCGTTGGTGACCAGCGTGGCGATGTTGGTGATGACGGTGCTGCTCATCGTGTCCTCGTGGGCGTCGGCATGGGCGTCGGTGAATGGGGTCAGGGGCGCAGGGCTTCGACGGCCCGCGCGAGGGCCTGCGGTACATCCGGTACGAGCGTGTGCGCCCCGTCCCGCACGACGTGCCGCCCCGCGACGACCGTGTGCCGTACGTCGGCCGCGCTCGACGCGAAGACGGCCGTCTCGGCGCCCAGCCCGGGCGGCGGGCCCGCGGTCCTGACCGAGTCGAGCGCGATCGTCGTGAAGTCGGCGGCCCTGCCGGGCTCCAGGGTGCCCGCGTCGTCCCGGCCGAGGGCCGCGTGACCGTCGGCGGAGGCGGCCCGCAGCAGAGCGGCGGCCGTCCAGTGGCCCCGAGTGCGGGTGCGCAGCCGCTCGTTCAGCTCCATCGCGCGGGCCTCTTCGAGCAGGTCGATCACGGCGTGGCTGTCGGAGCCGAGGGAGAGCGGGGAGCCCGCCCGCTGGAGGGCGACGGCCGGGCCGATGCCGTCGGCGAGGTCCCGTTCCGTCGTGGGGCACATGCAGGTGCCCGTGCGGGAGCGGCCGAGGAGGGCGATGTCCTCGTCGGTGAGGTGTGTGTTGTGGACGCCGGTGGTGCGCTCGCCGAGGACGCCGTGCTCGGCGAGGAGCTGCGTCGGGGTGCGGCCGTGGGCCTCGCGGCAGGCGTCGTTCTCGGCGGTCTGCTCGGACAGGTGGACGTGCAGCGGCGCCCCGCGCTCCTGCGCCCAGCGGGCCACGGTCGCCAGCTGCGCGGCGGGCACGGCCCGTACGGAGTGGATCGCGGCCCCGATCCGTGCGTGGTCCCGTTCCTCGAGAAGGGAACAGCGTTCGGCCCACGCGTCCGCGTCGCCGTCGGAGAAGCGGAGCTGGTGGGCGTTGGGGGGCTGTCCGAAGCCGGCGGAGAGGTAGGCGGTGTCGAGGAGCGTGATGCGGATGCCGGCTTCGGCGGCGGCCTCGATCAGGGCCTCGCCCATCGCGTTGGGGTCACCGTAGGGGGTGCCGCCGGGCGCGTGGTGCACGTAGTGGAACTCGCCGACGGCGGTGATGCCGGCCAGCGCCATCTCGGCGTACACCGCGCGGGCCAGCTGGTGGTAGGTCTCCGGGGTCAGCCGGTCGGCGACGGAGTACATGACCTCGCGCCAGGTCCAGAAGGTGCCGGAGCCGACCTGGACGGTGCCGCGCAGGGCGCGGTGGAAGGCGTGGCTGTGGGCGTTCGCCAGGCCGGGCACGGTGAGACCGCGCAGGATTTCGGCGCCCGGGGGCGGGGTGTCGACTCCCGTGCGGACGGCGGTGATCCGGCCGTCCGCCGTGTCGAGGGCGACGCCCGGCTCGACGCGGGTGTCGAGCCAGGCGTGTTCCAGCCAGTACGTCCGTGTCCGCGGCGTGGGGGTCACGTGCAGGCCAGCCCTTCCAGTGCGTCGGCGAGTGCGAGCACCCCGGCCACGCAGTCGTCCTCGGCCGCGGTTTCGGCCGGGGAGTGCGAGACGCCCGTGGGGTTGCGCACGAACAGCATGGCGGTCGGGATGCTCCCGGAGAGGATCCCGGCGTCGTGTCCGGCGCCCGTGCCGAGGACGGGGACCCTGAGGTCGGCGTCCCGGCCCAGGAGACGGGCTAGTTCGTCGCGCAGGGCGTGGTCGAACTCGACGACGGGCGTGAAGGACTCGCGGACGACGTCCAGGTCGACTCCGTGCGCCGCCGCGTACTCGCGGGCCGCCCGCTCGACGCCGCCGACCACCTGGTCCAGGCTCCCCTGGTCGGCGGCGCGGGAGTCGAGCCAGCCGCGCACCAGGGAGGGGACGGCGTTGACGCCGTTCGGCTCGACCGAGATCTTGCCGAAGGTGGCGACGGCGCCGGCCAGGCGTGCCTCGCGGCGGGCGGCGAGCACGGTCTCGGCGTACGGCAGCATCGGGTCGCGGCGGTCCACCAGCCGGGTGGTGCCGGCGTGGTTGGCCTCGCCCCGGAAGTCGAACCGCCAGCGGCCGTGCGGCCAGATGGCGCCGGCGATGCCCACCGGGTCGCCGCTGAGGTCGAGGGCGCGGCCCTGCTCGACGTGCAGTTCGACGAAGGCGCCGATCCGGTCCAGCCGCTCCGGGTCCGGGCCGATGGCGTCGGGGTCGTGACCGGCGGCCTCCATGGCTCGCGGGAGGGTGATGCCGTCGCCGTCGGTCAGCCGGTGCGCCTGCTCGACCGTGAGGTGTCCGGCGGTGAGCCGGGAGCCGACACAGGCGAGCCCGAAGCGGGCGCCCTCCTCGTCGCCGAAGTTGACGAGGGCGAGGGGCTTGGCGAACCGGGCTCCCCGGCGGCGCAGTTCGTCGAGGGCGGCGAAGGACGACACGACGCCGAGGGGACCGTCGAAGGCACCCCCGTCGGGCACCGAGTCGAGGTGCGACCCGGTGACGACGGCGTCCCCGGCGGCGGGGTCGCCGAGCCAGGCCCACTGGTTGCCGTTGCGGTCGATCTCGTAGGCGAGCCCGCGTGCCTCGGCCTGCTCCTTGAACCAGGCTCGGCAGTCGGCGTCGGCGGCCGTCCAGGCGTAGCGGCGGTAGCCACCGGAGTCGGCGTTCCGGCCGAGGGGACGAAGCTCACGCCACATCTCGTGGAAGGAACTGCCCAGAGCGCTCGCGGGCTGCGTGCCGTCGCTGACCCCGGCCCGCTCAGCCCGCGGGCCCTCCGCCGCCGGCCGTACTGGCTGTGGGCGGTCGTTCGGAAGCGCGGAAGGGACGGGCACGGCCGGACCCGCACCCGGCGAGGAGGGACCAGCGCCCTCCGGACGGTCGCCGTCGGCTCTCATGTCCCCTCACCCTCGCGCATCGGCACCCGCACGTCCCGCTCGTCCGCGACCGACTCCGCGATGTCGTAGCCGGCGTCCACGTGCCGGATGACCCCCATTCCGGGGTCGTTGGTCAGCACGCGCCGGATCTTCTCGCCGGCCAGCTCCGTGCCGTCGGCGACGGTCACCTGGCCGGCGTGGAGGGAGCGGCCCATGCCGACCCCGCCGCCGTGGTGGATCGACACCCAGGAGGCGCCCGAGGCCACGTTGACCATCGCGTTCAGCAGCGGCCAGTCGGCGATCGCGTCGGAGCCGTCGAGCATGGCCTCCGTCTCTCGGTAGGGCGAGGCGACGGAGCCGCAGTCGAGGTGGTCCCGCCCGATGGCCAGCGGCGCGGCCAGTTCGCCGCTCGCGACCATGTCGTTGAACCGCTCACCGGCCTTGTCGCGCTCGCCGTAGCCGAGCCAGCAGATGCGGGCGGGCAGGCCCTGGAAGTGGACGCGCTCACCGGCCAGCTTGATCCAGCGGGCGAGGGACTCGTTGCGGGGGAAGAGGTCGAGCATCGCCTTGTCGGTCTTGGCGATGTCGGCGGGGTCGCCGGACAGGGCAGCCCAGCGGAAGGGGCCCTTGCCCTCGCAGAACAGCGGGCGGATATAGGCGGGGACGAACCCGGGGAAGGCGAACGCCCGGTCATAACCGGCCAGTTGGGCCTCACCGCGGATGGAGTTGCCGTAGTCGAAGACCTCGGCGCCGGCGTCCAGGAAGCCGACCATCGCCTCGACGTGCCGGGCCATCGACTCGCGGGCCCGGGTGGTGAAGCCGGCCGGGTCCTTCGCGGCGGCGTCGGCCATGTCCTCGAAGGCGAGCCCGGTGGGCAGGTAGGCCAGCGGGTCGTGGGCCGAGGTCTGGTCGGTGACGATGTCGATGGGGGCGCCCATCGCGAGGAGCCGTGGCACCAGGTCGGCGGCGTTGCCGAGGACGCCGATGGAGAGGGGCTTGCGCTGGTCACGAGCCTCGACGGCCAGCTGGAGGGCGTGCTCCGGGCTGTCCGCCTTCACGTCCAGGTAGCGGTGCTCGATGCGGCGGTCGATGGCACGCGGGTCGCAGTCGACGCAGATCGCCACGCCGTCGTTCATGGTGACGGCGAGCGGCTGGGCGCCACCCATGCCGCCGAGGCCGGCCGTCAGCGTGATGGTCCCGGCGAGGGTGCCACCGAACTTCTTCGCCGCGACGGCGGCGAAGGTCTCGTAGGTTCCCTGGAGGATGCCCTGGGTGCCGATGTAGATCCAGGAGCCGGCGGTCATCTGGCCGTACATGGTCAGCCCGAGCTGTTCCAGCCGACGGAACTCCTCCCAGTTGGCCCAGTCGCCGACGAGGTTGGAGTTGGCGATCAGGACGCGCGGAGCCCATTCGTGGGTCTGCATGACGCCGACCGGGCGGCCGGACTGGACCAGCATGGTCTCGTCCTGCTTCAGCGTCCGCAGGGTGCGCACCATCGCGTCGAAGGAGCGCCAGTCGCGGGCCGCCTTGCCGGTGCCGCCGTAGACGACGAGCTTGTCGGGATGCTCGGCGACCTCCGGGTCGAGGTTGTTCTGGAGCATCCGCAGGGCGGCCTCCTGCTGCCATCCCAGGGCACTCAGTTCCGTACCGCGCGGCGCTCGGACGGGGCGGGGTCCTGACATGGTCTGCCTCCTGGAGGGTGGGCGATCCCGGCGGATTGTTGCAGCGATTATTCATATCCTGGCTCGCTGAATAGGACTAGTCAATACACACGGGGGAGGACGGGCGCGAAGGGGGCGCTTCGGAGGGCGGAACCGGCGCGCCGGGGGCCGGCGGGGGCGCACCCGACCGTCGCTCGAACCGGCGGGGGCGCACCCGACCGGAACCGGCGAGGCCGAACCAGGGCCCGACCGCCGACCCGAACTGGCGCCGCACCGATCGGACCCTGATCGGACCACCGGCCGGACCGCCGGCCGGAGCCTGGGCCGACGGAACGCGTCGGCGGGAATGCCCGGCCACGGCCGCCACGGCGCGCGAACGGGGCCCAGGGAGCGCGCGGCCGGAGCCGACCCGCACCACCCCTCCTCCGCCCGCCCGGCCTTGACGCACACCCGGCGCGACACGGCGCCGCACCGCCACGATGGCGAACCAGCGCGAAAACGAGGCCAGTTGACCCACCCTAGTCAGCGCCGCGCATGTTCCGCCGGAAAATACCAGAAGACTCACCCATCCCGCACACGTTGCGTAGCTTCTTCCTCACTCAGCCGAACCGCAGGCAGGAGGGGAGCCAACGGTGCCCGGAATCGACGAGTGTCTACTGGAGGCCATGCGGCTGCCCGGGGCCCGGGGGGCCGCGCTGGTCGACTGGACCAGCGGGCTGGCCCTCGGCACGGTCGGGGAGTTCCCTGGCGGTGACCACGAGGCCGCGGCCGTGGAGGCGGCGGAGGTCGCGCGGCTCACGGCGGAGCAGCGGGCGTTCACGCCCGAGGACCGCGGGGAGGGCGAGGCGGCCGCCGATCCCCCGGTCGAGGACCTGATCATCAGCAACCGGGACAGCTACCACGTCCTGCGGTTCGTGCCCACGTCCTTCGACAGCAGCGTGTTCCTGCACGTGTGGCTGGCCCGGTCGGACGGCAATCTCGCGCTGGCCCGGATCCGGCTCGGCGAGATGGCCGGCCGGCTGGTGCTGGGATGACCGTCGTGGGGACCACCCCACCGCCCCGGCTGCCGATGCGGGACAGGACGGCGGGCCGGGACGGCGCGGGCGGCGCGGTGTCGCCGATGCTGACCCGGCTCGCCGCCGAGCGGGCCACCGGCGTCCTGGAGCGCGAGCGCGGAACTCTCCACCTGGCCGAGGGCCAGGTGGTGCACGCCGAGAGCCCCTTCGCTCCAGGCCTCGACGTGCTCCTCCTGACCCACGGCACGCTGGAGCCCGGCGCCTGGCGGGAGGCCGTGGAGCGGGCGGGCGAGGAGGCCGGCGCCGCCCGGCTGTTGATCGACGCCGGCCGTATCGGGCGGGGCGCGCTGGAGGTGTGCCACCTGGGGGCGCTGTACGACGCCGCCTACTTCGCGCTCGCGCCGAGCAGCGCACCGGGCCGCTTCCGGTACGGCACCGGTCACTGGTTCGGCACGCTGCGGCCGGTTCCGGTCGACGCGGTGGAGCGCGAGACACTGCGCCGCCGCGAGCTGTTGCACCGGCTGTGGC
This sequence comes from Streptomyces sp. NPDC033216, assembly GCF_055577115.1. Taxonomy (NCBI): domain Bacteria; kingdom Bacillati; phylum Actinomycetota; class Actinomycetes; order Kitasatosporales; family Streptomycetaceae; genus Streptomyces; species Streptomyces sp. NPDC033216. Next base: position 431,464 of record NZ_JBVIQK010000005.1, on the reverse strand, counting down.
CCGATCCGCTCCCGGACAGCGCGCCGTTGCTGCGGGCCGACCCGGCCGCCGCCCGGCTTCCGTCGGCCCGGCAGCGCGCGGTGCTGGCGCTGGTGGACGGTGTGCGCACGGCGTCCGACATCGCCCGGGAACTGGGCCGGCCGGCGTTCCCCACGCTGGTGGACGTCCGGCGGCTGGCGGCGGCGGGGCTGCTGACCGCCCGGTTCCCGCCACCCGCCCCACCGCGGGCCCTCTCCCTGCCTCGCGTCGACGACCCCGACATCACCTTGCTGAAGAGGCTCAGGGATGCGCTGGAGGCCCTTTGAACGGCAGCGACCGCGCACCGGGAGGAGCGAGTTGATGACGGCGGAACCCGAGGTGCTCGCCGAGCTGCGGCGACTGCGGGCGCGGGTGCCCCAGCTGGCCGGGGCCCTCGTGGCCGGATGGACGGCCTCGTCCTCGCCCACGACCCGCCCGGCGTGGAGGCGGAGGGAGTGGCCGCGCTCACCGCGACCGCCCTGGCCGTCGCCGTGCGGCTGGCCGACACCACCGGCCAGGGCGACGTCCGTGAACTGCTCGTGCGCGGCGGGTACGGCTACGTGGCGGCGTACGCGGCCGGGCGGAGCGCCGTGCTGACGGTCCTCGCGCAGGACCGCGTCAACGTCGGCCGCCTGCACCTGGAAGGCCGCCGGTCCGGCACCCGCGTCGGCGAACTCGTCGACGCCGCCGAACGGGCGCGCGCCCCGGCGCCGGCCGGGCCGGCCCCTGCCGCCCGCACCAGAGGCGCGGGCACTCCCCGCCCCACGACCACCGAACCCCGTACCACCACCGAAAGTTGAAGGGAACCGAGGACCAGTCATGGCCAACACCGAAACCGCGCTCAAAGAAGCACTCGCCTCCATCGAGGGCGCCACCGGCGTCGCGCTCGTCGACTACACCACCGGCATGGCGCTGGGCACGCTGGGCGGCAGCAAGACCTTCGACCTGAACGTCGCCGCCGCGGGCAACACCGACGTGGTGCGCGCCAAGATGCGCACCATGGAGCACCTCGGCCTCAAGGCCCAGATCGAGGACATCCTGATCACGCTGTCCGACCAGTACCACCTGATCCGCCTGATCAGCGGGCGCGGTGGCAACGGCCTCTTCCTCTACCTGGTCCTGGACGCCAAGCGGGCCAATCTGGCGATGGCCCGCCACCAGCTGAAGCGGATCGAGGAGGACCTGGAGGTCTGAGCCACCAGGCCCTCCACCGGCCGCGAGCTACACGAGTGCCGCGGTGCGGCGGCGCGCTCCGCCGGGAGCCGCGTCGCCCGCCGCGATGCCCGACCTGCGGAAGGACCTGACCGCCTTGCCGGCCGGGCGGCCGCCGTTCCCGGCGAGCCAGTCGACCCGCACCCACAGCAGCGCGTCCTCGGTCCGTTCCAGCCTGCCGAGCCAGGCGGCCTTGAGCCGCAGCCCCGTACCGCACCCGGCGAGCAGCAGGCCGGCCGCGGCGGGCACGGCGAACGCGCTGCCCAGCGCGGCGGTGAAGGCGAGCAGCAGCCACCAGCGGTGGCCGCGGCGCCAGTTGCGCACGGTCACCCCGCGGTCCTGGAGCACATCGTGCTTGCCCGCCCGCACGGCGGCGCGGGCGAGAGCGGTGTACCGCTTGCGCCGCGCCACGAACACCCCGGCCGCCGCCACGATGAACAGCGCGGCCCCCGCCATCACGCCGATCCGCCGTCCCGTGATCCCGGGCGGCAGTACGCCGACGCCGGCCGCGAACACTCCGCACCACCACAACGGCGCGGCCCCGGCCCGTACGACGACGGCCACCCGAGCCAGCCCCTGACCTCCGCGTGCCACGTTCCGCCTCCTCGTCGCCTGCAAACCTCGTATCCCTTTCCGGTCGAGCAGATTAGCGAGCGAACGTGAGACGACAATGAGAACGGCGCGAGAAGGTGCGGGGCGGCGCGAGAAGGCGGACTCACTCCACGAACAGACCCCGCGCCGCCGCCTTCGCGTCGAACTCCTCCAACCGCGCCTGCGCGTCGGGCAGGTCGTCGCACATGGCCTCGAGCAGCACCCGTCCGAGCAGCATCGGGGCGCACGCCGTGTCGAAGGCGAGGCCGGTGCCGACGGCGGCCGGCAGCAGCAGGTCGGAGACCTTGGCGACCGGCGCGAACGCGGAGTCGGCGACCGTGACCACGGTCAGCCCGGCCCCCTTGGCGTAGGCGAGGGCGTCGACGACCTCGCGCGGATGGCGGGGCAGCGCGAAGCACAGCAGCGCGGAGGCGCCCGCGCGGACGGCCGCGTCGACCCGGTCGTGGATCATCGTGCCGCCCTCGTGCAGCAGCCGGACGTCGGGGTGGACCTTGGCGGCGAAGTAGGCGAAGCCGTACGCCTGGGAGGCGGCGGCCCGCAGACCGAGCACGGGCAGCGGCCGGGAGGCCGCGAGCAGCCGGCCCGCCCTCTGCACCGGCCGCGGGTCGGCGAGCACCTCGGCGAGATGCCGGAGGTTCTCGATCTCGGCCTCGACGGCCTGCTGGTACTCGTTGTACGACGCCGAGTCCGCCGTCTGCTCGGCGGGCGTGACCTCGCGCAGGTGCCGGCGCAGGGCGGGGTAGCCGTCGAAGCCGAGGGCGACCGCGAAGCGGGTGACGGAGGGCTGGCTGACCCCGGCCAGTTCGGCCAGCTCGACGCTGGACAGGAAGGGCACGTCGGCGGCACGGCGCACCATGCTGTGCGCGATGCGCCGCTGAGTCGGCGTCAGCCGGTGCCCCTCGAAGAGGGCCTGGAGCCGGTTGGCGGGACTGTCGGTGAGACCCGACGCCGCATCCGGACCCGGTCCGAAGTCCGGACCCGAACCGGAGTCCGGACCCGAACGGGGCCGGGGCCTCGTACCGGAAGCCGAACCCGGTTCCGAACCGACGTCTGGACCCGAACCGGCGACCGGCCCCGGCCCACCGACCGGTCCCGGCCCCACTTCCACACCCGCGTCCTCGTCCTCGTCCGCGCTCATGCCCCGATCCCCCTCCAGATGTCCGTGAACCGGCCCAGCGGCCGGGCCGCCGCAAGCCCCGGCTCGGGCCTCGATTCGCGTCGGCGCAGCGCCCGTACGGCGGCGCCGGGTTCACAGCCGACCACGAGACGGTACGCGCCGCGCACCCGCGGTGTCTGCCGGGCACTCATTCACCTCTCAAGAACTCTGCATGAGGTTATACAGCCGGGCAAGGGCCGACCCCCGCACCAACAGGGGGGCTAACCCCAGTGTCCGTGTCGTGTCCGCTGCCTACCGTGGACGCAATGACGGAACGGGAGACCACCATGGACACGCGGGACACCGAGCTGAAGAAGGAACTCGACGCCACCCTGCAGGCCCGCAGGGAGCTGGGCGAGGAGTACGAGTCCGCGCTGGTGGACTCGTTCCTGGAGAAGGTCGACCAGCGCATCGACGGCACGGTCGAGCGCCGGGTGCGCCGGCAGTTCGCGGAGCAGCAGATGGTGTCGGCCCGGGAGAGCCGCTCGTCCGGGGCCACCGACTCCTGGGGCGAGCGCTTCGGCTTCGGGATCGTCTCGCTGGTGCTGGCGGTCCCGCTGTCCGCGATCGGCGCGGGCGTGGCGGACCTGCCGGGCCTGATCGTGTCCTGGGTGGGCATCGTCGGCATCAACGTCGTCCAGGCCGCCCGGATCAACCCGGCTCTGTTCGGCCGTCGGCAGCGGTCCTCCCAGAACGGCGACTGGGAGGACTGACCCGGATCGGCCGGGTCTGGCATCAGGGCGCCCGAGGGGAACCGAGGGCGACAGCCCGCGGGGAGGAGCAGTGCGCGGGGACCGCCGCACCCCCTGACGGGGGGCGGGACGACGGCGGTCCCCGCGAGGGACGCGGGCCGGGTCGGGCCGGGCCTCGCGTCCAGGGCGTCGGTGGAGGTCCGGGAGCCGCTCCGGAGGTCCGTGACGCCGTTCTGGTGCCGGTGAGCGCGGGAAGACCTTCCCCCAGCGCCCGACGCCGAGGAGGTACCCCCGCCGCCCTGCCGACATCCACGAATATGCCGGACGCTTGTTAAGGGTGTGCTGCGCGGACGTGACGCGTTCGTACCTCTTCCGCGAAGTCCACCCTTCAGGTGGGCAAACGGAAGACCGTCGCCATAGGGGACGGTTCACCGCAGGTTCCCCGGTGTTCCGCCCCCCTGCGTCGGAAGCTACTTCCCGCCCTTGGCCAGGAAGGCCAGCAGGTCCTGACGGCTGACGACACCGGTCGGCTTGCCCTCGACGAGCACGATCGCCGCGTCCGCCGTACCCAGTACCGACATCAGGTCGCCGACCGGCTCACCGGAACCGACCTGCGGCAGCGGGGCGGACATGTGCTTCTCCAGCGGATCCTCCAGCGAGGCCCGCTTGCTGAACAGGGCGTCCAGCAGCTCGCGCTCGACCACGGAGCCGACGACCTCGGCGGCCATCACGTCCGGATGACCGGCGCCGGGCTTGACGACCGGCATCTGCGAGACGCCGTACTCCCGCAGCACCTCGATGGCCTGGCCGACGGTCTCCTCGGGGTGCATGTGGACGAGGGACGGCATGGCGCCGTGCTGCTTGTCGCTGAGGACGTCGGCGACGCGGGCGCTGGGGCCCTCGTCCTCCAGGAAGCCGTAGTCGGCCATCCACTCGTCGTTGAAGATCTTGCTGAGGTAGCCGCGGCCGCTGTCGGGCAGCAGCACGACGACGACGTCGTCCGGGCCGAGCCGCTCGGCGACGCGCAGGGCGGCCACGACGGCCATGCCGCAGGAGCCGCCGACGAGCAGCCCCTCCTCCTTCGCCAGCCGACGGGTCATCTGGAAGGAGTCCTTGTCGGAGACGGCGACGATCTCGTCGGCGACGGTCCGGTCGTAGGCGGTCGGCCAGAAGTCCTCGCCGACACCCTCGACGAGGTACGGCCGCCCGGAGCCGCCCGAGTAGACGGACCCCTCGGGGTCGGCGCCGACGACCCGGACGCGGCCTTCGCTGGCGTCCTTCAGATAGCGCCCGGTCCCGGAGATGGTGCCGCCCGTGCCCACGCCCGTGACGAAGTGGGTGATGCGCCCCTCCGTCTGCTCCCACAGCTCAGGGCCGGTCGAGTGGTAGTGGGAGAGCGGGTTGTTGGGGTTGGAGTACTGGTCGGGCTTCCACGCGCCGGGCGTCTCACGGACCAGCCGGTCGGAGACGTTGTAGTAGGAGTCCGGGTGCTCCGGGTCCACGGCGGTCGGGCAGACGACGACCTCGGCGCCGTACGCCCGCAGCACGTTGATCTTGTCGGTGCTCACCTTGTCGGGGCACACGAAGATGCACTTGTACCCCTTCTGCTGCGCCACGATGGCGAGGCCGACACCGGTGTTTCCGCTGGTCGGCTCGACGATCGTGCCGCCGGGCTTGAGCGCGCCGCTCTCCTCCGCCGCCTCGATCATGCGCAGGGCGATGCGGTCCTTCACGGAACCGCCCGGGTTGAAGTACTCCACCTTGGCCAGAACGGTCGCCTGGATGCCCTTGGTCACGCTGTTGAGCTTCACCAGCGGGGTGTTGCCGACGAGGCTGATCATCGAGTCGTGGAATTGCACCGTTGTCTCCGGTTGCTTGCAAAACAGTGGTCGTAGTGGTCACGCCAGCCTACGACCCCGGCCGCGACGTTCACTCCCCGTTGAGATTGACCGACGGTCCGTACGGGGCAAGGAGTGGATGTACGACACGAGGAGGTGGCGGCGGAGCATGACGAGCATGTCCAGGGCAAGAGTGGCCCGACGCATCGCGGCCGGGGCGGCCTACGGCGGCGGCGGCATCGGACTGGCCGGAGCGGCGGCCGTCGGACTGGTACTGGCGGAGATGCGGCTGGCCCGGCGCCAGGTCGGCAACGGCGCCCACCCGCACGTCCCCCAGGCGGACGGCCGTTACGGCCGCGCCTACGACACCCCGGGGACCGGCGTGCAGCCCCTCTGTCTGACGCTCCTGGGCGATTCCACGGCGGCGGGCCAGGGCGTGCACCGGGCCGGGCAGACGCCGGGCGCGCTGCTGGCCTCGGGGCTCGCGGCGGTCGCCGAGCGGCCGGTGGAGCTGCGCAACGTGGCGCTGCCCGGCGCCCGGTCCGACGACCTCGACCGCCAGGTCGCGCTCGTCGTGGGCGACTCCGCCACGCTGCCCGACGTCTGCGTGATCATGATCGGCGCGAACGACGTCACCCACCGCATGCCCCCGACCCTCTCGGTACGCCACCTGTCGGCGGCGGTACGACGGCTGCGCACGGCCGGCGCGGAGGTGGTCGTCGGCACCTGCCCCGACCTGGGCACGATCGAACCGGTCGGGCAGCCCCTGCGGTGGCTGGCCAGACGGGCCTCCCGCCAGTTGGCGGCCGCCCAGACGATCGGGGTCGTGGAGCAGGGCGGTCGCACGGTGTCTCTGGGCGACCTCCTGGGTCCCGAGTTCGAGGCGAACCCGGGCGAGTTGTTCGGCCCCGACCACTACCACCCTTCGGCGGAGGGCTATGCCACGGCCGCGATGGCGGTCCTGCCGACGGTCTGCGCGGCGCTGGGCCTGTGGCCGGCGGAAGAGGAACGCCCCGACGTCTCCCGCCGCGAAGGCTTCCTCCCGGTGGCCCGGGCGGCGGCGGAAGCGGCGTCGGAGGCGGGCACGGAGGTCACGGCAGCCATGCCGACAGGGCCCAGGGGTCCCTGGGCCCTCCTCAAGCGACGGCGCCGCCGCCGCGTCCCCGAACCGGAATCGACCCGCGTCCCCCGGTAGCCCTCTCCCGGGGCCGGGCCCCGGGAGACTCGGCCGGTGCCCGCGGCGGGGCGGTTTCCCCGCCCCGCCCGGGGCCTCTGCCGCGCTCGCGCGGGGCACCTCGCCGGCGACTCGGTGACCCAGGAGCGCCGGCCGGGCAGTTCGCCCGCCCGGACGTCCCCGGGGCGCCCGCCGGCGACTCGGTGTTCGGGGCACCGGTCGGCCAGTTCGCCCGTCCAGGGGTCCCCCTTCCGGTGAGTGCGACGCGGAGGCCCCTTCAGGACGGGCAGCCGGGGTCCGGGATGGGCAGCCGCGGACGGGGGCCGGGAGGGGCGGGCGGAGGGGAAAAAGCAAGCGCTTAGAAAACTGCGGCCAGGGTCACACCACGACACCAGTGACCTGGCCCATACGTACGGGTAACTTCCAGACCAGTCCCGCCAGGAAAACCACCCCGTATGCCAATGGAGCCGTGATGCCCGAAGCCGTCATCGTCTCGACCGCCCGCTCCCCCATCGGCCGCGCCTTCAAGGGCTCCCTCAAGGACCTGCGCCCGGACGACCTCACCGCCACCATCATCCAGGCGGCCCTCGCGAAGGTTCCCGAGCTGGACCCGCGGGACATCGACGACCTGATGCTCGGCTGCGGCCTCCCCGGCGGCGAGCAGGGCAACAACCTCGGCCGCATCGTCGCCGTGCAGATGGGCATGGACCACCTGCCCGGCTGCACGGTCACCCGCTACTGTTCCTCGTCCCTCCAGACGAGCCGCATGGCGCTGCACGCCATCAAGGCCGGCGAGGGCGACGTCTTCATCTCGGCCGGCGTCGAGATGGTCTCCCGGTTCGTGAAGGGCAACTCCGACAGCCTGCCCGACACGCACAACCCGTTCTTCGCCGAGGCGGAGGCCCGCACCGCGGCCGTCGCCGAGCAGGAGGGCACCACCTGGCACGACCCGCGCGAGGACGGCGCCGTCCCGGACGCCTACATCGCGATGGGCCAGACCGCCGAGAACCTGGCCCGCCTCAAGGGCGTCACCCGTCAGGACATGGACGAGTTCGGCGTCCGCTCGCAGAACCTCGCCGAGGAAGCCCTCAAGAACGGCTTCTGGGAGCGGGAGATCACCCCGGTCACCACCCCCGACGGCACGGTGGTCAGCAAGGACGACGGCCCTCGTGCGGGCGTGACGATGGAGGGCGTGGCGGGCCTGAAGCCGGTCTTCCGCCCCGACGGCATGGTCACCGCCGCCAACTGCTGCCCCCTGAACGACGGCGCCGCCGCGCTCGTCATCATGAGCGACACGAAGGCTCGCGAGCTGGGTCTCACCCCGCTCGCCCGCATCGTGTCCACCGGTGTCTCCGGCCTCTCGCCCGAGATCATGGGCCTCGGCCCGGTGGAGGCGAGCAAGCAGGCCCTCGGCCGGGCCGGCCTCACCATCGACGACATCGACCTGGTCGAGATCAACGAGGCGTTCGCCGCCCAGGTGATCCCCTCCTACCGCGACCTCGGCATCCCGCTGGAGAAGCTGAACGTCAACGGCGGCGCCATCGCCGTTGGACACCCCTTCGGCATGACCGGCGCCCGCATCACCGGCACGCTCATCAACTCCCTCCAGTTCCACGACAAGCAGTTCGGTCTGGAGACCATGTGCGTGGGCGGCGGGCAGGGCATGGCGATGGTCGTCGAGCGCCTCAGCTGAGATCCACACCCCCCGGCCGGTCACCCCTGGTAGCCGTCGGGACACCCGGCGTCACCCGACGGCCCGGAGTCTGGGAAGCACCTGGATTCCGGGCCGTTTTGTGATCCAATCTCCCCCAGGATGTGACCTATCTCCCTCCCCGGAGGGATTTACGCAGCTCAGAGCCGTTTCACCACCTGGGGCCGGGTCCAGTCTCCTGCCCGTTTCGTGACGTTACGCACTGACAGCTGGATAGTCCGCCCTTCAAGCTGATGTAGGAAGTCGGGGGTCGACTTTGAACCGGGAGTACGTCAGTGAGCGCCATGCCGATCGCCTTGCTGGTCACCACGGCCGCCACGGGCGCCGTGGGCGTCGCCGTGCTGCACACCCTGTGGCAGCTGCGCCGCCAGGTGGCGGCCCTGCACACGCAGCTCGCCGAGACCGCCGGGAGCACCGCCACCGGGGCGCGCGGCTTCGTCCCGGCCGCCCGCAGCGCGGCCGACACGGATGAGATACGCGCGGCGGTGGCCGCGGCCCTCGCCGAGGAGCGGGAGCGGGAGCTGGCCGAGGCGCGCGCCTTCTGGGCGGCCCAGGAGTCCCGTGACGTCTCCGACGCGCCCTCCCTGCTGGGTCTCCCGGACAGCGAGCTGTTCCTGCCCCGGCAGGCCGATTTCGTGGGCCTGGAGCCGGTGACCGAGCCCTCCGCGGACACCGACGAGTTCGCCGGCGACTCGCCCGAGCTGGCCGCGGCCCGCCGCCGTCACCCCTCCCACCCGGACTTCGTACCGGTCCAGTCACCCGTCGTGAACGAACACGAGCGCACGGTGTCCACGCTGGAGGAACTCGCCGCGGCCCGCGTGGAGCTGACCGATGTGCGACCGGGCCCGCTGGGCACGCTTGACGTCTACGTCTTCGCCGACGGCACCACCCTGTGCATGACCCCGGGCCACCGGGAGACCGCGGACCGCCTCGCGCGGGCGCTCATGGCCGGCGAGAGGCCGTACCTGTTGGGCGGCTCGGGCATCTCGGGCGCGTACACCCTGACCTTCGCCTGCGGCGAGGAGAGCGTCTACATCCTGGCGGACCGGGTCATAGCAAGCCTCTGAGGCACGTACGCCGGAGCCCGCGCCCCCCGTCAGACTCCAGCCCGCTTCTGCGCCTCCTCGACCAACCGCACGGCGTCGTCGACCTGGCCCTCGTCCGTGAGGACGAGGGCCAGGTCGTGCACGGCCACGGTGATCTGGTCGGCGGCGGCGAACATCCCGGCGTCGGGCATCTCCCGCGGTTCCGCGCCGGGCGCCTCCGCGAGCTGGGCGCGCCGGGCGAACTCCCTGGCCAGCCCCAGCGCCTCCGCCGCGGCGCCCCGCTGAAGCCGACTTTGCGGTGCCGCTCGCAACCGGTCGGCGAAGTGATCCACAGCCTGCGTCAGACGCTTCGTATCCACCACGCCGCGAGCGTACGCGCCCTGCCGGGACTGTTGCCAACGGGCGAACGCTCGGGCACGGTGACCTGAAGGACCGGCTTACATCCCTTTTGCGTCCGGAGGCGCCGATGTCCCACGTCCTCTCCGAGGAGACCCACCGCAACATGCTCGCCCGCATCCCCCACTGCACCGGTCGTGAGGTCGCCGACTGGCTCCGCACCGTGGAAGAAGGCCCCTCCCTCTTCCGCTTCGAGGAGAAGGTGAGCTGGCTCCGTCACGAGCACAACCTCGCCTACGGCCACGCGAAGGCGATCGTCCACGAGTACGACCTGAGGAGGGCCGCGCGCAAACTCCGGTAGCGCGCCCGCACGACACCACACCGGACCCGCACACGACGAAGGGCCCCGGGGGTGACCGGGGCCCTTCGTGGCGTCGGCGCGTCGGTGCCGAGACGCTCGCGCTAGTCGCTGCTGTTGAGGATGGACAGGAGTCGCAGGAACTCCAGGTAGATCCACACCAGGGTCAACGTGAGGCCGAAGGCGGCGAGCCAGGCCTCCTCGCGCGGGGCGCCGTAGGCGACGCCGTCCTCGACCTGCTTGAAGTCCAGGGCGAGGAAGCAGGCACCGAGGATGATGCCGATGACACCGAAGACGATGCCGAGGGCGCCGCTGCGGAAGCCGAGACCGTCACCGCCGCCGAAGACGCTGAACAGCAGGTTCACCGCCATCAGCAGGACGAAGCCGAGCGCGGCCGCCATCACGAAGCCGTAGAAGCGGCGGTTGACGCGGATCCAGCCCGCCTTGTACGCCACCAGCACGCCGGCGAAGACCGCCATCGTGCCGAGCACGGCCTGGGCGACCACCCCGTCCGCGATGTACGTGGACACCGCGCTGGAGATCACGCCGAGGAAGACGCCCTCGAGGGCGGCGTACGACAGGATCAGCGCGGGCGCCGGGCGGCGCTTGAAGGACTGGACGAGCGCCAGCACCATCGCGACCAGACCGGCCCCGACGCCGATGGCGTAGGACTTGTTGAGGTTCGCCTCGTCGACGGGCAGCAGCAGCCAGGACAGGACCGCGGTGACGACCACGGTGCCGAGCGTCGTCGCGGTGCGCGCGACGACGTCGTCCATGGTCATGACGCCGCCGGTGGTGACCGGGGTCTGCGGTGCGCCGTACTGGACGTCCTGCTGGGCGTAAGGGTTCTGCGCGTAGGGGTTGCCGGTCGGCTGAGCGGACGGGCCGCCCTGCGCGTACGGGTTGCCCTGCTGCGTGCCGACAGCGGGACCCCCGGCCTGCGGCGCGGCGTTGAAGCCCGCGTAGCCGTTGTCGCGGCTGAACCCCCGTCGCGAGAAGACCGGGTTTCTGCTCCTCATTTCACTCCTCCATGGCCACACAGCGCGGCCTTGCCTCAAGAGTAATAGGTAGGCAAAGGATTGGCCCTAGTGCTTGGGGAGGATCTTTCCCTTGTCGTAGTGCGCAACACGCTACTTCGATCTCCGATTCCCGGCGGCGGGGACTCCTGTTCATGACCAAGCCGGTACCCGCCCGGCACCGGCCGGTGATCATCCGCTGACGCCGCCCCGCATTCGACGCGACCCCACGGGCGCCGTCACTCGAACGGGAACCCGGTGTAGGCCTCCGCGAGGTCGGTTGCCGCGGCCCGGGAGGAGGCGATCCGTTCCAGGCGGGCGAGCTGGAGGCGGTCCTCGAAGGGGGTGGCACCGGGGGCGCGGTGCAGGAGGGTCGTCATGTCGTAGGAGAACCGCTCGGCCTGCCAGACGCGGCGCAGGCAGGTCGCCGAGTAGGCGTCCAGCAGCTCCGCCGACCCCGTCCGCCGCTCGTGGAGGAGGGCGCGGGCGAAGGTGACGACGTCGCCGACGGCCAGGTTCAGCCCCTTGGCGCCGGTGGGCGGCACGATGTGGGCGGCGTCACCGGCGAGGAAGAGGCGGCCGTGCCGCATGGGCTCGTGGACGTAGGAGCGCATGGGGGTGACCGACTTCTGGGTGATCGGGCCGCGCTCCAGCGTCCAGTCGTCGTCCGTCTCGAGGCGGCGCTCCAGCTCGGTCCAGATCTCCTCGTCGCTCCAGGCCTCGGCGTCCGTGCCCTCGGGAACCTGGAGGTAGAGCCGCGACACGGACGGGGAGCGCATGGACAGCAGGGCGAAGCCGCGGTCGTGGCGGGCGTAGACCAGCTCGTCGTGCGAGGGCGGCACGTCGGCGAGGACGCCGAGCCAAGCGAAGGGGTACGCGCGCTCGAAGACACGGGCCGGCCCGGCGGGTATCGCCCTACGGCAGACGCCCCGGAAGCCGTCGCACCCGACGACGTGGTCGCACTCCAGGGCGTCCTCGCGCCCCGCATGCCGGAACCGCACGCGCGGGTGGCCGGTGTCCGCCCCTTCGACGGCGAGCGCCTCCGCCTCGAACAGCAGGGGGCCGCCCTCCGTCAGCTGGAGGGCGATGAGGTCCTTGCACACCTCGGTCTGGGCGTAGACGGTGACCGAGCGGCCGCCGGTGAGGGCGGGGAAGTCGACGCGGTGGCGTCTGCGGTCGTACCGCAGCTCGATCCCGTCGTGGCGCAGGCCCTCGCGGTCCAGGCGCTCTCCGGCCCCGACGGCGCGCAGGACGTCCGCCGTGCCCTGTTCCAGGATTCCGGCGCGCTGGCGGTGCTCGACGTAGGCCCGGTCACGGCTCTCCAGGACGACGGAGTCGATGCCGGCGTGGTGCAGCAGCCGGGCGAGGAGGAGGCCGGCGGGGCCGGCGCCGATGATGCCGACAGTGGTGCGCATCGGGCGTTCCCTTCGGACGGGCGTCATCGCCGGGTGCCTGAGCGTTCGCTTGGTGAAGTTTCCTTCACCCCACGTGGGACGTGAGTCTGCGCGTGTCTTCCTCAGGTGTCAACGGGCCGGGCCGGGGGCTTCGAGGCGCGCGACGAAGAGTCGGCGAACGACGGGCCGCCGCGAGACGGGAGGTGCCCGGAACCGGACTTGAACCGGTACGCCCGCGAGGGGCAGCGAGGTTTAAGCTCGCCGTGTCTGCATTCCACCATCCGGGCAGGCCATGGGCTCCACGTCGAAGTTCGAGCCTATCGGGAGGCGTCGGGCCAACAGGGGCCGGGCGGCCCGATGTTGTCTTATTTTATTGAGGCCTGAGGGAGCATCAGACCCGGAACGGCCCATCCGCACGTGCCAAGAGCCTCATGCGCGGCGTCGGCCGGTGCATACGGAATGACGGAATTTCACCGTAAGAACGAGGGTGCTCCACCGGTTCTCGACGAACGGTGGCCTCAGGGGTGTCTGTCATCCCCTGGTATGACACGGCGCCCCGTGGTCCCTCCGAAGTCTGCCCCCGGAACGGGAACAGCGACTGACTACACGGCGCCGGTCGGCCGAGAGGATGGGGCGAGTCCCGAAACGAACAACGCCGTCGTCCCGACAGGAGCCCCTCCGTGACCACCACGCCCCTCGCCGACCGGACCACCGCCGTGGCCGCACGTGCCACGGATCTGTCCAAGATCTACGGACAGGGCGAGACCCAGGTGGTCGCCCTGGACCAGGTCTCCGTCGACTTCCGGCAGGCCGAGTTCACGGCGATCATGGGTCCCTCCGGCTCCGGCAAGTCCACGCTGATGCACTGCGTGGCCGGGCTGGACACCTTCTCCTCCGGCTCCGTGCGCATCGGCGACACCGAGCTGGGCTCCCTGAAGGACAAGCAGCTCACCAAGTTGCGCCGCGACAAGATCGGGTTCATCTTCCAGGCGTTCAACCTGCTGCCCACCCTGAACGCCCTCGAGAACATCACCCTCCCGATGGACATCGCCGGCCGCAGGCCGGACAAGGAATGGCTGGACAAGGTCATCCGGATGGTCGGGCTCGCCGACCGGCTGCGCCACCGCCCCTCGCAACTCTCGGGTGGCCAGCAGCAGCGCGTCGCCGTCGCCCGCGCCCTGGCCTCCCGGCCGGACATCGTCTTCGGCGACGAACCGACCGGAAACCTCGACTCCCGCTCGGGCGCCGAAGTCCTCGGTTTCCTCCGCAACTCCGTGCGCGAGCTGGGCCAGACGGTCGTCATGGTCACCCACGACCCGGTGGCCGCGGCGTACGCGGACCGCGTCGTGTTCCTCGCGGACGGCCGGATCGTCGACGAGGTGTACGGCCCCACCGCCGAGTCCGTCCTCGACCGGATGAAGCAGTTCGACGCCAAGGGCCGCACGAGCTGACTTCCGGTCAGGACCGACGACAGGACCGACACGGCCGACGGCCCCGGCAGGGCCGTCACGGCCGACGGCCCCGGCAGGGCCGTCACGGCCGTCGGCCCGGCAGGACCGACAGCACCGGCAGACCGGCAGCACCGAGAAGAAGAGAACCCATGTTCCGTACCGCCCTGCGCAACGTCCTCGCGCACAAGGCCCGGCTCCTGATGACCGTGCTCGCCGTGATGCTCGGCGTGGCCTTCGTGTCGGGGACCCTGGTCTTCACCAACACCATCTCCGACGCCTTCCAGAAGAGTTCCGCCAAGGGATTCGACCAGGTCGACGTCGCCGTCACGGCCGAGTACCAGGAGGACGAGGGAGACCGCATCGGCAAGACTCCCGAGCTGACCGGGGCCCTCCTCGACGAGAGCGCGAAGGTGCCCGGCGCCGAGTCCGCCATCGGCGTGGTCGGCGGTTTCACCGCGATAGCCGACAAGGACGGCAAGCTCGTCGGCGACGGCTTCCAGTCGCAGGGCGGCAACTACTGGGGCGACGAGGACCCCCGGTACGCGCTGAAGGAGGGCACCGCCCCTCGGGGCCCCGGCCAGGTCGCCCTCGACTCCGAGACCGCCCGGCGGGCCGGCTACCAGGTCGGCGACACCGTGCGCCTCTCCGTGGACGGACCTGTCCTCACCCCGAAGATCACCGGAATCTTCACCACCGACGACGGCAACGTCGCCGCGGGCGGCAGCCTCACCCTCTTCGACACGACCACCGCCCAGCAGATGTTCGGCAAGACCGGCACCTACGACGAGATCGACGTCAAGGCCACCGCCGGCACCTCGCAGACCGCGCTGAAGGCCGCCCTCGACAAGGCGCTGCCGAAGGATCTCGTCGAGACCACCACCGGCGAGCAGCTCGCCGACGACCAGGCAGAGATGATCTCCGCCTCGATGAGCGGCCTGAAGCAGGGGCTGCTGGTCTTCGCCGGCATCGCGCTGTTCGTCGGCACCTTCATCATCGCCAACACCTTCACCATGCTGGTCGCCCAGCGCACCAAGGAGCTGGCGCTGCTGCGCGCGGTCGGCGCCTCCCGGCGGCAGGTGACCCGCTCGGTGCTGATCGAGGCGTTCGTGGTCGGTACGATCGCCGGCCTGACAGGTCTGGTCGCGGGCGTCGGCATCGGCGCCGGACTGCGCTCGCTGATGGGCACGCTGGGGGCGACCGTGCCCGAGGGCCCGCTGGTCGTCTCCCCCGGCACGGTGGCGACCGCCCTCGTCGTCGGCGTGGTCATCACCATGCTGGCGGCCTGGCTGCCCGGCCGCCGGGCCGCGAAGATCCCGCCGGTCGCCGCGATGAGCAGCGTGCACGCCACGGCGACCACCAAGTCGCTGGTGCTGCGCAACACCATCGGCGCCCTGCTCTCGGCGGCGGGTGTCGCGGTGGTCCTCGCGGCCACCACCATGAACGGCTCCGACGGCCAGGCCCCGATGGGGCTCGGCGCGGCCCTGCTCGTCATCGGCGTGTTCGTGCTGACCCCGCTGCTGTCCCGCCCGCTGATCGCGGCCGCCTCGCCGGTCCTGCGGATCTTCGGGGTGTCCGGCAAGCTGGCCCGGCAGAACTCGGTGCGCAACCCGCGCCGTACGGCCGCCACGGCCTCCGCGCTGATGGTCGGCCTCACCCTGATCACCGGTATGACGGTGATGGCGGGCAGCCTCCAGAAGTCGATCGACAAGATGGCGTCGGCGGCGATCAAGGCCGACTACGTGGTGTCGATGGCGAACGGCAACGGACTCTCCCCCGACGTCGAGAAGAAGCTGAAGGCGACCGACGGGGTGGCCGTCACCAGTCCGCTGCGCAACGCCCCCGCCCGCATCGACGGCCAGACCGAGTACGTCACCGGCGTCACCGGCTCCGCCATCGGCGAGCTGACCGACGTCACGGTCGACGACGGCGCCTTCGAGGTCGGCGGCAACCGGGTCGTCGTGGACGACGACACCGCCAAGTCCCGTGGCTGGAAGGCCGGTTCAAACTTCACGGTGTCGTACGAGGACGGCGGGAAGCAGCAGCTGACGGTGGCCGGGGTCTACCAGGGCAACGAGATGATCCAGGGCATCATCCTGGACAACACCGCCCTCGCCCCGCACCAGGACGACCCGACCGACATGCAGGTCATGGTCAAGACCTCCGGCGGCGCCTCGGACGCGACGAAGGACAGGCTGGAGAAGGCTCTCGGCGCCAACCCGGCCATCAAGGTGCAGAGCAAGCAGGACCTCTCCGACGAGATCGCGCGGATGTTCACGCTGATGCTGAACATGCTGTACGGCCTGCTCGCGATGGCCGTGATCGTGGCGGTGCTCGGGGTCATCAACACGCTGGCGATGTCGGTGTTCGAGCGCTCGCAGGAGATCGGCATGCTGCGGGCCATCGGGCTGGACCGGCGGTCGGTGAAGCGGATGGTGCGGCTGGAGTCGCTCGTCATCTCACTGTTCGGCGGGGTGCTCGGCATCGGGCTCGGCGTGTTCTTCGGCTGGGCGGCCGGTGAGCTGCTCGGCACGTCCATGGCGACGTACGAACTCGTCCTGCCCTGGGGGCGGATGGCCGCGTTCCTGGCGCTGGCCGGCGGCGTGGGCGTGCTCGCGGCGCTCTGGCCGGCGCGGCGGGCGGCCCGGCTGAACGTACTGGCGGCCATCAAGTCGGAGTAGGAGGAGGGCGGCTCGGGGCCTCGTCGGCTACGTCGACGGGGCCCCTTCCGTTTCCGCCGGGGTCAGTCAGTTCCAGGTGCGGGAGCGCAGGGGCAGGCCGGAGGTGCCGGCGGGCGGGGTGCGGACGGCCAGGACCTGGTTGACGCCGATGCGGTTGTGCTCGAAGGCGAGCGCGGAGGCCGCCATGTACAGGCGCCAGACACGGGCCCGGCCCGCACTGGTCAGCTGCACCGCCCGGCGCCAGTCGTCCTCCAGGCGGGCCACCCAGCGGCGGAGGGTCAGGGCGTAGTGCTCGCGGATCGACTCCACGTCACGAACCTCGAAGCCCGCCCGCTCCAGTTGGGAGACGGTGGAGCCCAGGGGGGCGAGTTCGCCGTCCGGGAAGACGTAGGCGTCGATGAACTCGTTGACCTGGTAGGCGGTTTCGTCGCTGTGGGGGCGGCGGGCGATCTGATGGTTGAGCAGTCGGCCGCCCGGCTTGAGGAGGGAGTACAGGACACCGGCGTACTCCAGGTACTTCTCGGCGCCGACGTGCTCGGCCATGCCGATGGAGGAGATCGCGTCGTACGGCCCGTCGGTGACGTCCCGGTAGTCCTGGACACGGATCTCGACCCGGTCGGTGAGGCCGGCGTCCGCGACGCGTTTGCGGGCGTATCCGGCCTGCTCCTGGGAGAGGGTGATGCCGACGACGCTCACGCCGTGCTCGCGGGCCGCGTGGATCGCCATCGAACCCCAGCCGCAGCCGACGTCGAGCAGGCGCTGACCCGGCGTCAGCCCGAGTTTGCGGCAGACGAGTTCGAGTTTGTCGCGCTGGGCGTCCTCGAGGCCGGCGTCCGGGTCGGGCCAGTAGGCGCAGGAGTACACCATGGACGGCCCCAGGACGATCTCGTAGAAGTCGTTGCCGACGTCGTAGTGGTGGCTGATCGCCCGCCGGTCGGTACGGCGGGTGTGGAGGTGGGTGGTGCGGCGGACCTCCTCGCGCGGCGGGGCGGGCGGCAGCGGAGGTCCGGCCAGTCTCAGCAGCCCGCGGACCGCGGCCCGGAAGCTCGGGTCGCGCAGGGCCTCGGTGAGGGGACGAGCGTGCTCGTCGCGCTGCCAGACCTGGCCGGAGATGAGGTCGAGGGCCGTGTACAGGTCGCCCTCGACGTCCAGGTCGCCGGCCACCCAGGCGCGGGCCAGACCCAGCTCACCCGGCTTGAAGAGGAGCCGGCGAATGGCTCTGCGGTTGCGTACGACCAGGGTCGGCGCGTCGGGCGGGCCGGCCTGCGAGCCGTCCCAGGCTCGGACCCGCAGCGGGAAGGGGGCCCCCAGCAGTTGTTGGACGAGGGCATGGAGCCGCGGCGCGGCGTCTGCCATGGTGCATACCTCCGTGACGGTGATCCCGGATGTCCTGGCACCACGTAAACACCTGCGGGGCGTCGACGCAGTCCCCTCCGGGGGTAACGTCTGTGCAAACCATCCGACCGGGTCCCGTTCCGCCACACGGCTCCGCCCCGGACCCCGGGCTCGCCCACCCGGCCCGCCCGACTCGGCCGGTCACCGGCCACCGGCCACCGCCACGGGGCTCCGCCCCGGACCCCGGCGGACGGCCGGGAATATCCGGGCATGCCGAAGGGGCCGCCCGCACCACGGATGGCGGGCGGCCCCTTCGGGGGTGTTTCCGTGGCCGGAGGTCAGGAGGCCTTGGCCTTCTCCGACTCGGTCTTCCCGGCCTTCTCGGTCTGCTGCGCCGCCGGCTTGGCCGCTACGGGGGCCGGCTTCGCGGCCTCGTAGAACTCCTCGCGGGGGGACTCCAGCGCGCCGAGGGCGACGACCTCGCGCTTGAGGAACATGCCGAGCGTCCAGTCGGCGAAGACGCGGATCTTGCGGTTCCACGTCGGCATCGCCAGGCCGTGGTAGCCGCGGTGCATGTACCACGCCAGCCGGCCCTTGAGCTTGATCTTCATCTTGCCCATGACGATCATGGCGACGCCCTTGTGGAGGCCGAGGCCCGCCACCGCACCCTTGTTGGCGTGCGAGTACTCCTTCTGCGGGAAGCCCCGCATACCGGAGATCACGTTGTCGCCGAGGACCTTGGCCTGACGGAGCGCGTGCTGCGCGTTCGGCGGGCACCAGGCGTTCTCGACACCGGCCTTGCGGGCGGCGATGTCGGGGACCTGGGCGTTGTCGCCGGCGGCCCAGATGTAGTCGGTGCCCTGCACCTGGAGCGTGGCGGCCGTGTCGACGTGACCGCGGGGGCCCAGCGGGAGGCCGTAGCGCGAGAGGACCGGGTTCGGCTTGACGCCGGCGGTCCAGACGATCGTGCTGGAGTCGACCTCCAGGCCGTTCTTCAGTACCACGTGACCGTCGACGCAGGAGTCCATCGAGGTGGAGAGGTAGATCTCCACACCGCGGCTCTCCAGGTGCTCCTTGCCGTAGGCGCCCAGCTTCGGGCCGACCTCGGGGAGGATCTTGTCGGCGGCGTCGACGAGGATGAAGCGCATGTCCTCGCGGGACACGTTCTTGTAGTACTTGGCCGCGTCGCGGGCCAGGTCCTCGACCTCACCGATGGTCTCGGCGCCGGCGAAGCCGCCGCCGATGAAGACGAAGGTGAGCGCCTTGCGGCGGATCTCCTCGTCGGTGGTGGAGTCGGCCTTGTCGAGCTGCTCGAGGACGTGGTTGCGCAGGCCGATGGCCTCCTCGATGCCCTTCATGCCGATGCCCTGCTCGGCGAGGCCGGGGATCGGGAAGGTGCGGGAGACCGCGCCGAGGGCGATGACCAGGTAGTCGAAGGGCAGCTCGTACGCCTCGCCGACCAGCGGGGCGATCGTGGCGACCTTTCGGTCCTGATCGATGGTGGTGACCCGGCCGGTGAGGACCTCCGCCTTGGGCAGCACGCGTCGCAGCGGGACGACGACGTGGCGCGGGGAGATGTTTCCGGCGGCGGTTTCGGGGAGGAAGGGCTGGTAGGTCATGTACGACCGGGGGTCGACGACCGTGACGGTCGCCTCGCCGTAGCGCATCTTCTTCTGGATACGCCGAGCTGCGTACAGGCCTACGTACCCACCGCCTACTACGAGGATCCTGGGACGCTCCGTGGTGCTCATGCCATCGAGTATCCACCCGTCCGAGGGGGGTAGCTCGTGCGCCCCTTCACAAGCTTCATCGGGGTGTGTGCTATCCTCCGCCGCTCACGTGATCCACGTCATGGTGCGCGACGGGAACCGGTGTGCATCCGGTGCCGTTGTCAATGCCGCGTGAGCTGCCTCTCCGGGCTTGCGGGTGCCGAGTGAGGGCTTCGAAACACCCCTCGGGCAGCCCCCGCGAAAGGTCCGCGCCTTCCGCTTTTGAACGTGTTCACCCGCCTATCGGGACCCCGGAAGGGTCAACCGGACCCTCTTCGCCCTCGGACGGGACCGTTTTCCTTGTGAAGAACTTCACGAAGTTTTCCGAGGGGGTGTCACCGAGGGGCGCGTCCCGGCCGGATCGAGCCCCTCGATCACGCTCAAACGGTGTCCCACCTGCTCAGCGGAGACCCCGGGTGGGCAGGGGGTACGGCTACGCGACGGACCAGGCGATGCCGTCGAGGATGTCGTGTTCGCTGACCACGACCTCCTCCGCCTCGATCCGCTCCATGATCGACAGCAGCACCAGCGCGCCCGCGGCGATGACGTCGACCCGGCCCGGATGCATCGACGGGACCGCCGCGCGCTCGGCGTGGGTGGAGCGCAGCAGCCACTCGGTGATCTCGCGGACCCGGTCCCGCGACACACGGGAGTGGTGGATGGCCCGCGAGTCGTACTCCGGCAGTTCCTGCGCGATCGCCGAGACCGTCGTGACCGAGCCGGCCAGACCCACCAGCGTGTGCGCCTCGCGCAGCGGGACCGTGCGCTCCGCGAGGTCCAGGGCCGCCTCGATGTCGGCCCGCATCGCCGCGATCTGCTCCTCCGTGGGCGTGTCGGTGACCGCCCCGCCCACGACCAGGTGCCGTTCGGTCATCCGCACGCAGCCGACGTCGACCGAGCGTGCCGCGCGCACCCGGTCGTTCCCGACGACGAACTCGGTCGAGCCGCCGCCGATGTCCACCACCAGATAGGGCTTCGTCAGGTCGTCACGGCCCGTCAGTTCCCTGGTGGCGCCGGTGAAGGAGAACTCCGCCTCCTGGTCGCCGGAGATCACCTCGGGCTCGACGCCCAGGATGTCCAGCACGCCGCGCACGAACTCGTCCCGGTTCTCGGCGTCGCGCGAGGCGGAGGTGGCCACGAAGCGCAGCCGCTCGACGCCGTGTTCCTTGACGACCGCCGCGTACTCCCGGCATGCGGCGAACGTCCGCTCCAGCGCCTCGGGAGCGAGCCGCCCGGTCCGGTCGACCCCCTGCCCGAGTCGCACGATCGTCATACGCCGGTCCAGCTCGACCAGTTCACCCGTTCCAGGGTGAGCGTCGGCGACGAGCAGTCGGATGGAGTTCGTACCGCAGTCGACGGCGGCGACGCGAGTCATGAGCGATCCCTTCTGGGCGGGGCGATCGGCCCCGTCCGGCGTTCGAGGCGGGGCCGGGCAGGCCGGAGCGGGGGCCAGGGGCGGCAGCCCCCGGGGGTGACAGGGAGAGGGGAGGGGCGGGGGAGAACTCACTCCCCCGCCGGCACCACACACGCTCCCTTGGACCACCACCGCGGCAGCATGCCGAGCGCCTCGTCCCCGAGCGGGTTCACCCCCGGCCCCGCTGCCAGGGAGTGGGCGACGAGAACGTGCAGACACTTCACGCGGTCCGGCATCCCTCCCGCGCTGGGAAAGTTCTTCAGCTCCTCGATCTCGTCCCGCCGCCGCACATAGTCCTCGTGCGCCGCGCGGTAGGCCGCCGCCAGCTCCGGATCGGTCCGGAGCCGTTCCGTCATCTCCTTCATCACGCCGTTCGCCTCCAGCGTGCCGATCGCCGAGTTGGCCTTCGGGCACGTCAGGTAGTACAGCGTCGGGAAGGGGGTGCCGTCGGGGAGGCGGGGAGCCGTCTCCACCACGTCCGGCTGGCCGCACGGGCAGCGGTGGGCGATCGCGCGCAGTCCGCGCGGCGGGCGTCCGAGCTGCTGCTTGAAGGCCTCGACGTCGGCGTCGGTGGGCTCGGTGCGGGGAGTGGTCGGCAGTTCGGAGCGCTTCAGCTCGGAGCGCTGTCCTCGAGGGGTGGTGGCCGGGTGACGGGCGGGCGTTTCCATGCCTGTACGAAAGTCTCTCTGTCAGTTCATCGGTCGCAGTTCATCGGTCGCCGGCGGCGTCGGACTTGTCGACGGCGTCCCAGACGTTCGAGTACCAGGGGCGGTCGGCGGCCCCCTGGTCGGCGCGGGACTGCTGGGCGGCGTCGGGGTCGATGACGATGTAGCCCGTCTCCCCCGGCATCACGTAGTGCAGCCGCAGCCGGATCTGCTGTTCGGCGTAGGCGTCGTCCTGCCAGCGTGCCTTGAGGTCGCGCAGTCGTTCCACCCGTTCACGGGTCTGCTCCCGCTCGCGCTGGAGATCGGCGATCTCGGCGCGCTGGGAGACGTACTGCCGCATGGGGTAGGCCAGGGCCACGATCAGCGAGCACAGGACGAGCGCGAGCAGGGCCGCACGGCCGGTGAGGCGGGAGCGGCGGGCCTGACGCCTGGTCTGGGACCGGTAGACCCTGGCGGCGGTCTGCTCACCGAGCAGTTTGATCCTGGTCGCGGTGGAGAAACGGTCCCGGTCCTTCACGGCCATGTCGTCCCCGCCTCCCGTCTCACACGTGCGTACGTCCCCGGACACGGTACGGGACCGGTACGGGGACGTACGTACGACTGGCTCGGGACGGGCCCTCAACGGCTCAGCCGGGCCGACTCGACCCTGTTCGGCTCAACCCTGTTCGGCTCAACCCTGTTCGGCTCGACCCTGTTCGGGTCGGCTCAGCCCTTGAAGCGGGGAAAGGCGCTGCGGCCGGCGTACACGGCGGCGTCGTCGAGGATCTCCTCGATGCGCAGCAGCTGGTTGTACTTGGCCACGCGGTCCGAGCGGGCCGGGGCGCCGGTCTTGATCTGGCCGCAGTTCACCGCGACGGCGAGGTCGGCGATGGTGACGTCCTCGGTCTCGCCGGAGCGGTGGGACATCATGCACTTGAAGCCGTTGCGCTGGGCCATCTCGACGGCGTCCAGGGTCTCGGTCAGCGAGCCGATCTGGTTCACCTTGACGAGCAGGGCGTTGGCCGAGCCCTCCTCGATGCCGCGGGCCAGGCGCTCCGGGTTGGTGACGAAGAGGTCGTCGCCGACGATCTGGACCTTGTCGCCCAGCTTGTCGGTGATGACCTTCCAGCCGGCCCAGTCGTCCTCGTACAGCGGGTCCTCGATGGAGACCAGCGGGTACGCGGAGACCAGCTCCTCGTAGTACTCGGTCATCTCGGCGGCCGAGCGGGACTTGCCCTCGAACTCGTACTTGCCGTCCTTGTAGAACTCGGACGCGGCGACGTCGAGCGCGAGCGCGATCTGTTCGCCGGGGACGTAACCGGCCTGCTTGATGGCCTCGAGGATGAGGTCGAGCGCGGCGCGGTTGGACTCCAGGTTCGGGGCGAAGCCGCCCTCGTCGCCCAGGCCGGTGGACAGGCCCTTGGTCTTCAGCACCTTCTTGAGGGTGTGGTAGACCTCGGCGCCCCAGCGCAGGGCCTCGGAGAAGGACTCCGCGCCGATCGGGGCGATCATGAACTCCTGGATGTCCACGTTGGAGTCGGCGTGCGAGCCGCCGTTCAGGATGTTCATCATCGGAACGGGCAGCAGGTGCGCGTTCGGGCCGCCCAGGTACCGGAAGAGCGGGAGGTCGCTGGCCTCGGAGGCGGCGTGCGCGACGGCGAGGGAGACGCCGAGGATGGCGTTGGCGCCGAGGGAGCCCTTGTTGTCGGTGGCGTCCAGGTCGAACATGGCCTGGTCGATCAGGCGCTGCTCGGTGGCGTCGTAGCCGACCAGCTCCGGGCCGATCTGCTCGATGACGGCCAGGACGGCCTTCTCGACACCCTTGCCCTGGTAGCGGTTGGGGTCACCGTCGCGCAGCTCGATGGCCTCGAAGGCGCCGGTGGAGGCGCCGGAGGGAACGGCGGCACGACCCGTGCTGCCGTCGTCGAGGCCGACCTCGACCTCGACCGTGGGGTTGCCTCGGGAGTCCAGGATTTCCCGGGCTACGACGACGTCGATGGACGGCACGAGCATCTCCTTCTTGGGATGTGACGCTGGTTGTGCGGGGCACGAGCGGGCCATGACGAGCCCTTGCTGAGCCTTGCGACTAGAGCCTAACCGCCTCGGGGCGTCGGTCGGCCGACCGACCGTCCCGTGGACAGGGAGACGGTACCCATTGTTTCCGTCCGGAACAAAGGGGGTGGCCCACAGAAGGTGGCCGACCCGAAAGGAAAACCCCGCTCCGGTGCGTACGGGGGAACACGCACCGGAGCGGGGAGACCGTGGGGACGGGGTCACCTCACGAGGCGTTCGGCGTGGCGGCCTCGGCCGTGAGGGGGCGGCGGTCCGGCCGGGGGCCGGATGTCACTTCAGGTGCAGCTGCTGACCCGGGTAGATGAGGTCGGCGTCCTGGACGATGTCCTTGTTCAGCTCGAACAGCTCGGCCCAGCCGCCCTTGACGCCGTGCGCCTGGGCGATGGAGCTGAGCGTGTCGCCCTCGACGACCTTGTACTCGCCGTCGCCCTTCTTGACCTTCTTGCCGGTCGGCGTGGTGACGGTCTTCTGGGACTTGGCGGCCGGACGCTCGGCGGAGCGGGAGGCGCTCTGCTGCTCGGTGGAGCGGGTGGTGGTCTCCGAGGAGCCGCTGGACGAGGAGCCGCCGGTGGACGAGCCGGCGGAGGACGAGCCGCCGTTGTACGCGGCGCCGGACAGGCCCACGCCGCAGACCGGCCAGGCACCCTTGCCCTGGCCCGCGAGGACCTTCTCGGCGATCTGGATCTGCTGGGACTTCGAGGCCTTGTCGGCGGTGGCGGCGTACTGCGTGCCGCCGTACGCGGCCCAGGTGGAGGCGGAGAACTGAAGGCCGCCGTAGTAGCCGTTGCCCGTGTTGATGGACCAGTTGCCGCCGGACTCGCACTGGGCGACCGCGTCCCATTCGGAGGCGGTGGCGGCGGAGGCGTTGCCGGCCGCCATGAGCGGGGCGGCTATGGCGACGCCGGTGACGCCGGCGAGCGCGGCGACGCGGGTGGCCTTGGACGGACGACGGTGCTTGCCCTTGGCGGAAAACAGCATGGTGGATCCCCTCACCGACGCCTGCGAGGTGAGCTGTCGGGTTCGGGCCGTGTGAGTTGCCCGGCCACTCGTCCCCGGGAGCACTGCTCCCCGGGAGGTGTGGCTTCACCCCAAGCCGCTCCGGTCAACTGCCCGGTACGGCACTTACCTTGGGTCCCCCGCTCCTGCCTACGGCGCTTACGCGACGACTGTTCCCGGGCCGCCACTGGCAGGATTCGGCGTTGCGGCGGCCGGGGCTCGGGTTGCCGAGCGGTCTCGACCGTAGGCACGCGCTCGGCGGAATTTCAAAGACGATCACGTCTTCTGAGACTCATCCCACACTTTCACCAAAGCGGACATTCGACGCGAAGCGTGACGTGAACTCCCGCTGCTTTTCCCGTTTTTCCGCCCTATTCCACCCCTGTGTCGAGCGTCTGACCGGCAGTGATGTTGTTCGGGTCGGCGCCGATGGCGCCCTTGTTCTCGTCGTAGAGCGCGCGCCATCCGCCGTCGAGGTCAAGGGAGTCGGCGATGGAGACGAGGGAGTCGCCCTCGCGCACGACATAGGTGCCGACGGCATGGCGGCCGGAGGAGGCGGTGGTGGTGCCGTCCGCCACGGTCTCCTCGGCGGTGCTCCCGCGGTGGCGGCCGGAGGCGAGGGAGCCGGTGTCGACCAGGTTCCAAGAACCCGCAGCCTGGACCGACTTGTCCGAGTCGTCCACTTCGGGAACGGTCGCGGCCGAGCCGCCGTCCGCCTTCGAGGTGCTCGCACCGGTGGGCGTCTCGGCCTTCGAGGAGCTGTCAGGCGTACCGGAGGAAGGGGACGAAGCGGACGGGGACGCCTTGTCCGTGGCATCCGTGGAGGATTCGGCCGACGGAGTGGCGGACTCGCCCGTGGAGCCCGAGGCGTTCGAGGGGCCGGACGAACCCTTGGACAGGTCGGACAAGCCGGACGTCACGGAGGAGTCGGACGAGTTGTCCGCCACGCCGGTGTCCAGGTCGCCCGCGCCGTTCTCCTTGCTGAGACCGGAGGTCAGCCCGCAGGTGCCCCAGGCGCCGACACCCTGGTCGGCGAGGACCTTCTGGGCTACGGATATCTGCTGGTTGCGGCTGGCCAGGTCGGGGCGCTCGGCGAAGTCGAGTCCGCCGTACGCCTCCCAGTCCTCCTGGCTCAGCGCCAGGCCGCCGTACTCGCCGTTGTCCTGGGCGGCGCTCCAGGAGCCGCCGGTCTCGCATTCCGCCACCGTGTCCCACACCGTGCCGTCGGCCGCGCTCGCGCCGGTGGCGCCCAGCAGCGGGATGGCTATCGCGGAGCCGGTCACGCCGGCCGCGACAAGGAGGGCCGGAGCCTGGCGGGGGCGCCGGTGTCGACCGTTCCCGGAGAGCATGCGGGGGCCTTTCTCGAGACAGCAGTGCCTGCGCGGCGGAGAAGCAGGGCGCCGCGCTGACAGGTGAACGTATCGGCAGACGATCACTTGTCACAAGTTCATGCCGCGCAGATCACGTGAAGATCACAGAGTCGAGGAATGGTCACCTTCGCCTCGTTCCTCGGGCACATGACGGACGGTCAGCGCGCGGCTGCGGCGGGTTCGCCGGAGACGAGCGGGGTGAACTCCACGGGCAGCGTGCGCAGTCCGCGCATGATGAGGCCGCCGCGCCACCTCAGGTCGGCTGGGTCCGCGGCGAGGCGCAGATCGGGCAGCCGGGTGAGGAGGGTGGCCAGCGCGGTCTGTCCCTCCAGGCGGGCGAGGGGGGCGCCCAGGCAGTAGTGGATGCCGTGGCCGTAGCCCAGGTGCTGGTTGTCGCGGCGGGAGAGGTCGAGGACGTCCGGGTCGACGAACCGCTCCGGGTCGCGGTCGGCGGCCGCCAGCACGACGAGGACGGGGTCGCCGGGGGCGATGTCCTGCCCGCCGACGGTGAGGGGCTCGGTGGCGAACCGCCAGGTGGCGAGTTCCACGGGGCCGTCGTAGCGCAGGAGTTCCTCCACGCCGCTCGCCAGGAGGTCGCTCTCGCCCGCGAACAGGGAGTCCTGGAGGCGGGCACGCTGGTCGGGGTGGGTGAGGAGGGCGTAGGTGCCGTTGCCGATCAGGTTCACGGTCGTCTCGAAACCCGCGAAGAGAAGGATGAAGGCCATGGCGGCGGCCTCGTTCTCGGTGAGGTGCTCGCCGTGGTCGGAGGCGCGGATCAGACCGGAGATGAGGTCCTCGCCGGGGGCCGGTTCGGCGGGCAGCTCCGCGCGCTTGCGGTGGATGAGGTCCAGGAGATAGCCGCGCATCTTCTTCACCGACCGTGCGACGCCGCCGCGGGGGCCACCGCCGTGCCGGATCATCATGCCCGCCCAGTCACGGAAGTCGTCCTGGTCCTCGCGGGGGACGCCGAGCAGGTCGCAGATGGCGTGGATGGGCAGCGGGAAGGCGAAGTCGTGGATGAGGTCGGCGGAGCCCCGCTCCGCGAACCGGTCGATGAGTTCGTCCGTCAACTCCTGGACGCGGGGCGCGAACTCGGCGACCCGGCGGGGCGTGAACGCCTTGCTGACGAGCCGGCGCAGCCGGGTGTGGTCCGGCGGATCGATGTTGAGCAGATGCGTCATCAGCTCGGCCTTGCGCTCACCGGGGATCCCGGTCTTGCCCTTGGCGTGCGCCGGCTCGTCGTGATGCGCCGGGTTCTTGCTGAGCCGCTGGTCGGCGAGGGCCTGCTTGGCATCGGCGTACCGGGTGACCAGCCAGGCCTCCACACCGCTGGGCAGCCGGGTGCGGTGCACGGGCGCGTGCTCGCGGAGCCAGGCGTAGGCGGGGTAGGGGTCGGTGGCGAACTCCCAGGTGAACAGGGCTGGCGGGGACGGCTCGGGTGCGGGCTGGTGGGTCACGCCTCGACGGTAGCCGGGATCGGGGCGGAGGCCGCGCCCGGCCTGGCGACGGAAGCCGCGGGGCGACCCTGCGCACCCGGACTCTCCCCTTACCCAGGTTCTCCCCGTGTCCAGGCTCTCCCCTCGTCCAGACTCTCCCCTTGTCCAGGCCCTCCCCACCCTGGCTCGCGGGATCAGGGCGGAGCCCCGCACGCTCCCGCCTCTCGCACCCGCCCGCAGGACCGGCCGTCCCGAGGGCGCCTCGATACGCGCGGTTGTCGGCCGGCACCGCGCCCGGGTCACCGCGACGACGCGGGCGTCCACGACGGGGCGGCGCGGCACCGGACCCCGTTCGCGGGTGTCTCGACCCAGGATCCGGCGAGCCGGTCGCGGTCCTCGGTCGGCCTCGACGCGGGATGCGGCGAGCCGGTCGCGGTCCTCGCGGGTGCCTGCGACGACGGGCCGGGGTCGGCGGCCCCACGACGCCCGCCCACGCCCCGGTCGCGGCCGTCCCGCCCCGGCGGGACGCACGGGCCGCGTCGGGGCTCCGACCGGCGGGTGTCGGGTAGCCGGCGACTCCCCGCCCGCTACCCGACCCCCTCGGCGGCCCGGATCGCGTCCCGGTAGGCGCGGGCCGCTGCCCGCAGGGCCGCCTCCGGGTCCACGCCCTGCGACTCCGCTCGGGCCGCCAGGGCCAGCAGGGCGTAGCCGACGCCCTCCGCCGCCGGGAGCGGTACGTCCAGGTGTGCCGAGCGGACTCTCGACGCGAGTTTCGCGGCGAGGGCCAGGGCGGGCTGGTGGAGGGGGACGCCCTCGGTGACCGACTCGCGGTGCTTCTCGACCGCCTTCGTGCGCAGCCAGTGCTCCTTGACCTCCTCGGGGGTGGTCGCGGTGGCGTCGCCGAAGACGTGCGGGTGGCGGTGGATGAGCTTGGTGACGATCGTGCCCGCCACGTCGTCGACGGAGAACGGGGCCTCCTCGTCCTCCTCGGCGATGCGGGAGTGGAAGAGGACCTGGAGGAGGACGTCGCCCAGTTCCTCGCGCAGCTCGTCGCGGTCGCCGTCCTCGATGGCCTCGACCAGTTCGTACGCCTCCTCGATGGCGTACTTCGCGAGGCCTCGGTGGGTCTGCCGGGAGGACCACGGGCACTCGGCGCGGATGCGGTCCATGACCTGGACGAGGTCGAGGAGGCGGGCGCCGGGAAGGTCGTAGGAGGCGGGGAGCAGCTCCAGGTCGGGCATGGTCACGCGGCCGGAGCCGGCCAGGCGGGCCAGGCCGTCCGTCAGGGCGGGTTCGCCCTCGCCGGTCGCCACCACCACGACCGTGCGGCCGCCGGCGCAGGCGGAGAGCAGCTCCTCGGCGGTGGGAGAGGTCTCCGCCACCTCTATGCCGGCCTCGCGCAGGTACGGCAGCTGGGGATGGGCGCCGTCCGCGCACAGCACGCGGTCGGCTTCGCGCAGGGCCTGCCAGGCGGGCCAGGACAGCAGGCCGGGGGCGACCCGGTGGCTGGTGGTGAGCAGGACGACACGGCCGGGGGTGGGGGCGCCTTCGGGACTCGTTGCGTTCACTCTCCGAACGTAACCCACCCCTCCGACACCCCCCGGAGTCGTCCACAGGGCGGCGGGGGACCGGCGTACCGTCAGGCGGTCTGCGGGGCCTGGGACCGCGTCGTCACGTCGCGGACCCACGGCGTCCTGGCGTCGACGCGGCTGACCTTCTGTACGTCCCAGTGGCCGTACCGCGGGTTCAGGTCGACGTCGAGTTCCCCGGACGCCTTCGACAGGGCGTTCCAGAACTCGGGCCGGCTGGTGTCGGTGCCGAGCCGGTCGGCGAGTTTCTGGGCCTCCAGCTGGAGGCGGAGGTTCTCGTCGAGGCGCTGCGGCGGAATGCCGTACTGCTGGAGCCATGTGGTCTCCAGGCCTTTCGCGCCGCCCGCCTGCCGTTCCAGGCCGGCCCGCATCTCCTGGACCTCCTTGCGGCTGACGGTGATGCCCGCGTCCGCGGCGGCGCGGTGCAGCACCCGGTCGAGGACCATGCCGTGCAGCGTGTCACGGGTGAGGGTGCCGGTACGGGCGATGGCCTGGGCGTACTGGGTGTCGTCGGGGACGGCGGCGCGCTGTGCCTCGCGCACCTCGTTCACCCGGTTCTCCAGTTGCGACACGGTGATCCGCTGGCCGCCGACGACGGCCGCCGCTCCGGGATGGGCCTCGTTGCCGCAGGCCGTGAGGAGGGGGCCCGCCGCGACGATCGCGGCGGACAGCAGGAGCGCGGTGCGACGACGGCGGTGCAAGGAAGCCTCCCGAGGAGATTGTGCGGCGGTGCACAAGGTCTTGCGATGATCGATGGTAGGCAGTGGGGTGGCTGGGGCCAACCCATTGGACCAACGATTCACCAGGACTTCGGGCACCGCCGCGCCCGCACCCGTACGGGGGTCAGCCCACGAGGGCGACCGGGGCGTCCCAGGCGTTGCGGTCCACGGTGATGGTGTGACCGCCGCGGGTCTCCTTGCTGTTGACCATGTACTGGTGGCCGCGGCTGTGGTCGGTGTACAGCTTGGGGTCCCAGGGCCAGTCCGCGGTGGTGGTGTTCTGCTTGTCCCACAGCGCGTACCAGAGGTTGCCCGGCAGGTCCGTCCTGTTCGTGGCGGTGGCGACCGCCTTGGCGCTGGAGCTGCTGAAGCCGTAGTAGCCGGCCCGGTAGGTCTTGGCGCGCAGGGTCTTGGTGAAGGAGCGCACGTACGTGAGCACGGCGTCGTTGCACGCCTTGTTCGTGATGTCGTACGGCTCCATGTCGAGGTAGACCGGGCTGCCGGCCTTCATGCCGAGCGCGGCGGCCTTGGCGACCGCGTCATCGGCGTTGCTCGCGCCGAGGGAGGCGGCGGTGGCGGCGGTGAACTTCTCCGGGTTGTTGCTGGTCTGGCAGGGCGGCTGGGCTCCGACGTAGAGCGGGATGAGCTTCCAGCCGACCGCGTTGACCGACTTCACCCAGGACGCGGTGAGGTTGGGCTGGGCACAGCCGCGGTTCCTGCCGCCGATGTAGACGGCGGCGGCGCCGTAGAAGCCGTCGCTCCTCCAGGCCTTCATCGCGGACAGCGAGGGCGCGGTGCAGGTGTCGAAGGCACGGCCCGTGTAGGTCTTCTGGGCGGGCCAGGTGGTGGCCGCCATCGAGTTCTGCGCGGCGATCCCGGCCCCGGCGAGGACGGCTGCGCCGGCCACTCCCCAGGTGATGTATCTGCGCTTTCTGGACTGCCGGTGCTCGGCCATCCCCACCCCATCGTTCGTCTGCGCGCGCACGGCCCGGTCCCGGCGTGCGGCGTGCGTGTGAAGCCCCCCGGATCGAACGCACCGTACCCCGCGGCCCTCCGCGAGAGGCAAACACCCGCCCCTCAGGGCGACAGGATTCGCTCATGTCACAGTAAAGACAGGGAGGTCCGAGCGGGCCCGGACGTGGCCTAATCTTGCTCCCTGGCTACCAGGGGGGCGACATGACGACCGTGATGACAGGTGCGGACAAGCGGCTCGAGGCGGGCTGGCTCCAGCGGATCGCCTGGGTGGCGCTGGCGTGGCTCTCGTTCGGCCTGCTGGCGTGGGTGCCGTTCCTGTACGTGGCGATCCGCCGCGGGCGTTCCTCGGACTGGGTCGCCTTCGGTGCCTACCTGCTGTACGAGTGCGTGACCGTGCCGTGGATGGCGACGGACGACAGCTCCGAGGGGGACGGGTTCATGGGCCTCGCCATCATGGTGACGCTGGCGACGGCGGCCTGCATGCTGCTGTTCGCCATGTTCGACAAGCCGCGCCCCACCGGGCCGGCCATGGCGTACGGCACGCCGGGGCCGCAGGCGCACTCCTACCATCAGGGGTACCCGTACGGCCGGTGAGTCCCGGTGCCGGGCCCGGCCGCGGCGGTCAGAGCGGGTGCCGCATCCAGACGTTGGGCTCGACGTACACCGCGTGGTCGCGCTCCGGATCGCAGTGCACCGGCACCAGCGCGCCGGGCACCTCGACGTCGCCCCGGGTGTCGAAGGACAGTCCCGTCCAGCGGCGCCACTCCGCGAGCGAGGCGGCCACCGTCATCGACGCCGGCGCGACCCGCTCGATGCTCGCCCCGGCCCGGACGTGCACCCGCAGCCACGGGTCGTAGGGCAGTCCGTCGTCCCGCACCCGGTGCGCGTACTCCTCGATGGGGGTGCGCGGTTCGAGGTGTTTGGCGTTCGGGCGGACCGGGGCGACGACCTCGGTGAAACCGTGTGCGCGGGCGTTGTCCCGCATCGCGGCGAGCATGCGCCCGGACAGGCCCAGGCCCTGCGCGTGCGGGGCGACCACGATCGAGATCGCGCTGACCGTGTCCGGCCGTACCCCGTCGCGCAGGTCGGAGAAGGCCCACACCAGCACC
Source organism: Streptomyces sp. NPDC033216 (assembly GCF_055577115.1). Taxonomy (NCBI): domain Bacteria; kingdom Bacillati; phylum Actinomycetota; class Actinomycetes; order Kitasatosporales; family Streptomycetaceae; genus Streptomyces; species Streptomyces sp. NPDC033216. The sequence continues at coordinate 399,343 of NZ_JBVIQK010000005.1, read as the reverse complement.
TGGTCCCAGCCACGTGCGGGCAGCTCACCGCGCCCGTCGACACGCAGGGCGAACGGCACGCTGTAGGCGTGCGCGAGGACCTCACCCCGCTCGTCCTCCGCGAACAGCACGTACTCCGGCAGTTCGGTGGGGATCCGCCCGTAGTGCGCGTTGCCGACCGGGTCCTGGGTGGCGAAATGCGGCCAGGTGTCGGGCATGCCGACCACCGGTCCCAGCATCTCGGGCCGCTCGGCGAGGGAGAAGATCTTCGGTTCCATGGGGGGGACGGTAGGCCGCGGGAGGGCGGTGCGGGTACCGGTTTTCGTGGCCGTGACCCGGGCGCCGCGCGGGGAGGCGGCGCGCTCCCTTCGGGTGGGAGGGTTCCGGCGCCTGCTGAGCGGGGGGCCGAGCGGGGGGCCGAGCGGGGGGCGCCGCGCTCAGTTCGCGTGGAAACGTTCCGGCGCCTTTGTCGGGGTGCCGCCCGCGGGGAGTTTCTGGCCGGGGCAGCCGGAGAGGACCTTCTCCATGGCGGCCTTCTCGGCGGCGGTGACCCACAGCTCGTACTTCTTCTTCACCGCGACCTGCGCCGCCACGTACGGGCACCGGTAGGCCTTGTTCGGCGGCAGCCAGGTGGCCGTGTCGCCGTCGCCCTTGGACCGGTTGGTGCTCGCGTCCACGGCCAGCAGGTTGAGGGGATCGTTGGCCAGGGCGATGCGCTTGCTCGCGTCCCAGTACTTGGCGCCCTTCTGCCAGGCGTCGGACAGGGCGACGACATGGTCGATGTCGACCTGACTGCTGCCGCGCCGGTACGTCACGTCCTTGCCGGAGTACGGGTCCGATTCCAGCACGCCGTAGGACACCTTGCAGGTGCCGGAGGTGAACCGCACGTCGTCCAGATCCCGTCTGAGGATGTCGTCGCGGGTCCCGCAGTCGTTGGAGTCGGTGTCGGCCCACGCGCTGCCGAACCTGTCCCGGTCGTAACCGGTGCGCGGAGCGCGCCCCTTCACCGTGAGCGACTCCGCGGCCGCCAGGGCGGCTCCCCCGCTCCCGGTGTGTCCGGGTCCGGCGGAGCCGGTGCCGGTGACCTGGTCGGTGCAGCCGGCCATGGCGCACACCAGTACGGCGGCGGTCGCCGCCCCGCCCCTCAGACGCCTCACGCGCCCCTCCCCCTGCTCGACCGGTGCCACCCCGCACAGGGGCGTTTTCCCCGGCCTGACTCGCGTACACCGTAGGCGAGGGGCGGGGGCGGCGGTCCGGAAGGTGCGGACCTCCGCGATGCCCAGGTGGGCATAGGGCGCAAGCCGGGCATACCGTTGGAGGTAGTCACCCCGGAGGGAGCTGCGCATGGGCATCTTCGACAGGTTCAAGCACCAGGGGCGGGACAAGTCCAAGGACATGTCCGACGCCGCCGAGAAGAAGGTCGACGAGCGGACGGGCGACACGTACGGGTCGCAGGTCGACTCCGGGCAGCAGCAGCAGCCGCAGCGGCGGACGGGCATGGACGAGGAACGGCCGCCCGAGCAGCCGTAGGAGCAGCGTTGGCGCCATCCGGCCGTCCGCGGAGCCGAGCCCCGCGGACGGCCTCGTGACGGCCTGCGGCCTGCCGTCTCCGGCCTCCGTCGCTACCCCAGCACCGTCACCAGGAACTCACCCACCCAGCCCAGCAGTTCGCGGCCGACCAATGGCTTGCCGCCGACCTTCGCGGTCTTCGGGCGGGGCACGAGGAGCTGGTGCGCGGTCGGCTTGATGACGGACCCCGGATAGACCCGCTTGAGCCGCAGCTCCTGCGACTCGCGCAACTCCACGGGCGCGAACCGGATGTTGGCGCCCTGGAGCACGATCTCCCCGACGCCGCACGAGCGCGCGAGCATCCGCAGGCCGGCCACCAGCAGCAGGTTCTCCACCGGCTCGGGCAACTTGCCGTAACGGTCGACCAGTTCCTCGCGCACGGCCTTGACGTCCTCCTCGGAGTCGGCCGAGGCGATGGCCCGGTAGGCCTGGAGGCGCAAGCGCTCGCCGGGGGCGTAGTCGTGCGGGACGTGCGCGTCGACGGGCAGCTCGATCTTGACCTCGAGGGGTGCCTCCTCCTCGATCTCGCCCGTCTCCAGCTGGCGCCGGTAGTCCGCGACGGCCTCGCCGACCATGCGGACGTACAGATCGAAGCCGACGCCCGCGATGTGCCCCGACTGTTCGCCGCCGAGGAGGTTGCCCGCGCCGCGGATCTCCAGGTCCTTCATCGCCACGTACATGCCCGCGCCCATCTCCGTGTGCTGGGCGATGGTCGCCAGACGCTCGTGGGCCGTCTCCGTGAGCGGTTTCTCCGGCGGGTACAGGAAGTAGGCGTAGCCGCGTTCACGGCCACGGCCCACCCGGCCGCGCAGCTGGTGGAGCTGGGACAGGCCGAAGTTGTCGCCGCGTTCGACGATCAGGGTGTTGGCGTTGGAGATGTCGATGCCGGACTCGACGATCGTCGTCGACACCAGCACGTCGAACCGCTTCTCCCAGAAGTCGACGACGACCTGCTCCAGCGCTGCCTCCGACATCTGGCCGTGGGCGGTGGCGATCCGTGCCTCGGGCACGATCTCGCGCAGCCGCGCCGCCGCCCGGTCGATCGACTCGACCCGGTTGTGGATGTAGAAGACCTGGCCCTCGCGCAGCAGTTCACGGCGGACGGCGGCGCCGATCTGCCTCTCCTCGTACGGACCGACGAAGGTGAGCACCGGGTGGCGCTCCTCCGGGGGCGTGGTGATCGTCGACATCTCGCGGATGCCCGTCACCGCCATCTCCAGGGTGCGCGGGATGGGCGTGGCCGACATCGTCAGGACGTCGACGTTGGCCCGCAGCTTCTTCAGCTGCTCCTTGTGCTCGACGCCGAAGCGCTGCTCCTCGTCGACGATGACCAGGCCCAGGTCCTTGAACTTGGTCTCCGAGGAGAACAGGCGGTGGGTGCCGATGACGACGTCCACCGAGCCCTCGCGCAGACCCTCCAGGACCGCCTTGGCCTCCGTGTCGGACTGGAAGCGGGACAGCGCCTTCACCTTCACCGGGAACTGCGCGTACCGCTCGCTGAAGGTTCCGAAGTGCTGCTGCACCAGCAGGGTGGTGGGGACGAGGACGGCGACCTGCTTGCCGTCCTGGACGGCCTTGAAGGCGGCGCGGACGGCGATCTCCGTCTTGCCGTAACCCACGTCGCCGCAGATCAGGCGGTCCATGGGGACCGACTTCTCCATGTCGTCCTTGACCTCGGCGATGGTGGTGAGCTGGTCGGGCGTCTCCGCGTACGGGAAGGCGTCCTCCAGCTCCCGCTGCCAGGGGGTGTCCGCGCCGAAGGCGTGTCCGGGGGCGGCCATGCGGGCGCTGTACAGCTTGATCAGGTCGGCGGCGATCTCCTTGACGGCCTTCTTCGCGCGCGCCTTCGTCTTCGTCCAGTCGGCGCCGCCCAGCCGGTGCAGGGTGGGCGCCTCGCCGCCGACGTACTTGGTGATCTGCTCGAGCTGGTCGGTGGGGATGTAGAGGCGGTCGCCGGGCTGGCCGCGCTTGGCGGGGGCGTACTCCACGACCAGGTACTCGCGCGTGGCGCCCTGGACCGTGCGCTGCACCATCTCGATGTAGCGGCCCACGCCGTGCTGCTCGTGGACGATGTAGTCGCCCGCCTCCAGGGTGAGCGGGTCGATGGTCTTGCGGCGACGCGCGGGCATCCGGGCGCCGTCCTTGCCGGCGGCCTTCTGGCCGGTCAGGTCGGTCTCGGTGAGTACGGCGAGACCGAGCGCCGGGTCGATGAAGCCGTGGTCGATCGAGCCGCAGGAGACGTGCACCAGCGAGCGGGTCAGCTCGGTCAGGTCGGTGTCCAGGCGGGCCGCGACGCCCTCGTTGCCGAGCACCTCGACCGTGCGGGCGGCCGTGCCGTGGCCCTCGGTGACGAAGACCACGTGCCGACCCTCGGCCAGCCAGCCCTTGGTGTCGGCGAGGGCCTTCGCGGTGTCGCCGCGGTAGGCCTCGGGGGCCTGCATGCCGAGCTTGAGGGTGTCCGCCTCCAGTTCCAGGTCGGCGGCGAAGGGCGACACTGACCACCACATCATGTCCAGCTCGCGCGCGCGGTCCCGCACGTCGGCGATGGACCACAGGGAGGCCGCGCCGACGTCGATGGGGGCCTCACCCCCGCCCGCGGTGGCGGCCCAGGACGCCTGGAGGAACTCCTGGCTCGTCGCCACCAGGTCCGCCGCACGCGTGCGCACCCGCTCCGGGTCGCAGACCACGGCCATCGAACCCTTCGGCAGCACGTCGAGCAGCAGCTCCATGTCGTCGACGAGGACCGGCGCGAGGGACTCCATGCCCTCGACGGCGATGCCCTCGGCGATCCTGCCGAGCAGCTCGCCCAGCTCGGGGTGCTGTTCGGCGAGGGCACGCGCGCGTGCCCGGACGTCGTCGGTGAGCAGCAGCTCACGGCAGGGGGGCGCCCACAGGCCGTGTTCGGCGACTTCGAGGGAGCGCTGGTCGGCGACCTTGAAGTAGCGGATCTCCTCGACGTCGTCGCCCCAGAACTCGACGCGCAGGGGGTGTTCCTCGGTGGGCGGGAACACGTCCAGGATGCCGCCGCGCACGGCGAACTCGCCCCGCTTCTCGACCAGCTCCACGCGCGCGTACGCGGCGGCGGCGAGGGCTTCCACGACCTCGTTCAGGTCGGCCGTCTGGCCGCCCCTCAGGGCCACCGGCTCCAGCTCTCCGAGGCCCTTGACCTGTGGCTGGAGCACCGAGCGCACGGGCGCCACGACGACGGAGACCGGGCCGGTCTCGGGGTCGTCGGGGCGGGGGTGGGCCAGGCGTCGCAGGACGGCGAGGCGGCGGCCGACGGTGTCGCTGCGGGGGCTGAGGCGCTCGTGCGGGAGGGTCTCCCAGGAGGGGTACTCCACGACGCCGTCCGGGGGCAGCAGCGAGCGCAGGGCGGCGGCGAGGTCCTCCGCCTCCCGGCCGGTCGCCGTGACCGCGAGGACCGTACGGGAGGTCTTGGCGGCGAGGGCGGCGATCGCGAAGGGGCGGGCCGCCGGGGGGCCGACCAGGTCGATGTGCATGCGGTTGCCTTCGGCGGCCGCGGGGATCGCTTCCGCGAGGGCGGGGTCCTTGACTACGGCGTCGAGCAGACCGTGCAGGCTCATGAGGGCTTCTTCCATCCCTGGAGGGGGCAACGCAAACAGCCCGACACGTCTCACGGGCCGGGGATGCCAGCCTACGACGTCGGCGGCGGTGGCGGCGCGCGGACCGCCGCGGGCGCGGACGGCAGCCGCCCTCGGGTGGCGTCACGGCCGCCGGCCCCGGCGGGGGTGTCCTCGGACACGAGCGGCCCGCTCTCGTCGGATCCGAGCGGCCAGGTGTCCTCGGGTCCGGCGCGGACGGCAGCCGCTTGCAGGGGCGTGTCCCCCGCCGGCCCCGGCGGGGGTGTCCTCGGATCCGAGCGGCCAGGTGTCCTCGGGTCCGGCGCGGACGGCAGCCCTCAGGCGGCGTCGCCGCTGCCGGCGAACGTGACGGTCACACCACGCCCGGGTTCCACCGACACGACCAGGGACGAACCGAAGGCCCGGGCGATCCGTTCCAGTAAAGGTAACGTCGGCATGCATTTTCCGTGTTCCAGCCGGGAAATCGCCGCCTGGGTCAGGCCGGAGAGTTCCGCGAGCCGTGCCTGAGTCATCCCGGCTTTCCCCCGTCCTTCCCGCACGGCTCGACCCAGGGTTTCCTCCAGCCTTTCATCATGAATTCCTCTGCACTCGGCATGCGCCCAGGCCATCCCCCGTTGATGACGCTGCACCTTCACTCCCGGATCGCTCGACACCGACGAACCTCGGAACGGACATCCCTCCGGACACTAGCCCAGGCGCCCTCCGCGAACGCCCACTTGAGCAACATCTGAGCTTCGCCCTCATCCGCGTCGGCGGACGGCCGAGACATCTCCTCCGTGACATATAGCGAGACTGGTATACGCCCCGTCGACTCACACATAAGACGAGGTCAGAGCGCACGGAACAGCATATTCCGATTTTCCCGGTACGCCGCTCGACAAGAAGGCAATTGATCCCGTTGCACGGGCATGCCATGGTTGCCGCCAACCCCTCCGGAAAGGAAATCAACCTTGTCCAAGTTGCGCACCACGCTCCCCGGAATCGCCATTTCCGGCATCCTCCTCGCCACCGCGGCCACGCCCGCCATGGCCGATTCAGCACCCGTGGGGAATTCTTCCCCGACGGCGACCGCCGCCGTCACCAAGGCGCAGAAACTCTCCAAGATGAAGTCCCTCACCGGGGACTCGAACGCCTCGTCGCTGAGGTGGAGCACGGCGCTCTCCCAGCACCGCGGCCACAAGCAGGCGATCGAGAAATACCGGTTCAACTGGAGCACCAACTACTGCAACTCCTCGCCGGACAGGCTGCCCGGTGGCTACGACTTCCGATGGGGCTGCTACCGCCACGACTTCGGTTACCGCAACTACAAGACTCTCGTGGGCAACTCCAAGTTCAAGCGGGATCACAAGCTGCGCATCGACAAGGCCCTCCTCAGGGACCTGAACACCGCCTGCGGCTACCGCCCCTGGGCCGACCCGTACACGCCCGCTCAGCGCAAGAAGCTGAAGGAGGCCTGCCTCAAGACCGCGAAGAAGTACTACCAAGCGGTGCGCGCCGCCGGCTGACCGGCGCGGAACGGCACGAACGGCCGGCGGGGCACGGAGAAGAACTCCGTGCCCCGCCGGCCGTTCGGTCCGGTACGGCTCGTCCTGTACGTCAGTCCGTCGCGATGGCGTTCAGCACGTTCATCCGCGCCGCCCTGAAGGCCGGAACCAGGGCCGCGAACAGTCCCACGAAGGCCGAGCCGATGAAGACGCCGGCGATCGTCGGCCAGGGGATCTCCAGGGTGGTCAGCCCTTCCAGCGCGAGCAGCTTCTGGGCGGTCGCACCCCAGCCCATGCCCAGGCCGAGGCCCAGCAGTGCGCCGAAGACCGCGATGACCACGGATTCCAGGCGGATCATGCGGCGCAACTGGCGGCGGGAGAGGCCGATGGCCCGCATCAGGCCGATCTCCCGCGTCCGCTCGACCACCGAGAGGGCGAGGGTGTTCACGACACCGAGGACGGCGACGATGATCGCGAGTGCGAGCAGGCCGTAGATCATGTTGAGCAGCTGGCCGATCTGGTCCTTCAGCGCCTGCTTGTAGTCGGTCTGGTCGCGCACGGTGTACTCCGGCAGGCCGTGCAGGGCGGACTTCAGCGCCGCGTAGGCGGCTTCCTGCTGCCCTTCCTCGGCGGTGGCGAAGAGCATCAGGTCGAGCGGCATCCTGTCGGCGGGCACGTACCTGGCCACCGTGGCGATGGACGTGTACATGGCCCCCTTGTCGATGACGACGTCGTCGCTGGTGATGGCACGGACCGTCAGCCTGGCCGTCGCACCGTCCTCGAAGTCGACGGCGACCGTGGAGCCGAGCTTGATCCCGTGCGCCTCGGCGAAGCTCTCGTCGACGGACATCGAGTCGGCCTGGTAGGCGTCGACGAGGTTGCCTGCGACGGTTTCGGTCCGCAGGTCCTGGGCGTACGTCGCGTCGGCGGCGTTGATCGTCTCGTCCTTGGTGACCTGGCCGTCCGGGGTGGTCAGGGAGGCGTCCAGCAGCTTGTACTCGGTGACGCGCGCCAGGCCGGGCGTGTCCTTCACGGCCTTCAGTGCCTGGGGGGTGACGAGCACACTCTCGTTGTCGCCCTGGATGATGAAGTCCGTGCCGACGGACTTGTCCAGCTGGTCGGTGGCGGATGCCACCATCGAGGAGCCGACCACGGACAGGCAGGCCACCAGGGCCAGACCGATCATCAGCGCGGCGCCGGTGGCCCCGGTGCGGCGCGGGTTGCGCAGCGCGTTGCGCTCGGCCATCCGGCCGACCGGGCCGAACATCCGCAGCATGATCGCGCCGAGGACGCGGACCAGAGCGCCGGCGATCAGCGGAACGACGACGACGAGGCCGATGAGGGTCAGCACCACGCCCAGGCCGAGCCAGGCCGAGCCGGCCTTGGCCGTGTCCGCCGTGGCGGCCACGTACAGGCTCCCGCCGCCGGCTGCCGTCAGGACCAGGCCGGACACCGCACGGACCACACCCGCCTTGACGTCGGTCGGGGCGCCCGCCTCGCGCAGCGCGGCCATCGGGGAGATCCGGCCGGCCCGCCGTGCGGGCAGGTAGGCCGCCATTACGGTGACGACCACGCCGAGGAGCAGGCCGAGCGCCGGAGTCGTCCAGACGACGGTCAGGTCGCTGCTGGACAGGTGCATGCCCATGAGGCCCATGAGTTTCATCAGGCCGACCGCCACGCCGACCCCCGCGCCGACACCCAGGACGGAGCCCACCCCGCCGAGCAGCAGGGCCTCGACGAGGACCGACCGGTTGATCTGCTTGCGCGAGTAGCCGAGGGCGCGCATCAGGCCGATCTCGCGGGTGCGCTGGGCGACCAGCATCGAGAAGGTGTTGACGATCAGGAAGATGCCGACGAGGAAGGCGATCCCGGCGAACCCGAGCAGCGCGTACTTCATCACGTTCAGGAAGCCGTTGACGCTCTTCTGGTTGGCGTCGGCGACCTCCTTGGCGGTCTGCACCTTGTAGCCGCCGCCGAGTTCGGCCGTCACGGCCTCCTTCAGCCGGGCGTCGGTGACACCCTGGGCGGCCGTGACGTTGACGTTGGTGTAGACCCCGGTCCGGCCGACCAGGATCTGCTGCGCGGTCCTGGTGTCCAGGTAGAAGATCGCCGCGCCGGGGTTGGTGACGGTGAAGGTGGCGATGCCGGACACGCGCGCGTGATGCGTGCCGACGACCGTGATCACCCCGATCCGGTCACCGAGGCGGAGGTGATGCTTGTCGGCGGTGTCCGCGTCGACCATGATCTGGTCGGGCCCCCTGGGCGCCGCACCGGAGGTGATCTCCATGGTGCGGGCCTCGTTGCTGTTCCAACTGCCGACGATGGTCGGCGCGCCGCTGGTGGGCGAGAGCTTGTCCAGGTCGTGGTCCACCACGGTCGCCGACGTGGAGAACACCGTCCCCTCCGCCTTCAGGACGCCCTCGGCCTCGCGCACCGTGTCGAGCACGGAGGCCGGCATGACCGGCGGCTTGCCGGTGCGGGAGGTGGTCTCCCCGGTGTCGGAGGCGCCTCCGGCACTGACCGTCACGTCCGAGGCCGTGGCCTGGAACAGCTTGTCGAAGGTGGTGTTCATGGTGTCGGTGAACACCAGCGTCCCGCAGACGAAGGCCACCGACAGCAGGACGGCCACGGCCGACAGGGCCATGCGTCCCTTGTGCGCGAAGAAGTTGCGCATCGAGGTCTTCATCACGGTCATGACGTACGCCCCCGGGCGTCGAAGTCCTTCATGCGGTCCAGGACCTGCTCGGCGGTCGGCTGGTGCATCTCGTCGACGATGCGGCCGTCCGCGAGGTACAGGACGCGGTCGGCGTAGGACGCGGCGACCGGGTCGTGGGTGACCATGACGATGGTCTGGCCGAGTTCGTCCACCGAGCGGCGCAGGAAGCCCAGGACCTCGGCGCCGGCCCGCGAGTCGAGGTTTCCGGTCGGCTCGTCCCCGAAGATGATCTCGGGTCGGGCGGCCAGGGCGCGAGCCACGGCGACACGCTGCTGCTGTCCGCCGGAGAGCTGGGTGGGCCGGTGCTTGAGCCGGTCGGACAGCCCGACCGTCTCGACGACCTGGTGCAGCCACGCCTTGTCGGGCTTGCGGCCGGCGATGTCCATGGGCAGCGTGATGTTCTCGATCGCGTTGAGCGTCGGCAGCAGGTTGAACGCCTGGAAGATGAACCCGATCCGGTCCCGGCGCAGTTGCGTCAGCTTCTTGTCCTTGAGGCCGGTGATCTCGGTCTCGTCCAGGTGGATCTGCCCGGACGTGACGGTGTCCAGGCCGGCGAGGCAGTGCATCAGGGTGGACTTGCCGGACCCCGAGGGGCCCATGATCGCGGTGAAGCGGCCACGGGCGATGTCCACGTCGACGTGGTCGAGGGCGACGACGCGGGTCTCTCCCGACCCGTACGCCTTGACGACCTGCCGCGCCCGAGCGGCAACGGCCGTACGCCCTCCAGTGCCCCCGTGCCTGGGAATGGTCACAGCCGAAGTCACGGTAGTTCTCCTATGTCGGAAGTCGATGGACGCGCGAGTGGTGCCGCGTCGGTGCGTGATGGGTGGCGGGGTGGTGCGTCAGTGCGCGGTGTGCGGTGTCACGTCTTCGGTGCCACGTCTGCGGTGCCACGTCCTGGGTGCTACGTCTTGGGTGCCACGTCGAAGAGTCTGTCGGCGTGACGGGTGCGGCGCGCTGGTGCTCGGGCCCGTCTTCGAGGGGGGTTAACCCCACCTCCTGCCGGTGGGATCGCCCGTCCCAGCGGCATAAGCCAGGTTAAGGAGCCGCCCCGGGCCATCTCGTCCTCCGGCGGTACGAACCCTCCCCGAGCCGGAGTACGGAGGTACCCCTAGGGGCTGTCCGCCGGCGGGTGGAGTGCTCCTCGGGGTCGCGTCCGCCCCGGCCCGGTCGGGCCCGGTCTCCACCCACCCGTCGCGGTCGGCAGGTGCCGCGCGCGGGGCGTCGTCGAGGGGAGGGGGTCGGGCGGCGGGACCAAGTGGGAAGCTGTCCGCGGCGAATAGGTGCAAGGGGCACGGGACAGACAGGGGAGGGGCATCGGATGGGCGACACCAGACCCGCGACACGGGACGCCGCGGGGCAGGGCACGGCCACCGGGAAGCGGGGAGCGGTCGTCGCCGCGCTGATGCTCTCCATGGCGCTGGCCGCGCTCGACGCCACCATCGTCTCCACCGCCGTGCCGCAGATCGTCGGCGACCTCGGCGGGTTCTCCGTCTTCTCCTGGCTGTTCTCCGGCTATCTGCTCGCCGTCACGGTCACCCTGCCCGTCTACGGCAAGCTCTCCGACACCTTCGGCCGCAAACCCGTGCTGGTGACCGGAGCGGTCCTCTTCCTGCTCGGCTCGCTGCTGTGCGCGCTCGCCTGGAACATGGGCGCGCTGATCGCGTTCCGCGTCGTGCAGGGTCTGGGCGGCGGCGCGTTGCAGGGCACGGTGCAGACCCTCGCCGCCGACCTCTACCCGCTGAAGGAGCGCCCGAAGATCCAGTCCAGGCTGTCCACGGTGTGGGCGGTGTCCGCGGTCGCGGGACCGGGGCTGGGCGGGCTGCTGGCGGCGTACGCGGAGTGGCGGTGGATCTTCCTCGTGAACCTGCCCATCGGGGCGGTGGCGTTGTGGCTGATCGTGCGTCATCTGCACGAGCCGCGAGGTGCGTCGAGGGCACGCGCGCGGGTCGACTGGGCCGGCGCGCTGGCGGTGTTCGCTACCGGCGGGGTGCTGCTGACCGCGCTGGTGCAGGGCGGGGTGGCCTGGCCGTGGCTGTCGGCGCCGTCGCTCGCCCTGTTCGCCGCCGGCCTCGCCCTGGCCGGCCTCGTCGTGGTCATCGAGCGCCGGGTCGCCGAGCCGATCATCCCCGGCTGGGTGTGGCGCCGTCGTACGATCGCCGCGGTCAACCTCGCGCTGGGCGCGCTGGGCCTGCTGATGGTCGCCCCCACGGTGTTCCTGCCGACGTACGCCCAGGCGGTGCTGGACCTGGACCCCGTGACCGCCGGCTTCGTCCTGTCGGTGTGGACGCTGAGCTGGCCGCTGTCGGCCGCTCTGAGCCAGCACGTGTACCGGCGCATCGGCTTCCGCGACACGGCCCTCTTCGGCATCGGCGCGGCGACGCTGACACTGCTCGCGTTCCCCTTCCTGCCGTATCCGGGCGCCGCCTGGCAGCCGGCGCTCCTGATGCTGCTGCTCGGCGCGGCCCTGGGCCTGTTCCAGCTGCCGCTGATCGTCGGCGTGCAGTCGACGGTCGGCTGGTCGGAGCGCGGGACCACCACCGCGTCCGTCCTCTTCTGCCGCCAGAGCGGGCAGACCATCGGCGCGGCCGTCTTCGGGGCGGTCGCCAACGGGGTGCTGGCCGCCCGGCTGGGCGGCGCCGGTGACCTCGACTCCGTCGCCCGCGACCTGGACGCGGGCGACGCCGCCGCCGAGGCGACCCGGCACGCCGTCGCGGAGGCCGTGCACGCCGTGTACCTGGGCGCGGCGGGCGCCGCCGCACTCGCCTTCCTGGTGCTGCTGTGCGTGGCCCCTCGCCGTTTCCCCGTGCGCGGCGAGCCGGGCGACTGACCCCGCGCCGGCTCCGGTCGCCCGCCCCCGAACAGCGCACGACCGACCCGACGCCGCCCCAGCGCATCTCGGCTTCGCCCTCAGCCGACTCGGCCCCCTCGCCTCGGGCCGCCGTGAGGCGGAGGAACAGCGGCACCGGTACGAGGCCACGGCGGGGTGGACCTGGCGGACGCGGTCCGCAGCGGTGACCCGAGGCGGAAGGGCTCGAAAGGACTCGGAAGCGCGCGCAGGGGGCGATGGCTGCGCCTAGGGCACCGCGCGCCCCGTGAGTGCGCTCAGGCTGCTGCGTACGCAGTCGATGTGCGCCTGTACGTCGTCCCACCGCTCGCCGTGCTCGCGCAGCACCCGTTCCGTCTCACGGGCGAGGCGTTCCGCACGCGCGCGTGCCTCGGCGAGGATGTCGGCGGCACGCGCGCGTGCCTCCTCCTGGCACCGGAGGGCGGATTCCTCGGCGTCGGCGAAGGCCTGCTTCGCCTCGGACAAGGCCTCCTCGGCGCCCGCCACCAGCCGCGCGTGGTGCGCGTCGAGCGCGGCGGCCCGGGCGGCCTCCTCTCGCTCGGCGGCGGCCCACCGCTCGGCCTGGTCCTTCTCCCGGTCGGCGAGCAGCGCGGCGGTGCGCCGGCGCATCTCCCGCAGGGCGGCGAGGGCCTCGCCCCGGTTCTCCTTCACCTCCCGCCGGGCCCCGACGCGGATCCCGTCGGCCTCCGCACGCGCCGCGAGCAACTTCCGCCGGGCGCGTTCCTCGGCCTCCGCGCGCAGCTCGTCGGCCCACTCCCGTGCCGCCACGCACACGCCCTGGGCGTACGCCTCGGCCTGCGCGACGTGCTCCCGCGCCGCGCGCCGGGCACTTTCCCGCACGGCCGCCGCCTCCTCCTGCCCCAGCTCGAAGATGCGCCGGGCACGCTCCCCGAGGGCGTCGTACGTCTGCGGCGCCAGCCGGCTGACGGCCTCCCGCAACCGTACGGCCTCGGCCTCCATGTCCTTGGCGAGCACGGTCAGCCGGGCGGCCCGCTCCCAGGCGGCATCCCGGTCGGCCGAGAGCGCGGCCGTGTACGCGTCGACCTGTTCGGGCCGGTAACCGCGCCCGCGAACGGTCGTGAACCCGGGTGGTGCCATCGAAGCGCTGATCACCTGGAACCCCTTTCCACCAGACGGACGCGGAACAGATGATTTCCCGCATATCCTGATGTATCAGGCTTACGTGTCCTCAAGCGACACTCCGCGCGCGGGCCACGGCCGACCACGAATACGAAGAGGGCCGGACCCGGTCGCACGACCGGGCCCGGCCCTCACCCGCACGCGGGTCAGCCAGACGTACGCCTCACAGCAGCCCGTCCCACATCTCCTCCAGCAGCACCGACCACCAGCTCTCCGGGGAGCCGAGCGCCGCCGGGTCCAGCGCCGCCAACTGCGCCTGGAAGTCCACGGTCCAGCGGCCCGCCTGCTCCTGGTTGAGACCGAAACGCAGCCGCCACATCCGCCCCAGCAGAGCGAGACAGCGCGCGAACTCCGGCAGCCCGCTGTTCACGAACTGCGGCGGTACGGGCGCCCCGCCCGGCCCCGCCTCCACAGGCACGGCGACGATGTTCGCCGTCCCGTACTGCACACAGATCGCCTTGCCGAAGTCGCTGCCCATCACGAGGTACGAGCCCGCGTCCGCCGCCGGCCGCACGCCCCGCTCCGCCGCCAGCTCCGCCAGCGTCGGCACCGGCCGTCCCGGCTGGGCCTGCGCCCAGAAGAACGGCCCCAGGTCCATCGGCAGACCCGCCACCACCAACGTGTGCGCCACGACCGGCGGCACACCCTGCCGGGACACGGCGGCCTGCTCGAACCGGAACACCCCCGGCCCGAACGCCGCGCCCATCTCCTGCGCGACGGCCTCCGGCGGGACGGGGGGCACCGGCTGCACCGGAGGCAACGGCGCCCGCACCGGGGCGGGACGCGCGGGACCGTCGGCGACCTGATGCAACTCACCCTGATGCGCCAGCAGTTGCCGCATCCCCTGCTGCCTGCTCGCGTGGTCCGTGCCGTACGGCGCGATGCTCGTGATCCGCGCCTGCGGCCACTGCTCGCGGATCATCCGCGCACAGTACGCCCCCGGCAGCTCGCACGACTCCAGCTCCGTGTGCAGCTCCAGGACCTGGTCCGGCGGCACGTTCAGCGCCCGCAGCTCGTGGAAGATCTGCCACTCCGGGTGCGGGGTGCCCGGCGCCGAACGCCGGATCAGCTGCTGCTCCGACCCGTCGTGCGCCCGGTAGCGCAGCACGGCCTGGTAACCCGGCCCGACGGTCGGCTGCCCCTGCTGGGGATACCCGTAGGCCTGAGGCTGCCCCGGCACGGGCATACCCGGCGGCGGCATCGCACCCGGCGGCATCCCACCGGGGGGAGGCATCGCACCCGGCGGCATCGGCGGCCGCGGAGCGCCCGGAGCCATACCCGGAGCACCCGGAGCCATCCCGGGGGCGCCCGGCACACCGGGAGCGCCGGGTGCGTGCGGCGGCCGAGGCGCGCCGGGACCGCCCGGCCCGGACAGCATCGTGGCGGCCCGGTGCGCGGCACCCTGAGCCCCACCGGCGGACCCGTGCGCGGCCTGGGCCGGGGGTACCCCCGGCGCCCCCGGAGGCCGAGGAGCACCCGGAGGCTGCGGCACACCCGGACCCATCTGGCTCGGGTCGGCGAGCATCGTCGCCGCGTGGTGCACCCCGCCCGGAGGCGTACCGCCCGGCGAGTTCGGCGGTGCGGGCGGGTTCGGCGGATTCGGACCACCAGGACCCCCGGCGGTCCCAGGAGCCCCAGCCCCCGGAACACCTTGTCCCGCCGGCCCCTCAGGATCCAGCGCCGACACCAGCTGCGTAGGCACGTAACCGCCCGCCGACGCGCCCGGACCCGAGGGCGGCGGGGGCGTCGCACCCGGCGCGCCCGGCGCACCCGGCGGAGGCGGCGGCGCCCCACCGACACGTCGGCGCGGAGGCGGAGCCGCCTTGCTGGTCGCGGCATCGGCGATGTCCCCGGCGTTCGGCGCGAGCGGCCGAGCCGAAGTACCCGACGCGCCCGGAACCCCCGGACCGGCCGGCGGCTGCGGAGCACCGGGCCCCTGCGGACCGTCGTAGGACGACGCACCCGGCGGAGGCGTCCCCTGAGGCCCGGCCGGCGGCGGTGGCGGCGGAGTCCCCGGCCTCCCCGGAACCGGCCCCGGAGGCGGCGTGGGGGCGGACGGGGGCGCGGGCGGCGGCGTGGCAGCACCGTGCGGCGCATCCTGCCCGTTCGGGTCCCGGAGAGCCGGCGCGACCGTCGTGGCCGGAAGCTGACTGCCGGCCGACATCAGCGCCGTCTTGGCGTCCGACACGGACGAGGGCGGCGGCGGCGCGTCGTCGTCCGCGCCGCTCAGCGGCGGCGCGAACACGGTCGCCGGCAACGGCACGGAACGGTCGTCACCGGCATCGGCATTGGTGTCCGTACCCGTCCAGGGCGTGGCCCCGGCAGGCGTGGCAGCGGGCATCGGCACCCCCGCCTGCGTCCGAGGCAGCGACGGATCACCCGGCTCCCCGGCCGCCCCCGCCCCCGGCTCCCCGGCCGCACCCACCGAAGAGACGGAGGCCGGAGAAGACGAGGCCGAGGAAACCGAAACACCCGAAGCCGAAGCACCCGAAGACGAGGAAGAAGGAGAGGGAGAGGACGAAGAGGTGGACGAAGAACCGGCCGCCTCCCCGATCCCCAACCGGTCCGCCGCCTCCTGCAACCACTCCGGCGGCGACAGCAGGAACGACGTCTGGTTCAGATCCACCCGCGCCGCCGCCGGCGCCGGAGCCGGCTCCGCCTCACCCTCCGGACGGCCGTACTCCTCCTCGTACCGGCGGACCACCTCGCCCACCGGCAGCGCCGGCCACAACGTGACCTCGCCGCTGTCCCGGGCCAGCACCAACCGCTGCCCGCCCCCGTCCGAACGCGGCCCCTCCGCGCGGTCCTCGGCCCACACGACGAACCCGAGCCCGAACTCCCGCACCCGCACCTCACGGTGCTGGTACGCCGGAACGTCCCCGTTGATCCACTCTTCACCGCGCTCCTGCGCCTGCGCGAACGTCACCATCGCCGGATCACTCCCCCACACCGACGGACGAAGCAGACGAACCGGCAGCCGCGGGAACAACCCGCGCGAAACCACCGTCCACCATCAGATTCGCCACCGTCTCCAACTCCGGCGGCCGCCCCGCCAACCGCGACAGGAACACATCGAAATCCTCACCGCACGGCAGCAACAACCGCTCCACCCGCTCCGCCGGCGACCACGCCGGATCCACGTCCCGCGCATCGTCGTACGCGCAGAACCACACCGAACCGACCCGGTCGCCCTTCACCTTCACGGCCAGCAGACCACCCTGCACGAACCCCACCCCCAGATAGTCCTTGGTCAGATGGTCACGCAGGCACTTGTTCACGTACACCAGATCATTGACCGCCGCCTCGTCCCGCACCGTGAAGAACGGCTGGTCCACCAGCAGCCCCAACTCCGCGTCCAGCGCCGCCCCCACCGGAGCACAACCACCCGCGGCCTTCAAAAACGTCCGGTACGCACCGGGCAACCGGTACCCGAGGTCCTCCTCGACCCCCTGCACCTGCTGCTCCGACACCGCCACACCCGACTTCGGCAGCCCGAAATGCGCCGGCCGCGTCTCCTGCAACGGCCGCGTCCCCCGCTTCGCCTGATCCACCACCGCCGTCGCGATCCCACCGTGATGCCGCAGCAACGCCTTCACCTCGACCGGAACCAACTCCAGCCGCCGCGAACCCACCACGTGATGCCACGTCCAGCCATGCGGCGTCGCCACGCTGTCCACCGTGTCCCACAGCTCATGCCCCGACGCCGACAACGCCGCGTTCGCCGACACGTAGTCCGTCAACCGCAGTTCATCGACGCCGAAACCCTCCGGCGGCTCCGCGATCTCCGCGGCCGCCCGCGCGTAGGCCGAGAAATCCGGGTAGCCACGCTCGTCCACCCGTACCCCTCTCGGGTGACGTGCGGCCCGGACCGGATCCGGGAAATGCACGACCTGCCCGGCGTACGCCGCGTTCGGTGGCGCGGCCTGTCCCCCAGCCTGGCGGCCGGGAGGTGCCCCCAGCCCGAGCCGACCTGTCGTCATGGCGGTTGCCCCCTGCGGCACTCTGGACGGACCCCGGCGACCGAATCCCTCCGGACCCGACCACCACGCTCCGTATCCGACTCTCTCCAACGGTCTCCCACGCGCGTCAACCGCGCGCCAGGCGGTGCCGACAGCCTATGCGGTACGACGACACCGGTCACCGGCCCTCCACTTCCGTGACCAGCCGTCACCCCGCCGTGACAGTCGGCCCAAACCCGGGCGTGTCGCACCGCCCCAGCTTCCACACACGGCACGCCATTTGGCACTCTGAGTTCTCCGGGGGGATGCACGGGAGGGGAAAGACGATCATGAACGCCACACAAACGGGACCGCACACCAGCCGCTCCGGCGACCCCCGCATCGGCTGGAGCAGCGACGAAACCCCCCACACACCCGCTCTCCGCCACCGCCGCGACGGCATACTCCCCACCATCGCCGCCGCCCTCTCCGTCCGCGGCGCCACCCTCACCGGCACCGCCGCCCGCGGCGACCAGCCCCCCACACTGCACCCCCTCGTCCAGGACTTCCTCGACACCCTCCCCAGCGACCGACGCGACCGCTACACCGGCCGCTGCGCCGAGGCACTCCTCCTCTCCCGCCACATCGCCGCCGCGGACGCCACCCGCAGCAAACGCGCCGCCCGCAGACCCATGACCAACGGCGAAGCCCGCAAAGCCCTCAAACACGCCAAACTCACCGCCCGGCGCATCCGCGAGGACGGCGACCCCCTCCACGGCAGCTTCGCCGCCCCCTGCCGCGCCTGCACCGCCCTCAGCGCCCACTTCGGAGTCCGCATCGTCGACCCCACCACCGACGACCACTGACCCCACCCCCACACACAGCGCCCCACACACGCACGACGGCCCCAGCCGACCCATGACCCCGACGAACGAAGGGCAGATGCACCCCGACCGCACCACCACGCGCTTCCCCGTACCCGTCGACGCCGCCCTGCGCGCCGCCGGCTGGCAACCCGGACGCTGGGACATCAAACAAGCCGAGATCTGGGCCGACGCCCTACGCGAACACACCTCCCCCGCCGGCCACCGCCACGCCGTCTTCCCCGCCGCCGTGGAGGCCTGGGCCGAATTCGGCGGCCTGCACATCACCCCCACCGGACCCGGCCGGCAGATCGCCCCCGCCACCGTCCACCTCGACCCCCTCCACGGCCTCCACCTCGCCCGCACCCTCGCCGACCTCGGCCGCGCCCTCGACACCGACGTCAGCCCCCTCGGCGCCGAGACCGACAGCCACTCCCTCCTCGCCATCGACGCCGAAGGCCGCGTCTACGCCCTCGACCACACCGGCGACTGGTACCTCGGCCCCGACATCGACCAGGCCCTCGGCGCCCTCGTCTCCGGCATCGAACCCGTCCGCCTCACCGCCGGCTGACCCCCACCGGGCCCACCCCCGGCCGCGCCGACCCGGACCAGGCCACCCCGGCGGGCCCACCCCCCAGAAAACCCCGCAACCCCACTACACCGACGGAATCACCGCAGACACCCGGAAACCCCCCGCCTCCGTCGGCCCCGACACGAACACCCCGCCCAGAGCCACCACCCGCTCCCGCATCCCCACCAGCCCATTGCCCCCCGACGGCAACCGCGCCGACGACGCCGACCCCACCTCCGGCGGCGGCTCGTTCTCCACCTGCATCGCGATCTCCGCCGCCCGATGCGCCAACCTCACATGCGTCTTCGCACCCGCCGCATGCTTGTGCACGTTCGTCAACGCCTCCTGCACCACCCGAAACGCCGTCTGCTCGACCTCCGGCGCGTACCCCCGCACCTCACCCTCCACCAACAGATCCACCACCATCCCCGCGGCCGCCGACTGCCCGATCAACTCGTCCAACTCCGACAGACACGGCCCCTCCCCCTCCTCCACCACCCGCGAAGCGGCAGCCGCCGCGGCCATCTCCACCGCCGCCAACGGCACCGACGAACGCCGCTCCCCCACACCGTCACCACTGCGCAACACCCCGAGCATCTCCCGCAACTCGGTCAACGCCTGCCGCCCCATGTCCCCCACCAGCACGGCATTGCGCACCGCCTTCTCCGGATCCTTGCGCGCGACCGCCTGCAACGCCGCCGCATGCACCACCATCAGGCTCACCCGATGCGCGACCACGTCATGCATCTCCCGCGCGATCCGCGTCCGCTCCTCACCGCGCGCCCACTCCGCCCGCTCCTCGGCCCGCTCCGCCAGCAGCTGCAACTCCCGCTCAAGACTGTCCGCACGCTCCCGCAGACTCTCCATCAGCCGCCGCCGCGCCCCCACGTACAGCCCGAGCAGCACCGGCGGAGCCGTCAACCCCAGCGAGGTCGTGATCGCGGCGAACGGAATGAACCAGTCCCCCAGATCCAGATCCCCCCGCACCATGTCCTGCCGCACCCGCACGAACGTCACGATCAACGTCCCCACCAACTGCATCCCCGCCAGCGACGCGGTGATCCGACGGGGCAGCTCCGACGCCGCCAGCGTGTACAGCCCCACGATCCCCATCAGGAAGCCCATCTGCGCCGGCGTGATGGCGATCGACACCAGCACCACCGCGATCGGCCACCGTCGCCGCACCAGCAGCACCGACCCGGCGAGCAACCCGAAGACGACCCCCACCGCCACCGGCACGCCCGCGTCCCGCGCGAACGGATACCCCTCCACCGCGCACTCCGCGGCGGACAGCACCGCGAGACTCCCGTCGAACACCGCACTGCGGCGCCTGCTCCACCACCAAGGCCCTCCCCGAGCCGAGGCGTGCTCTTCCCCCGTCGTGGTCATACCTCCACCCTACGGTCGCCCGCCCCGCATTTTCCGGCGAGTTTCGCCGACTGCTCCCCACCACACGCCACAACCGAACATCCTCGAAACGCGCCGGTATCCCTCGAACTGCTGAACAGGACCCGTTCGCCCCCGGAATAGCACATTCCGGCAGGACGGTATGGCTATGGCAATTTCCTCCGGCAAGTACGCCGACCTGGAGGCCCTGGGGAAGCAGGCGGTCGGGCTACGACGGGCGGGGCTCAGCCTTCGGCAGATCAGGGACGAGCTGAAGATCTACAACAACGACATCCTCAACCAGCTCGTGAAGGGGGAACCCCCGCCGGAGTGGACGAAGCGGCCGAGGGCCAAGGACGATCTGAGGGCCAAGGCCCGGGAACTACGTCTCCAGGGCTGGACCTACGACCAGATCGAGGTCGAGCTGGGCTGTTCGAAGAGTTCGATCTCCCTCTGGGTGCGGGATCTGCCGAAGCCGGAGCGGCGGGATCCCGCGGAGCAGGCTCGGCTGGCAGGGCGGAAGAGGTGGGAGCACGAGCTGGCTGTGCGGGACGAGCGACGACAGCGGACCAAGACAGCCGCCGCGAGTGAAATAGGCTCGATGAGCCCACGCGACCTGTTCATGACCGGCGTCGCGCTCTACTGGGCCGAGGGCGCTAAGGACAAGCCGTATGCCAGACGCGAGAACGTGCAGTTCGTCAACAGCGACCCCGGAGTCATTCGAATCTTCCTGGCCTGGCTGAACTTGCTCGGGGTGGAGCCCGAGCGCCTGCGCTACCGGGTCATGATCCATATGACTGCCGATGTCATCGGCGCCGAGCGCTACTGGGCGGACCTGGCGGATGTCGACCCATCCCGGCTTCAGCGCACGACTATCAAGAAGCACAACCCCAAAACTGTTCGCAAGAACGTGGGCGACGACTACCGAGGTTGTTTCGTGATCAGCGTGTTGCAAGGTGCCGAGCTGTACCGACGCATCGAAGGCTGGTGGTCGGGCATGGTGGACTCCGTAGGGCGGGATCATGCCCCTCCCTACTCCGGTAAGGTTTGAGGCAGCAATCCGCCGTGGGGTAGCGGCATCCCGCAGGCCTTTGGAGCCTTGAGACGCTGGTTCGAATCCAGCCGGCGGAGCTGCTGAAGTGGGCCCTGACAGCAACGTCAGGGCCCACTCACATGTCCGCCAGGAAACGCCCCGGTATCCTTCGGATGTCCCACCTCTCCACAGCCGAAGGGCAACTCCGTGAGCGCCATTCGCCCGGCAGCCGTCGTCGTTCTCGCAGCGGGTGAGGGCACCCGTATGAAGTCGGCCACACCGAAGGTCCTGCACGACATCTGCGGCCGCAGTCTCGTGGGCCATGTGCTGGCCGCGTCTCGCGAGTTGGACCCCGAGAACCTGGTCGTCGTCGTCGGGCACGCGCGGGAGAAGGTCACCGCGCATCTCGCCGAGGTCGACCCCGCCGTACGCACGGCGGTGCAGGAGGAGCAGAACGGCACCGGGCACGCCGTGCGGATGGGGCTTGAGCAGCTCGGTGGGGCCGTGGACGGGACCGTGGTGGTCGTGTGCGGTGACACCCCCCTGCTGACGGGTGCGACGCTCGCGCAGCTCGCCACGACTCATCACGCCGACGGGAACGCCGTCACGGTGCTGACGGCGGAGGTGCCGGACGCCACCGGGTACGGGCGGATCGTGCGGGACGAGGTGTCGGGTGCGGTCACGGGGATCGTGGAGCACAAGGACGCGACGGACGCCCAGCGGGCGATCCGGGAGATCAACTCGGGGGTGTTCGCGTTCGACGGGCAGTTGCTCGCCGACGCGCTGAAGCAGGTCCGAACGGACAACAGTCAGGGTGAGGAGTATCTGACCGACGTTCTCGGCATTCTGCGTGAGGCCGGCCACCGGGTGGGTGCGTCCGTCGCCGGTGATCACCGGGAGATCGCGGGGATCAACAACCGGGTGCAGTTGGCGGAGGCTCGTCGGATTCTCAACGACCGGCTGCTCACTGCCGCGATGCTCGCGGGTGTGACCGTCGTGGACCCCGGTACGACGTGGGTCGATGTCGCGGTGACGTTCGAGCAGGACGCGGTGGTGCTGCCGGGGACGCAGCTGCTCGGGGTGACGCATCTGGGCGAGGGTGCCGTGGTGGGTCCGAACAGCCGGCTGAAGGACACGAGGGTCGGCGCGGGGGCCCGGGTGGACAACACGGTGGCCGACGGGGCCGAGGTGGGTCCGCTGGCGACCGTGGGGCCGTACGCCTATCTGCGGCCCGGTACGCGGCTCGGGTCGAAGTCGAAGGTCGGTACGTACGTGGAGACGAAGAACGCCGTCATCGGTGAGGGTACGAAGGTGCCGCACCTGTCGTACGTCGGTGACGCGACGATCGGTGATCACACCAATATCGGTGCGGCGAGCGTCTTCGTGAACTATGACGGAGAGCACAAGCACCACACGACGGTCGGCTCGCACTGCAAGACGGGTTCGGACAACATGTTTGTGGCTCCTGTCACGGTCGGGGACGGCGCGTACACCGCTGCCGGGTCCGTGATCACGAAGGATGTGCCGCCCGGTTCGCTGGCCGTGGCCCGTGGTCAGCAGCGGAATATCGAGGGTTGGGTGGCTCGTAAGCGTCCGGGGAGCGCGGCGGCGAAGGCTGCCGAGGCGGCTTCCCGTGAGGGCGACGGCGAAGGCTGACCGGAGACGGGTGCGCTGTACACGGCGTACCGTGAGAGGTGCATACCCGCACCCCCACCAGCTGAGACGGCCCCGTCGCGCCCAGCGGCGAGGTCCTTGGACAGTCGGCTGAGACACCTCTGAGGAGACAGTGCTGTGACCGGGATCAAGACGACCGGCGAGAAGAAGATGATGTTCTTCTCCGGCCGCGCCCACCCCGAGCTTGCCGAGGAGGTCGCCCACCAGCTGGGTGTCGGGGTCGTCCCGACGAAGGCCTTCGACTTCGCCAATGGTGAGATCTACGTGCGTTACGAGGAGTCGGCGCGTGGTGCGGACTGCTTCCTGATCCAGAGCCACACGGCTCCGATCAACAAGTGGATCATGGAGCAGTTGATCATGATCGACGCGCTGAAGCGTGCGTCGGCGCGTTCGATCACGGTGATCGTGCCGTTCTACGGTTATGCGCGGCAGGACAAGAAGCACCGTGGTCGTGAGCCGATCTCGGCGCGGCTGATCGCGGACCTGATGAAGACGGCGGGTGCGCACCGGATCCTGACCGTCGATCTGCACACGGATCAGATCCAGGGCTTCTTCGACGGTCCGGTGGATCATCTGTTCGCGTTGCCGCTGTTGGCGGACTACGTGGGCAGCAAGGTGGACCGCGCGAAGCTGACCGTCGTGTCGCCGGACGCGGGCCGGGTCCGGGTCGCGGACCGTTGGTGCGACCGTCTGGGTGCGCCGCTGGCGATCGTGCACAAGCGGCGTGACAAGGACGTGGCGAACCAGGTGACGGTCCACGAGGTGGTGGGCGAGGTCAAGGGCCGGGTGTGCGTGCTGGTCGACGACATGATCGACACGGGTGGCACGATCTGTGCCGCGGCGGACGCGCTGTTCGCGCACGGTGCGGAGGACGTCATCGTGACGGCGACGCACGGTGTGCTGTCGGGTCCGGCCGCGGACCGGCTGAAGAACTCGAAGGTGAGTGAGTTCGTCTTCACGAACACGCTGCCGACTCCGGGTGAGCTGGAGGTGGACAAGATCACGGTGCTGTCGATCGCGCCGACGATCGCGAACGCGGTGCGTGAGGTGTTCGAGGACGGTTCGGTGACGAGCCTGTTCGACGAGCAGTAGGCCCCCCGGGTCTGCTTCTCACAGCAATCGCCCGTGCATCGATCGCCCGTGCCAGCGGAGTGCTCGAGGTCGATTTTTCTCCGGCCTCCCGCGCCGAGTAGACTGCTCAGGTTGCTCGGCGAGGGAGGCCGTACACGTGTGGACGTGTGTACGGCGGTCCGTTATCGACGCGCTCTTCGTAGCAGGCCGTTCGTTGGCCGGGTGACTGTTTCCGTCGCTGTTTCTACGAGGAGTGATTTCCATGTCCGAGGTAAAGATCGCCGCTGAGTCCCGTACCGAGTTCGGCAAGGGTGCGGCCCGCCGCATCCGTCGTGCCAGCAAGGTTCCGGGCGTTCTGTACGGCCACGGTTCGGACCCGATCCACCTGACGCTGCCGGGTCACGAGCTGCTGCTCGCGCTGCGTACGCCGAACGTCCTGATCGCCCTGGACATCGACGGCAAGTCGAACGAGCTGGCCATCCCGAAGTCCGTGCAGCGTGACCCGATCAAGGGTTTCCTGGAGCACGTCGACCTTCAGCTGGTCCAGCGTGGCGAGAAGGTCAACGTCGAGATCTTCGTGCACACCGAGGGTGAGCTGGCTCCCGGTGGCAACCTGCTGGAGCACGTCCTGAACGCGCTGCCGGTCGAGGCCGAGGCCACGCACATCCCGGAGTCCGTGACGGTGTCCGTCGAGGGCCTGACCGCCGGTGACTCGGTGCTGGCCAAGGACATCCCGCTGCCGTCGGGCACCAAGCTGGGCGTCGACGGCGACACCGTCGTGCTTCAGGTGCTGGCCGCGCAGGCCGAGGAGGTCGCCGAGGGTGAGGGCGAGGAGGCTTCCGCGGAGGCCTGATCCTCACCGTCGTCGTTTGTTCGTCAGCCGCTGTTCCCTTCGGGGGCAGCGGCTGGCGCGTATCGAGGAGACATGGACGTGACGACCGACGCCAATGCCCCCTGGTTGATCGTGGGGCTGGGCAATCCGGGTCCGGAGTACGCGATGAACCGGCACAACGTGGGGTTCATGGTGGCCGATCTGCTGGCCGAGCGGATCGGGGGGAGGTTCAAGCGGGCGGGGCGGGCGCAGGCGCAGGTCGTGGAGGGGCGGATCGGTCCGCCGGGGCCGGGGAACCGCCGGGTGGTGCTGGCGAAGCCGATGTCGTACATGAATCTGTCGGGTGGGCCGGTGAACGCGCTGCGGGACTTCTACAAGGTGCCGGTGGCGAACGTGGTGGCCGTCCATGACGAGCTGGACATCGATTACGGGGTGCTGCGGCTGAAGCTGGGCGGCGGGGACAACGGGCACAACGGTCTGAAGTCGATGACGAAGGCGTTCGGGGCGGAGTATCACCGGGTGCGGTTCGGGATCGGCCGGCCGCCGGGGCGGATGCAGGTGGCGGACTTCGTGCTGAAGGACTTCTCGGGTGCGGAGCGCAAGGAGCTGGACTACTTCGTGGACCGGGCTGCGGACGCGGTGGAGTGTCTGGTGATCGATGGGCTGGAGCGGGCGCAGGGGACGTACAACTCGTGAGCCAGGGGTGCGGGTCGCGGAAAGGTAGGGACAACTCGCGACTTGTCACCCGTCGAGGTTGACGGCCCGTTCAGGTATGGCCAATGATCCCGGCCATGCCTGCCACCGCCGCCTCGTCCCACCGGCGTCCCGCGCGCCGGGGTTCCGCCCGTCGGGCCTCGGTCGCCGCGTTGCGGTTCGGCCGGTGGGTGGCGGTGTGGACGGTGGCGTCGCTGATCCTGGTGGCGGGGGTGTGGGGTTCCTGGGGGACGGCGCAGCACGTGATGCTGACGAAGGGCCGGGAGCAGGGCACGATCGAGGTGGCGCGCTGTGGTGCGGACCGTTGTTGGGGGCCGTACGCGCCGGTGTCGTCGGGGTCGCGGGCGCGGGCGCGGGTGGTGATCGAACGGTCGGTGGCGGTGCGCGAGGGGCGGACGTACACCGTGGTGATCAAGCCGGGTGGTGACGAGGTCGTACGGTCCGGTGGTGCCGGGGTGTTGTACGCGTGGGTGCCGATGGGCGGTGCGCTGCTGTTGGCGTCGGTGGTGGTCGCGGGTGGCCTGGGGCGGGCGCGGCTGGGGTGGGTGCTGGCGGGGTCGGGGGTGGCGTTGCTGTCGGCGGCGTTCCTGGCGGTGTAGCGGGACGTGTGACGTGCGAAGGGCGCCCCCGGATCTCGGGGGCGCCCTTCGTGCGGGTGTGGGTCAGCCGGTGTTGCGCAGGCCGGCGGCGACGCCGTTGACGGTGAGCAGAAGGGCGCGGGCGAGCAGGGGGTCGGGTTCCTGGCCTGCGGCCGCGGCGTCACGCTGGCGCTTGAGCAGGGTGACCTGGAGGTAGGAGATGGGGTCCAGGTAGGCGTCGCGGATGGCGAAGGTCTGCTTGAGGACGGGGGTGGCGTCGAGTAGTTCCCGTTCGCCGGTGATCTTGAGGACTTCGGCGACGGTGAGGGCGTGTTCGGTCTTGATGGTGTCGAAGACGTGGCGCAGGTCGTCGGGGACGAGGGTGTCGACGTAGTGCTGGGCGATCCGCAGGTCGGTCTTGGCGAGGGTCATCTCGACGTTGGAGATGAAGTTGCGGAAGAAGTGCCATTGGCCGTGCATCTCGTCGAGGACGGTGTCGAGGCCGGCTTCGCGCAGGGCCTTGAGGCCGGAGCCGACGCCGTACCAGCCGGGGACGATCTGGCGGGACTGGGTCCAGCCGAAGACCCACGGGATGGCGCGGAGTCCGTCGAGGCCGGCGCCGGAGTCGGGGCGGCGGGAGGGCCGCGAGCCGAGGTGGAGGTCGGCGAGCTGGTCGACGGGGGTGGAGGCGAAGAAGTACGACGGGAGGTCGGGGTCCTCGACGAGCCTGCGGTAGGCGGCGTGGGCGGCGTCGCTGACGACGTCCATGGCGGCGTCCCAGCGGGCGAGGGCCTCGTCGGACTGGCGGGGTGAGGTGTGCAGGGCGGAGGCCTGGAGGGTGGCGGCGACCGTCAGTTCCAGGTTCTCGCGGGCCAGCGACGGGATGAGGTACTTGTCGGAGATGACCTCGCCCTGTTCGGTGACCTTGATCTCGCCTTCGAGGGTGCCCCAGGGCTGGGCGAGGATCGCGTCCTGGGAGGGGCCGCCGCCGCGGCCGACGGTGCCGCCGCGGCCGTGGAAGAGGCGCAGGCGGACGCCGTAGCGGTGGGCGACGTCGCGCAGGCGGCGCTGGGCGCGGTGGATCTCCCACTGGCTGGTGGTGATGCCGCCGAACTTGGAGGAGTCGGAGTAGCCGAGCATGACCTCCTGGACGTCTCCGCGCAGTGCCACCAGACGGCGGTACGACGGGTCGGAGAGCATGTCCTCCAGGATGGTGTCGGCGGCCTTGAGCTCGTCGGTGGTCTCCAGGAGGGGCACGATGCCGATCTTGGCCCAGCCGGCGTGCAGGTCGACGAGGCCGGCCTCGCGGGCGAGGACGGCGGCGGCGAAGACGTCGTCGGCGCCCTGGCACATGGAGATGATGTAGGACTCGATGACCTCGGGTCCGAAGACCTCCAGGGCGCGCTTGACGGTGAGGAAGACGCCGAGGGTCTTCTCGCCGGCGGCGTCGACGGGTGCGGGGGTGGGCGCGAGGGGCCTTCTGGAGCGGAGTTCCTTGGCGAGGAGCTTGGTGCGGTACTCGCGGGGCATGTCGGAGTAGCGCCAGGACTCCTCGCCGAGGCGGTCGAACAGCTGGCCGAGGGCGTGGTGGTGGGCGTCGGCGTGTTCGCGGACGTCCATGGTGGCGAGCTGGAGGCCGAAGGCGGCCAGGGTGCGGATGGTGCGGTTCATGCGGCCGTCGGCGAAGAGGGCGCCGCGGTGCTCGCGCAGGGAGGTCTGGATGAGGGTGAGGTCGGCGAGGAGTTCGCTGGTGCCGAGGTAGTCGCGGCCGGGCTGGTGCGGGGTGCCCTTGGCGAGGCGCTGCTTGGTGTTCTCCAGCTTCTGCCGGATGCAGGTGGCCTTGAGCCGGTAGGGCTCCTCGGCGTTGAGGCGCTTGTAGCGGGGGCTGATCTCGGGGAGGCGTTCGAGGTCGGTCCGGAGGGACTCCAGCAGTTCTTCGGTGGCTCCGGTGTAGCGGATGGAGTTGGAGAGGAAGCCGCGGAGTTCGTCGATCGTCTCCAGGGCGTCGTTGATGCCGTGTTCGTGCTGGAGGATGAGGACGTCCCAGGTGACCTGGGGGGTGACGTTGGGGTTGCCGTCGCGGTCGCCGCCGATCCAGGTGCCGAAGGTGAGCGGGCGGGTCTCGGCGGGGACGGTGACGCCGACGCGTTCGAGTTCGGCGGTGAGGTCCTCGAGGACGTCGCCGACGGCCCCGGCGTGGAGTTCGTCGAGGTAGTAGATGGCGTTGCGGGCCTCGTCGGCGGGCTCGGGGCGGACGACGCGCAGTTCGTCGGTCTGCCAGACGAGGTCGATGTTCTCGGCCAGCCGGGTGTCGTGGCGGCGGCGGTCGGCCTCGATGACGGGGGTCTCCAGGAGCGCGGCGATGCGCCGGAGCTTGTTGAGGACGGACCGGCGTGCGGCTTCGGTGGGGTGCGCCGTGAACACGGGGCGGACGTTCAGGTTGCGGACCGTCTCGCGGATGTGTTCGGGGTCTGCGTCCTTGAGGCGGTCCGCGGTGCGGGCGAGGAGGCCGCCCTCGGCGGCGCGTCGGGCGCGCAGTTCGCGGCCGCGGTGGACCTGCTCGGTGACGTTCGCGAGGTGGAAGTAGGTGGAGAAGGCGCGGACCAGCTTGGCCGCGGTCTCCAGTTCGGTGCCACGCAGCAGGTCGGCGGCTGCCTCGCCGTCCTCGCGGGTGAGGCGGCGGACCTTCTCGACCAGGTCGAGTAGTTCGGGGCCCTCCTGCCGGACGAGGGTCTCACCGAGGAGGTCACCCAGTCGGCGGATGTCGGCGCGCAGCTCGGGGCTGGTTGTCGTCTGGTCGTCGGCACTGCTCACAGATGCGGCTCCTTGCAGTGTTGAAGCTCGTCCGGGAGGGAACTCGGGCGTCAGGCCCCGCGGTGGGGCCGCTTGCGGGCCTGACGTCCGGGAAGAAAACAGAACGGACCGCGCTGTCCGACCGTTCCAAGGATAGGTGTCCGTGCGGACGCGCAGACTCGCGGGCTCTTGCTGCCGGGTGCCGCACTGCCATACTTACGATGCCGTAGGTTACGGGACCGTAGGGAGTGTGGTGCGGTCTCCCGGGCCCGGCACTCTCCCAGCCCACGACCACCCCACAGGGGACGCGTATGACCTCAAGCTCCGACGTGATCGAAGACCCCTCACCGGCGCCCGACGACTCCTCCACGACCTCCGCCACTCTGGGCGGTGAGCAGAAGCGCTCGATCGAGCAGATCGCGCTGCTCGTCTTCATCGTGGTGCCGTTCCTGGCCCTGCTGGCGGCGGTGCCGCTGGCCTGGGGCTGGGGGGTGAGCTGGCTGGACCTCGGTCTGCTGGTCTTCTTCTACTACCTCGGGTGCCACGGCATCACCATCGGTTTCCACCGGTACTTCACGCATGGTTCCTTCAAGGCGAAGCGTCCTCTGCGGATCGCGCTGGCGATCATGGGGTCGATGGCGGTGGAGGGGCCGCTGGTCCGCTGGGTGGCGGACCACCGCAGGCACCACAAGTTCTCGGACGCGGAGGGCGACCCGCATTCGCCGTGGCGTTTCGGGGAGACGCTGCCGGCGCTGGTGAAGGGCCTGTGGTGGGCGCACATCGCCTGGATGTTCGATGAGGAGCAGACGCCGCAGGACAAGTACGCGCCGGATCTGATCAAGGACCCGGCGCTCCGGGCGATCTCGCGCCAGTTCGTGCTGTGGACCGTGCTCTCGCTCGCGCTGCCGGCGGTGATCGGCGGACTGGTGACGATGTCCTGGTGGGGGGCGTTCACCGGGTTCTTCTGGGGTTCGCTGGTGCGGGTGGCGCTGCTGCACCACGTCACGTGGTCGATCAACTCGATCTGTCACGCGGTGGGCAAGCGGCCGTTCAAGTCGCGTGACCGTTCCGGCAACGTGTGGTGGCTGGCGGTCCTGTCCTGTGGGGAGTCGTGGCACAACCTCCACCACGCCGACCCGACTTCGGCGCGGCACGGTGTGATGCGCGGCCAGCTGGACTCCTCGGCGCGGTTCATCCGCTGGTTCGAGATGCTGGGCTGGGCGTACGACGTGCGCTGGCCGTCACGCTCGCGTATCGATTCGCGCCGGAACACCGACGGGGACGGCTCCCGGCGGCGGAAGGTGGCCGCCGACGCGGCATGATGGACGGCGTGGCGACCGACTCCAGCAGTACCCCGAGCAATGAGAAGCCGCGGCGAGTGCGTCGCACCCGGATGACCGGTGCGGAGCGTCGCCAGCAGCTGCTGGAGATCGGTCGCACCCTTTTCGCGGCGAAGGGGTTCGAGGGCACGTCGGTGGAGGAGATCGCGGCGAAGGCCGGGGTGTCCAAGCCGATGGTGTACGAGCACTTCGGTGGCAAGGAGGGGCTGTACGCGGTGGTGGTGGACCGTGAGATGCGGCGCCTGCTGGACATGGTGACCAGCTCGCTCACGGCGGGTCATCCCCGCGAGCTGTGCGAGCAGGCGGCGTTCGCCCTCCTGGACTACATCGAGGAGTACACGGACGGTTTCCGCATCCTGGTGCGGGACTCGCCGATCCCGCAGTCGACGGGTTCCTTCGCGTCTCTCATCTCGGACATCGCCACCCAGGTGGAGGACATCCTGGGCCGTGAGTTCAAGAGCCGCGGCTTCGACCCGAAGCTGGCGCCGCTGTACGCGCAGGCGCTGGTGGGGATGGTCGCGCTGACCGGCCAGTGGTGGCTGGACGTGCGGCGGCCGAAGAAGGCGGAGGTGGCGGCGCATCTGGTGAACCTGGCGTGGCACGGCCTGGACGGTCTGGAGGCCAAGCCGCATCTCATAGGCCGCCGCAAGAGCTGACGTCGTGCACGCGGGAGGGCCCCCGCTCCGGTGCGCCGGGCGGGGGCCCTCCTGTGGTGTGTCGGGGTCAGTGCTTGAAGACGTCCTTCGCCTTCTCCTTCGACTGGCGGGCGTCACCCTTGGCCTGCTCGGCACGTCCCTCGGCCTCGAGCCGCTCGTTGCCCACGGCCCGCCCGGCCGCTTCCTTGACCTTGCCCTTGACCTGTTCCGTCTTCGCCTTGGACTTCTGCTCGCCTGCCACGGTGTCTCACTCCCAGTCAGGTTGCCTCGTTCCTGCTGTATCGGGTGACCCGCTTCGGCCGACCCAAACCACGTGCACGGACAGTGACGTTCCGGGGGCGACGGGTCGGCGCTTCCGCGTCGGCCGTCACCGCCTCGCCCACCGCATCGGTGCCGAAGTGATCCGCGTCCTGGTCACCCTCCTCGGCCGGAAGCCGTGGGTCAGGCCGGCTTCCTGGCCACCGTGAACAGGCGGCGGAACGGCAGGACCGTGCCGTAGGCGTGGGGCGGGTAGGCCTCACGGAGCAGGTCGCGGTACTCGGTGACGAAGGTGTCGCGGGCCTCGGGGTCGTCGGCGAGTGCGGTGAGGACCGGACGCAGGCCGGTGCCCCTGACCCAGTCCAGGACGGGGTCCTCGCCGGTGAGGACGTGGTGGTACGTCGTCGTCCAGACGTCGGTCCCGCAGCCGAGGCGGGCGAGGTGGTCGAGGTAGACGCCGGGGGCGTGGACGGAGTCCTCGGGGCGGAGGACCCCGGCGAGGCGGCTCCTCCAGCGGGGCGTGTCGCCGAGTCGGCGCATGAGGGCGTGCAGGGGCGCGTCGATGTTGTGGGGGACCTGGAAGGCGAGGGTGCCGCCCGGCGCGATCCCGGCCAGCCAGGTGGGGAAGGCGTCGAGGTGGCCGGGGACCCAGTGCAGGGCGGCGTTGGAGACGATCAGGTCGTACGTCTCGGTGGGGGCCCAGGTCGTGAGGTCGGCGTGGGCGAAGTCGAGGTGCGGGCCGGCGTACGCCTGGGCCTCGGCGAGCATGTGCGCGGAGTTGTCGTAGCCGGTGACGTGGGCGGTGGGCCAGCGGTCGGTGAGGACGGTGGTGGCGTTGCCGGGGCCGCAGCCGAGGTCGGCGATGCGGGGCGGGTCGCGGGGCAGGTCGGGGATGCGGGCGAGGAGGTCGGCGAACGGGCGGGCGCGGTGGCCGGCGTGACGCAGGTACTGGGCGGGGTCCCAGGTGGGGGCGGGCATGGGGCGGCCTCCTCGTGGTGATGTCCTGATGTCCTGCTCGGGGTGATGTCCTGCTCGTGGTGATGTCTTCGTCGTGCGTGTTCGCGCTCGGCGGGTCCACCGTCCCAGCCGATTTACCTTGACGTCAAGAGACTTCACATCAAGAGACTTCACATCGACACAACCACTACACTGATCGTCATGGAGGACGAGGTCGATCGGCTGGTCGCAGCGTGGCGCCGGGAGCGCCCGGACCTCGACGTGGAGCCGCTGGAAGTACTCAGCCGGGTCAGCAGGCTGGCCCGGCACCTGGACCGCGCGCGCCGCCTGGCGTTCTCCGAGCACCAGCTGGAGCCCTGGGAGTTCGACGTGCTGACCGCGCTCAGGCGCGCCGGGCCGCCCTACCAGCTGTCGCCGGGGCAGTTGTTGACGCAGACCCTGGTGACGTCGGGCACGATGACGAACCGTATCGACCGGCTGGCGAAGAAGGGCCTGGTGGAGCGGCTGCCCGATCCGAGCGACCGGCGCGGTGTGCTGGTACGGCTCACGGACGGCGGCAAGGATCGCGCCGACCAGGCCCTGGCCGGTCTGCTCGAACAGGAGCGGGCGATCCTCGCGGAGCTGTCCCACGCCCAGCGCGGCGAGCTGGCCGCGCTGCTACGCCAGCTGACCGCCCCGTTCGACAACATCCCCGGTTAGGTCAACCGGTCCGACCCCCGCCCGCCGGGCGAGCGCGACGGCGGCGAGCGTGGAGTGCACGCCCAGTTTGCCGAGGACGTTCTGCATATGGGTGCGGACGGTGTGCGGGGACAGGAACAGCCGGTCGGCGACCGCCTTGCGCCCCAGTCCGGCGACCATGCAGCGCAGCACCTCGCGCTCCCTCGGCGTGAGGGACTCCACGAGCCGCTCGCCCTCGGTGCGGTGCTTGCGCGCGGCGGTCAGCTCCTTGAGCACGCCGGTGAGCAGGGCGGGCGGCAGATGCGTCTCCTCCCGCAGCACCCCGCGGACGACGGTGAGCAGCCGCGACAGGGAGCAGTCCTTCGCCACCCAGCCGGACGCCCCGGCCTGGAGGGCGAGGGCCGCGCGGCGCGGGTCGTCCTTCTCGGCGAGGACGACGATCCTGACGTACGGCTGATTGCCGCGGACGGCGGCGACCAGGGAGAGCCCGTCCACGAGCCCGTCCTCCCCCACCTCCCGCACGGGGCCGGCCGGCCGCACCCCGGGCAGGGGCCCGCCCAGATCGGCGTCGACGAGCAGGACGTCGTACCGGCGCCCCTCGGCGGCGGCACGCTCCAGGCTGCGCAGGGCGGCCGGGCCGCTGCCGGCCGCGGAGACGTCGACATCGGGCTCGGCCGCCAGGGCGGCGGCGAGCGACTCGGCGAAGATACGGTGGTCGTCGACGACCAGAACACGGATACGAACCACGAAACCCCCTTCCCCAGGCTCCTGCACGGAGCAGGGGACACCCCAGGCCCGGAGCACGACGACCGGAGCGGGCACGACGCCCGGAGGAGGTGTCCGACCGCACGGCCGCCGCCGTGCAGAGAGTGCTACCCCCACCGCGGGCGCCGTACCCGACTGTCTCGCCCCCTGATCAGCACCGGCCCCCACCGGTACTGTCGAACAGAGTAGGGCTGCGCGCGGGGAGCGGAAGGCGAATCGCAGAACTGGCCGTCCCGCGCGTTTATGGTGTGCCGCATGTTTCGTCTCGAGGTAGAAGTCGACCGATCCCGCCGTGATCTGCTCCGCTCCCGGCTGCGCGACACCAACACGGCGGCCTCTCCCGTCCTGCGCGCGCTGCGCGGCACCCCCGCCGAACGCGAGGCGCCGCTGCACGTATGGGCGTCGGACGACACCGGCGAGCTGGCCGGCGGCCTGGTCGGCCACACCTGGACGACCTGGCTGCACGTCACCTACCTCTGGGTCGACGAACGCCACCGCGGCACCGGCCTCGGCACCCGCCTGCTCACGGAGGCGGAACGCCTGGCCCACGACGAACGCGGCTGTCGGCGCTCCCGCGTGGAGACCTGGGACTTCCAGGCCCCGCGCTTCTACCGCGGACGGGGCTACGAGGTGGTGTGCGTGATCGAGGACTACCCGCCGGGCATCACGGAGTACACGCTGACGAAGCGGCTGGGCTGAGGTCTGCGCCGACCCCGCTGACGAGGCGACGGGGCCAAGGCGCGCGGGCCACGCTGACGAAGCGACTGGGCTGAGATCCGCGCCGGTCACGCGCCGCCGCGGGCGCCCGCCGGGCGCGGCCCCCGCCCGAGCCGCGTGTCCCCGGCGCGTACGGGCGCGGTTCCCGCCCCGGCGCGGCCCCGCGTCGTCCCGCCCGTGGGCCCGCTGCCCATGAGGCGTCGGCCCTGCACGGAGTACGGGGCCGACGCCGCTTCCCGACGGTTCAGCCGAGGCGCTGTGCCCCCGCGGCGGGTACCGCCTCGAAGACCCGCGGGGCCATGAAGCCCGCTGCCGCGAAGGCCTCTTCGACCGCCTTGGCGATGGTGTCGACGTCGGCCGCCTCTGCGAGGACGATCGCCGAACCGCCGAAGCCGCCGCCGGTCATACGGGCGCCGAGGGCGCCACTCGCGAGGGCGGTGTCGACCACCAGGTCCAGCTCGGGGCAGGAGATGCGGAAGTCGTCGCGCAGTGAGGCGTGGCCCTCGACCAGCACCGGACCGATCGCACGGGTCTCGCCGGACTCCAGCAGGGACACCACGGTTTCCACCCGCCGGTCCTCGGTCACGACGTGCCGGACGAGCCGGCGGACCTCTTCCTCGTCGCCGAGCCGGTCCAGCGCCGCGTCCAGCTCGGCGTAGGGGATGTCGCGCAGGGCGTCGACGCCCAGCAGGGCGGCGCCCTTCTCGCAGCCGGCGCGGCGCTTGCCGTACTCGCCGCCGCTGTGGGCGTGCTTGACCTGGGTGTCGACGACGAGCAGGCGCATGCCCTCGGCGGCGAGGTCGAAGGGGATCTGCTTCTGCGAGAGGTCGCGGGTGTCGAGGAACAGGGCGTGGCCGGCCTCGCAGCACGCGGACGCGGTCTGGTCCATGATCCCGGTGGGGGCGCCGACGTAGACGTTCTCGGCGCGCTGGCACAGGCGGGCGAGTTGCCAGCGCGGCAGGCCCAGCTCGAACAGGTCGTTGAGGGCCAGGGCGACGACGACCTCCAGGGCCGCCGACGACGACAGGCCCGCGCCGGACGGGACCGTCGAGGTGAGGTGGATGTCGGCGCCGGTGACCCGGTGCCCGGCCTCCCGGAGGGCCCACACGACGCCGGCCGGGTACGCCGTCCAGGCGCGGTCCGACTCGGGGGCGAGGTCGTCCAGCCGCAGCTCGGCGACGCCGTTGTCGATGTCCGCCGAGTGCAGGCGCAGGACGCCGTCGGTGCGGCGGGATACCGCGGCGGTCGCGGTGTGCGGCAGTGCGAAGGGCATCACGAAGCCGTCGTTGTAGTCGGTGTGCTCACCGATGAGGTTGACGCGGCCGGGCGCCGCCCAGACACCCTCGGGCTCGGCCCCGTACAGCTCGACGAAGTCGGCCCTGACCTGCTGTTCTACCCCCACTTACCGCTCCTTTGCGATCTTCTGCGTGAACTCCCACGCGTCGGCGACGATACCCGCGAGGTCCGCGCGGGAGGGGTTCCAGCCGAGCCGCTCGCGGGCGGTGGCCGCCGAGGCGACCAGGACCGCGGGGTCACCGCCCCGGCGCGGGGCCATGACCTCGGGGATCGGGTGCCCGGTGACCTTGCGGACGGTCTCGATGACCTCGCGGACGGAGAAGCCGTTGCCGTTGCCCAGGTTGCAGATGAGGTGCTCGCCCGGGGCGGCGGCCTCGACGGCGAGGAGGTGGGCCTCGGCCAGGTCGGCGACGTGGATGTAGTCGCGGATGCAGGTGCCGTCCGGGGTCGGGTAGTCGTCGCCGAAGACGGAGATCGCCTCGCGGCGGCCCTGCGCGACCTGGAGGACGAGCGGGATGAGGTGCGACTCGGGGTCGTGCCGCTCGCCCTGCGCGCCGTAGGCGCCGGCGACGTTGAAGTAGCGCAGCGACACCGCGCCGAGCCCGTGGGCGGTGGCCTCGCCGGTGATCATGTGGTCGACGGCGAGCTTGGACGCGCCGTACGGGGAGGTGGGCGCGGTCGGGTCGGTCTCGGTGATGGGGGTGCTGACCGGCTCGCCGTAGGTGGCGGCGGTGGAGGAGAAGACGAGCTTGCGCACGCCCGCCTCGCGCATGGCGCCGAGCAGGGCCATGGTGCCGCCGACGTTGTTCTCCCAGTACTTCTCGGGCTTCACGACGGACTCGCCGACCTGGGAGAACGCGGCGAAGTGGAGGACGGCGTCGAAGGAGGCGTCGAGCCACTTCCCGGCCTCGCGGATGTCGCCCTCGACGAACGTGGCGCCCGCGGGGACGCCCTCGCGGAAGCCGGTGGACAGGTTGTCGAGGACGACGACCTCGTGTCCCGCCTCCAGCAGGTGCTGGGCGACCACGCTGCCGACGTATCCCGCGCCGCCCGTGACCAAGTACTTGCCGCTCATCAACTCGCTACCTCTCGCAGTCGCATCGCCGCGTGCTCCGGCGGCACGTCGTTGATGAACACGTTCATGCCGGATTCGGAACCCGCGAGGAACTTCAGCTTGCCGGACGTACGGCGGATGGTGAAAAGCTCGAGGTGCAGCGCGAAGTCGTCGCGGTTGACGCCCTCGAACTCCTCCAGCGCGCCGAACGGCGCCTGGTGCCAGCCCGAGATGTACGGCGTGAGGGGCTGGTTCTCCCCGAAGATCCGGTCGAAGCGCCTCAAGAGTTCCAGGTAGACCTGGGGGAACTCTGTGCGCGCGTCCTCGTCGAGGCCGAGCAGGTCGGGCACCCGGCGCCTGGGATAGAGGTGCACCTCGTACGGCCAGTGCGCGGCGTACGGCACGAAGGCGACCCAGTGTTCACCCTCCAGGACGACCCGCTCGCCGGCGAGTTCACGCTCCAGGACGGCGTCGAAGAGGTTCTCCCCGCCGGTGGCCTCCTTGTGGGCGGCCACCTGGCGCAGCATCAGGGCGGTGCGAGGCGTGGTGAAGGGGTAGGCGTAGATCTGCCCGTGCGGGTGACCCAGCGTCACACCGATCTCGGCACCGCGGTTCTCGAAGCAGAACACCTGTTCCACGGAGGGCAGATGCGACAGCTCGGACGTCCGGTCCGTCCACGCGTCCAGGACCAGTCGCGCCTGCTCCTCGGTGAGGTCGGCGAAGGAGGCGTTGTGGTCGGAGGTGAAGCAGACCACCTCGCAGCGCCCGGAGTCGCCGGCCAGCGAGGGGAAACGGTTCTCGAAGACGACGGCGTCGTACGACGAGTCCGGGATCTCGCTCAGCCGGTCGCCCTGCGAGGGGCACAGGGGGCACTCGTCGGCCGGCGGATGATAGGTGCGCCCCTGCCGGTGCGAGGCGATCGCGACCGCATCCCCGAGGAGCGGGTCCTGACGTACCTCCGAGGTGGTGACCGTGGGCTCCAGCGGACGCCGGTCCACCGCGTCGCGCACCGTGTCGTCCCGCAGGTCGTAGTAGATGAGCTCACGACCGTCGGCCAGGCGGGTCGAGGTCTTCTTCACCGCGGCTCTCCATCCGTACACCGAGCGAAGCGGATCAGGCTTCACGTCGAGCGAGGCCCGCTTCCATCAAGCGGAGCAAGGTTCCAACAGAACTAAACACATCAAACCACAATCTCCCACGAGAGTCACCACCACAACCAAACAAAGACCACCAAGCAAAGTGAGCAGTGCATGCGAACCCCCACGTATCTCGCGGCCGAGCTACGCCTTCCGACCAACTGGCTCGACTACACGATCATGGCGATCTACTTCGTGGTCGTCCTCGGCATCGGCTTCGCCGCGCGCCGCTCGGTGAAAACCAGCCTCGACTTCTTCCTCTCGGGTCGCTCCCTGCCCGCCTGGATCACCGGCCTCGCCTTCGTCTCGGCGAACCTGGCGGCCACGGAGATCCTCGGCATGGCCGCCAACAGCGCGCAGTACGGCGCGTACACCGTCCACTGGTACTGGATCGGCGCCATCCCGGCCATGGTCTTCCTCGGCCTGGTGATGATGCCCTTCTACTACGGCTCCAAGGTCCGCTCGGTCCCCGAGTTCCTGCTGCTGCGCTTCGACAAGGGCGCGCACCTGCTCAGCTCGGCCCTGTTCGCCTTCGCCGCCATCCTGATCTCGGGCGTGAACCTGTACGCCCTCGCGATCGTCGTCGAGGCGCTGCTGGGCTGGCCGCAGTGGCTGGCGATCGTGGTCGCGGGCTTCTTCGTCCTGGCGTACATCACGCTGGGCGGTCTGTCGTCGGCGATCTACAACGAGGTGCTCCAGTTCTTCGTGATCCTGGCGGCCCTGATCCCGCTGACGGTGCTGGGCCTGAAGAAGGTCGGCGGCTGGGGCGGTCTGACGGACTCGCTGACGGCGGCCAAGGGCGACAACTTCGTCAGCGCCTGGGGCGGCACCGGCATCGGCAGTGACAACCCGCTGGGCGCGAACTGGCTGACCATCGTCCTGGGCCTCGGCTTCGTGCTCTCCTTCGGCTACTGGACGACGAACTTCGCCGAGGTGCAGCGCGCCCTGTCCGCGAAGAACCTCTCGGCGGCCCAGCGCACCCCGCTCATCGCCGCGTTCCCGAAGATCTTCATCGTCTTCCTGGTGATGATCCCGGGTCTGGTGGCGGCGGTCCTGGTCCCGAAGATCGGCACGGCGGACTCCGACCTCCAGTACAACGACGCGATCCCGTACCTGATGGAACAGCTGCTGCCCAACGGCGTGCTGGGCATCGCGGTGACCGGTCTGCTGGCCGCGTTCATGGCGGGCATGGCGGCGAACGTGTCGTCCTTCAACACGGTGTTCACCAGCGACATCTGGGCGAAGTACGTGGTGAGGGGCCGCGAGGACGCCTACTACGTCCGCTTCGGCCGCCTGATCACGGCGATCGGCGTGATCGCGTCGATCGGGACGGCGTTCCTCGCCTCGTCGTTCTCCAACATCATGAGCTACCTCCAGACGCTGTTCTCCTTCTTCAACGTGCCGATGTTCGTCGTCTTCATCGTCGGCATGTTCTGGAAGCGGGCGTCGATGAAGTCCGGCTTCTGGGGCCTGCTCGCGGGCACCACGGCCGCGATGGTCAACTACTTCGTCCTCTACAAGCAGGACATCATCGGCATCCCCACCGACCAGGGCGCCAACTTCGTCTCCGCGATCGCGGGCTTCGTCGCCGGCGCGGTGGTGATGGTGGCGGTGTCCCTGTTCACCGCCCCCAAGCCGGCCGAGGAACTCCAGGGCCTGGTCTACGGCACCGTCTCGCCCGGCAAGGCCGAACCGGCCGCCGAAGGCGACGACGCCTGGTACCGGCGACCCGCGCTGCTGGGCTGGGGCGCGGTCATCCTCGCCGCCGCCTGTTACATCCCGTTCTCGTTCTAGGCCCGACCGCGGGAGGATGGAAAGACCATGTCCGAGCAATTCGAACCGTCCGAGCGGGCGGAAGCGGCCGAGCGGCTGCGCAAGGCCGGCTACTCCGAGGCCGACGTGCAGCGGGAGGTCTCCGAGCTGGAGGAGAAGTCGGCGACCGCCGCCCGCATCTTCGACCTGCGCCGCATCATCGGCGGCCTCTTCGTCGTCTACGGCGTCATCGTCACCATCGCGGGCCTGACCGACGGCGACGCGGAGATCACCAAGGCCCAGGGCATCAACATCAACCTGTGGACGGGCCTGGGCATGCTGGCCCTGGGCATCTTCTTCCTGGTCTGGCTGAAGCTCCGCCCGGCGGTCCCGCCGGCGCAGCTGCCGCCGGAGGCGCTGGAGCCGAGGGACTGAGCGGGGTCCGTGCGCGTACGGGGCCGGGGTTCGGCCCCGTACGCATACTGGGCACGGGTGAAGGTGGCTCACCCGCATGCGTGTCGGCAGAGGCGTCAGGAGCCGTCGGCATCGAACAACCGCTCCGCGTCACTCACGTCCATGGCACGTCGCGCCCAGAGCCTGAGCAGGTCCTCGTCGGTGCATGTCTCCACCCGGTGCCGAACCGCGTCGGAGACAGTGACACCCCGCCATTCAAGGATGTTCAGGGTCATCTCGGCGTGTGTCTCAAGACGCCCCTCCTCGCGCACCTGCTCCGCCAACGGGTGCCGCCAGAAGTACTGCATCGCCGTCATCAGGTCCCTCCACATCTGCTGTGCCCGGGGATCGGCCGGGCAGGAGTCGACGAACTGCACGAAGACCGCGGCGGTGTCCGCGTCGAGCGTTCTCAGGGCGGCCACCAGCGATTCCAGGATGCCCGCGACATGTGGCCCCCGGCCGTGTGTCATCGCCGAAAGCACCGCGAGGACCGGGTCCTGTTCGGCCTCCGATGCTGCTCTCCTTTCTGTGCGATGTGATCAACGAGCTATGCCGCCGGCAAGTCACACCAGACGTATTTGCCCCGGTGCCCGAAGCGGGACAGCGGGTGCCAGCCCCATACGTCGGCGCAGGCCCGGACCAGGGCGGTTCCGCGTCCGTTCTCGGCGCCCGTCAGCTCCGTCACGTCGTGCGGCGGGTCGGGGGGTTCCGGGTTCGCGTCCCACGCGCCGATCCGCAGAACACCGTCCGACCAGCTGACGCGCAGGGCCGCTGGTCCCTTGGTGTGCAGTACGGCGTTGGAGACCAGTTCCGAGGCGATCAGCTCCGCGGTGT
The DNA here is from genome assembly GCF_055577115.1 of Streptomyces sp. NPDC033216. Lineage (NCBI taxonomy): Bacteria > Bacillati > Actinomycetota > Actinomycetes > Kitasatosporales > Streptomycetaceae > Streptomyces > Streptomyces sp. NPDC033216. The sequence continues at coordinate 358,656 of NZ_JBVIQK010000005.1, read as the reverse complement.
CCACGAGGTGGATCAGGCCGTACATGGTCAGGATCAGACGAAGGGTGCGGCGCGAGATCGGGACGGCTCTGAGGTCGTCGGGGAGGGAGAGGGAGTACTCCCAGGAGTCGGAAGTGCGTTCAGGCATGCGTCAGCTCCAGGCGGTGGGGTGGGTGAGGACGCGGTGGCATTGCCGCGACCGTCATGGCAGGACGATGCGGTGCGCTTCCGCAGAGTGTTCAACGCATCACCGACGGTAGGTCTGAAAATTATGACCTGCAAGCCGTTCGCGTAATCTGACGCCCGAACGGGTCATGACGCCACGCAAGTTGAGGAGCCACAGATGGCAACGCGACGGCACCCCACCGCACGCCAGACGCGCCTGGGTGCCGAGCTGCGCAAGCTTCGAGACGCTGCCGGGCTGAAAGCCACCGAGGCTGCGGCCCTACTGGGCGTGAGTTCGGTCCAGATGAGTCAGATCGAGTCGGGCGTCGCGGGCGTCAGCGAAGATCGGGTGCGCCGCCTTGCGGCCAACTACGCCTGCTCGGACACGGAGTTGATCGACGCCCTGGTCGCGATGGCCACGGACCGGACGCGCGGCTGGTGGGAGGAGTACCGAAGCGTCCTTCCGGCCGCCTATCTGGACCTCTCCGAGTTGGATCACCATGCGACGTTCCGCTACGACACGGCAGTCATACATGTGCCAGGACTCCTCCAGACGGAGGCCTACGCACGCGCGCTCTTCTCCTACATGAACCCACAATTCCCGGAGCGCGAGGTGGAGCACCGGGTCAATCACCGGATGAGACGGAAAGTCGTCATCGAGGGCCCAGACCCCATCCCCTACGAGACGGTGATCCACGAGGCGGCGCTGCGCATCAGGGTGGCCGGCCGGGCGGCTTTCCGCGCACAACTGACCCGCATCCTGGAGATGTCCGAGGCGGAGCACGTCACGGTGCGCGTCGTACCGTTCTGTCTGGACGACTTCGCGGGCGCCGGCAGCGCCATGGTGCACGTAGGCGGAGCGCTACCGCGGCTGGACACCGTCGTACGTGATGCTCCGCACGGCACCGCTTTCATCGACTCCGAGGCCCAACTGGCGCACTTCCGGGAGCTGTTCCGTAGGGTGAGGCGAGCGTCGCTGAACGCCGATCAGTCCCGCGACCTCATCAACGGGCTCATCAGAGAACTGTGAGGAGCAGCCATGTCCACCCGCCTCAAGTGGCAGAAGTCGTCCTTCTCCGGCGGCGGCGAGGGCAACGACTGCCTTGAGCTGGCGTCCTCCTCCAAGGCGATCCACCTCCGCGAGAGCGAGAGCCCCGCCACCGCCCTCACCACCACGCCCACCACCCTCGCTCACCTCCTCGCGGGGATACGCGCGGGCGAAGTCCGTTAGGTGTCACGCTCGCGGGGCGGGCGGTGTCTTCGTGCCGAACAGGAAGACACCACAACCCCGGAGGAAGACACCGTGACGCTCCGCATTCCGAAGGCCCAGCTCGGCGACGAGACGAGCGAGAACCCGGCCAACCAGCTCGGCCGCGCCCGAGCCCGTCGAGGTCGTGTGGCACAGCCCCGACGTGGCCACCTCCAACCTGGAGTTCTCGGCCAGGCTGGGCGCGTGGAACGCTGCCGACGCGCCTCTCAAGTCGCTCGCGCACATGGCCGTCGCGGCACAGGTCGGGTGCGGCTGGTGCCTCGACGTCGGCTACTTCCAGGCGCAGAACCAGAACCTGGATCTGCCCAAGGCGAGACCGAGGACCCTTCGTCAGCCATCGCGGCCTGCTGTTCACGGTCGCCCACGAGATGCTCGGGGCGGCCGCCGACGCCGAGGACGTACTCCAGGAGTCCTGGCTGCGATGGGCCGGCGTCGACCGCGCGCAGGTACGGGAGGCGCGGGCGTATCTCGTCCGGATCGTCACGCGGCAGGCCCTCAACCGGCTGCGGACGTTGTCGCGCAGCCGTGAGGAGTACGTCGGTCAGTGGCTACCGGAACCCCTACTCACCCGCCTCCACGAACCGGCTCCCCTCGCCAGACGGTGACAGGACGTCAGGACTCGTGCCCCGCCTCCATCGCCCGCGATCCGTAGGACAGGGGTCCCGCCCGGTCCAGCAACCCCGTCCTCGCCGCCAGCGCCGCCGCCTCCAGCCTCGACCCCACTCCCAGTTTCATCAGGACCCGCTGGACGTGGGTGCGGGCCGTGGAGGGGGCGATGCCCATGCCGGCGGCGATCAGGCGGGTGTCCTCGCCGTCGGCCACGCGGACCAGGACCTCCACCTCCCGGGGGGTCAGGAGCTGGAGGAGGCGCTGGCCCTCGTCGTCGGGTTGGGCGGTGGGGTTGAGCAGTTCGCTGAACGCTCCTTGCAGGAGTTGGGGGGCCACCGCCGCCTCCCCTGACCTCGCCTTCATGATCGCGCGCTCCACCCCCTCGATGCGCTCGTCATGGCGTACGTACCCGGAGGCGCCCGCGGCGAAGGCCGCCGCGATGCCGCGGGGGCTCGGTACCGGGCCGAGGACCAGAACGGCCACCTGGGGCCGCTCCCGCTTGATGCGGACGACCGGGTCGAACATGTTCGGTTCGGCCGGGGTCGCGGTGCCCAGCAGGCACACCTCGGGTGCCCGGGTGATCACGAGTTCCGCCGCGCCCGCGGCGGGCGCCGCCGCGGCGAGCACCCGGTGCCCGCGCAGTTTCAGCGCCGAGGCCAACGCCTCGGCGAGCAGTCGGTGGTCGTCGACCACCATCAGCCGCACTCCCATCGAGCAACCCCCCAGTCCCCCCATGGATGCCCACACCGACAAGCAGGCAAAGCCAGATACCGGCACACGCGCGGACAGACAAAGGGTGCCCCCCGGCACCCCGTCCTTCATGCCCCCGGAAGCTACACGCTTGTTCGACGTTGCGCTCCCCCTACCGGCGATAAGTGCCCCGGATCGCCGAAATCCCTCGCGTGCCAGGGTGGTGAGCGGTACGTGAACGGCCCCGCCCCTGAACAGGGACGGGGCCGTCGGGCGGCGGCGCGACGATCAGCCGCCGGTGCCGAACGCCAGCGCCAGGTACTCCTTGTCACCGGAGCTGGAGCTGGAGTCGTCCGCGTACACGGCGGACATGTACAGGTGGCCCTGCGCGTAGATGATCTCCGAGTACTCGGGAAGCATGCTGGTCTCCGCGTCCCGCACCGACTCCGTCGACGGGTTCTGGAGCAGCTTGGTCTGCTTGAACGTACCGCCGTCGATGCTGACGACCTGTCCGCCCTCGTCGTAGGGCGGGCGCTTGTACGCGATGACGTTGGCGCCGTCCGTGCGCAGCGGGACCAGCGTGTAGCCGTCACCGGCGTCGGCCCGCTGGCCGGTCTGCTTGCCGGTGGTCAGGTCGAAGGCGACGATCTCGTTGGTCCTGCTGTACTCACCGGTGCCGTCGTGCTGCTCCGTCGGGAGGTACAGCCGGTTCGGGCCGACGGCGATGCCGCTGCACTTCTCCAGCTCCGTGATGCCGTCGCAGCGGGCCGCGAACTGCTCGCCCGGCGCGGAGATCCTGGTCAGCAGCTTGCCGGTCTTGTTGTCGATGGAGAAGAAGTCCGAGATGCCGCTGCCGTCCTGGGCGCTGTCGCCGACGTCGGCGGCCACGACCAGCGGGTCCGTCGACACGACGCTCGCGTACTCGATGCCGGTCGCCATCTTGTACTCGGAGAGCACCTTTCCGGAGGCCGGGTCGATGGTCTGGATGTGCAGCTCGCGCGCGTCGTAGGAACCGCACTTGCGCACCGCGACCAGCTTCGCGCCGCCGCCGTAGCCGGCGTCGTAGCAGGTGTCGGCCGGCTTCGGGGACCACAGCAGCTTGCCCGTGGTGATGTCGAAGGCGGAACCGCCCTCCGTGGCGCCCAGCGCGACGGTGTTCGCGCTGACGGTGACGTTGTCGAAGGTGATCGGGTAGTCGCCGGACGTGACGGTCTTGCGCCACAGCTGCTTGCCCGCGTTGAGGTCGATCGCGGCGACCTCGCTGCAACCGGCCGAGGAGTCCTTGGCGGGCATCTTCGGCTGGAAGACCACCGCGGTCCTGCCGTCCTCCGTCGTCTTTTGGCTGGCCGTGCACACGGGGCCGGGCAGCTTGATCGTCCAGAGCTTGGTGCCCTTGTCCGGGTCGTAGCCGACGATCTCGGCGACGCCCGACTTCACGTACGCCTTCTCGGTCAGCCAGGAGCCGCTCACGCCGACACTGTCGTCCTTGGCGACCGCGGGCGACGGGATCTGGAAGAGGACCTTGGAGGCCGGGTCGCCGGGCACCTTCTCCGTGCCGCCGGACGACGTCGTGCCGCCGGTGCCGCCCTTCTCGTCGCCGCCCCCGCCGGTCGTGCCGCCACTGCTCGCGGTGTCGTCCTTCTTGCCGTCGCCACCGGAGTTCGCGTACCAGACGCCACCGCCGATGATCAGTGCGATCGCCACGACGGCCGAGACGATGATCGCGACCTGGGCGTTGCCCTTACGGCCACCGCCGGTGGGCTGCGACGGCATCGGCACGGTGGGCTGACCGGGGTAGGCCGGGTAGCCCTGCGGAGTCGGGTAGCCCTGCGGAGTCGGGTAGCCCTGCGTGATCGGCTGACCGGGCTGCCCCGGGTAGCCGTAGCCCGGCTGCGGGGCGTACGGCGCCGGCGTCTGCGGGGCGTAGGGGCCCTGGGGGGCCTGCTGGGCGTACGGGTTCGGCTGGCCGGGCTGGGCCGGGTGACCGGGGTAGCCGTAGCCCGGCCCGGTCGGGGGCTGGGGCGGCTGGGCGGGCTGGGCCGCCTGCGGATAGCCGTAACCGGGCGCCTGCTGCGGGGGCTGCGGCGGACCCGCGGGGGCCTGCGGGGGCTGGCCGGGGTAGCCGTAACCGGCCTGCGGAGTCTTGCTCAGCTGCGGTCCCGCGGCCGAGGCCGGAGGCGCCGCGGGGGGCGGCACATGGGGAGCCGGGGCCGGAGGCGCCGCGGGGGGCGGCGTCTGGGGATCCGGCGTGCCGGAACCGGCCTGCGACGGGGCGTCCTTCGGCTCCTCGGGAGCGCCGGAGGCACTCTGCGACGGAGGGGCACCCTGAGACGGCGTGTCCCGGGGCGGGGTGTCCTGCGGTGCCGTGTCCTGCGGTGGGGTGTCCTGCGGTGCCGTGTCCTGCGGTGGGGTGTCCTGCGGTGCCGTGTCCTGCGGTGGGGTGTCCTGCGGTGCCGTGTCCTGCGGCGGCGTGTCCTGCGGTGCGCCGGAGGTGTCCCGCTGCGGGGGCTGGTCCTCGGGGGTGCCCCGGGGCGGCTGGTTCGGCGGCGGAGGCGGCGGTTGGCTCATGGTGTGGGTACCTCGGGAGAACGCTGGGGAGAACGGGACCGGGAGGGCGGGACCGGCGAGACACGGGAGGGCCGGGCGGCGGCGGTGGCGCCGCGCGCCCCGGCCGGGGTCACTCGCCTCACTTGCCGTAGGCGAGCATCAGCTTCTCCTTCGTGTCGTCGTTGCCCGCCAGCCGGGTGGTGGAGATGTAGAAGCGGCCGTCCGCCCAGGCGAGGTCGCGGGAGAAGAAGCTGTCCTCGAGGTCGATCGTGCTCTCCGGCATCTGGAGCAGCGTCGACGGCGTGTGCGTGGCACCGGCGGTCGGGATCGCCACGACCCGGCCGGCCGCGTCGTACGACGGCTCGACGTAGGCGACGAGGTTGCCGCCCTCCACCGTCACCGGCAGCATCGACTCGTCCGCCGGGGACTTCACGCGCCACTTCTCCTTGCCGGTGGCGAGGTCGATCGCGACGATCTCGTTGGCACCGGTGGTCGCCTCGGTCGGCAGGTAGAGGGTGTTGGCGTCGGCGGCGGTGCCCTCGCAGCCGGTGAGGTTGCGCTGGAGGATCGCCCAGCCGCACTCGGGGGCGAAGTCCTCGTCGACGCCGACCTGCGAACGGAACGTGCCGTTCGGCTTCAGCGTCGAGATGTTCCAGGCGTTCTTGTCCTTGTTGGTGCTGTAGATGACGAGCGGGTCCACGGAGTACGCGCGCGCTACCGTCCAGCCCTTGTCGAACTTCTGGGTCCACTTGACCTTGCCGGTCGCCGGGTCCAGCTCCTGCACCTCGTCGTGCTCGTTGGCGTCCGTCGCGTCGCAGGAGGCCACGGAGATGAGCCTCGCACCGCCCGCGAACGCGGTCGGGAAGCAGGCCTCGCCGTACTTCTTCTTCTCCCACAGCTTCTTGCCGCTGTTCACGTCGTACGCCGTGCCCGACTGCGAGCGGCCCACCATCAGGGTGTTGCCCGTGACGGACAGTTCGATGGTGATGGCGCTGTCGAACAGCGCGCCGTCGGGGACCGTTCCCGTCCAGCCCTTGGCGCCGGTGTTGAGGTCGATCTGCTGGAGCTGGTTGCACTTGGCGCGGTCGCTGGTGCCGTTCATGTACGCCACGACGACCTTGTCGGTCGCCGTCTTCTGCGGGGTGACCGCGCAGACCTTCTGCGGCAGGGCGATGGTGTCCCAGGCGGGCTTGCCGTCACCGACGTCGTATCCGACGACCTCCTTGTACGCGGCCTTCACCGCGGTCTTGGAGGTGACCCACATGCCGGGGGCCTCGGCGCCGGAGGCGGGGGCGTCGGGCGCCTCCTTGTACCAGAGCACCTTGGCCTCGCCGGTCTTGCGGTCGGCGTTGAAGTCCTCGGGGTCCTCGCCACCGTCGCCGCTGCCGTCACCGGGGTTGACGGGGCTGTCGCTCGCCGACGGCTTGCCGTCGTCGCTCGGTCCGGCGATCGGCTTCTTCTCGCCGCCGCCGTCGTCATCGCCGGCGACCGCGAACACCGTCCCGCCGATCACCAGGAGCGCCGCCACCGCGGCCCCGACGGCCAGCGCGGGCTTCCCCTTGAAGGGGTTGCGGGAACCGGGCTGCGGGGTGCCGGGGGCACCGGGGAACTGGGGCGGCGGGTAGCCGTAACCGGGCTGCTGCCCGTAGGGACCGACCGGCTGGCCGTACGGTCCCGGCTGCGGCGGCTGCCCGTACGGTCCCGGTGCGCCCGGTGCGCCGTAGGGGCCGCTCGGCTGGGCGTACGGCCCCGGCTGCGGCGGCTGCTGCTGCTGCGGGTAGCCGTAACCGGGCTGCGGAGCCTGCGGCGGCTGGGCCGGCATCTGCGGCGCCCCGAAACCACCCCCCTGCGGCGGCTGATCCTGCGGTGCTCCGAAACCACCCTGCGGCGGCTGTTGGTTGGGCGGCTGAGTCATCAGCGTGTCCCCCTCGCTCACTGATTTTTAGCCACGCCCTGAGGCTCGTGACGGACCCGGACTCGTGCTCAGAAAGTTCTCAGACGGCTCTTTCTATCACCAGGCACCGACAGCGAAGGGGCCCGCGTCCGCCCCTGTTCCCAAGGGCTGACCGGGCCGTGATGCCGCTGTTACGCGCCTTCACTCCCCCTTCACGCGGCGCACGCGCCGTGACCGGGCGCGGGAACGTGCCCACGGTGCGTGTGCCGCGCGTGCGAAGTCCCCGGCCCCCGTACCGCGTGTTTCGGTCAGGCCCCTCGGTTCACGCGTCCTCCGCCAGCTCCAGCCAACGCATCTCGAGTTCCTCGCGCTCCCCGGCCAACCCGCGCAGTTCGGCGTCGAGTTCGGCGACCTTCGCGAAATCGGTGGCGTTGTCGGCGATCCGGGCGTGCAGCTTGGCCTCCTTCTCGGAGACACGGTCCAACTGGCGCTCGATCTTCTGGAGTTCCTTCTTCGCGGCACGCTGGTCGGCGGCGCTCACCGCCGGGGCCGCCTTCTGCGCGGCGGGCACCGCGGCGGCCGCTGCCTCCTCCATGCGCAGGCGGCGCTCCAGGTACTCGTCGATGCCGCGCGGCAGCATGCGCAGCGCGGAGTCGCCGAGGAGGGCGAAGACGCGGTCGGTGGTCCGCTCGACGAAGAAACGGTCGTGGGAGATGACGATCATCGAGCCCGGCCAGCCGTCGAGGAGGTCCTCCAGCTGGGACAGGGTCTCGATGTCGAGGTCGTTGGTGGGCTCGTCGAGGAAGAGGACATTGGGCTCGTCCATCAGCAGCCGCAAAATCTGGAGGCGGCGGCGCTCACCGCCGGACAGGTCGCCGACCGGCGTCCACTGCTTCTCCTTGCCGAAGCCGAACGTCTCGCACAGCTGCCCGGCGGTCATCTCGCGGCCCTTGCCGAGGTCGACGCGCTCGCGCACCTGCTGGACGGCCTCCAGGACCCGCAGGGCCGGGTCGAGTTCGGCGACCTCCTGGGAGAGGTAGGCCAGCTTGACGGTGCGGCCGACGACGACCTTCCCGCCGGCCGGCTGGGCCTCGCCCTCGGTGCGGGCCGCCTCGGCCATGGCACGCAGCAGGGACGTCTTGCCGGCGCCGTTGACGCCGACCAGGCCGATGCGGTCGCCGGGGCCGAGCTGCCAGGTGACGTGCTTCAGCAGCACCTTGGGCCCCGCCTGGACGGTGACGTCCTCCAGGTCGAAGACGGTCCTGCCGAGCCGCGACGACGCGAACTTCATCAGCTCACTGTTGTCCCGCGGCGGCGGCACGTCCGCGATCAGCTCGTTGGCGGCCTCGACCCGGAAACGCGGCTTGGACGTCCGCGCGGGCGCCCCGCGCCGCAGCCACGCCAGCTCCTTGCGGACCAGGTTCTGTCGCTTGGCCTCCTCGGTCGCGGCGATCCGCTCCCGCTCCGCGCGCGCGAAGACGTAGTCGGAGTAGCCGCCCTCGTACTCGTGGACGGCGCCGCGCTGCACGTCCCACATGCGGGTGCAGACCTGGTCGAGGAACCAGCGGTCGTGGGTGACGCAGACGAGCGCGGAGCGGCGCTCGCGCAGGTGCCGGGCGAGCCAGGCGATGCCCTCGACGTCGAGGTGGTTGGTCGGCTCGTCGAGGACGATCAGGTCCTGCTCGTCGATCAGCAGCTTGGCGAGCGCGATACGGCGCCGCTCGCCGCCGGAGAGCGGTCCGATGACGGTGTCCAGACCCTGCGGGAAGCCGGGCAGGTCGAGCCCGCCGAACAGTCCCGTCAGGACGTCGCGGATCTTGGCGTTGCCGGCCCACTCGTGGTCGGCGAGGTCGCGGATGACCTCGTGGCGGACGGTGGCGGCGGGGTCCAGGGAGTCGTGCTGCGTGAGCACGCCCATGCGCAGTCCGCCGGAGTGCGTCACCCGGCCGGTGTCCGCCTCCTCCAGCTTGGCGAGCATGCGGATCAGGGTGGTCTTGCCGTCGCCGTTGCGACCGACGACACCGATCCTGTCCCCTTCGGACACGCCGAGCGAGACGCCGTCGAGCAACGCACGGGTTCCGTACACCTTGCTGACGTTCTCGACATTGACCAGGTTGACGGCCATTTTTCTCCTGCCAGGGGGATCGGTCAGCCACCCAGCCTAATGCGCGCCGGTCGGTCGCCGGTCCCCCGCAGGTCAGCGGCCCGCGGCGCGGACTCCGTCGCGGGCCCGCGCGACTCCCGGTGGTGAGATCGCGCGAAGACGCTCGGACACGGTGACGCTCAGGACAGGGTGACGCATGGAACGCGGTGACGCTCAGGACGCGGTGACGACCGTGGCTCCCGGAGCCGGCCCGGACGCCGTCCGCACGCTCCCGCACGTGCCGGACGCCCGCAGCGCCTCCGCGATCCTCTCCGCGGCGGCGGTGTCGGGTGCCAGGAACGCGGTGGTGGGGCCCGAGCCCGAGACGAGGCTGGTGAGCGCGCCGGCCGCCTCCCCCGCGGCGAGGGTGCCGGCGAGTTCCGGGAAGAGCGAGAGGGCGGCGGGCTGGAGGTCGTTGGAGACGGCGGCCGCGAGCGCCTCGGGGTCTCCCTTGCCGAGGGCCTCGAGGAGTTCGCGCGAGGCGACGGGCTCGGGGATGTCGCGGCCCTCGGCGAGGCGGTCGAACTCCCGGAACACGGCCGGGGTCGACAGGCCGCGCCCGGCCATCGCGAACACCCAGTGGAAGGTCCCGCCGACCTCCAGTGCGGTCAGCCGCTCGCCCCGCCCGGTGCCGAGGGCGGCGCCGCCGACCAGGCTGAACGGCACGTCGCTGCCCAAGTCGGAGCAGATGTCCAGGAGTTCGGCGCGGGAGGCACCGGTGTCCCAGAGCGCGTCGCAGGCCAGGAGGGCGCCCGCGCCGTCCGCGCTGCCGCCCGCCATGCCGCCCGCGACGGGAATGTCCTTGGCGATGTGCAGATGCACGTCCGGGCGACGGCCGTAGCGCTCGGCGAGTGCGATCGCCGCGCGCGCGGCCAGGTTGGTGCGGTCCAGGGGGACCTGGGCGGCGTCCGGGCCCGCGCAGGTCACGCGCAGCTCGTCGGCCGGGGTGACCGTGACCTCGTCGTACAGGCCGACCGCCAGGAAGACGTTCGCCAGGTCGTGGAAGCCGTCGGGGCGGGCGGCGCCGACGGCGAGCTGCACGTTGACCTTGGCGGGCACGCGGACGGTGACGCTCACTGGGAGTCCTTCTCCTGCTGCTCGGAGTCCTGCCGCTCGGGGCCGTGCTGCCTGTGCTCGGCGATGCGCGCGAACTCCTCGACGGTCAGGGCCTCTCCGCGGGCCTGCGGAGAGACGCCCGCGGCCACCAGCGCGGCCTCGGCCGCCGCCGGGGAACCCGCCCATCCGGCGAGCGCCGCCCGCAGCGTCTTGCGCCGCTGGGCGAAGGCCGCGTCGACGACGGCGAAGACCTCGCGCCTGGAGGCGGTCGTCCTGACCGGCTCGGCCCTGCGGACGAGGGAGACGAGGCCGCTGTCGACGTTCGGCGCGGGCCAGAAGACGTTGCGGCCGATCGCGCCGGCGCGCTTGACCTCGGCGTACCAGTTGGCCTTCACGGACGGCACGCCGTACACCTTCGAGCCGGGGGCGGCGGCGAGGCGGTCGGCGACCTCGGACTGCACCATCACGAGGGTGCGCTCGATGCTCGGGAAGGTGCCGAGCATGTGCAGCAGCACGGGCACGGCGACGTTGTACGGCAGGTTCGCCACCAGGGCGGTGGGGGCGGGGCCCGGCAGCTCGGTCACGTGCATGGCGTCGGAGTGCACCAGCGCGAAGCGGTCGGCGCGCTGCGGCATACGGGCGGCGATCGTCGCGGGCAGGGCGCTCGCCAGGACGTCGTCGATCTCCACGGCCGTGACGCGGTCGGCGACCTCCAGCAGCGCGAGGGTGAGGGAGCCGAGGCCCGGTCCCACCTCGACGACCACGTCGTCGGGGTGCACCTGCGCGGTGCGGACGATACGGCGGACCGTGTTCGCGTCGATCACGAAGTTCTGGCCGCGCTGCTTGGTGGGCCGCACGCCGAGGGCTGCCGCGAGTTCGCGGATGTCGGCGGGGCCCAGGAGGGCTTCGGGGGTGGGGCTGGTCACGGGACAAGGGTACGGGGGTGCGGGGGCGGGGGGTGCGGGTCCCCGGCGGGAGGCTGCCCGGGGGCTGTCGGGGGCGGGCGGATGCGCGGCGTGCACGGGGCCGGGGTGGGGCGGCCGCACCGGGCGCAGGTGTGGGGCACCCGGCGCGGGTGCTCGGGGTGGATCGCGCAGCCCGGCGCCGGTGCTCCGCGTGGTCGCGCAGCCCGGAGCCGGCGTGGCGCTGTGCCCACTGGGTGCCGCCCCGGGGCGGCACGCTTGCCGCAGCCTGACGACGGACAGGGCAGGCGAGCACGAGACGGCAACCGGACGGCCGGGTGGGCGGGCGGGGCCCGTGCCCGTACCCCGGCACGGGGGAGCCCGTGGCCGTACCCCGGCGCGGCGGCGTCCGTGGCGGGTCGCCGCAGGGGGACGGGGCGCAGGCCGGGAGTGGGTGGGGGCCGGGCCGGGCGGTTCCCGGGCTGGGGCGGGGCGGATGCCGCTGGAGGGCGGCGGGTTCAGTTCTGGAGGTGGCGGCCGCAGTGGGGCCAAGGGGCGGTACCCCGGCGGGTGTAGAGCTTTTTGGCTCGGAAGGTCTGTTCGGAGGCTGGGGCGTCCTGGGGACGGCCGGTGCCGCCGAGGCCGTGCCAGGTGTGGGTGTCGAACTGGTAGAGGCCGCCGTAGGTGCCGGAGGGGTCCACGGCGTCGGGGCGGCCGCCGGACTCGCAGGCGGCCAGGGCCCGCCAGTCGAGGTGGTCGGCGCCCCGGACCGAGGCCGGCAGGGGCTTCGTGCCGACCTTGACGACCTGCGCGCGCGACTCGCGCACGATCTCGGTCCTGACGCGTCTCGGCTTCTGGCGGACGCCGTTGACGGTGCGCAGGGTGTACGTGACCCGCAGCAGCCCGGTCCGGCCGGTCCGCTCCACGAGCTCCGTGCCCCGGAACAGTCCGGGATCCTCGGTGCGCCGTACCAGGAAGGGGATCGCCTCCTCCTGCACCTCCCTCGTGTCGGTGATCCGCAGGACGGTGACCGTCTGGCCGTCGCGCGGGAAGCTGCCGGGCGGGACGGACGTGGTGTCCTGGCCGCGCAGGGTGATCCCGGCCTCCTCGACGGCCTCGCGCACGGTCGCCGCGTTGGTGCGGACGGTGCGGGCCCGGCCGTCGGCCATGATCGTCACGGCCCGTTCGGTGCGGACGTCCAGCGCCAGCCCTTCGCGTCCGATGCGGTGGGAGCGCGAGACGGAGAGGTAGGCGCCCTCCGCCCGCACCCCGAACTGTCTGAGGGCCTCCTCCACGGTGTGGGCCGTCGTCCACACCTCGCGCCGGTGGCCGTCGAGCGTGAGCCGGACGGGGCGGCCGTAGCCCACGGAGATCTCGTCGCCGCTGTCGAGGGCCGTGCCGGGAGCGGGCGCCACGACGTCGTGGGCCCCGACCCGCACCCCCTCCTCCGCGAGCAGTTCGCCCACGTCGTCGGCGAAGGTGTGCAGGGTGCGGGGCTTGCCGTCGACGGTCAGCTCGATCGCCTTGTCCTTGGCGACGAAGGCGGTGGTCCCGCCCGCGAGGAACGCGACGACCAGCGCCTGCGGCAGCAGGGGCAGCAGGCGGCGCATCGGAGAGCCCGAGCGCTCGGACTCGCGCGTCATGCGCCGGCGGGCGGCCCGGCCCACCCCCACGCCGTCCACGCACGCCCTTCCGTCCGCCTGGCGCGGCAGCGCGGGCTCGGGCCACTCCCGCCATGCCTGCGATGCCCGTGGGTCCGGCGCCTCGTAGGCGGGCCGGTACGTGTCCTCGTACGTCCCGATCGGCGTGCCCTGCTCCCAGGGGGCCGCGTACACCCCGTACGCGAGGGTCTCCGCGTCGTGGACGTCGACGTACGTGCCGTCGGCGCCGTAGGCGAGGGGCTCGGGGTTCTGTGCGCACTGCGCGTCCCGCAGGTGGTGCACGTTGCTCACGCCGACACGCTCCAGGGGTCCTGGGGTCCGAAGGGGTCCGGATCGGGCCCCCAGAACCTAGCGGAGCGACGGTCACTCTCCAAAGCGACGCGGCTACCCAGAGTCGTGTTCGGGCGGGGCGACCTTGCGACGGGCGGGCCCAGGCACCGGTTCGGTACGGGTCAGTAGCCGAAGGCGCGTGCCGTGTTGGCGGCCAGGGCGCCCGCCAGGGTGTCCTCGTCGATCCCGCGTACCGCCGCCATGGCGCGGACCGTGACCGGGACGAGGTAGGGGGCGTTGGGCCGGCCGCGGTAGGGCGCCGGGGTGAGGAAGGGCGCGTCGGTCTCGACGAGGACCAGCTCCAGCGGGGCGACGGCGAGGGCGTCGCGCAGGTGCTGGGCGTTCTTGAAGGTGACGTTGCCGGCGAAGGACATGAAGTATCCGGCGCGGGCGCAGGTCTGCGCCATCTCGGCGTCGCCGGAGTAGCAGTGGAAGACGGTGCGGTCGGGGGCGCCCTCCTCCTTGAGCACGCGCAGCACGTCCGCGTGTGCGTCGCGGTCGTGGATGACGAGGGCCTTGCCGTGCCGCTTGGCGATCTCGATGTGGGCGCGGAAGGAACGCTCCTGCGCGTCCTTGCCCTCGGGGCCGGTGCGGAAGTAGTCCAGTCCCGTCTCGCCGACGCCCTTCACGTGGGGGAGCGCGGCAAGGCGGTCGATCTCGGCCAGCGCCTCGTCGAGCGCCCCGGCGCCCCCGGCTTCGCGAGCCCCCTGCCGGGACCAGCCGTCGGGGTCGCCGTGGACGATGCGGGGAGCCTCGTTGGGGTGCAGGGCGACCGCCGCGTGGACGCTGTCGTACGCAGCCGCCGTCTCGGCCGCCCAGCGGGAGCCGGAGATGTCGCAGCCGACCTGGACGACCGTCGTCACCCCGACCGACGCGGCCTTCGCGAGGCCCTCCTCGACGGTGCCGGACTGCATGTCGAGGTGGGTGTGGGAGTCGGCGACCGGTACCCGCAGGGGGGCCGGGAGCGGCGGCGCCGCGTTCTTGTCGGCGTTCGAAGGCATGCCCCGATCCTACGGAAGGGGCAGGCGCCTCCGTCGGCCGCCGGTCGCCCCCGTCGGCTCAGCCCGCGCGGTGCTGGAAGGGGTGCAGGAGATCGGACAGGTGCCAGTGGTGCCGGTCCGACGGCCGTTCCGCCGCGGCGACCGGTGCGTCCACCGGTCCGGCCGGACGCGCGGGGCGGGGGCCGGCCGCGCTCAGCGCGGAGGAGACCTGGCCGGCCCGCATGATGCGTACGACGTGCCCGTCGCAGTTCTGGCAGGAGGGGCGGCTCAGCGGGGACGGCACGAGCCGTCCGTCCGCCACGTACTGGACGAACTCGTGCCCCTCGGCATCCGTGTGGTGCTCGATCTCGTACGACTGTTCCCAGGCGTGCCCGCAGCGCATGCAGGCGAAGGAGTACGACTCGTGCACGACGGGGATCGCCGCGCCGCGCGGGCCGGTCCGCCCGGTGATCCCGGCGAGCCCGGCGCTGTCGCTGATTCCGGTGATGTCGCGGATGCGGCTGTCGCTGATCCCGGTGACGCCGCTGGTCCCGCCGCCGATCGCCGTGATGCCGCTGGTCCCGCTGTCGCTGATCTCGCTCATGCCAGCTCCTCTGGTCCGCTGGACGGGGGGACGGGTGCGTCCCCGCCGTCCAGTGGACCGCTCCGCCGGGGCGAAGGCAGCCGACCTGTCGAGTGTTGGTCGCGATTTGGGCGTTCCTTGCCGATGCGGGACGCGGAGCGACTTGTGGGCTTTGCCGTCGACGACAGTTCTTTACCGCCTGGTGGGAATACCTCTCACCGGGCGGTGGGGAACGCTCCTCACCCCGCGGCGTTCTTCGCCGCGACGACCGCGTCGAAGACCTCCCGCTTGGGCACACCCGCCTCCGTCGCCACCGCCGCGATCGCCTCCTTGCGCCGCTCGCCGGCCTCCTCGCGCACCCGCACCCGGCGGACCAGTTCCGCCGCGTCCAGTTCGCCGGGGCCCCGCTCCGGCGCCCCGGTGACGACGACGGTGATCTCGCCGCGCACGCCCTGCGCCGCCCACTCGGCCAGCTCGCCCAGCGGGCCGCGCCGGACCTCCTCGTACGTCTTGGTCAGTTCGCGGCAGACGGCGGCCCGCCGGTCGGCGCCGAACACCTCGGCCATCGCGGCCAGGGTGTCGTCCAGCCGGTGCGGGGCCTCGAAGTAGACGAGGGTGCGGCGCTCCCCGGCGACCTCCCGCAGCCGGGACAGCCGCTCCCCCGCCTTGCGCGGCAGGAAGCCCTCGAAGCAGAAGCGGTCGACGGGCAGGCCGGACAGCGCCAGCGCGGTGAGGACCGCGGACGGACCGGGTACGGCGGTGACCCGGATGTCCTTCTCGACGGCCGCGGCGACCAGGCGGTAGCCGGGGTCGGACACGGACGGCATCCCGGCGTCGGTGACGAGGAGGACACGGGCGCCGCCGAGGAGGTGGTCGACCAGCTCGGGGGTACGGGCGGACTCGTTGCCCTCGAAGTAGGAGACGACACGCCCCTTGGGCGTCACGCCCAGCGCCTGCGTGAGCCGGCGCAGCCGACGGGTGTCCTCGGCGGCGATGACGTCGGCGCCGGCCAACTCCTCCGCGAGCCGGGGCGGGGCGTCCGCGATGTCCCCGATGGGAGTGCCGGCAAGGACCAGGGTTCCGGGTGCGACTGTCACGTTTCCATCCTCGCAGGGGGACGGACCGGGACTCCCACAGCCCTGTTCCCTACGATGGCGCGGTGACCAGTACCGCGTCCTCCACGGACTCCACGGACTACCGGCCGGACCAGGCACCGCAGGACCGGCGGCCCGGCTGGCCGTCGCGGCTGCGCCGGTTCGGCTACGCGGCGGAGCCGGGCGGTGACGTCCGTGAGCGGCTGGTGCCGCCGTTCGCCGAGCCGAGCCCGCGGCTCTGGCAGGCGCTCGGCGTGCCGGCGGGGCTCGCGGGCCGGATCACCCGCTGGTCCGGCTGGCTGGGTCCGCTGCTGGTCACGCTGGTGGCGGGCGTGCTGCGGTTCTGGAACCTGGGCAGCCCGAAGAAGGTGATATTCGACGAGACGTACTACGCCAAGGACGCGTGGGCGCTCGTGCACCGCGGCTTCGAGGTCAACTGGGACAAGAACGCCAACGACGTCATCCTCGGCAGCGGCGGCCATGTCACGATCCCCACGGACGCGGCGTACGTCGTGCATCCGCCGGTCGGCAAGTTCGTCATCGGACTGGGCGAACTGGCCTTCGGGTTCGATCCGTTCGGCTGGCGGTTCATGACGGCGCTGCTGGGGACCCTGTCCGTCCTCCTGCTGTGCCGGATCGGCCGCCGCATCTTCCGCTCCACGTTCCTCGGCTGCCTGGCGGGCGCGCTGATGGCGGTGGACGGGCTGCACTTCGTGATGAGCCGCACCGCGCTGCTCGACGGGGTGCTGATGTTCTTCGTGCTGGCGACGTTCGGTTGCCTGGTCGTCGACCGGGACAAGGCCCGCGCGAGGCTCGCCGCCGCGCTGCCGCCGGACGCGGACGGCCGGCACCGCCCGGACGCGCACGTCGCCGAGACCACGCGCCTGGGCCCGCGCCCGTGGCGCTGGGCGGCGGGCGTCATGCTGGGGCTGGCGATCGGCACGAAGTGGAACGGCCTGTACATCATGGTCGCGTTCTGCCTGATGACGGTGTTGTGGGATGTCGCCGCGCGCCGGGTGGCCGGTGCGCGGCACCCGTACCGGGTGGTGCTCGGGCGGGACACGGGCCTGGCGTTCCTCGCCACGGTGCCGGTCGCCCTGGTCACCTACCTGGTGTCGTGGACGGGCTGGATCCTTTCCCCGGACAACGGCTCGGGCGGCTACTACCGCAACTGGGCGGCCACCGACGGCAAGGGCGGCAGCTGGACCTGGCTGTTCCCGGACTGGCTGCGGAGCCTGTGGCACTACGAGCACGAGGTGTACGAGTTCCACACCCACCTCACCTCGCCGCACACCTACGAGTCGAACCCGTGGAGCTGGCTGGTCCTCGGCCGTCCGGTGTCGTACTTCTACGAGTCCCCGGCACCCGGCGCGGACGGCTGTCCCGTGGACGCGGGCGAGAAGTGCGCGCGGGAGGTCCTGGCGATCGGCACGCCGATGCTGTGGTGGGCGGCCTGCTTCGCGGTGCTGTTCGTGCTGTGGCGCTGGTTCTTCCGCCGCGACTGGCGGGCGGGCGCGATCGTGTGCGCCGTCGCGGCCGGGTATCTGCCGTGGTTCCTGTACCAGGAGCGCACGATCTTCCTCTTCTACGCCGTCGTGTTCCTGCCGTTCCTGTGTCTGGCGGTGGCGATGATGATCGGGGCGCTGGTCGGCCGGCCGGGGTCGAGCGACACCCGGCGGGTGGTCGGCGCGACGGGGGCGGGTGTGCTGGTGCTGCTGATCGCGTGGAACTTCATCTACTTCTGGCCGTTGCACACCGGCACCGCCATCCCGATCGACGACTGGCGGTCACGGATGTGGTTGGACACCTGGGTCTAACGATTGCAGCAACTCCCGCCCCGCAGACCGCTCCTCCGCATACTGTGAGCTGAGGGGAGGCTTCTGAACGCGTTCAGAAAGCCCTGAAGGTCAACGGGGAGGGGCGGCAATGCGCAAGGGGGCCAAGGCGGCCGTCGTCGGATCGGTGTTCGCCGTCATGGTGGGCGGGGCCGGGTACGGCACCTTCAACATCGTCAACGCGCTGAACGGGGACGTCGGCGGCGCACCGGGGGCGAGCGGGCCCTCGCCGCTGAGGACCGGGCCCCCCAGCGCCGCCGAGGTGAAGGACACCAGCGCCGCGTTCTTCGCGGCCTGGGAGAAGGGGCAGGGGGCGAGCGCGGCGGCGCTCACCGACAACGCCGGGAAGGCGCGGCCGCTGCTCACCTCGTACGGCCAGGCCGCCCACATCACCGATGTGAAGATCACGCCGGGTGCGCCGGCCGGGACCAGCGTGCCGTTCACGGTGAAGGCCACGGTGTCCTACCAGGGCAGGTCCGAGCCGCTCACCTACAGCAGCCGGCTGACGGTCGTGCGCGGGGTGACCACCGGCAAGGCGCTGGTGGACTGGCAGCCGTCGGTCGTGCACCCCGCACTCGAGGGCATGGACGACACACTGGTCACGGGCGAGGCGACGGCGCCGCCGATCGAGGCCGTGGACCGCGACGGCAAGGTCCTGACGAAGGAGAAGTACCCCTCACTGGGGCCGATCCTCGACGAACTGCGCGCCCGGTACGGCGACAAGGCGGGCGGTACGGCCGGTGTCGAACTGGCGATCCACCACGCCGCCCCCGGCTCCGCCGACACCCCGCTGCTGACCCTGGCGAAGGGCAGGGCGGGTCGGTTGCCCACCACGCTCAGGGCGAGCGCGCAGGCGGCCGCCGAGAAAGCGGTCCTGAGGTACCCCGAGTCGTCGGTGGTGGCCGTGCAGCCGAGCAGCGGCGAGGTGCTGGCCGTCGCCAACAACCGCAACGACGGATGGAACGCCGCCTTCCTGGGGGAGGTGGCGCCCGGCTCCACCATGAAGATCATCAGCGCGGCCACCCTCATCGACAACGGCATCACCACCGCGACCGGCCCGGCGCCCTGTCCGGCCGACGCGACCTGGCAGAGCCAGACGTTCCGCAACATCGAGAACATGGCGCCGGACGAGGACGCGACCCTCTCGGAGAGCTTCGCGCGCTCCTGCAACACGGCCTTCGTGAAGTACGCGGACGAGGTGAAGGTCGATTCGCTGACCAACGAGGCCGAGGACCGTTTCGGGATCGGCCTCGACTGGCAGACCGGCATCCCCTCCTTCGACGGCTCCGTCCCGGCCTCCGGCGGCCCGGACACCGCGGCCGACATGATCGGCCAGGGCCAGGTCCAGATGAACCCGCTGAACATGGCGTCGGTGACGGCGACCGCGATGACGGGCGCCTTCCGTCAGCCGGTGCTCGTGCCGAAGCGCCTCGTCGGCCGGGAACTCGCCCAGGCGCGCGGACTGCCGGCGAGCACGGTGGAGCAGCTGCGCGCCATGATGAACCGCACCGCGACCAGCGGCACCGCCGCCGACGTGATGTCGGGGCTGAGCGGCCGGATCGGCGCGAAGACCGGCTCGGCGGAGGTCGACGGGAACGCGCGGTCCGACAGCTGGTTCACCGGCTACCGGAACGATGTCGCCGCCGCGGCCATGGTCCAGGACGGCGGTCACGGCATCGACGCGGCCGGGCCGATCGTCGCGGCCGTACTGCGGTCGGGCGCCTGAAGACACTCGTAGGGCGTGGGTG
Source organism: Streptomyces sp. NPDC033216 (assembly GCF_055577115.1). Classification (NCBI taxonomy): domain Bacteria; kingdom Bacillati; phylum Actinomycetota; class Actinomycetes; order Kitasatosporales; family Streptomycetaceae; genus Streptomyces; species Streptomyces sp. NPDC033216. Next base: position 339,170 of record NZ_JBVIQK010000005.1, on the reverse strand, counting down.
ACGTCACAGGTGACGTCACCCCACCGGCGGGGACTCTAGGCTGGGCGCCGTCGTCGGTGTCGGCATCGGAATCGGAATCGCGATCTGCCGCCGGTGCCGGTGAGGACGACTCGCACGGTCGGCCGGGGCGACTCACACAGCGGGGCAGTGGGGCGAGGCGGCCCCCCGTAGAACACGGAGGATCGCGGGCAGTGGGCAAGAGAAGGCGCGTCGCCGAGCGACGGAGCAAGCGGCCGGCCGTGGTCGGCGGCATGATCGCCGTCGCCGTCGTCGTCGGAGGCGCGGGCCTCGGCGGCTACGCGCTGTACGGCGGGGGCGCGGCGGCCGAGGACGGTTCGGCCAGGGCGGCGAGGAAGCCGGCGGTCAGGACCGGCCCCCTGTCGGCCACCGAGGTCACCACCGCCGCCCGGGCGTTCCTGACGGCCTGGCAGCAGGGCAAGGTCGCCGAGGCCGCCGCGGCCACCGACGACCCGGCGGCCGCCGCCGCCCTGCTCACCGGCTACACCAAGGACGCCCGTATCACCGGCGCCACCCTCACGGCCGGCCCGCACGCCGGGGACAAGGTCCCCTTCGCCGTGAAAGGCAAGGTCACCTTCGGCAGGACCAGCAAGCCGGTGGCGTACGACAGCGCGCTGACCGTGGTGCGGCGGGCGAAGGACGGCAAGCCGCTCGTCGACTGGCACGCGTCCGTGGTGCACCCCGAGCTGGCCGACGGCGACACCCTGGTGACCGGCGAGGCCGGCGATCCGCCGGTCAAGGCGCTCGACCGCGACGGCGGTGAGCTGACCGCGAAGAAGTACCCGTCGCTGGGGACCGTCCTGGACGGGCTGCGCGAGAAGTACGGCAAGAAGGCCGGCGGCAGGGCGGGGGTCGAGCTGCGGGTGGTGCGCGGCAAGGCGTCGAAGGCGAAGAAGTCCTCCGACAAGACGTTGCTGGAGCTGAGCGAGGGCACGCCGGGCACGGTGCGGACGACGCTGAGCCCGTCGCTCCAGGCCGCCGCCGAGAAGCAGGTCGCGAGCGCCGCGCGGGCGTCGGTCGTGGTGACCCGCGCCTCGACGGGCGAGATCCTCGCGGTCGCCAACGGCAACCCCAACTTCAACACGGCTTTCCAGGGCTCGCTGGCGCCCGGCTCCACCATGAAGGTCATCACCTCCTCGCTGCTCATCGAGAAGGACCTGGCGTCGGCGGACAAGGCGCATCCGTGTCCGAAGTACTTCACGTACGGCGGCTGGAAGTTCCAGAACGACGACAAGTTCGAGATCAAGGGCGGCACTTTCAAGGCGAGCTTCGCGCGCTCCTGCAACACGGCCTTCATCAGCCAGGCGGGCAAGCTCGACGACGACAGCCTGACCAAGCAGGCCCAGCAGGTCTTCGGCCTGTCGATGAACAACTGGGCGATCGGCGTGCCGACCTTCGACGGCGCGGTACCGGTGCAGTCGGCGGCGCAGAAGGCGGCGGAGCTGATCGGCCAGGGCGGGGTGCGGATGAACCCGTTGAACATGGCGTCGGTCGCGGCCACGGTGAAGTCGGGCAGCTTCCACCAGCCGTACCTGGTCGCCCCGTCGGTGGACGGCCGCAGCCTGGCGAAGGCCGCGCGCACCATGTCCTCGGACACGCTGTCGCAGCTGCGGGAGCTGATGAACTACACGGCCGCTCACGGCACGGCCGCCGAGCCGATGGCCGGGCTCGGCCCGGACTACGGCGCCAAGACGGGCTCCGCGGAGGTCGACGGGCAGAAGCAGCCCAACGGCTGGTTCACCGCCTACCGCGGTGACCTCGCGGCGGCGGGTGTGGTCCAGCAGGGCGGCCACGGCAGCGAGTCGGCGGGCCCGATCGTGGCGGCGCTGCTGAGGGCCGGGAGCTAGCGCCGGTCCCCAAGGCCGGTCCCGTCTGCCCGGCGTGCGGACGAGGCCGCTTTCAGCGACACGCCCCACGGCCTCTCGTCCGGCTCGGGCCGGGCTCGGGCCGGCACCGCGCCGCGTCGTCCGCTCAGTGGGTCACGGGCGGGGCCGGGCTCGCCGGCCCCGGCACCGCGCCGCCGCCTCGTCCGCTCAGTGGCTCACGGGCTGCGCCGTGGCCGTGTAGGTGCGGCGCAGGAAGCGCAGGAGGGTCTTGGACTCGAACTGCACGACCGAGACGCCCTGCGAGGAGTGGAACTCCACGATGGCCTGGACCCGTCCGCAGGGCCAGACGCGGACCTCCCCGCTGCCGGCCGGGGCGCGCAGGCCCTGTTCGAGGAGGGTGCGGGCGATGGTCCACTCATGGGTGCCGGGGAGCCCGACCCGGACGGTGCGCGGGTCGTCGTCGGGGTCGTAGCGAAGAACGACGGGGACGGCGTTGCGTTCCTCCTCGACCAGATCCGCGTCCGTGACGATGTGGGCTCGCGCGTACTGCTCGACTACAGACATCGACCGCCCTCTCACGCTGCGTGGCCTGTACGGAAGCTCTACGTCCACTCCCCCTCCAATGTCGCACGTTTTCCGGTCCCCGCCCTCCTGAGCGGGCGTATCTCACATGTGCGATGCGCGGACCTCATCACCCGCGGCCGAGTGGAGCCGGCACGAAGACGGACTCTCTCTTGCAACCCGTTCGCATTAAGCCACTATCATCGAACGGTGCACGTACCCGACGGATTCATCAACGCCCCGACCTCCGCCGTGACCGGAGTCGTCGCCGCGGGCGCCATCGCCGTGAGCCTGCGCGGGGCGCGCCGCGAACTCGACGAACGCACGGCGCCGCTGGCCGGCCTGGTGGCCGCATTCATCTTCGCCGTACAGATGCTCAACTTCCCCGTGGCGGCCGGAACAAGCGGCCATCTTCTCGGCGGGGCGCTCGCCGCGATACTCGTGGGCCCCTTCACCGGGGTCCTGTGCGTGTCCGTGGTCCTGCTGATGCAGGGCATCCTCTTCGCCGACGGCGGCCTGACCGCGCTCGGCGTGAACATCACCGACATGGCGGTGGTGACGACGGTCGTGGCCTACGCCGTCTTCCGCGGGCTGGTGAAGGTGCTGCCGCGCACCCGCCGTTCCGTCACCGCCGCCTCCTTCGTCGCCGCGCTGCTGTCCGTGCCGGCGGCGGCTCTCGCCTTCACGCTGATGTACGCGGTCGGCGGCACCACCGACGTCGCGATCGGCAAGGTGGCCACCGCCATGGTCGGCGTGCACGTGCTGATCGGCGTCGGCGAGGCCGCGATCACCGCGCTGACGGTCGGCGCCGTCATCGCCGTACGGCCGGATCTCGTGTACGGGGCGCGCGGGTTGCAGCAGCGGCTCCAGCTGCGGGTGAACGGCGAACTCGTGGACCTGCCCGCCGCCGAGGAGGCTCCGGCTCCCGCGTCGGCGCCCGTCGCGGCGCGCACCTCCCGTCGCACGCTGTGGGCGAGCGGCCTGGTCACCTCCCTGGTCCTCGCCGGCTTCGTCAGCTTCTACGCCTCCTCGAATCCGGACGGCCTGGAGAAGGTCGCCGCCGACAAGGGCATCGACAAGAAGGCCGAGGAGCACTCCGCCTCGGACTCCCCGCTCGCCGACTACGGCGTCAAGGACGTCGGCGACGCCCGGCTGTCCGGCGGACTAGCGGGCGTCATCGGCGTCGGCGTGACCGTCGTCGCGGGCAGCACCGTGTTCTGGGCGGTACGCCGACGCCGCGGCGCCGACGTGTCCCCGACGGCCGTGGACCTCTGACATGGGCGCCGGGCACGCGCACCGGCTGTACCGGCACGGTCACTCGCCCGTGCACGCCCTGCCGCCGCACACCAAGCTCGCCGCCACCTTCGCCTTCGTCGTGGTCGTGGTGTCGACGCCGCGGGAGGCGACGTGGGCGTTCGGCCTGTACGCCGTCCTGCTCGGCGTCGTCGCGTCCCGCGCCCGCGTCCCGGCCGGTTTCCTGCTGAAGCGGCTGCTGATCGAGGTGCCGTTCGTCGCCTTCGCCGTGCTGATGCCGTTCGTGGCCGAGGGCGAGCGGGTGGACGTCCTGGGGCTGTCCCTCAGCGTCAACGGACTGTGGGGGGCCTGGAACGTACTCGCCAAGGGCACCCTCGGCGTCGCCGCCTCCGTCCTGCTGGCCTCCACCACCGAACTGCGCGAACTCCTCCTCGGCCTCCAGCGCCTCAGACTGCCGCCGCTGCTCGTGCAGATCGCCTCCTTCATGATCCGCTACGGCGACGTCATCACGGACGAGATGCGGCGGATGAGGATCGCGCGGGAGTCCCGCGGGTTCGAGGCGAGCGGCGTCAAGCACTGGGGCGTTCTCGCCAAGTCCGCGGGCGCCCTGTTCATCCGTTCCTACGAGCGCGGGGAGCGCGTGCACCTGGCCATGGTCAGCCGGGGGTACGCCGGTTCCATGCCGGTGATCGACGAGGTGACCGCCTCGCGCGCGCAGTGGTCGTACGCGCTGACCCTGCCGTTCGCCGCCCTCGTCGTCTGCGTGCTGGGATGGGCCCTGTGACTGCTTCCCTCGAGGTCTCGGGCCTCGCCTTCGCCTACCCCGACGGCCACCAGGCCCTGTTCGGCGTGGACTTCTCGATCGCGCGCGGCGAGCGGGTGGCGCTGCTCGGGCCGAACGGCGCCGGCAAGACCACCCTCGTGCTGCACCTCAACGGCATCCTGACCGGCGGCGCCGGGACGGTGACGGTCGCCGGGCTGCCCGTCGGCAAGCGGCACATGGCGGAGATCCGGCGCAGGGTCGGCATCGTCTTCCAGGACCCCGACGACCAGCTGTTCATGCCGACCGTGCGGGAGGACGTGGCGTTCGGACCCGCGGCGGCCGGGCTGGGGGGCGCGGAGCTGGAGGAGCGCGTGGACCGGGCGCTCGCCCAGGTCGGCATGGCCGAGTTCAAGGAGCGTCCGCCGCACCATCTGTCCTTCGGGCAGCGCCGCCGGGTCGCGGTCGCGACGGTGCTGGCGATGGAGCCGGAGATCCTCGTCCTGGACGAGCCGTCCTCCAACCTCGACCCCGCCTCGCGCCGCGAACTGGCCGACATCCTGCGCTCCCTCGACGTCACCGTCCTCATGGTCACCCACGACCTGCCGTACGCCCTGGAGCTGTGCCCGCGGTCCATGATCCTCAGCGAGGGCGTGATCGCGGCGGACGGGCGCACGGCCGATCTGCTCGCGGACGACGCGCTGATGCGCGCGCACCGGCTGGAGCTGCCGTTCGGTTTCGACCCGCGTTCGGTGACGTCGGGCGCGTGACGCCGGCAAGCGTGTCGGAGCACGCGCCGTGCTCGTCCACGCGGCGCGACAACATCGACGTAACGATCCCGCCGGGCCGGCCGGCCCCAGGAATCGTCGGCTGCGCGGGGGCGTTGACCCCTCCGTCGCAGGTGAGCCGAGAGGACGTACGGACGTGGATGTGCACGGCACGGTGACCGCCGGCTTCGAGCCGGTCAGGGAGGCGTTCGCCCGCAACTTCGACTCGCTCGGGGAGCGGGGCGCGGCCGTCGCCGTCTACCGGGACGGGCACAAGGTCGTCGACCTGTGGGGCGGCGGCCGGGACGTCGACGGCGGGGCGCCCTGGGAACGGGGCACCGCGCAGATCGTGCGCTCGGCGACGAAGGGTGTCGCCGCCGCCGTCCTGCTGATGCTGTGGCAGCGCGGGGAGCTGGACCTGGACGCGCCGGTGGGGACGTACTGGCCGGAGTACAAGGCGGCCGGCAAGGACCGGACGCTCGTGCGGGACGTGCTCGCGCACCGTGCCGGCGTGCCCGTGCTGGACCGGCCGCTGACGCCCGCCGAGGCCGCCGACCCCGAGGTCGGCGCCGCGGCGGTCGCCGCACAGGCGCCGGCGTGGGAGCCCGGCACGGACCACGGCTACCACGCGCAGACCTACAGCTGGCTGACCGGCGAACTGGTGCGTCGGGTCACCGGGCGGCCGATCGGCACCTGGATCGCCGAGGAGATCGCCGGACCGGCCGGGGCCGAACTGTGGCTCGGCCTGCCGGAGCGCGAGCGGGCGCGCGTGGGACGCGTGGGGCAGACCGAAGCGCCCGCGCAGGCGGGCGCGCTGCGCACGCGCCCCAAGCGCGCGGTCGCCGACGCCTACGCCGACCCGGACTCGCTCACCCGCCGCGCCTTCGCCGCGATCACCCCGCTGCCCGACGAGAACGATCCCGCGTACCGGGCGGCGGCCCTGCCCGCCTCCAACGGCATCGCCACGGCGGACGGACTGGCCCGCTTCTACGCGTCGCTGATCGGCGAGCCCGACGGCGGCCGACGCCTCTTCGCCCCGGAGACCGTGCGGATCGCACGCGGTGAGCGGTCCGCCGGGGCGGACCGGGTGCTCGTCGTGAACACCCGCTTCGGTGCCGGCTACATGCTGCACGGCGCCGCCTCACCGCTGCTGTCCCCCGCCTCCTTCGGCCACCCCGGCCGTGGCGGCCCCCTCGGCTTCGCCGACCCTGAGTCGGGCATCGCCTTCGGCTACGTCACGAGCGGCTTCCGGTCCAGCGTGACGGCGGATCCGCGGGCGCAGGCGCTGGTGCGGGCCGTACGGACGGCCACGACCGCCGGCTGACCGGGCGGAGGTTCTCCTCCACTCGCTCACTCGCTCACTCGCTCACACGTGGATCGGGTGCGAGGTCCTTCCCGACGCGTCGTCGATCTCCATGTGAGCCTTCGTCAGCAACTGCATGGCGATCTCGTTCAGGGCACGAGCGCCGGCGATCTCCTCGCCGACCCGTGGTTGGTTGGGGTCGACCCGGTGCCGGCTGGCGTGCCCGTGCGCCCGGATCTCGCTCCCGTCGGGCAACCGGACCAGCGCGACGGCCCGTGTGTGTTGATCGTCCTCCTCGAACTCCAGCTCGACATGCCATCCGACTGTGGTGTGCATCATGACGATCACCTCCGGAACATCTGCTTCCAGGGTGCTCCTCAAGGCGTCCGGGCGCACCCATTCGGCCGGAGCGCGGTGATGTCGGGTTCTCGCCCCGGCGCCGCACGGGAGGAACAGCCCGGCCACCTCAGGTGGTCTCCGGCCACCGGCCACGGGCCACCGGCCACGGGCTTCCGGCCACCGACGGCCGACGGACGGAATCATGATTGCGCCTGCGCGTGGCGGCGACTACCGTCCCTCAGGTGACTGCCGGGTCGGCCTTGGGCCACGCACGAGTGAGGCGCCCGGTCTCGGCGTGAGCGCGAGGCGGGCCAGAGGCCCGCCGCTCCGTCTCCGCGTCCTTCCTTCCCGCCCCCCGCAGAGGGCACCACCCTGGACACCGAGACCGGAGACCTTCACTCACCATGCCTGCTCAGACACCGCTCCCCCAGCTGAACCACCTCGCCGTGCCCGCCCGTGACCGGCAGCTCTCGGCCGAGTTCCTCGCCGCGATCCTGGGCCTCCCGGTCGGCGCGCCGTTCGGCCCGTTCCTGCCGGTCGACCTCGGCAACGGCGTCACCCTCGACTTCTACGAGATGCGTGACGAGCCGATCCAGTCCCAGCACTACGCGTTCCTCGTGGCGGAGGAGCAGTTCGACACGATGATCGCCCGCCTGGAGGCGGTCGGCGTCACGTACTACGCCGATCCCCGGCACAGCGAACCCGGCCGTACGAACAGCCTGTTCGGCGGCCGGGGCGCGTACTTCGCCGACCCGGACGGCCACAACCTGGAGATCATGACGCGGCCCTACGCACGGCCGTAGGAGACGGGGGCCTTCTGCGGCCGTACGATCCAGCGGGTCCGGAACCGGGGTGCGTGCCCCGTTCCCGCAAGCCGGGTACGACCGCCGCCCGACGGTGAGCCGGGCGGCGGTCCCGCCACCGGGACGGCGGTCCGGCGGCCGCGCGCGGGTGACGGCCGCCGAGACCGTGTCCGGGCGAGGCGCCGGCCACGTGCCTCGGGCGCCCCGGCCGCCGTCGTCCTCACCCCGTGTGCAGCATCAGGCCGATGCCCACCACGAGAAGGGCCGCGGCGGCGATGCGCGGGGCGCCGAAGCGTTCCTTGAAGAAGATGGCGCCGATCGCCGCTCCGACGATGATCGACGACTCGCGCAGGGCGGAGATGGGGGCCAGTTCGGCGCGGGTCTGGGCCCACAGGACGAGGGCGTAGGCGGTGACCGAGAGGGCCGCGCCGAGGAGGCCGAGGGCGGCGTGGGGGCGCAGGACCGCCAGGGTTCCGCCGCGCCGGCGGGCGGCGGCGTACAGGGGCAGGACCGTGCCCTGGACGGCCATCAGCCAGGCGATGTAGCCGAGGGAGGACCCGGACGCGCGGACGCCGAGGCCGTCGACGACCGTGTACGCGGCGATGGTCAGGCCGGTCGCCAGCGCCGCGCCGATCGCCGCCCAGTCGGGGCGCCGTCCGCGCAGGCCCCACACGGCGACGCCGGTGAGGCCCGCGCAGGACACGGCGATCCCGGCGGCGGCCCAGCCGTCGGGCACCTCGTGCGCGAACACGGCGGCCAGGACGGTGACGACGAGGGGCGCCGAGCCGCGCGCGATCGGGTAGGCCTGCCCGAAGTCGCCGAGCCGGAACGACCGCATCAGCAGCGCGTAGTAGGCGATGTGGATCGCGGCCGAGACCAGCAGGTACGGCCATGCCGCCGCCGCGGGGAACGCCGTGAACGGCGCCATCGCGAGGCCGATGAGCAGCCCGCCGCCCGAGATGAGGGCGAAGCCGGTCAGCTTGTCGGTGATGCGGTGGGCTATCGCGTTCCAGCTGGCGTGCGTGACCGCGGCGAGCAGGACGGCCGTGGTGACCAGTGGGGTCACCTGGTGCGCTCGCGCACGTCCACGACAGTGGCGCCGGCGTGTCCGACGAGCGCCTCGGGCGCCATGGGGAACACGGTGTGCGGTGTCCCGGCCGCCGCCCACACCACGTCGTGCGCGAACAGGCTCCGGTCGGCGAGGACCCGGGTGCGGGTACGGTGCCCGAACGGCGGCACGCCTCCGATCGCGTACCCGGTCGTCTCCCGTACGACGTCGGCGGCGGCCCGCTTCACCTTCCCGGCCCCGAGTTCCTTGCGGACCAGTTCCACGTCGACGCGGGAGGCCCCGTCCATCAGCACCAGCACCGGCACGCCGTCCGCCGTGAAGACCAGCGACTTGCAGATCTGACTCAGCTCGCACCCGATCGCGGCGGCCGCCTCGGCGGCGGTCCGGGTCGCGTCGGGGAAGCGGCGGATGTCGGCGTGCAGGCCGGCGAGGCCGAGGGCGTCCAGTGCCTCGGCGAAACGGGGGTGTGCCCCGGAGGGCGCGGTGGTCACGGAACCGGCGGAGTTCGCGGGCTCATCGGCGTCAGTGGCGGCTGTCGTCGTCATGCACGGCACGCTAGCGGTGCGTGTAGAGGGCAGGCGAGCGGATCGGCCCCAGCGGAGGAAAGCCGGTGAGGGCGCCCCGTCCCCACGGGGCCCTCGCCGGCTTCCTCTCCACCGCGCCCGCTCAGCGCGGCGTCACGCGCGGACCAGTTCCCGGTCCTTGTCCGCGTCGGGGTCCGTGTTCCGGGAGTCGAGGGCCTTGAGGCCTTCGCCCTCGACGTCCACGTTGGGCAGAACCCGGTCCAGCCACTTCGGGAGCCACCAGGCCCTCTTCCCGAGCAGGGCCAGGACCGCGGGGACGATCGCCATGCGGACCACGAACGCGTCGAAGAAGACGGCGATCGCCAGTCCGAAGCCGATCATCTTGATCATCTGTTCGCTGGAGGTGATGAAGCCGCCGAAGACGGCCATCATGATGATCGCGGCGGCGGCCACCACCCGCGAGCTGTGCCGGAACCCGGTGACCACGGCCTGGGCCGGCGTCTCGCCGTGGACGTAGGCCTCTCGCATGCGGGTCACGAGGAACACCTCGTAGTCCATCGCGAGACCGAAGACCACGCCGACCATGAAGATCGGCATCATCGACATGATCGGGCCGGGCTCCTCGACGCCGAGCAGCCCGCCGAGCCAGCCCCACTGGAAGACCGCGACGACCGCGCCGAGCGCGGCGAGCACGCTGAGCAGGAAGCCGAGGGCGGCCTTCAGCGGGACCAGGATGGAGCGGAAGACGACGATGAGGAGGAGGAAGGCGAGGCCCACCACCAGGCCGAGGTACGGGATCAGCGCGTCGTTGAGCTTCTGCGAGAAGTCGATGTTCATCGCGGTGGTGCCGGTGACCAGGACCTCCGCGCCGGTGTCGGCCTTGATGTCGGCGCTCTCGCCGCGGATGGCGTGCACCAGGTCCTCGGTCTGGACCGAGGACGGTTTGGAGTCGGGGATCACGGTGATCGTGGCGGTGTCGGCGGCCTTGTTGTAGGCGGCCGGGGTGACCGTCACGACGTTCTCGAGTTCCTTGATCCCATCGGTGACGGTGGTGACCGCGCCCTGCGGGTCGTCGCTGTTCCGGGCGTCGACGACGATCATCAGGGGGCCGTTGAAGCCGGGGCCGAAGCCCTCCGACAGCAGGTCGTACGCCCGGCGCTGCGTGGTGGACGTCGGCTGCGAGCCGTCGTCGGGCAGGCCCAGCTCCAGTTGGGTGGCCGGGACGGCGATCGTCCCGAGGCCGACCACGCCGAGCAGCAGGACGGCGGCCGGGCGGCGGATGACGAAGCTCGCCCAGCGGGTGCCGAGGCCGGGCTTGGCCGGTGCCGCCGCCCTGGACGTCCCGGCGCGCTCGGTCCGTCCGGCCTTGCCGGCGCCGCGCGGCTTGCGCTTCTCGCCCGCCGGGCGGATCTTCCGGCCCGCGTAGCCGAGCAGCGCCGGGATCATGGTGAGGGCGATGAGGACGGCGACGACGACCGTGCCGGCCGCGGCGAGGCCCATCTTGGTGAGCATCGGGACGTTGACGACCGCCAGGCCCGCCAGGGCGATCACGACGGTGAGGCCGGCGAAGACCACGGCCGATCCGGCGGTGCCGGTGGCGCGGCCGGCCGCCTCCTCGCGGTCCCGGCCGTCGGCGAGCTCGCCGCGGTAGCGGGAGACGATGAACAGCGCGTAGTCGATGCCGACCGCCAGGCCGATCATCAGCGCGAGGGTGGACGTGGTGTCGCCGAGGTCGAGCGCCTTGGCGAGGGCGGTGATGGTGGACACGCCGATGCCGACGCCGATGATCGCGGTCAGCAGCGGGAGTCCGGCCGCGACCAGCGAGCCCAGGGTGATGACGAGGACGACGGCGGCGATGGCGATGCCGACGACCTCACCGGCCGCTCCCGGCTCGGCCCCGGCCTGGAGCGCGTCACCGCCGATGTCGACGGTCAGTCCGGCGGCCCGTGCGTCGTCCCCGGCCGCCTCCAGGGCGTCCCTGGTCGAGTCGGCCAGTTCCATGCCGGGGGCGTCGTACTTCACCGACGTGTAGGCGACCGTGCCGTCCTCGCTGACGGCGGCGGTGGTGAACGGGTCGGTGACGGAGACGACCTGGGATCCGTCGCTCAGTTCCCTGACGGTCTTGGCGACGGTCGCCCGGTTGTCGGCGTCCGTCATCTTCTCGCCGTCGGGCGCCTTGAAGACGATGCGTCCGGTACCGCCGTCCGCGCTGGCGCCGGGGAACCGCTGTTCCAGCAGGTCGAAGGCCTTCTGCGCCTCGGTCCCCGGGATGGAGAAGGAGGTGGTGCCCGGTGTGGGCGCGGAGGCCGCGCCGACGCCCGCGAGCGTCAGCAGGGCGACCCATATCAGGGCGACGAGATGCCGTCGCCGGAAGGCGAGCCGGCCGAGTCTGTAGAGGAACGTGGCCACGGGGGCGTACTCCCGGTCAGGTCGTGGTGTAGGGGCTGAGGTGGCGACACAGGCCCCAAGGGCAGGGGTGATCAACCCGGCGGGGAGGCAGGGGTGATCGGCCCGACGACGAGAGCGGTGACGTCAGGGAGGGCGGACCGCGGGGACGGTCAGGAGGTGGTGGGGATGCCGAGGGCGGGGAGGACCACGGCGTCGATGTACGAGGTGAGGAAAGCCTGGGTCGGCGGCTGGTCGTCGAGCAGCGCCCGGGTGGCGAAGCCGCCGATCATCATGTGCAGCATGAACTCCAGCGCGGGACAGTCCGCCCGGACCTCGCCCCGGTCGATGGCCCGCCGGATCACCTGGTGGAACCCGGACATCTCCGGCTCGACGAGCTGCGCCCGGAACGCCCTGCGCAGGTCGGCGTTGTTGTGCATCGCCATGGCGACACCGCGCATGAGCGCCGAGTTCTGCTCGATGGTGCAGTCGTCCTCGAGCTGAACCAGTGCGTGCAGGTCGCCCCGGAGGGTGCCCGTGTCGATCCCGTCGCTGTGGTCCGGTTTGCTGTGTCTGATGGCCTTCACGACCAGGTCGGCCTTGCCGCCCCACTGGCGGTAGAGCGTGGCCTTGCTGGAACGGGTGCGGGCGGCGACGGCGTCCATGGTCAGGGCGTCGTAACCGACCTCGCGGAGCAGGTCGAGCACGGCCCCGTACAGCTCGGCCTCGCGCTCGGGTGTGATGCGACTGCGACGCGTCGTCGCGACCTCAGTCATGCCCCTCACCTTCCGACTCCGGCACGGCTCGTCCCGTACACCATGAACATACCCCGAGGAACTGCGAAACGAAACGGTTTCGTACGTGCGCTGGCTCACGTCCGTCAAGAACACATAAGTTGCCCTGCCCGGTACGCGGGAAAAGCATGGAGACGTGACCTACTTGCGCCTGCCCCACCTCAGCGGTGACCAGTTGTGCTTCGTGGCGGAGGACGACCTCTGGCTGGCCCCGCTCGACGGACCCGGCCGCGCCTGGCGGCTCACCGCCGACCGCACCAAGGCCGGCCATCCCCGCTTCTCCCCCGACGGCGGCCGGGTCGCCTACACGAGCTGGCGCAGCCTCGTGCCCGAGATCCACCTGATCCCCGTGGACGGCGGTCCCGGACGGCGGCTGACGTACTGGGGCAGCCCCGACACCCGGGTCTGCGGCTGGACCCCCGACGGCGACATCCTGGCCGTGGCCTCCCACGGCGAACCTTTCTCCTACTTCACCTGGGCCTACAAGGTCTCCCCCGACGGCTCCCCCGGCCGCAGACTGCCCTGGGGACCGGTCACCGACCTCCAGACCGCCGACCTCGAAGGCGAACGCCGCACCCTGCTGCTCACCGGCACCCCACCGCACGAACCGGCCGCCTGGAAGCGGTACCGGGGCGGGGCCACGGGCCGGCTCTGGCTGCACGGACAGCGGCTGCTCGCCGACCTGGACGGCCACCTCGCCGCACCCATGCTGGTCGGCGGCCGGGTCGCCTTCCTCTCCGACCACGAGGGCGTCGGCAACCTCTACTCCTGCGCCCACGACGGCTCCGACCTGCGCCGGCACACCGACCACGACGCCTTCTACGCCCGCAACGCCGCCAGCGACGGCACCCGCGTGGTGTACCAGTGCGCCGGGGACCTGTGGATCGTCGACGACCTGTCCCCGGACTCCGAGCCTCGCCGGATCGACGTACGGCTGAGCGGGCCGCGGACGGGGCGGCGGCCGTACCAGATCCCGGCCGCGCAGCACGTGGACGGCATCTCGGTCGACGAGACCGGGCGGGCGAGCGCGGTCGTCGTGCGCGGCAGCCTGTACTGGCTCACCCACCGCGACGGGCCCGCGCGGACCATTACCGACACCCCCGGCGTACGGGTCCGGCTCCCGGAGATGCTCGGCTCGGGCGGTCAGGTCGCCTACGTGACGGACGCGGAGGGCGAGGACGCCGTCGAGATCGCCTACCTGCCGCGGGCGAGCGGGGACCGCGCGCCGCGCCGGCCGGTCTCCGGCGGGCTGGGCCGGGTGCTGGAGATGGTGTCCGACCCCGCGGGCGAACGGCTGGCGATCGCCTCGCACGACGGCCGCCTGCTGCTGGTCACGGTGTCCGACGAGGTGGCGGAGGCGGAGGCCGTCGGGGAGGCCACAGAGGCCGGCCGGGCCAGGGGAGCCGCAGAGGCCGCAGAAGCCGCCGGCTCGGGCGGCTCGGGCGGCTCCGGCGGTGTGGTCGTCGAGTTGATCCGGTCGGTCAACGGGCCCGTGCGCGATCTCGCGTTCTCCCCCGACGGGGCCTGGCTGACCTGGTCCCATCCGGGTATCGGGCGGTCGCTGCGGCAGATCAAGATGGCCCGGATCTCCGGGCTCGGCAAGGGTGACGGACTGATCGTCGACGTCACGAACGGGCGTTTCGAGGACGAGAACCCGGTCTTCACCCGCGACGGCCGCTATCTCGCCTTCCTCTCCTGGCGCGGCTTCGACCCGGTGTACGACGTCCACACCGGCGACCTCTCCTTCCCCCTCGGCTGCCGCCCCTACCTGGTGCCGCTGAACTCGGCGACCCCGTCCCCCTTCGCCCTCACCCCCGAGGGCCGGCCGGCCGCCGGCGGGCTCGACCCGGCGGAAGAGGAGGGCGGCGACGGCACGGTCACCGTCGAGGTCGAGGGGCTGGCGAGCCGGGTGACACCGTTCCCGGTGCCCGCCTCCAAGTACTCGGCGCTGTTCCCGGTCGCGGGCGGAGGCCTGGTCTGGCTGCGCTGGCCGATCTCCGGGGCCCTCGGCGAGACCTTCGCCAACCCGGACGACACCAGTGGGCGGCCGACGCTGGAGCACTTCAACCTCGGCAAGGCGAAGAAGAGCGAACTGGTCGAGCACCTCGACTGGTTCGCGGTCAGCGGCGACGGCAGCCGGCTGGTCGTCGTCGACGAGGGTGAGCTGCGCGCGGTGCCCTCCACCGAGTCCGGCGACCTCGACTCCACGGTCTGGCTCGACCTGCGCCGCATCCTGCACGAAGTCGACCCGGGCGCCGAGTGGCGGCAGGCCTACGCGGAGGCGGGCCGCCTCATCCGCGCCTACTTCTGGGACCCGGGCATGTGCGGCATCGACTGGGACGCGGTCCTCGACCAGTACCGGCCCCTGGTCGAACGGGTCGCCTCCCCCGACGAGTTCGCCGACCTGCTCCGGGAGGTCCTCGGCGAACTGGGCACCTCCCATGCCTACGTCACCGCCGCCCGCCGCAACGAGGGCCCGCCCCACTACCAGCGCCGGCAAGGCCTACTCGGCGCCAACCTCGTATGCAGGGGAGGTCGTTGGACGGTCAAGCGGATCCTGCCCGGCGACTCCTCGGACTCCAAGGCACGCTCCCCGCTGGCCGGGACCGGCATCCGCGAGGGCGCGGTGCTCACCCATGTCGACGGCCGCCCGGTGGATTCGGTCACCGGCCCCTACCCGCTGCTGGCGGGAGCGGGCGGTACGACGGTGGAGCTGACGTTCACCCCCGCCGAGGACGAGTCCGGGCGGGCCCGGCGGGTCGCCGTCGTCCCCCTCCTCGACGAACGGCCGCTGCGCTACCAGGACTGGGTGGCCAAACGGCGCCAGGTGGTGCGGGAGTTGAGCGGCGGGCGGTGCGGCTATCTGCACATCCCCGACATGGGCGGCTCCGGCTGGGCCCAGTTCAACCGCGACCTGCGGATGGAGGTGTCCCGCCCCGCGCTGATCGTCGACGTCCGCGGCAACGCGGGCGGGCACATCAGCGAACTCGTGGTGGAGAAGCTGACCCGCACCATCCTCGGCTGGGACCTCACCCGCGACGCCCAGCCCGTGTCCTACGCGTCCAACGCGCCCCGCGGCCCCGTGGTCGCCCTCGCCGACGAGGCGACCTCCTCCGACGGCGACATGATCACGGCGGCGTTCAAGCTGCTGGGACTCGGGCCGGTGGTGGGACAGCGGACCTGGGGCGGAGTCGTCGGCATGACCGGACGCCACCGGCTCGGCGACGGGTCGGTCATCACCGTACCGATGAACGCGGCGTGGTTCGACGCGTACGGGTGGTCCGTGGAGAACCACGGGGTCGCCCCCGACCTGGAGGTGCTGCGGACCCCGCTGGACTGGGCGGAGGGGCGGCACGCGCAGCTCGACGACGCGGTGTCGCTGGCGCTGGCCCTGCTGGAGAAGGACCCGCCGGCGTCGCCGCCGGGCCTCGCGGACGTCCCGGACCGGTCCCGTCCGCGGCTGCCCCGCCGGGGGCGTTGAGGGACCGTCGGGGACGGCGTCCGCGGCGATCTCGGTGCCCGGCGGACGCGGCCCCCCGGGCACGGTGTCCGGTGCCGTGCGTTGCCACGTGCGGGTCGCCGGGGACCGATCGTCCGGTTTCCCGCCCCGAGCGAGCGGGAGCGCGGCTCGGGGGCGGGGAAACCGCGTGCCGCGGCCACATGACCCGGCGCCACCGGCGCACCCCACACGCACGCGGGGTGCCCCCTTGACGGAGGGCACCCCTCTGCGCTCAAGCCCAGCGGCACGCGTTACCGCATCGCCTCGGGGTCGAAGTCCGCGTCGTAGCGGTCCTCCTCGTCACGGGCCGTGCGCTGCGGGTGCTGCTCGTCCCGGACCGTGCGCTGCGGGTCCTGCTCGCGCTCACCACGCTGCCGGCCGCGCTCCTTGGTCTGCTCCTTGGTCTCGTCCATCTTCCGCTTGGCCTTGTCCTGCCACTGCTCGGCCTGGTCCTGGAACTTGTCCTTCATACCCATGTGGGTTCACTCCCGTATGAGGGTGAGGGGATTGGCCCTTGGTCGGGCCTCGACCAGATTCACACGGCAGGACATTCCGCGCATTTCGATCAACTACGCTGCGTAGCGCGTGCCTGTTCGTCGGCCGCGCCCCCCGCTCCGACCAAACCCGTCCGCATGCCCCGCAGCCGGGGCTCGAACCGCCTCATCTCCCTTTGCCCCACCGTCCCGATGAGCCCCGGCAGATATCCGCGGATCCCCTGCATCCCGCGCAGCCACCACTGTCCGTACACGTGCGAGGAGCGGCGCTCTATCCCGGCGACGATCCGCTCGACGGCGGGGCCGAGCGGGTACGTCTTGTTGGACGGCCAGGGCAGCCGTTCCCGCAACTCCCGCATCACGTCCTCCTGGTCGGCGCCGCGCACCATGTCGGTGTCGGTCCAGGACAGGTAACCGACGCCCACCCGCACGCCCTTGTGGCCGACCTCGGCGCGCAGGCTGTGCGCGTACGCCTCCACGCCCGACTTGGACGCGCAGTACGCCGTCATCATCGGCGCGGGGGTGATCGCCGCGAGGGAGGCGATCTGGAGGAGGTAGCCGCGGCTCTCCGTCAGCACCGGCAGGAAGGCGCGGGCGGTGACGGCCGAGCCGATGAGGTTGACCTCGATGACCCGGCGCCAGGCGTCCGGGTCGGAGTCGGCGAACGGGCCGCCGGTGGCCACGCCCGCGTTGGCGACCACGATGTCCACCTTGCCGAAGCGTTCCTTCACCTCCTGGGCGACGCGGGCCATCGCCGCATGGTCGGTGACGTCGGCGTACCAGTGGTCGGCGTCACCGTGCAGCCGCTCCGCGACCCGCTTCAGCGCGTCCGGTTCGAGGCCGACCAGCGCGACGCTCGCCCCGCGCGCGGAGAGCTTGCGCGCGAGCAGTTCACCGACGCCCCGTGCGGCCCCGGTGACGACCGCGACCTGTCCTTCGAGGCTCACCTTGCTCATGCGCCCTCCTTCATGGCTATGTGGGTGGTGACGAGGTCCCGGATCGTGCCGGTGACCAACTCCGGTGCCTCCACCGGCGTCATGTGGCCGAGACCCGGCAGCTCCGTCAGGCCGACGCAGACCGGCAGCGCCTCGGCCAGCCGACGGGCGTGCACGGGCGGCGTCATCCGGTCCGCCGAGCCCACGATCACCGCCGTCGGAACCCGCAACTCCCGTACGGCGTGGTCGAGATCAAGCAGGTCGAGGACGTTCGACCAGGCGTGTCGGACCCGGCGCGGGCAGGCGTGCACGATCCGCGCGCAGACCTCCACCATGTGCGGGGACGAACCGGCGCCCATCGTGGCGTACTTGAGGACCCGGCGGGCGAGCGGCGTGACCGGGCCGAGGGGTGCCCGCGAGCCGAGGACGCGTCCGGTCAGCCAGTCCCGCAGCCGGCCCGGCCGGATCGGCACGACGGTGGACTCGGCGACCAGCCGTGAACTGCCCGTGCTGCACAGCACGACGGCCGCCGCGTGGTCACGGAACGCGGGCCGGGTGGAGGAGGCCATGATGGTCATGCCGCCCATGGAGTGCCCGGCGATCACGGCCCGTTCGCCCGGTGCGAGGGTCGCGGTGAGGACGGCCTCCAGGTCGTCGGCGAGCACGTCGGCGCCGCACGCCGGGCTCGCCGGGGTACGGCCGTGGCCGCGCTGGTCGTAGGCGACGACCCGGTGGTCGGCGGACAGGGCGCGGATCTGCGCCGCCCAGAACGCGGTCGAGCAGGTCCAGCCGTGCGCGAGGACGACCGCCGGGGCGGAGTCCTGGCCGTGCACCTCGACGTGCAGTTCCGTGCCGTCGGCGGAGCGGGCGGTCAGGACGCGGGCGGGTGTGGGAGGGGCGTACGGGCCGAGGGCGACGGTGGTCGTCACGCGGTCACCTCCGGCCGCCGGGCGCGGTCCGCCGTCTCCCCGGCGGCCGGGGCGCGCAGTACCTCGTACTCCGCGAGGTCCACCCGTCGGGTGGCGCGGCGGAACTCGCTCGTGGTGCCCGGCCAGACGGTGGTGTTGCGTCCGTTGGCGTCCAGGTACCAGCTGGTGCAGCCGCCGGTGTTCCACACCGTGCGCGTCATACGGTCCTGCACGCGCCGGTTCCAGGCGCGCACGGCGCTCGGGCGGGCGTCCAGGGCGGCCCGGCCTCCCAGGACGTCGAGCTGGCGGAGGTAGTCGGCCAGGTAGTTCAGCTGGGACTCGATCATGAGGATCATGGAGGAGTTCCCGAGGCCGGTGTTGGGGCCGATGATCGTCATCCAGTTGGGGAACCCGGCCGCGGAGGCACCGCGCAGGGCCTCCATCCCGCCCTTCCAGCTCTCGGCGAGGGTCCGCCCGTCGACGCCGACGACCCGCTCGGCGATCGGCATGTCCGTGACGCGGAAGCCGGTGCCGAAGACGATCGCGTCGACCTCGGCCTCGCTGCCGTCGGCGGCGACGAGGGTGTTCCCGCGGATCTCCCGCAGCCCGCTCGCCACCACGTCCACGTTGGGGCGGGTGAGCGCCGGGTAGTACTCGCTGGACAGCAGGATCCGCTTGCAGCCGATGCGGTAGTCCGGGGTGAGCTTGGCGCGCAGCGCCGGGTCCTTGACGGCGCGGGCCATGTTCCGTCCGGCGAGCCGCTCGACGAAGCCGAGTTCGTTCGGGTGCTTGGTGAAGGCCTGCACCTGGAGTTCGCGGATGCCCCACAGGAGGCCGCGGCGGGCCCGCGCGGTGACCGGCAACCGCTTGTGCAGCCAGCGCTCGGCGCCGCTGATCGCCCGGTCGATGCGGGGCATCACCCATGGCGGGGTGCGCTGGAAGAGGGTGAGGTGGCCGACCTTCGGCTGGATCGCGGGCACGATCTGGATGGCCGAGGCGCCCGTGCCGACCATGGCGACGCGCTTGCCGGTGAGGTCGTAGGCGTGGTCCCAGCGGGCGGAGTGGAAGACCTTGCCGGGGAAGGAGTCCAGGCCGGGGATCTCGGGGATCTTGGGGTCGGACAGCGGCCCGGTCGCGGAGACGACGACGTCGGCCGAGAGCGTTCCTCCCCCGGCGGTCTCGATGTCCCAGCGCATCCGCTCCGGGTCCCAGGTCATCCGCTCGACCTCGGCGTCGAAGCGGATGTGGGGGCGCAGCCGGAACACGTCCGCGACGTGCTCCAGGTAGGCGCGGATGTGTTCCTGACCGGAGAAGGCGCGCGGCCAGTCCGGGTTGGGCGCGAAGGAGAAGGAGTACAGGTGGGACGGCACGTCACAGGCGCACCCGGGGTAGCTGTTGTCCCGCCAGGTGCCGCCGAGGCCGCTCGCCCGCTCCAGGACGACGAAGTCGGTGATCCCCTCCCGGCGCAGCCGCACCGCGGCCCCCAGTCCGCCGAATCCCGACCCGATCACCGCCACCCGCACATGCTCGTGCTCGGCCATCCCGACGCCTCCCTGCCTCGCGACACTGCGACAACCCTGCGAAGCCGCGCATCCACCGGATCCGCGACTCTGCCAGTGAACACTGGCGCAATCGGAGCGTAGAGCAGCGGCGTACTGATGGGTAGGGGCCGGAAGAAGGAAAGTTACCGACGGTACGACATAGGCTTCCCGAGTGACGGACAAGCGGGAGTACAGGACGGAGGAGCTGGCCAGGGAGGCCGGCATCACGGTGCGCACCCTGCGCTTCTACCGCGAGCGCAAACTGCTCGCGCCGCCCCGCCGCGAGGGCCGTATCGCCTGGTACGACGACCACCACCTGGCCCGACTGCGCACGATCGCGGCACTGCTGGAGCGCGGCCACACCCTGACCGGCATCGCCGAACTCGCCGACGCCCTCGATCACGGCCGCGACGTCGCCGACCTGCTCGGCGTCGGCGGTCCCACCGAGGAGGAGCCGGTCCGCCTCACCCCCGAGGAGCTCGCCGCCCGCTTCGAGGGGCAGGTCACGCCGGACAACCTCGCCGCCGCCCTGGACCTCGGCTACCTGGGCACCGACGGCGACGAGATCGTCCACATCAGCCGCCGTCTGCTGGACGTCTCCGCCGCCCTGGTCCGCGAGGGCATCCCCCTCGCCGAGGTCCTCACCGCGGGCGCCCGCGTCCGCGACCACGCCGACGCCCTCGCCGAACTCTTCACCGCCGTGATCCTCCGTCACGCGGGCGAGGAGGCCCTGCCCCGTCTGCGCCCGCTGGCGCGGAGCGTGGTGGAGGCGGAACTCTCCCTGGCGCTGGACCGGCGGTTGCGGCGGGTCCAGCGGCCGTAGGCGGCGCCCACCGAACGGGCCGTCAGAGGTCGTAGACGACCGTCACCGGCGCGTGGTCCGACCAACGCTCGCCGTGCGTGGCCGCCCGTTCCACCAGGCCCTTCACGGCCTTGGCCGCGAGACCGGGGGTCGAGACATGCAGATCGATCCTCCAGCCCGAGTCGTTGTCGAAGGCCCGTCCCCGGTACGACCACCACGTGTACGGGCCCGCCACGTCCGGGTGCAGGGCTCGGACCACGTCGACATAGCCGCCGGCCTCCGGGGTGAGGACCTGGGTCAGCCAGTCGCGCTCCTCGGGGAGGAAGCCGGAACTCCTGGTGTTGGAGCGCCAGTTCTTCAGGTCGGCCTGCTGGTGGGCGATGTTCCAGTCGCCGCAGACCAGGACCTCGCGGCCGTCCGCGGCGGCGCGTTCGCGGAGGGTCTTGAGGTAGGCCAGGAACTCGTCCATGAAGCGGACCTTCTCGTCCTGCCGGTCGGTGCCGACCTCACCGGACGGGAGGTACAGGGAGGCGAGCGTCACACCCGGCAGGTCGGCCTCGACGTAGCGGCCGCTGGTGTCGAACTCGGCGGAACCGAAACCGATGCGGACGGCGTCCGGTTCGCGGCGGGTGTAGAGGGAGACGCCGGCGCGGCCCTTGGCGGCGGCGGGGGCGTGGGTGACGTACCAGCCCTCGGGGGCGCGGACCGTTTCCGGCAGTTGCCCCGCTTCGGCGCGCACCTCCTGGAGACACAGCGCATCGGCGGAGGTGTCGGCGAGCCACTCCACGAAGCCCTTCTTCGCGGCGGCCCGCAGTCCATTCACGTTCACGGAGGTCACGGTCAGCACCCGGGCACGATACCGGCACACTGGACGAGGTCCAGATTTTCCTCCGCCACCTCATCATGCATGGATGTACCTTGAGCAGCATGAATATACGTCGTGTTCCCTTCGACCATCCCGACGCCGTCAAGCTGAACGACGAGGTCCAGGCCGAGTACCACGAGCGCTACGGCGACGGCGGTGACGCCACGGTGCTGGAGCCCGCGGACTTCGATCCGCCGCGCGGCGTGTATCTCATCGCCTACGACGAACTGGACCGGCCGGTCGCCACGGGCGGTTGGCGCAGCCAGGACGAGAACGGCGAGGGCAACCAGGACGGGGACGCCGAGCTGAAGCGGATGTTCGTGGTCAAGGAGGCACGGGGGCGAGGGCTGGCCCGGCGGATGCTCGCCGCCCTGGAGGAGGACGCCCGCGCGGCCGGCCGGCTCCGCATGGTGCTGGAGACCGGCACCGAACAGCCGGAGGCCATCGCGCTGTACACCTCCAGCGGCTACGAGCCGTGCACCAAGTTCGGCTACTACCGCTTCCACGACGAAAGCCGCTGCTACGCCAAGCCGCTCGGCTCCTGAGGCACGGGCCGCTCAGCTGCTCAGGCACGGGCCGCTCAGCTCCTGAGGTAGGCCAGGACCGCCAGCACCCTGCGGTGGGTGTCGTCCGCCGGCGGCAGGTCCAGCTTGGCGAGGATGCTGCCGATGTGCTTGCCGACGGCCGCCTCGGAGACGACCAGTGCCCTCGCGATCGCGCCGTTGGACCTGCCCTCCGCGACCAGCGCCAGGACCTCCCGTTCGCGCGGGGTGAGCCGGGCCAGCGGGTCGCGGCGGCGGCGCAGCAACTGTCGTACGACCTCGGGGTCGACGACCGTGCCGCCCGAGGCGACCTCCGTGAGCGCGTCGACGAACTGCTCGACCTGGCCGACGCGGTCCTTGAGGAGGTAACCGACTCCGGTGCCGTCGCCGGAGTCGAGGAGTTCGGCGGCGTAGGCGCGCTGGACGTACTGGCTGAGGACGAGGACGGGCAGGCCGGGGCGATCGGTGCGCAGGCGGACCGCCGCGTGCAGGCCCTCGTCCTGGAAGGCGGGCGGCATCCGGACGTCGGTGACCACGATGTCGGGGGTGTGCTCGGCGACCGCGCCGAGCAGGGCCTGCGCGTCTCCCACGGCGGCGACCACCTCGTGGCCGAAGCGGGTGAGGAGGACGGTCAGGCCGTCGCGCAGGAGGACGCTGTCCTCGGCGAGGACTATGCGCAGGCCGTCTCCGAGGGGCCGGCGTGTCCCGTCGGCTCGACTTGCGTCGGCTCGGCTTCCGACGGGTCGGCTTGCGTCGGCTCGGCTTGCGGCGGGTCGGCTTGCGGCGGGTCGGCTTCCGTCGGGTCGGCTTGCGGCGGGTCGGCTTCCGTCGGCTCGGCTTCCGTCGGCTCGCAAGGGATCTCCACACGCAGCAGGGTCGGTCCGCCCGGCGGGCTGGTCAGGGACAGTTTCCCATCGAGGGCCGACACCCGGTCGGCGAGACCGGTGAGGCCGGTGCCTCGGGTGCTGTCGGCGCCGCCGCGACCGTCGTCGCGGGTCTCCAGGACGAGCCGTCCTGCGCGGTGTCCACCGCGGACCAGGGCACGGGCCGCCCCGCTGTGCCGGGCCACGTTGGCGAGCGCCTCGCACACCACGAAGTAGGCGGCGGACTCGACCGACCGCGGCAGCCGGTACGGGAGGGTGAACTCCACGTCCACGGGGATCGGCGAGCGGTCGGCGGCGTCGGCCAGGGCGGCCTCCAGGCCGTAGTCGGCGAGGACCTTCGGGTGGATGCCGTGGATCAGCTCGCGCAGTTCGGCGAGGGCGGCGCCCGCCTCCTCGTGGGCCTTGGCGAGCTGGACGGCGAGGGGGCCGCCGGGAGGAGCGTCGAGGCGGGCCAGGCCGAGCGTCACGGTGAGGGCGACGAGGCGTTGCTGGGCGCCGTCGTGCAGATCGCGTTCGATGCGGCGGCGTTCGGTCTCGAAGGCGTCGACGAGGCGGGCCCGGGAGCGGGCGAGTTCGACGACGCGGGCCTCGGGGTCGCCGCCGCGCGGGGCGACCAGCAGCCGGGCGAGGGCGGCTCGGGCACCCGCGGTGACACCGAGGACGTAGGTGCCGGCGGCGAGGAGGAGGACACCGAGCAGGGCCGCGGCGACGGCGGTCGGCCAGTCGGTGACCGTCCACGTCTTGAGCACCTTCGTCTCGCGGCCGTCGCCCGCCGTCGCCAGCAGCAGCGGGGTGGCGACGACCGTCAGCGGGCCGACCAGGGCCACGGTGAGCAGGACGGCCTCGGCCGGCCACAGCAGGCAGGCGACGAGGAAGGTGTGGCCCAGTTCACGCCAGGTGGCGGGTTCCCGCAGGCGCGTGGTGAGCCAGCTGCCCAGGCCGGGCGCGGGCGGCTCGGTGTGCGGGTCGGGTGCCTCGTCCGGGTCGACGAGCCGCAGTCGGCGCCGCTCCAGTGCGGCAACGGGCAGCCCGGCGAAGGCGAGGGCCGCGAGGAGGGGCAGGCCGACGAGGACGAGCGCGAGGACGCCGCCCACCACGGCGAGCAGGACCAGCGCCACCAGCACGGCCGCGCCGGTCACCGCCCCGGTCAGCAGGTAGGCGGCGGCGCGCCAGGGCCACGGCGACAGCGGGTAGCGCGGGCGGGACAGGGCCTGCCACACGGTTCGGGGATGCATGCGGATCACCGTAGGGGCGGGGCGGGGGCGGGGCCATCCGTTCAGCGGGAGGTCACGGGGTAGGCCTGGCCCTACCTCAGGTCTCGGCCCTGCCCCAGCGACCGCGCCGGTCTCCTCGCGGTTGTCTGGGTCCACTGGAGTCCAACGGGTGGGAGCAACAGCCGAGATGACCGCACACGCCGTCCAACTGACCGCCGTACGGCGGGTGTACGGATCCACCGGAGCCGGGTCGGCCGGGACCGGGGTGACCGCGCTCGACGGGGTCACGCTCGCGTTGCCTCGCGGCTCCTTCACGGCGGTGATGGGGCCGTCGGGGTCGGGCAAGTCGACACTGTTGCAGTGCGCCGCCGGGCTGGACCGGCCGGACGCCGGGTCCGTGCGGATCGGCGGGACCGAACTGAGCGGGCTGAGCGAGCGGCGGCTGACGCTGCTGCGGCGGGAGCGGATCGGGTTCGTGTTCCAGGCGTTCAACCTGCTGCCCGCCCTGACCGCCGAGCAGAACGTGGCGCTGCCGCTACGGCTGGCCGGCCGGCGTCCGGGGCGGGCACGGGTGCGGGAGGCGCTGGCGCGGGTGGGGCTGGCGGACCGGGGCGGGCACCGGCCGGGTGAGCTGTCGGGGGGTCAGCAGCAGCGGGTGGCGCTGGCCCGCGCCCTGATCACCCGGCCTGAGGTGCTGTTCGGCGACGAGCCGACCGGCGCGCTGGACTCGACGACGGGCCGCGCGGTGCTGGCGCTGTTGCGCGGCATGGTCGACGAGGAGGGCCGGACGGTCGTGATGGTCACCCACGATCCGGTGGCCGCGTCGTACGCGGACCGGGTGGTGTTCCTGGTCGACGGGAGGGTGCACGGGGAACTGGCCGGGGGCGACGCGGAGACGGTCGCGGCCCGGACGGCGGGGCTGGAGAGCGCTGGGGAGTCGCCGATGCGGGAAGCAGCGGTGCGGAACGCCGAGGGGGTCCCGGCATGCTGAGTGTGGCATTGCGGACGCTGCGGATCCGGTGGGCGGGGTTGGTCGGGAGTTTCGTCGCCCTCGCGCTGGGGGTGGGCCTGGTCGCGGTGATGGGGCAGGCGCTGGCTGCCTCGCTGGAGGCGCCGGTGCGGGTGCCGGAACGGTTCGCGGCGGCACCGGTGGTGGTGAGGGGGCAGGACGCGCTGCGGGTGGTGACGCCGGACGGAGTGCGGACGGCGGAGTTGGACCGGCCGCGGGCCCTGCCGGCCGGGGTTCTCGCCGCGTTGCGGGCGCTCGGGCCGGTCACGGAGGACCGTTCCTTCCCGGTGCGGGTGGCGGGCGGGCCGGGCGGTCTGGTCGGGCATCCGTGGCCGACGGCGCGGTTCGCCCCGTACGAGCTGACGGCCGGGCGGGCGCCGGGCGCGGACGGGGAGGTCGTGGTCACGGGCGGCTGGGCGCGTGTGGGTGAGCGGCTGAGCACCGGGGATGTGGTGGTGGGGACGGTGCGGGGGCTCGGCTTCGAGGACACCGTGTTCTATCCGGAGGCGCGGTCTGCCCGGCTGTCCCCGGTGAGCCGGCAGGTGGTGGTGGAGGCGGAGGCGGCTGCCGTGCGGGCGGTCGTGGAGGGGTCCGGGGCGCGGGTGCTCACCGGGGACGCGCGGCGGCTGGCGGAGGCGGACCCCGGGCGGGACGGTGAGGCGCTCACCGCGCTCAACGCGCTGTTCGGGACGGCGGGCGGGGTGACGGCGTTCGTGTCGGTATTCGTCGTGGCCTCCACCTTCGCGTTCGCGGTCGAGCGGCGGCGCCGGGAGTTCGGGCTGCTGCGCCTCGCCGGCGCCACGCCGGGCCAGGTGCGCGGGACGGTCCTGCTGGAGGCGCTGCTGGTCGGCGTCCTCGCCTCGGCGACGGGCTGCGCCCTGGGGGCGTACGGTGCGCCGCTGCTCGGCCAGGCGGTCGTCGAGGGCGGTCTCGCACCGGCCTGGTACGCGATCGGCGGGCACACGTGGCCGTACCATCTCGCCTTCTGGACGGGCCTGTCCGTGGCGCAGGCCGGAGCGGCCGTGGCCTCCTGGCGGGCCGGGCGGACCTCGCCGACGCGGGCGCTGCGCGAGGAGGCGGCGGCGGACGGGCGGACGCCGCCGTGGGGGCGGCTGGTGTGCGGGGCGGCCCTGCTGCTCGCGGCGGCGGCGACCCTGGCGTACGCGCTGGCCGCCGATCCGGGCGACCTGCTGCACCGCAAGACGTACGTCAGCCGTCCGATGCTCCTCATCACGGCAGTGGCACTCCTGTCGCCCCTGCTCGTGGGGCCGTTGGTGCCCCGACTGCCCGGCACGACCGGCCTGCTGGTGCGGGCGCACGCCGTCGCCGGAGTCCGCCGTACGGCGGCCGTCGCGGCACCCGTGCTGGTGACGGTGGCGCTCGCGGGCTCGCTGCTGGGCGCGACGGCCACCCTCGACGCGGCCGGGGCGGCGGAGGTACGGCGGCAGACGGCGGCGGACTTCGTGGTGACGGACGTCGGTGAGGGCGCGCTGGAAGAGCTGCGGCGGGTGCCCGGCGCGGCGGTGTTCCCCTCGTCCGCCACGGTCCTGCACACCCTGGAGGACGGGGTGGCGCTGGTGCGTTCGCCGACGCGGGCGGTCGACCCGCGGGCGCTCGCCGGGGCCGTACGGCTGCCGGTGGTGGCCGGGCGGGCGGCGGATCTGGACGACGGGTCGATCGTCGTGAACGAGGAGTGGGCCGAGCACCGGGTGGGGCAGCGGGTACGGGTGTGGCTCGGGGACGGCACACCGAGGACGCTGCGGATCGCCGCCGTGCTGGCGACCGGAACCGGCGACAACGGGGCCTACGTCACCGCCGCGAACGCGGGCGGGGCGGGCGTCGACCGGGTGGACGTGCGGGTGCGCGCCGGGGCCGACCCGGCGGCGGTCGTGGCCGGGCTGTCGGCGATCGACGGGGTGCGGGTGTGGTCCGAACAGGAGTGGGTGCGCGCGAGTCACCCCGCCGCCGGCCGCACGACCCGGCTCGGCCTGCTGCTCGTCCTGGGCATCGCGCTCCTCTACACCGGCATCTCCCTCGCGAACACCCTCGTCATGGGCGCCGCCGAGCGCGGCCGGGACGTGGCGGCCCTGCGGGTGGCCGGGGCGACCGGCGGGCAGGTCCTGCGCTGGGCCGCCGCGGAGGCGCTGACCGTGGTCGCGGTGGGCGCGGCGCTGGGGCTGGCGGTGACGGTCGTCAACCTGGCCGGCATGGCGGGCGCGCTGGGCCTGCTGTCGGCGCCGGTGACGGTGGTCGTGCCGTGGTCGGCGCTCGGGTGGACGACGATGGCGTGCGCGCTGATCGCGGTGGCGGCGACGGTGCTGCCGACGGGGCTGGCGCTGCGCGGGTCGCCCCGTGCGAAGGTCACTTGAGGAACGCCAGAACGGCCAGGACCCGCCGGTTGGCGTCGTCGGAGACCGGCAGGTCCAGTTTGGCGAAGATGTTCGAGGTGTGTTTGATGACGGACCGTTCGGTGATGACCAGGGCCTGGGCGATCGAGGCGTTGGAGCGGCCCTCGGCCATCAGGGCCAGCACCTCCCGCTCGCGCGGGGTGAGGCGGGCGAGGGAGCCGGTGGGGCCGTTGCTGTCCTTGGCGAACAGCTTGGCGACGACGTCGGGGTCCATCGCGGTGCCGCCGGCGGCGACCCTGCGCACGGACTCCACGAACTGGTCGGGGTCGAAGACGCGGTCCTTGAGCAGGTAGCCGATGCCTCCGCTGCCGTCGGCGAGCAGCTCACGCGCGTAGAGCTGTTCGACGTACTGGGAGAGGACCAGCACCGGCAGGCCCGGGACCTGTCTGCGCGCCTGGAGGGCGGCCTGGAGGCCCTCGTCGGTGAAGCTGGGCGGGAGACGTACGTCGACGACCGCGACGTCGGGCCGCTCGTCGACGAGGGCCCTCAGCAGGCCGGGCCCGTTGTCGACGGCGGCCACGATCTCGAAGTCGTACGCCTCCAGCAGCCTCACCAGGCCGTCCCGCAGGAGGAACAGGTCTTCGGCTAGGACAACGCGCAAGGGATCTCCAGGGTGAGGGTGGTGGGTCCGCCCACCGGGCTGTGGACCGCGAGCACCCCGTCGAAGGCGGCGAGGCGGCGCTCGATGCCGCGCAGGCCGGTACCGCGCGAGGGGTCGGCGCCGCCGTGGCCGTCGTCGCTGATCTGGGCGCGGATCCGGCCGTCGGCGTACCAGAGGTCGACGGCGACGTGGGTGGGGGAGGCGTGCTTGGCGGCGTTGGTGAGGGTCTCGGAGACGGCGAAGTAGAGGGCGGACTCGACGGGGGCGTCGGCGCGGCCGGGCAGGTCGGCGGTGACGGACACGTCGAGCGGGCTGTCCAGGGCGAGGGCGCGGACGGCGTCGGCGAGGCCGCGGTCGGCGAGGACCGGCGGGTGGATGCCGCGGATCAGGTCACGCAGCTCGGTCAGGGCGCTGGCGGAGGCCTTGCGGGTGTCGGCGAGGATCGCGCGGACCGCCTCCGGGTCCTTGGCGAGGAGCTGCTCGGCGACGCCGAGGTTCATGCCGAGGGCGACGAGGCGGGCCTGGGCGCCGTCGTGCAGGTCACGCTCGATGCGGCGCAGTTCGGCGGCGGAGCTGCTGACGACCTCGGAGCGGGTGCGGGTGAGGTGCAGGACCTTGCGGGAGGTCTCGGTGGGGGCGAGGAGGGTGCGGGCGAGCTGGGCGTGGGCGCGCATCAGGGCGGGGGCGGAGACAAGGCCGATCAGCAGGGTCGGAATTCCCAACCCGAGTGCGTAGAGGGCGCTCTGACTGTCGGTGACCTTGACGAACCAGTACCAGTTGTTGCCGCCGTTGCCGCTGATGTCCTCCCACAGCATGGGCATCAGCAGACCGAAGAGCCCGAAGGCGACCAGGGCCAGCGGCAGCAGGACCAGGGCGATTCCGACGACCGGGTTGACCAGCATCCAGGCGAGGTCCCGCCAGGTCGCCGGGTCGGTGAGGATCCACTGGGTGCGGGCCCACCAGCTCTTGACACCGCCCTCGCGGGGCGGCTCCGGCAGGTACGGCTCGGGGATGCCGTCCTCCAGGCGGGCGCCGGCCAGCCGGCGGGTGATGTTCACCGTGCCGCGGGCGGCGACCGCGGCCGCCGGGACGAGGAAGAGGCCGATGCCCGCCCCGAGCAGCGAGATCGCCGTCACCAGCAGGGAGAAGAAGAACACCTCGACGACGGCCAGACCGGCCAGCGGAAGTCCGGCGACTGCGGTACGCGCGTCCTTGGCGATATTCATGCCACAACTCCTGAGATCTGACGGCTCGTTGCCGCCGTACGTGTTACATCCTGGTGCGCCACGTGCCGCCGATCCAGGGACCATTGTCCCCTCCCGGGGGGTGTACCTGGGTACCCCACGGACACCACACAGGGCCATGGGACGCGACGGCCGCCTCGGGTGGAATCGAAGGCATGACGAGCCGAGAGCGAATCCTCATCCTGGTGGCGGCCGTGGTGACCGCCGTCCTGTGCGTGGTGACCCCGGCCGCCGCGGACGGCCGTTCGGGCCCCGGCGCCGGCGTCGGTGCCGGTACGGCGTCCGCACGGCAGGGCGGCAGCCTGTCCGCGCTGCTGGACGAACTGGTGCCGAAGCAGCTGGCCGACTACCGCGTCCCGGGCGCCTCCGTCGTCGTCGTGGACCGCGACGGGCAGACACTGACCAAGGGCTACGGCCTGGCGGACGTCGAGCGGAACGTGCGCAGCGACCCGCGGCGCACCGGCTACTTCATGGCCTCCGACGCCAAGCTGTTCACGGCGGTCGCCGTGCTCCAGCAGGTGGAGAAGGGCAAGCTGAGCCTGGACGCCGACGTCAACCGGTACCTGACCACCTTCAAGATCAAGGACAGCTACCCCGGCCATCCGGTCACGGTTCGTCATCTGCTGACCCACACCGCGGGATTCGACACCAGCATCCTCGGCCGCGGCGGCACCTCGCCCGAGCCGGCGGGTGCCCTCGGCGAGAGCCTCGACAAGCACCAGCCGAAGCGGGTACGGCCGCCCGGCGAGGTGGCGAGCTACGACAACTACGGTGTCGCGCTCGCCGGTCATCTGGTCGAACAGGTCACCGGGACCCCCTTCGCCGACTACATCGACCGCGCCGTCCTCGAGCCCCTCGGCATGTCCCGCACCACCTTCGCGCGGCCCGACGCCCGCACCACCGACACCCTCGCCCTCGGCTACCGGCCCGACGGCGGCCGGCAGCGCGCCGAGGACGGACAGTACGGCGCCTGGACGCCGACCGGCGCGGGCGCCGTCACCACCGCCGCCGACATGGGCCGCCTGATGAGCGCCCTGCTCGACGACGGCGGCCCGGTCCTCACCCGCGCCTCCACCCGTGCCATGCTGCACCGCCAGTTCGCCAACGACCCCCGGCTGCCCGGCATCGGCTACCTGCTGGAGGAGCGTCAGCGGGCCGGACAGCGGATGTGGGTGAAGGACGGCGACCTGCCCGGCTTCCACGGCAACCTGGCGCTGCTCCCCGCGTCCGGAGTCGGCGTGTACGTCGTCTACAACGGCGACGGCGTCGACGGCAGCGCCTCCTTCGCCGGACAGGAACTGGTCAACCGGGTGGCGGACCGGCTCGGTGACGGCGGCAGGGGCGCCACGGTCATCCCCTCCGCCACCGACCGGAACAAGCCCGCCGACAGGCCCTCGGCCGGCGCCTCCGCCCAGCTGACCCGGCAGGACGGGGCGGCGGCCTCCCCGTACTCCGGCTACTACCGCACCACCCGCACCAGCACCTCGGACCTGACGCGGGTCGCGGCCCTCACCACCTCCGTGCACGTCAGCGCGGGCGAGGACGGCTCCCTGACCACGACCGGGCTGGCCCGGGACCCGCGGGTCGGCGAGCAGCACTGGGTGCCGGTCGCTCCGGGCGTCTTCCAGGAGCGCGCCGGACAGGACCGGATCGCCTTCCGCGACGGCCGGCTGGCCCTGGCCTCCGACCCGACCCAGGTCTTCGAGAAGCTGCCCTGGTACCAGTCGCCGGTCCTGCACCAGCAGGCCCTGATGGCCGGCCTCGCGGTCCTCGGCGCGGCCCTCCTGCTCCTCCCGCTGGTGGCGTACGTACGACGCCGCAAGGCCAAGGCGCCCGGCGGCCGGCTCGCCTGGACGCTGGCCTGGCTCACCGGCGCGATCCTGGCCACGGCCACGGTGTGCTTCATCCGGCTCACCGGCGACGGCAACGCCCTCAACCGGACCGTCCTCGTGGGCGACTCGCCCCTGCTGACCCTGATCCCCCACCTGGTCGCGGCCGCGGCCGCCGCCACCGCACTGCTCCTGATCTGCACCGTGGTGGCCTGGCGCCGGGGCTGGTGGCCGGTGGCCGGCCGGGTCACCTACACCTGCCACGCCCTGGCGGCGACGGTCGTGGTCGGCCTGGGCGCGACCTACGGCCTCCTGCCGTGACGCGGCCCGGCCCCGCGCAAGGAGCCCGCCGCCGCTCGGGACGTACCCGGACGGCGGCGGGCTCACCGCGTGACAGCGGGGGGAAGCGGTCATCCGCGGTCCCGCCAGGAACCCGCGGTCCCGTACTCGCCCGGACGCCGGCGCCACCACTCGGCCACCGAACGGGTGGCCTCCGTCGACTCGGGACGGGACTGGGTGAAGGCGTACAGGACGAGCGTCAGGGCGGCGAGTTCGGTCATGTCGGGATCGCCGGAGACGACCTCGAAGCGGGGCGCGGGAAGCCCCGCGGGCAACGGCAGCGCGGGCGGGTCGGTGTACATGGCCCGGCTCCCCTCTCAGCCCAGGCCCGCGGCGGCGCGGAGCTTGTCGGCGCGGTCGGCGCGCTCCCAGGTGAAGTCGGGCAGCTCGCGCCCGAAGTGGCCGTAGGCGGCGGTCTGCGCGTAGACCGGGCGCAGCAGGTCGAGGTCGCGGATGATGGCCGCCGGACGCAGGTCGAAGACCTCGGCGACGGCGTCCTTGATCCGGTCGACGGCGACCCGGGCGGTGCCGAACGTCTCGACGAACAGGCCGACCGGCTCGGCCTTGCCGATCGCGTAGGCGACCTGGAGTTCGCAGCGGTCGGCGAGTCCGGAGGCGACGACGTTCTTCGCGACCCAGCGCATCGCGTACGCCGCGGAACGGTCCACCTTGGAGGGGTCCTTGCCGGAGAAAGCGCCGCCGCCGTGCCGCGCCATGCCGCCGTAGGTGTCGACGATGATCTTCCGTCCGGTCAGTCCGGCGTCCCCGGTGGGGCCGCCGATCTCGAACCGGCCGGTGGGGTTGATCAGGACACGGAAGTCGTCGGTGTCGAGGTCGATGCCGCGCTCGCGCAGGGCGGCCAGCTCGGGCTCGATGACGTGCATCCGGACGTCCGGGGCCAGGAAGGTGTCCAGGTCGACGTCGGCGGCGTGCTGCGCGGACACGACGACCGTGTCCAGCCGGACCGGCCGGCTCCCCTGGTACTCGACCGTGACCTGCGTCTTTCCGTCGGGCCGCAGGTAGGGGACGGTGCCGTCCTTGCGGACGGCCGTCAGCCGCTGCGCGAGCCGGTGCGCGAGCGACACCGGCAACGGCATCAGCTCCGGGGTGTCCCGGCAGGCGTATCCGAACATCAGCCCCTGGTCCCCCGCCCCCTGCGCGTCCAGCGGGTCACCGGCGGTGTCGTCGGCGTCCACGCCCCGCGCGATGTCCGGCGACTGCTGCCCCAGGGACACCGAGACACCACAGGTGGCCCCGTCGAACCCCTTGACGGAGTGGTCGTACCCGATGTCCAGAATCTCCCGCCGCACGAGCGAGGCCACATCGAAACACGCCGTGGAGGAGACCTCCCCCGCGAGATGCACCTGCCCGGTGGTGATCAGGGTCTCCACGGCGACCCGCGCATACGGGTCCTGCGCGAGATGAGCATCGAGAACGGCGTCACTGATCCGATCGGCGATCTTGTCGGGATGCCCCTCGGTGACGGATTCGGAGGTGAAGAGGTGTCGCGTCATGGGATGGTTGCTCCTGGGTGGATGAGGTGGATGGGTGGAGCAGGCGGCGGGGGGAGGAGGTTCGGGCTCCCCGGGGGTGCGGTGAAGGCGCCCTCGAGGGGTGTCGGGGAAGGCGGGGCTCGGCGGGAGTGTCGGGAAGGCGGAAGCCCACCGGGGGGTCGGGGAAGGCCGGGGGCCGCCGGGGGGCGGGGAGGCGAGGGCCCATCGAGGCTGGAGGGCGGGGCCCGGAAGGGATGAGGGGGACGCGGCCCCCAAGGGCCGCCGGGCAGGGGTGGGGCTTCGCACGGGGTGCAGGGGACGCAGCCCCCCGCCGGGGTCCGGGGCGCAGCCCCGTGACGGTGCCTCTCGACTGACCGGGCCGGGCGGGTGGGCGGGCGGGACCGGGGTCAGGGTCGCAGCCCCGTGACGGCCGCCACCCGGCCGACCGAGCCGGGCGGTCGAGGGGCGCAGGGGACGCAGCCCCCACCGGGGTCCGGGGCGGGAGCCCCGTGACGGTGCCTCTCGACTGACCGGGCCGGGCGGGTGGGCGGGCGAGAACGGGGTCCGGGGCACGGCCCCGGCCGACCGCCCCCGGCCTACCGAGCCGGCGGGTGGGCGGGCGGGACCGGGGTCCGGGGCGCAGCCCCGTGACGGTCACCGCCCGCCCCCCGTGCTAGCGCCCCGCCAGCAGCACCCGGTGCATCGGCGTGTCCAGCAGGGCGATCCGCCGCAGCCCGGCGTCCGACAGCCACTGGTCGTAGTCGTGCACGGTGTACGCGTCCCCACCGCCCGTCGCCAGCATCGACGCCGCGAACAACCGGAAGAAGCGGTTCTGTACGTTGGCCGAGCCGGCCTCCTCGTCCACGATGTGGTCGACGATCGCGATGACCCCGCCCTCGGCGAGCCCCTTGGCCGTCTTCAGCAGCAGCTCGTGCGCCGACTCCGGCGTCTGGAGGTGGAAGATGTTGACGAACAGCGCGAGGTCCGTGCCGTTGCCCCAGTCGTCGTTCCAGAAGTCCGCCGTGAGCGGCGAGAACCGCTCCCTGACGCCCAGCCGCTCCGCCTGCTCGGCGGCGATCGCGGTGATCCGCGGCGCGTCCAGCCCGCGCGCGGTCAGCTGCGGGAACGCCTGGAGCAGCAGGTGGCTGTAGATGCCGGTACCGCATCCGACGTCGAGGAGAACGGCCTCGGTGTCGTCCCCCCAGCCCCGCTCGCGCAGCGCGTCGGCGAGGACGGAGACGACGGGCGGCGCCCAGAAGTTGATGCCGCGGGCGAGGGAGGTGTAGTCCTCCTCGGATATCTGGTTGACCTGCTGCCCGCCGTGCTCGCCGCGCGCCCCGTTGCGGACGTTCTCGGCGAGGTGCCGCCAGGCGTGCCAGGCGACGTTGCGGTCGTGGGTGATCTTCCCGGCGAGGCTGTAGAGCCCGTCGGGCGCGAACACGCCGTGCAGGGAGGCGGGCAGGGTGTAGACGGCCTGGCCGTCGCCGCCGCGCTCGCGCCCGACGATGTCGTAGGCGTGCAGCCCGTCGAGCAGGACGCGGGTGGCGCGCAGGTCGGTGCCGAGGGTCTCGGCGAGGCCGGCCGCGGTGGCGGAGCCGTCGGTGAGGGTGGCGAAGACGCCGAGGTCCTGGGCGGCCTCGATGACTCCGGGTGCCCACATGCCGACGAGGTGCTCGTAGACGCGGTGAGTGGCTCGTGCACCGTCGTCGTCGGCGGGCAGCAGGTGGGTGTCGACGAGCGGGGTGTGGTTGGCGGTGGCCTTGGGCGTGAGGTCGACGGGCGCGGTCATGGCAGGTCTACTCCCGGTGTCGGGTGGTGGGGTGAGGTCGGTGGAGCGGCCGGTCACACGACGATCCCGCCGTCGATCCGGAGCACGGCGCCGGTGATGTACGAGGCCTTGTCGGAGGCGAGGAAGGCGATGGATTCGGCGACTTCCTGGGCGGTACCGAAACGGCCGAGCGGTACGGCGGCGAGGGTGCGGGCGCGCTGTTCCTCGGTGAAGGCCCCGGCGGTCATGTCGGTTTCGATCATGCCGGGGGCGACGGCGTTGACGCGGATGCCGAAGCGGGCGGCTTCCTTGGCGAGGGCGCAGGTCAGGCCGATGATTCCGGCCTTGGACGCCGAGTAGTTGCCCTGGCCGGGGTTGCCGGCGCCGGAGACGCTGGACAGGGTGATGATGACGCCGGACTTCCGCTTGACCATCGGGAAGAGGGCGGCGCGGCAGAGATGGGCGGTGCCGTCGAGGTTGGTGTCGATGACGTCCTGCCAGTCCTGGTCGGACATCAGCAGCAGGGGGCGGTCGCGGGTGATACCGGCGGAGGCGACGGCGACGGTGACGGGTCCGAGCTCGTTCTCGGTGCGGGCGACCCAGTCCCGCACGGCCCGCGCGTCGACGACGTCGAGCTGCTGGGCGAGCCAGCGCACGCCGAGTTCGTCCAGCTCCTTGCCGAGCCCGCTCGCGGCCTCCCCGTCGGAGCGGTAGGCGAAGCTGATGTCGTATCCGTCCTGCGCGAGCCGCAGCGCGGTGGCCCGTCCGATGCCCCGCGATCCTCCGCTGATCAGGGCGGTCCCGACGGCGTTCCCGGCGCCACTCCCCGCGGCGGTCCCGGCAGCGCTGCGGGCGTCCGTCCCGGCGTGGCTCCCCCTACGGCTCCCCGTTCGTGTGTTCTCCGTGCTCACGGCGCCTCCCCTAGGAGCCGTACCACCGCGCAGGCGACCGAGCCGTCGCGGTCGACGGAGGTGATCACGGCCGCTCTGCCGTGGGCCTCCGGCGTACGGCGGGCGGCGGCGAGGAGGGCGGCGAGCTGGAAGGCGGTGGAGGCGCCCGCGGTGTCGCCGATGCGGTCGTGGACGTCGACTCGGGTGCTGGCGTCGGCGCCGAACAGCCGCCGCAGCAGCGCCGTTTCGACGTGCCCGGCCCGTCCGGTGAGTCCGCCGCCGACGGCCGCCCACACCTCGGACGGCTCGACGCCGGCGCAGGCGAGGGCGTCCCGGACGGACGCCTCGGTCGTGCTGGCGAGTTCGTCGTCGACGTCCACGCGGGCGTCCACGGCGAGGAGTTCGGCCAGAGCGGTGCGACCGGCCGGTATGCCGTTGCCCGGCTCGACCAGGAGGAGCGCGCAGCCCTCACCCAGCGGACCGGGTGTCTCGTCGGCGCCCCTGGTGTGGTGCTCGATCCAGGAGCGGGACGGCGAATACTCCTCGACGGCGCCGACGAGGACCCGTTCGGCGCGGCCTGCCGCGAGGAGGCGGCGGGCGTAGCCGAGGGCGATGAGCCCCGTCGGCCGGCCCCCGGCGAGGGTGGTGTTGGGTCCCTTGAGGCCGAACCGGATGGCGCTGGCGGCGGCGGGGCAGTTCATCAGCACGTTCGGCATGAACTGGGCCGGCACGTCGTACGGCTTGTCCCCGGTGAAGGAGGCCATGGCGAAGTCGTGCTGGCTCTGCGCGCTGCCGAGGGTGGTACCGAGGACCAGCGCGGTGCCGGTGCCGACCGGGACCGGCCGCTGTTCGCGGGAGGCCTCGTCGAAGAGTTCCCGTACGGCGGTGACGGCGAGGCCGGTGGCCCGGTCCATCGTGCGGGTGCCGGCCCGGCCGAGCACCTCCCGCACCTCGAATCCGGGTACCAGGCAGGCCTCCCCGGCGGCGTGTCCCTCGGGGACGGGGACGGCCCGGCTGCCGCCGGGGTCCTCCGTCACGATGCCCCGCGCGTAGTCGGCGCTCGCCACGCCGTAGGGCGAGACGGCCGACCAGGCGGTGATGAAGTGGCGGTCCGTGGGGACCGCGACGGTCGTCATGATCAGGTCTCCTCGTGTCTGCCGAGGACGACGGCGGCGTTGTTGCCGCCGAAGGCCAGGCCGTTGTTGACGACGACTCTGAGGTCGGCGTCGACGGCGTGGTTGGGCACGCAGTCGACGGCGCATTCGGGGTCGGTGGAGCGGTGGTTGACGGTCGGCGGGATGAACCCGTGGGTCAGCGCGAGCGCCGAGGCGGCGGCTCCGAGAGCGCTGGCGGCGCCCATGGAGTGGCCGAGCATCGACTTCAGGGCGACGGTGCGCGGCGGATGGTCCCCGAACACCTGGCGGACGGCCCGGATCTCGGTGACGTCGTTGGTGGGGGTGCCGGTGCCGTGCGCCGAGACGAGGTCGACCTCCTCGGGCTTGACGCCCGCGTCGGCCAGCGCGAGCCGCATGACCTGGGCGACGCTGTCCATGTTGGGCGCCGTGGGGTGATGGGCGTCGCAGTTGAGGCCGTAGCCGAGGAGTTCGGCGTAGATGCGGGCGCCGCGGGCGCGGGCGGAGTCGAGGCTCTCCAGGAGGAGGATGCCCGCGCCCTCGGCGGTGAGCAGTCCCTCCCGGTGGGCGTCGAAGGGCCGGCAGCGGTCGGAGGCGACCAGGCCGAGCCGGTGGAAACCGGCGAAGGTCCGCCGGGTCAGGGCGTCCGCCCCGCCGACGAGCGCCCACTCGGCCTCGCCGGAGCGTACGGCGTCGTAGCCGTCGCCGACGGCGTAGTTGCCGGCGGCGCAGGCGGTGCCGAGCACGGAGGGCACCGCGCGAGGCAGCCGCAGCTCCTTCACGACGGCGAGGGCCAGCCGGTGGGCGGCGAGCCGGCCGACGCCGACCGGGTCGAGCCCGGCCGGGTCGGTGCCGTTCGCCTGGGCCTCGACCAGCCGGTCGAGGGCGTCGGCCTCGCCGTCGGTGGTGCCGACGGTGACCAGGCCCGGCCCGCCCCGCAGATCCGCCGGGTCGAGCCCGGCGTCGCTCACCGCCATCCGGGCGGCGGCGACGGAGAACTGCGTGGCGCGGCCGAGCTGCTCGGCCGGCGTGTGGCGGACCCATGCGGACGGGGTGAAGTCCTGCACCTCATGGGCGAGTTGCCGGCGGAATCCGGCGCTGTCGAAGCGGGTGATGGGGCCCGCCCCGCACCGGCCCTCACGCAGGCCCCGGGTGAACTCGGTGACGCCGTTGCCGATGCTGGACAGGACCCCGATCCCGGTCAGCACCACACGCCGGGCGGTCATCGCGCCGCGGCCCGGGACAGCACCTCGAGGACGGCCTCGAGGTTGACCATCTTGGGCAGCTCGTCCTGCTCGATCGTCACGCCGAAGGTCTTCTCCAGCGTGGACAGCAACTCGATCGCGGCGAGGGAGTCGGCGCCGTACTCGTCGACGAACAGGCCCGTCGGGGTCAGTTCCTCCTCCAGTTCGAGAGCGTCGGCGATGATCTCTCTCACCTGGGTCTCGACGGTCTCGTCGATGGTGATGGCACTCATGGTGTCGTTCCTTTCCTGGGTGGTGAGGTGGTGCGGTGGTGAGGTGGTGCGTGGTGGGCGGTGGGTGCCGCGGCCGGTCAGCCCGCCTCGGCGAGGCTCCGGGGCCGCAGGTCGGTCCAGTTCCGCTCGATGTGGTCGAGGGCCTCGGCCCGGCCGACGTCGGACAGGACGGCCTTCCAACCGTCGGGTGTCTGTGCGAACGCCGGCCACAGGCAGTGCTGGCCTTCCTCGTTGACCAGCACATGAAATGTCCCGGTCTCGTCGTCAAACGGATTTCCCATTACCGTGACGTGTCCCTTCTCTTTCCGCGGAAGCGGGCACACTCTCCCCGCGCGGGCATTTCATGGAATTTCCCGGAATTCACATCTCGCTCATTCTGATGTCATTCCATGAGGTCGGTCAGCACGCGGGCCACGGCCGCCGCCGGGGCGGCGTCGAGCATTCCGTCGTGGTCGGCGTCCACCTCGTGGCGGACGATCCGGCCGGCGGTGTGGGGGGCCCAGACGGATTCGTCGGTGGCGCGCGTGTCTCCTCGCGTCGCCGCGAAGAAGTGCAGGTCGCCCTGGTGGAGGCGGGGACGGTGGGCGACGGCGAGCGCGTCGAGCGCCCTGATGACCCGCAGGAGCCGGGTGTACTGGTCCTCGGTCAGCTCCGCCAGCGCGTCGCCCGCGGCACCGAGCCTGGTACGCAGTTCGTCGCTCAGGAGGGCGTCGTCGGGGACCTCGTGCGCCGGATTGTCCGACGGTGTTCCCGACGGCGGTCTTCCCGCCGTCTCGGCCGTTGCCGCCGGGAAACCGTCGAGATTCGCCAACAGGGCGACCTCTCTACCGGACTCCACGAGCTGGCAGACCATTTCGTGGGCGACCAGTCCGCCGAACGACCAGCCGAGAACATAATACGGGCCGTCCGGCTGGATTTCCACCATTCTTTCGACGTATTGCGCGGCCATTTCCGTGACGGATTCCGGCTGCGGGGCGTCGTCCTGGATCCCGGCGGCCTGGAAGGCGTGCACGGGTGTGTCCGGCAGGTGCGCGGCCAGGGACAGGAAGGGCCAGCCGAGGCCGACACCGCCGTGCACGCAGAACAGGGGTGGTCGGCTGCCGTGCGGGCGGATCGGCAGGACGGGCGCGAAGGCGGCGTCCCCCGAGGTGTCCCGGCCGGCCTCCACGTGCGGGTCGGCCCCGAAGGCGTCGGAACCGCCGGAAGCCACCGAGTCCAGTGCGGCCAGCGCCGCGGCCGTCCGGTGCACGAACACGTCCGCCGGTGTGAACCGGACTCCGGCCGCCTTCGCCCGGCCCACCAACCGGATGGAGCGGATGGAGTCGCCGCCGAGGGCGAAGAAGTCGTCGTCGGCCCCCACCTGTCCTGCCCCGAGGATCTCGGCGAACAGGCGGCACAGCAGTTCCTCCCGCGGGGTGGCCGGGGCGCGGCCGCCCGTCGGGGCCGGTGCGGCGGGCGCGGGCAGCCGTACGCGGTCGACCTTGCCGTTGGGGGTGAGCGGGAGCGCGCCCAGGACGACCACGCCGGCCGGGACCATGTAGTCGGGCAGACGGCGGGCCACATGGGAGCGCAGGTCGGCCGGTTCGGTACCGCTCGCCGTGACCACGTATCCGGTGAGCCGGTCGTCGCGCACCACCACCGCCGACTGTTCGACGTCGGGATGGTCGGTCAACGCGGCCTCGATCTCGCCCAGTTCGATCCGGAATCCGCGCACCTTGACCTGGTGGTCGACACGGCCGAGGTACTCGATCGTGCCGTCGGTCCGCTGCCGTACCAGGTCGCCGGTGCGGTACGCGCGGGCGCCGGACTCGTCCGCGAACGGGTCGGCGACGAAGCGCTCGGCGGTGAGACCGGGGCGCCCGTGGTAGCCGCGGGCCAGGGCGGCACCGCCGATGTACAGCTCGCCGGTGGCGCCGGTCGGAACGGGTTGCAGGTCGGGGCCGAGGACGTAGGTGCGGTTGCCGCCGAGGGGGCGGCCGATGGCCGGGGTCCCGGTGCCGTCGAGTTCGGCGGCGGTGGACCAGATGGTGGTCTCCGTCGGGCCGTACAGGTTGGTCAGCTTCCGTGTGGTGGCGGCCAGCCGGGCCGCGAGGGCGGGGCTGATCGCCTCGCCGCCGGTCAGTGCGTGCAGGCCGGCGAGGGCGTGCGGGTGCTCGGTGACCAGGGCGTGCCACAGGGTGGGCGTGGCCTGCATGACGGTGGCGCCGGAGTCGGCCAGCAGGGTGGCGAGGGCCTCGGGGTCGCGGACGGTGTCGTGTCCGGCGAGGACCAGGCGGGCGCCGGAGATCAGCGGTCCGAACAGTTCCAGGTTGGCGATGTCGAAGCCGAAGGTGGTGACCGCGACGAACCGGTCCCGCTCCCCCAGTTCCAGGCGGGCGCGCAGGTCGGCGAGGAAGTCGGCGAAGGCGGCGAAGGGGATCACCACGCCCTTGGGGCGGCCGGTGGAGCCGGAGGTGTAGATGGTGTAGGCGGCGTCGGCGGGTGCCGGGTCCCCGGTGAACGGGGGTGCGTCCGGGAGGGGTTCGTCCAGGAGCAGTCGCGGTACGGCGTCCAGGGCGGGCAGGCCGCCGGCCACGTCGGTGGTGGTGAGGGCCAGGACCGGTCCCGCGTCCTCGATGACGTACCCGATGCGTTCGGCGGGGTAGGCCGGGTCGATCGGCAGGTAGGCGGCGCCCGCCTTGTGCACGGCGAGGACGGCCACGACCAGGTCGGCCGAGCGGCGCAGGGCGACGGCGACCAGGCTGCCGGGTCCGGCACCGCGGGCGCGCAGGACGCGGGCGAGGTGCTCGGCCTGTCCGTCCAGCTCGCGGTAGGTGAGGGCGCGGTCCTCGAAGACGAGGGCGGTGCGCTCGGGGTGGGCGGCGGCCCGCTGTTCGAACCACCGGTGCGGCGGTCCGTCGTAGCGGTGGGCGGAGGTCTGGTTGAAGTCCTCCAGGAGGGTGTGACGTTCGCCGGGCAGCAGGGCGGATACCTTGCTGAGGGGCTGGTCGGGGGCGCCGGTCAGGGCGTCCAGGAGGTGGGCGAACCGGTCGGCGAGGCCTCGGGCGGTCTCCTCGGTGAACAGGTCGGCGCTGAACTCCAGGCGTCCGGCGAGCCCGGCGGGCGCGCCCGTGGCGTCCTGTCCCTCGGCCAGGTCGAAGGCGAGGTCGAAACGGGCGCCGCCGGTGGCCGCCGCGCCGAACTCGACGTGGAGTCCCGGCAGTGTGAGGTCCGGCCGGGTGTTGTTGTGCAGGGCGAGCAGGGTCTGGAAGAGAGGGTGACGGGCCAGGGAGCGGGTGGGGGCGAGGGCCTCGACGAGTTTCTCGAACGGCACGTCCTGGTGGGCGTACGCGGCGAGGTCGGCCGTACGGACGCGGTCGACGAGGTCGGTGAAGGTGGGGTCGCCGGAGACGTCGGTGCGCAGGACGAGGGTGTTGACGAAGAACCCGACCAGGTCGTCCAGGGCCTCGTCGGTGCGACCGGCGACCGGGGTGCCGAGGGGGACGTCCCGACCGGCGCCCAGCTTGGCGTAGAGGGCGGCCAGGGCGGCCTGGAGGACCATGAAGAGGCTGGCGCCCGAGCGGGTGGCGAGGGCGGCGGCCCGGCGGTGGGTCGCGGCGGGGACGGTGAAGCCGACGGTGCCGCCCCGGTAGGAGGCGACGGCGGGCCGGGGCCGGTCGGCGGGCAGTTGGAGTTCGTCCGGCAGACCGTCCAACACCTTGCGCCAAAAGCCCAGTTGCTCGTGCGCCAGGCTGCCCGGGTCGTCCTCGTCGCCGAGCAGGTCCCGCTGCCACAGCGCGTAGTCCGGGTACTGCACGGGCAACGGGGCGAACAGCGGGTCCGTGCCGTCGAGGCGGGCCCGGTAGGCGGTACCGAGGTCGCGGGCGAGGACGGCGTTGGACCAGCCGTCGGCGGCGATGTGGTGGATGACGACGGTCAACAGGTGCTCCTCCTCCCCGACGGCCGACAGGCCGGCCCGCAACGGGAGTTCGGTGGCCAGGTCGAAGGCGCGGGCGACGAACTCCTGAAGGTCGCCGACGGCGGCCAACGGCACGGCGGCCGTCTCCAGCACCCGCTGGTAGGGCTCCCCGTCGGCCTCCGGGAAGACGGTCCGCAGCGCCTCGTGCCGGGCGACCACGTCGTTCAGGGCCGCCTGGAGGACCTCCCGGTCCAGCGGCCCGGTGAGCCGCAGCGTCCACGGCAGGTGGTACGCGCCGGCCGTCCCCTCCAGCCGGTTGAGCACCCACATCCGCCGCTGCGCGTACGACAGTGGCGGCCGGGCGGGCCGTACGGCGGGGGCGAGCGCGGGCCGGGCCGCCCCCGCCGTGCGCAGACCGGCGGCGAGGCGGGCCGGGGTGGGCTCCTCGAAGACCAGGGCCATGGGCAGTTCGGCGCCGAGCAGCGCGCGGACGCGGCTGATCAGGCGGGTCGCGAGCAGGGAGTGGCCGCCCAGCTCGAAGAAGTCGTCGTCGGCGCCGACCCGTTCGACGCCGAGGACGTCGGCGAAGGCCTGGCAGAGCGCGGCCTCCTGCGGGGTGCGCGGCTCACGGGTGGTGACGCCGGTGAGGCCGGGGGCGGGCAGGGCCTTGCGGTCCACCTTGCCGTTCGAGGTCAGCGGCAGCGAGGGCAGCACGACGAACGCGGACGGCACCATGTACTCGGGGAGCAGCGCGGCCAGTTCGCGCTTCACGCGCGCGGGGTCGGCGCTGCCGGCCAGATGGGCGGCGAGGCGGGCGGTGCCGGTCTCGCCGAACACGGTGACCACGGCGTCCGCGACGCCGGGCAGGGTGCGCAGGACGGCCTCGATCTCGCCGAGTTCGACGCGGTGTCCGCGCACCTTGACCTGGTGGTCGCGCCGCTCCAGGAACTCCAGCCGTCCGTCCGCGTGCCGCACCACCCAGTCACCGGTGCGGTACATGCGGGCGCCGGGCGTCCCCGCGAACGGATCGGCCACGAACACGGACCCGGTGCGCCGGGCGTCGTCCAGGTAGCCCCGCCCGACCCCGCGCCCGCCGACGTACAGCTCTCCCGGCACCCCTGCGGGCACCGGACGCAGCGCGTCGTCGAGGACGTACAGCCCGGTCTCGCGCACGGCCCGCCCGATGGGCGCCCGTACGTCGCCGAGGCCGGCGGCGTCGGCGATGACAGCGTGGGTGACGTCGTCGGAGCACTCGGTGGGGCCGTAGGCGTTGACCAGGGGGACGGCGGGGAAACGGGCGAGCCAGCGGCGGCACAGGTCGGCGGGCAGGGCCTCGCCGGTGACGACCAGTTGTCGCAGCGCGGCCAGGACCGGCGGGCGGGCCCCCCCGTCCCAGGCGTCGAG
The DNA here is from genome assembly GCF_055577115.1 of Streptomyces sp. NPDC033216. Classification (NCBI taxonomy): domain Bacteria; kingdom Bacillati; phylum Actinomycetota; class Actinomycetes; order Kitasatosporales; family Streptomycetaceae; genus Streptomyces; species Streptomyces sp. NPDC033216. The sequence goes on along the minus strand of NZ_JBVIQK010000005.1, from coordinate 295,590 downwards.
CGCTGCCCGCAGCAGTGAGGGGACGACTTCCAGGACGGTGACCGCCTCGGTGTCCGCGAGGCCGAACAGGGCCTGGGGGTCGGCGGCCGTGGACCGTGCCACGACCCGCAGCCGGCCCCCGCTCACCAGGGCGGCCAGCATCTGCCACACGGAGATGTCGAAGGTCACCGGGGCGTTGTGCACCAGCACGGTGTCCTCGTCGAGGCCGAGGTCCTGCACCTTGGCGAGGAGGTGGTTCACCATGCCGTCGCGGTGCACCATGGCGCCCTTGGGCCGCCCGGTGGACCCGGAGGTGAAGATGACGTAGGCCAGGTCGAGGGGTGTGCCGGGAGCCGTGGCGAGGGGGGCGGGCGGCAGGGTGGCGACGGGGGTGACGGGCAGGTCCGCCCCGGCGGCGGCCAGCACCTCGTGTGCCGCCCCTTCGTACTCGCCGTCGACCAGCAGGTGCCGTACGCCGGCGTCCCGGACCAGGGAGGCGCTGCGGGCGACCGGGGCGTGCACGTCGAGGGGGACCCAGGCGGCGCCCGCCGCGAGGGTGCCGAGGACGGCGGCGACGAAGTGGCGTCCGGGCGCGGCGAGGACGCCCACCAGGGAGCCGGGGCCGATGCCGGCGTCGGCGAGGTGGGCGGCGATGCCGCCGGCCCGTTCGGCCAGGCCGCCGTAGGTGAGGCTGCCGTGGTCGTCGGCGACGGCCTCGGCGTCGGGCCGGACCGCGCACAGCTCGCGCACCCGTGCGACGACGTCCGCGAACGCGTCCCGGCCGGACGGCACGGGCAGGTCCAGCACCTCCTCACCGGGCAGCAGCGTGCTGATCCGGCCGAACGGCGTCTCCGGTGCGGTGACCGCCGACCGCAGCACCCGCTCCAGCCGGGCCACGACGTCGGCGGCCTCGGTCGCGGTGTACCTGCCGGGGTCGTAGGACACCGTCAGCCGCAGCCGCTCGCCGGGGATCGCCATCAGGCTCAGCGGGTAGTGCGTGGCGTCCTTGGCCTCCAGGCCGGTGACCGCGAGGCCGGGGACCGGGTCGCGCAGGGCGGCCGGGTCGAGCGGGTAGTTCTCGAAGACGAGCACGGTGTCGTACAGCTCGCCCAGGCCCACCGTCCGCTGGATGCGGGCGGCGCCGAGGTGCTGGTGGGGCAGGAGCGCGGCCTGCCGCTCCTGGAGCCGGCCGAGGATCTCGGGGAACGCCGCGTACGGATCGAGCGTCACCCGCACGGGGACGGTGTTGATGAACAGGCCGACCATCGACTCGACGCCGGGCAGCTCCGGCGGGCGGCCGGAGACCGTGGAGCCGAAGACAATGTCGGCGCGCCCGGTGAGGGTGCCCAGGACCGCCGCCCAGGCGCCCTGCACGACGGTGTTGAGGGTGAGGCCGCGTTCCTTGGCCCAGGCGGTCAGGTCGGCGGTGAAGCCCGCCGGGAGGTCGAGGACGTGGTGGTCGGGCAGCCGGGAGCCGTCCGTGCCGCCGGGGGCGACGAGGGTGGCCTCGGTGAGCCCGTCCAGCGCCTCCCGCCAGGCCGTCTCGGCGCCGGTGCCGTCCTGGCGGGCGAGATGGGCGAGGTAGGTCTTGTACGGGGTGACGGGCGGCAGCGGGGCCGACAGGTCGCCGTACAGGGTGAACAGTTCGCTGATGATGACCGGCATGGACCAGCCGTCGAAGAGGATCTGGTGGGCGGTCAGCACCAAGCGGTACGACGATTCGCCGGTGTGGATCAGGCGGAACCGCAGCAGCGGCGGACGGGCCATGTCGAAGGGCCGCAGGCGGTCCTCCTCGGTCAGCTTCCCGATCAGGTCCTCGCCGGTGACGTGGTCCTCCTGCCAGGGCAGGGCGATCGTGCGCGGGACGAGCTGGACGGGGTCTCCGTTGTCGCGGTAGCGGAACCCGGCCTTGAGGTGCGGGTGGCGGTCGAGGAACCGCTCGGCGGCGGCCTTCAGGCGCGCCCCGTCCAGCGGCCCGGACAGGTCCAGGACCAGCTGCACGGTGTAGACGTCCAGCTCCCGCCGCCCGGAGACCGCGTGGAAGAGCAGGCCTTCCTGGAGCGGGGTGAGCGGCAGGACGTCGCTCAGGTTGGATCGTCCTCGTGTCACAGGGAGGCCCCCCAGTCGTCCATCTCGTTCTCGAATGCGTCCAGTTCGTCCTGGCTCAGGGCGATCAGGTCCACGTCGCTGGGCGTGTGGCCGCCCGCGTCGGGGTTCTGGGCGTGGGCGACGAGCGCCCGCAGCGCCCGGAACCAGCCCTCGGCGACGTCGGCGGCGTCCGCCTCGTCGAGCAGTTCGCCCGGCCAGGTCCATACGGCCGTCAGGCGCGGCCCGTCCGGCCCGTCCTCGGTGAGGGCGTTGAGGCCGAGCACGTGCGGCAGCGCGAGCCCGGGGTCGGCGCCCGCCGCGATGAGCGGGGACTCCTCGGTGGTCGCCCAGTCCGCGTCGCCCGGAGCGGGCAGCCGGCCCAGGTAGTTGAAGCCGAGCTGCGGAGTGCCCTCCAGGCCGGGCAGGGCGGCGATCCGGCGCAGGACGCCGAAGCCGACGCCGTGGTCGGGCACGGCCCTCAGCTGCTCCTTGACCTGCTTGAGCACGCGTCCCGCCGAGGGCCCGCCGGCCCACACCTCCGCCCAGTCCGGCTCGCCGAGGTCGACGCGCAGCGGGTAGGTGGTGGTGAACCAGCCGACCGTCCGGCCGAGGTCGATGCCGTCGGCGATCTCCTCGCGGCCGTGCCCCTCCATCTCGATCAGCACCGCGCCCGCGTCGTCGCGGGTGCGGCGCCGCCAGTCGGCGACGGCCAGCGCGTAGGCGGTGACGAGTACGTCGTTGATCTCGGCGTGGAAGGCGGCGGGCACCTCGGTGAGGACCGCCCGGGTGGCGCCGGGGTCGAGGGTGCTGCGCAGGGTGCGGGCGGTGGCGTGGGTGTCCCGCGCCGGGTCCAGGGCGCGCCCGGCGAGCAGCGGGTCGGGAGCGGCCAGCGTCCGCCGCCACAACCCGGCCTCGGTGGCCCGCCGTTCGCCGGCGGCCTCCTCGTCGAGCAGTGCGGCCCAGTGCCGTACGGAGGTGCCGACCGGCTCCAGCTCCGCCGGTGCGCCGGTCACGGCCGCCTGGTGGGCACGCCCGAGGTCGTCGAGCAGGATCCGCCAGGAGACCCCGTCGCAGACCAGGTGGTGCAGGGTGAGGACGAGTCGGCCGGGGCGGTCCGCGCCCGCGTCGAGCCAGGTCGCGCGGAGCATCGTGCCCTCGCGCGGGGCCAGGCGTCCGGCGTCGTCCAGCGCGGCCCGCCGCACGGCTTCGGCGAGGGCGGGGCCGTCCAGCCGGGCCACGTTCTCCCGGCCGAGCAGCCAGGGCGCGTTGACCGCGCCCGGTTCGCGCACCTTGAGGGTCCAGGTGCCGTCCTCGTCGAGCAGCTTCATCCGCAGGGCGTCGTGGTGGTCGATCACCGTCTGGAGGGCGGCGGCGAGGCTCGCCCGGGTGGCGCCGGCCGGGGTGCGGACGGCGACCGCCTGGCGGAAGGCGTCGTAGGGGCCGTCGAGGGCGTGCAGCCAGCGCATGATCGGCGTGGGGGCGAAGGTGCCCACGCCGTCGTCCGTGCCCCGCACGACCTGCTCCTCCACCGCGCGGGCCGCCGCGGCGAGCCCGGCGGGCGTGCGGTGCAGGAAGACGTCCTGCGCGGTGAGCAGGAGACCTGCCGCGCGGGCCCCGCCGACCAGCTGGATGGAGCTGATGGAATCGCCGCCCAGGTCGAAGAACCCGGCGTCCGCGCCGACCTCGTCGAGCCCGAGGACCTCGCCGAACACCGCGCACAGCGCCCGTTCCCGCTCGGTGACCGGGGCCCGGCCGCGGGTGGCGTCGGTGTAGTCGGGGGCGGGCAGGGCGCGCCGGTCGAGCTTGCCGTTGGTGGTCAGCGGCAGGCCGTCCAGGGTGACCACGGCGGCCGGGACCATGTAGTCGGGCAGCCGCCCGGCCACGTGGCCGCGCAGGGTCGCCGGGGGCGTGGTCGCGCCGGCCGCCGGGACGACGTAGGCGACGAGGCGCTTGTCGCCGGGGCGGTCCTCGCGGACCACGACGGCGGCCCGGTCCACCTCCGGGTGGGCCGCCAAAGCGGCCTCGACCTCCGCCAGTTCGATACGGAAGCCCCGCAGTTTGACCTGGTCGTCGGCGCGGCCCACGTAGTCGAGGGCGCCGTCGGCGCGGCGGCGCACCAGGTCGCCGGTGCGGTACATGCGGCCGCCGGACGGGCCGTACGGGTCCGTGACGAACCGCTGGGCGGTCAGGTCCGGGCGGCCCAGGTAGCCGTGCGCGAGACCGGCGCCGCCGACGTACAGCTCGCCGGTGACACCGGCCGGGACGGGCCGCAGGTCGTCGTCGAGGACGTGCACGACCGTGCCGGCCAGAGGGGTGCCGATGGGCGGCCTGCCGCCGGGCACGAGCGGTTCGCTGACGGTCGCGCAGACCGTCGTCTCGGTCGGCCCGTAGGCGTTGAGCAGGGTGGTGTGCTCGGCCCACTTCTCGACCAGGGCGGGCGGGCAGGCCTCGCCCGCGGTGATCACGGTGATCCCGGACGGCACCGGCCGGTCCTCCGGCCACGCCGCCAGCACGGCCGGCGGCAGGCAGACGACGTCGATGCCGGCGTCGGTGAGACAGGCGGCCAGGGGGTCGCCCGGTGCGCGCTGGTCATCCGTGGCCAGGACCAGGACGGCGCCCGTGACCAGGGCCGTGAGCACCTCCCAGGCCGCCGCGTCGAAGCTGAGCGAGGCGAACTGGAGCAGCCGGGTGCCCTCCCGCACCCCGAACCGTGCGGCCTGCGCTGTCAGGGCGGCCGCCGAGGCGTGGCCGACGACCACGCCCTTGGGGCGGCCGGTGGAGCCCGAGGTGTAGATGACGTACGCGGGGTCGCCGGGTACCGGGCCGTGCTCGGGGGCGCGGGTGGACCGGCCGGCGAGGTCGGCGAGGGTGGCGTCGGCGTCCAGCACGAGCGGCTCGGGGGCCGTCGCGGGGACGCGGTCGGCGACGGCGGCCGTGGTCAGCACCGCGGCCGGGCGGGCGTCGTCGAGGACGTACGCGATCCGCTCGTCCGGGTAGGCCGGGTCGATGGGCAGATAGGCGGCTCCGGCGGCCAGGACCGCCAGGACAGCGGTGACGGTGTGCGCGGAGCGGTCCGCCATCAGCGCCACGACCTGGCCGGGGCGCACGCCCCGCTCCACGAGCAGGTGCGCGAGCCGGTGCGCCCGGTCGGCGAGGTCCCCGTAGGAGACGGTGGTGCCGTCGGGCAGGGCGAGCGCGGGCCGGTGCGGGTCGGTGGCGGCGCGGACGGCGAACAGGCGGGAGATCGTCGAGGGTTCGGGTGCCGCGGCCGCGGAGCCGTTCCACTCGCCGAACAGCCGCTCGCGCTCGGCGGGCAGCAGGGCGTCGAAGCCGCTGAGCGCGGTGTCCGGCCGCTCGGTGAGGGCGCGCAGGAAGCTCACCAGGCGGGCGGCGACCGACTCGGCGCTTTCGTGGGTGAACAGGTCGGCGCTGTACTCCAGCAGTCCGCCGATGCCGGCGGGGCGGCCCCTGCCGTCCTGTTCCTCGGTGAGTTCGAAGGCCAGGTCGAAACGGGAGGTGCCGGTGGGGACGGCGGTCGTCTCGGCGCGGGTGCCGGGCAGGGCGAGGTCGGTCGCCGCGTTGTTCTGGAGGGCGAGCAGCACCTGGAACAGGGGCTGGCGGGCCAGGGAACGCTCCGGGTTGAGGGCCTCGACGAGCCATTCGAAGGGCACGTCCTGGTGGGCGTAGGCGGCCAGGTCGGTGGTGCGGGCGCGGCCGATCAGCTCACGGAAGGTGGGGTCGCCGGAGACGTCGGTGCGCAGCACGAGCGTGTTGACGAAGAACCCGACCTGTCGCTCCAGGATCGCGTCGGTGCGGCCCGCGACGGGGGTGCCGAGCGGGATGTCGGTGCCGGCGCCGAGCTTGCGCAGCAGGGCGGCGAGCGCGGCCTGGAGCACCATGAAGACGCTGGCGCCGGTGGCGCGGGCGAGCGCGGTGACCGCCTCGTGCAGTTCCCGGTCCAGCCGGAAGACGATCTGGCCGCCGCGGTGACCGGGCAGCGCCGGGCGCGGGAAGTCGGCCGGCAGCTCCAGCTCGTCGGGTATCCCGGCGAGTTCGTTGCGCCAGAAGTCGAGCTGGCGGGCGGCGAGCGAGCCGGGGTCGGCGCTGTCGCCGAGCAACTCCCGCTGCCACAGCGTGTAGTCGGCGTACTGCACGTCGAGAGGCGCCCAGCCGGGGGCGTGGCCCGCGGTGCGCGCCGTGTACGCCGTGCGCAGGTCCTCGGCGAGCGGCAGCACCGACCAGCCGTCGCCGGCGATGTGGTGCAGCACCACCAGCAGCACGTGCTCCCGCGTCTGCGTCCGCTGCTGGTCCTGGTCGTGGTCCTGGTCGTGGTCCTGGTCCTGGTCCTGGTCCTGGTCCTGGTCCGACAGCGTGAACAGCTCGGCCCGCAGCGGCAGGTCGGCAGCCAGGTCGAAGGGGCGCACGGCCCGTTCGGCGAGCACCGCGTCGAGGTCGGTGGCGGCGACCTCGGTGACGGGGAGGTCGAACGGTCTGTTTTCGGCGGACAGGACGACCTGGACGGCCCGGCCGTCGCGCTCCGGGAAGACCGTGCGCAGCGACTCGTGGCGGCCGACGACGTCCCCGAGGGCCGCGGCGAGCGCCTCGTGGTCGAGGGCGCCGGTCAGCCGCACCGCGCGCGGCAGGTGGTAGCCGACGGCCGCCTCCGCGTCGAGCCGGTCCAGGAACCACAGGCGCTGCTGGGCGAAGGACAACGGCAGGTCGGCGGGCCGGACCTGGGCGGTGACCGCGGGGCGTGCCGTCCCCGCCTCGGTGAGGTGTTCGGCGAGGGCGGCGACCGTGGGGGCCTCGAAGAGGACCCGGACGGGCAGTTCGGCGCCGAGCAGCACCCGGATCCGGCTGATCGCGCGGGTCGCCAGCAGCGAGTGACCGCCGAATTCGAAGAAGTCGTCGTCGATGCCGACCTTTTCGACGCCGAGGACTTCCGCGAACACCGCGCACAGCACCTGCTCGCGCGGGGTACGGGGGTGGCGTCCCGTCTGCCCGGCGCTGAGGTCGGGCGCGGGCAGCGCCTTCCGGTCGACCTTGCCGTTGGGGGTGAGCGGCAGCCGGTCCAGGACCACGAACGCGGCCGGGACCATGTAGTCGGGCAGGGTGGTGGCCAGTTCGGCCTTCACCTCGGCGACGTCGACGCCGCCGGTGACGAACGCGGCCAGCCGGGTGGTGCCGGCGCTGTCCACGGCGACGTCCACGGCCGCGTCGGTGACACCGGTGACGCCGCGCAACGCGGCCTCGACCTCGCCGAGTTCGATGCGGTGTCCGCGGATCTTGACCTGGTGGTCGACGCGCTCCAGGAACTCCAGGCGGCCGTCGGGGCGGTGCCGTACCCGGTCGCCGGTGCGGTACATGCGGGCGCCCGGCACCGGTGCGAACGGGTCGGCGACGAACACGGCCGAGGTGCGGCGCGGATCGTCCAGGTAGCCGCGGCCCACTCCGACGCCGCCGACGTACAGCTCGCCGGGCGCGCCCACGGGCACGGGGCGCAGGCCGTCGCCGAGGACGTACAGGCGGGTGTTGCGGATCGCGGAGCCGATCGGGGTGTGGACGTCGCCGAGGTCGGCCTCGGAGCGGATGAAGGCGTGGGTGACGTCGTCGGAGGCCTCGGTCGGGCCGTAGGCGTTGACCAGCGGCACGTCGGGGAAGTGTGCGAACCAGCGGCGGCACAGGTCGGCGGGCAGGGCCTCGCCGGTGACGACGAGGTGGCGCAGGGAGGACAGCCCCGGCCGGGCGGCGCCGCTGTCCCAGTCGTCGACGGCCGCCCGCAGCAGCGAGGGCACGACCTCCAGGACGGTGATGTCCTCCTGGTCGACCAGCGCGAACAGGCCCTGCGGGTCGGTGGCCAGCGACCGCGGCACGATCCGGGTGCGGCCACCGGCCACGAGCGCGGCCAGCATCTGCCACACGGAGATGTCGAAGGTGACGGGCGCGTTGTGCACCAGGACGTCGGTGGACGTCAGCCCGAGGTCCTCCACCTTGGCGAGCAGGTGGTTGACCATGCCGGCCCGGTGCACCATGGCGCCCTTCGGGCGGCCGGTGGATCCGGACGTGAAGATCACATAGGCCAGGTCGTCGCCCGTGCCCGCGGCCGGTGGGACAGGCGTCGGAGCGTCGCCGGACCCTCCCTCCCGAAGCTCGACGATCTTCGGCCAGTGGTCGCCGGCCGCGAGCAGCTGGTGGGCGTACCCCTCGCGGGCGGGGCTGAACAGCAGGGCGTCCGCGCCGCTGTCGGCGAGCAGGGCCGCGCCGCGGGCGACGGGCGCGTGCACGTCCAGCGGGATCCAGGCGGCGCCCGTGGCGAGCACCCCGAGCACGGCGGCGACGAACTGCGTCCCCGGATCGGCGACCAGCGCCACCAGCGACCCGGTGGCCACCCCGGCCCCGGCCAGCCGCAGGCTCACCTGATCGGCCCGCCCGCAGAGTTCGGCGTACGTCAGCCGTGCGGTGCCGTCGTCGACGGCGATCGCGTCCGGGGCGGCGGCGGCCAGTTCGCGCACCCGCTCCACCACGTCGGTGAAACCGCCGGTGCGCACGGTGGCGTTCCAGTCCTCCAGGACGATCCGCCGCTCGGCGGGCAGCGTGACGTCGAGGCGGCCCAGCGGAGTCGCGGCCGGGGCGAGCGCGAAGCCCTCCAGGTGGCCGAGCAGCCGCTCGCCGTGCGCGGCGAGTTCCCCGTCCGTGAACAGGCCCGGGTTGGCGTCCAGCCGCAGCGTCCAGCGGCCGTCCGGCGCGTCCAGGTAGATGAGCTGGAGTCCCGGCACGGGCCCGGTGGACAGGTTGTGCAGCCGGCCGGTGCACTCGCCGAAGACCAGATCGGCCCCCGACTCCAGCACGTTGACGGTCGGACCGTACGACAGCTCCGCGTCCCCGGCGAGACCCAGCTCGCGGCGCAGCCGGTCACCGCGGTAGCCCTGGTGCCGCAGGGTGCCGCGCAGTTCGGCCGCGGTGAGTTCCAGCAGGCCGTCGCGGGTCAGCGCGGGCGTGACGTCCAGCGGCAGCGGCAGGAAGTTGGCGCGCATGCCGGGGACGGTGCGGGCCGTCGGCGTGGTCCTGGCCGGCACGGGCAGCGTCAGCAGCACCCGGCTGCCGCCGGTCACCCGAGCCAGGTAGGAGGCGGTGGCCGCGACCAGCGCGGCGGGAAGGGTGACCCGGCTCTCCCAGGCGACCCGCTCCAGCCGGGTCACGGTCGCTGCGGGAACGGGGGAATTCCACCTCAGCGTGTGCCGTGCCCGCAGGGGGCGCCGCGGGGAGAGCCGGGTCGGCTCGGGGGTCTCCGCGAACCGACCGGCCCAGAACCGGGCGTCCCGCTCGTGCTTCGCGGAGTCGAGATAGGCCTGCTCGTCGTCGACGAGGATCCGCAGGGCCGGCAGGGCCTCCCCGCCGTCCGTGCCGGCGTACAGCTGCGCGAACCGCCGGTAGAACGGGGTGCGGCTGAAACCGTCCAGCAGGATGTGGTTGGCCGACAGGTAGAAGCGGTGGTGGCCGTCGGCGATCCGGTGCAGCTGCCACCGTACGGCGCCGTCCGCCAGCGAGGACGGCAGTGCCAGGTCCTCCGCCATCAGCCGGCGCGAGACGGCGTCCGGGTCGGCCTCGGCGCGCAGGTCGCGCACCGCGACGCCGGGCGCGAGCGGGCCCGCGGGGTCGGCGGGGTCGGCCCGGTGCAGGGCGCCCTCACCGACCTCCCGGGTGAACTCCCGGATCGTCTGCACGGCTTCGCCGTCCCGCTCGGTGAACACCGCGCGCAGGGCCTCGGTCTCGTCGAGCAGGCCGTGCCAGGCCGCCGCGAAGCGGGCCGGGTCGAGGGGGCCGTGCAGGTCCAGGTGGTCGGCCATGGTGAAGACCGGGTTGCCGGGGTCGAGCTGCTGGGCGTACCACATCTCCCGCTGCGCGAGCGAGAGCGGCAGTTCGTGGCTGAACGACTCGCTCATCGTTGATTCACTCCAGAAGTGGCGGGGGTCGGCCCGGTCCCCAGGCCGAACTCGTCGAGGCCGTAGATGTCCTGGACCCAGTTGCTCTGGTAGATCGTGTCCAGGTAGCGATCACCGAGGTCGGGAGAGATGGCCACGGCGGTGACGTTCTCCCCGGGCCGGTGCTCGGCGAGCCAGCGCACCGCGCCGTTGACGACCGTCCCGGTCGAGCCGCCGAAGAGGAACCCGCTGCGGGCCAGCTGGTGGCAGGTGCGGATGGTGTCGATCTCCGGCACGAGCACCATGTCGTCGACGTAGGACTCGTCGAAGAGCGCCGGCCGTACGCCGGCGCCCAGGCCGGGGATCATGCGAGCGCCCGGGGGCCCGCCGAAGGTGACCGAGCCGACGCTGTCGACGCCGACGATCGTCACCTGTGAGCCGGGGCGGTCCTTGAAGTAGCGGGCACAGCCCATCAGCGTGCCGGTGGTGCCGGCGCCGACGAAGAGCAGCTCCAGCGCGGGGAACTGTTTCTCGATGGCGGGAGCGGTGGTGCGGTAGTGCGCCATCCAGTTGTTGGCGTTGGCGTGCTGGTTGAGCCACAGCACCCGCTCGTCCTCGGAGCACAGCGCCCGCACGTGGTCCAGCCGGGCGCCCAGGAACCCGCCCGCACCGGTGGCCTCGGTGATGACGTGCACCTCACCGCCCAGCGACTCGATGGCCTGGCGCGTCGTCAGGTTCGTGCGGGCGTCCACGACGCAGATGAAGCGATATCCCTTGGCAGCGGCGATCATGCTCAGCGCCAGGCCCAGATTGCCCGACGAGGACTCCACCAGAACGGAGTCCGGTCCGAGCGTCCCGCTGCGTTCGGCCGCGTCGATCATGGAGGCGGCTGCCTTGAGCTTCACCGAGCCGGCGAAGTTGAAGGCCTCGCACTTCAGATAGAGCGGCCATCCGTACAACTGCCGCAGGTCTACGAAGAGGTCTTCCTCGTGGAACTCCTGCGGGGTTCCGATGATGGGCACCGTGCCCGACCTCCCCCGTCTTCCCGTGTCAGGACCACTCGGGCTCGCGGTGGAAGCCGCCGAGCTGCTGAAGGGTGCTGACCAGCTCGGCGACCGCTTCACCGACGGTCGGCAACGTGACCGCCGTCCCCGCTTCCGCGCCGGGTGTGCTCGCGGAGGCGGAGCCCGCACCGACAGCGATCGCGGAAACGGCGACGACCGTGCAGGCGGCAATTCGAAGCATCGAGCGCATGACTAATTCCTCGTCTCAACTGGTCGGCTAATTCCGGGGAGGCCCGCTCGGAGTTTTCCGGGGAAAGTCCGGGGCATCTCGTCCGATGCCTTGATTCTTACAACACGTCACCCCTGGGTTAAGGCTTTCGACTGTCAGGGTCCTGCCGTGACAACGTCATGCCAGATTATTTTCAGGGCTCCAGGGAAAGGGAATTGACCATTCCTCCGTGGCATATGAGGCCCAGCTGAAATAGGAGGCCAACATTCCGGGAACTGGGGGGACCCACGGGGGCCGGTCAAGCGGCGGTCGGGGGCCGGTGGGAGACTGATCTCCCGCTGGTCAGGGGCCGGTCGGACACTGATCAGCCGGCCGGTCGGGCGCCGGTCAGGTGCCGGTCGGGCGCCGGTCAGGCACAGATCGGGCGCCGGTCAGGCACAGATCGGCCGCCGGACTGACGCCGGGCAGGCAACCTTCGGCCGCCGGACGGTCGCCTCGCCGGTCGGACACAGATCGGCCGCCGGACGGTCGCCAGGCCGGTCAAGCAGCGGCAAGCCGTCGGTGGGTCGACTGTCAGCCACGGTCAGCCTTCGGCCCGCATCGGCCGGTCGCCGGTCAGCTGCCGACGGAATCCCGGATCGCCCAGCCGCGCAGCGACTCCACCCGCAGGGACCGCGTCACGACACGCCGTGCGGCGGCGTGGGCCGCGGCCTGCGTGGAGGCGCACACGAACAGGACGAGGTCGGCGCCCTCGGCACCGACCTCCGCGTAGATGTGCTGGACACCGTCCTGGCTGTCGGCCACCGCACGGACGGACCGGTGCAACTCGCGGTCGTCCAGCGGCCTGAGACCGCGCGCCAGACGCACATAAATCATGTACACAGCAAGCTCGCGCAGCTTGGCCGACAATCGGTCAACTTCGGTTGTAATCGCGCCACAGGTGTCTCATTCCGGTAGGACAGTCGGGGGCCGTCACTGACGATCTACCTAGCCCGCGGGGACCGGGAGAGCGGGAGACTGTACGTCGTCCGAAGACGTACATAGGGGGCGAAGAGTGTTGCGGATACTCGGACTGGCATCGGATCCTGAAAGTCTGTATCGAGCCATGGTCGAGGAGACCCACCTGGATGTGCCGGGGCTCGCCGCGCATCTGGCCTGGTCTGTCGAACGGGTCCGGCACGCCCTCGACGAGCTGGCCCGGCTCGCTCTGGTGCGCCCCTCCGGCGACTCGGCCGGCGAACTCCTCGTCGTCAATCCCGAGCTGCGACTGACCGCGCTGCTCACCCAGGAGGAGGTCCGGCTCGCCGAACGCCAGCAGGCCATCGCCACCAGCCGCCAGGCCGTCACCGAGATCATCGGCAGCTACAACAACGCCGTCCGCAACCAGCGGGGACTGGAGGTGGAACGCATCACCGGCCTGGACATGATCCGCACCCGGCTGGAGGAACTGTCCCAGGAGTGCACCGAGGAACTCAGCGGCTTCATCCCGCTGAGCAGGCAGCCGGCCGACTCCCGCCGCGCGGTCCGCCCGCTGGACGAGAGCCTGCTGTCCCGCGGCGTCCACATGCGCAGCCTCTATCTCCAGGGTTCGCTGAGCGACCCCGACATGACCACGCACTTCGACTGGCTGACCGACCTCGGCGGCCGGGTGCGCACGGTGGCCACGCTGCCGCTGCGTCTGATCATCTTCGACCGGCGGGTCGCCGTGGTGCCCTCCGACCCGGAGAACACCGCGTCCGGTGCCCTGCTGCTGCGCGGCAAGGGCCTGGTCTCCGCCCTGTGCTCGCTGTTCGAACACGTCTGGGAGGCCGGGACGCCCTACGGCCAAGAGCCGATCACCGACTCCCGCACCGGTCTGTCCAGCCAGGCCCGTGCCATCCTCAGCCTGCTCGCCCAGGGCTACACGGACGACGTGGTGGCCAGAAAGATCGGGGTGTCGGTCCGCACCTCGCGCCGCATCACCGCCGAACTGATGAGCCAACTCGGCGCCCGCAGCCGTTTCCAGGCCGGCGTCCTCGCGGGGGAGCGGGGCTGGCTGAGAGGGGCGACCGCGGAGGGGGGGACGGCGGACTGACCCGGCCGAACCGCCGACACCGGCCGCACGACACGCCGTGGCGGCGCACACGCCGCGGACCGGCGCGGACCGGCGCGGACCGGCGCGGACCCGGCGGAGACCCCGCGGACCAGCGCGGACACAGACGCGCCGCCTGCCGCCGTAGGAAACAGGCCTCACGGATCGCTGTAGGAACGCAGGCCTCACGGATCGCTCTAGGAACACAGGTCCCGCGGGCCGCCGTGGAGACAGACGTGAGGCGGACCGCCATGACGGCACACGCCGCGCGACCCGCCGTAGGGACAGAGGTGAGACGGACCGCCACAGCGGCACACACCGCGCGGTCCGCCGTGGGAAGAGAGGCCGCGCCCCGGGGGAAACGGGTGTCGCGGCTGTGGCGCCGGGCGCCACGACACCCGCCGCTCACCGGGCCGCGGCCGTGCGGAAGGCGCGCAGGGCCAGCGGTACGACGACCGCCAGCAGCACGCCGAGGGTGAGCACCGAGGCCAGCTCCGGATGGCGTACCGGCAGGCTCGCGCCGGCGGAGGCGGGGGCGTTGCCCCACAGCACCCGGCAAGCCTCGGCCACCGAACTGACCGGGTTCCACTCCGCGACCGTCCGCAGCCATCCGGGGAGTCCCCGCAGCGGCATGAAGGAGTTGGAGAGGAACGAGAACAGCACGAGGGCGAGGGCGGTGACGCCGTTGATGGCCTCCATGTTGCGCATCGCGAGACCGATCAGCACGCCCAGCCAGAGCATCGCGTACGTGAATCCGAGGATCAGCGCGAAACCCGCGACCGCCTCGAGGAACCCGCCGTGGATGCGCCAGCCGACCAGCAGTCCGACCCCCGCCACGGCGACCATCGCGGCGGCCGCGGTGACCAGGTCCGCCACGGTGTACGCGAAGAGCACCGAGGCCCGTGAGATGGGCATCGAGCGGAACCGGTCGGTCAGCCCCGCGCGCAGGTCCGACGCGACCCCGAGCGCGGTGGCGCCCACACAGGCCAGGCCGACCTGCGCGAACACGCCCGCCATCACGTAGTCGTGGTACTCGCCACCCTTGACGCTGATCACACTGGCGAACAGATAGCCGAGGATGACCACCATCGCGATCGGTGTCAGCGACACCGAGATGATCTTCTCCGGCGTCCTGCGCAGATGCGTCATCTGCCGTCCCGTCAGGGACAGGACCTCACTCATCGCCGCTCTCCTTCGTCTGGGCGCCCGCCCCGGTCAGCTGGAGGAACACCTCGTCGAGCGACGGCCGCCGCACGGCGAAGTCGGTGACCGGCACCCCGGACCGTTCGAGTTCCGCGGCCGCGCGGGCCACTCCCCCGATGCCGTCCACGAGCCGCACCGCGACCCGCCGCGTCTCCCGGTCGACCACCGGCACCTCGGACACCGCGCGTCCGAGCGCCGCCGCGGCCGCGTCGAGCGATTCGGAGCGCTCCACGGACATCTCCAGCCGCTCGTCACCCACCTTCCGCTTCAGTTCGTCGGCGGTCCCCTCGGCGATCACCCGGCCGGAGCCGAACACGGTGATGCGGTCGGCGAGGAAGTCGGCCTCCTCCAGGTACTGCGTGGTCAGCAGCACGGTGACACCGCGGGCGATCTGCTCGCGGACCTGCTGCCACAGCGTGATGCGGCTGGCCGGATCGAGCCCGGTGGTCGGCTCGTCGAGGAACAGCACCTGCGGCGAGGCGACGAGGCAGGCGGCCAGATCCAGCCGTCGGCGCATTCCGCCGGAGTACGTCTTCGAGGGCCGGCCCGCCGCGTGCTGAAGCCCGAAACCGTCGAGGAGTTCCTCGGCCCGGGTCCGCGCGCCGCGTCGGCCGAGGCCCATCAGCCGGCCGATCAGTACCAGGTTCTCGCGCCCGGTGAGCAGTTCGTCCACGGCCGCGTACTGCCCGGCCAGACCGATCCGACGGCGCACCTCGCGGGGCCGGCGCACCACGTCGTAACCGGCTACCGTCGCGCGGCCGGCGTCCGGCGCGAGAAGGGTGGCCAGGGTGCGCACCGTGGTCGTCTTGCCCGCGCCGTTCGGGCCGAGCAGCCCGAGCACCGTTCCCGGTGGCACGCTCAGATCGACACCGGCCAGCACCTCATGATCGCCGAATCTCTTTTTCAACCCTTCGGCTTGAATGGCGAATTCCATGCCCCTCCCCGCCCTCTTCTGGATCTCTCCGAGTGTGTGTGGATTGCCTTTCCGAGGCGTGAAGGTAGCAGGATAAATACCGGCCAGGTGCCCGCTATGTCCGCTATGACATGGCAGCACTCTGCAGCCGCAGCATGCTGCCTCCGTGAGACCTACGAATGCCCGTGAGCGCGCGCCAAGCTTTTTCCCGGAACCCCGCACCCCCCATGCCGCAGGAGAGAAGAAGCGAAAATGGCAGCCAAACGGAACCTCGCAGCCACACTCGGCAGGTGGAGTGCCGAACACCGGAAGACCGCGGTGTTCGGCTGGCTCGTCCTGGTCGTTCTGGTGATGACCCTGGGCAGCTCGGCGGGCCAGGTCAACCTCACCGAGGCCGACTACGGAACCGGCGACTCGGGCCGCGCCGAGCGCATCCTCCAGGACGCCGGCCTGACCGAACCCGCCGGCGAGCTGATCTACCTCCGCAGCGACGAACTCACCGCGGACAGCCCCCGGTTCACCAAGGCCGTCACCGACACCACCGACGCCCTGGAGGCCACCGGCCTCGTCACCCGCGTCCGCACGCCCGACACCACCAAGCTGGTCTCCGGCGACAAGCACGCCGCCCTCATCCAGTACGACATCAAGGGCGACCCGGACACCGCCGCGGACCGCGTGCAGCCGGTCATCGACGCCGTGCGGAAGACGGACGCCGCGCACCAGGACGTGACCCTCGGTCAGTACGGCGCCGCCACCGGCCTGAAGGCCATCAACGACAGCCTCGGCGAGGACTTCGTGCGCGCCGAGTACACGGCGCTGCCGGTCTCGCTGGGCATCCTGCTCGCCGTGTTCGGCGCGCTGGTCGCCGCCCTGCTGCCGATCGCGCTCGCCGTGACCGCCTGCGTCGGCGCGCTCGGCCTGCTCGCGCTGACCAGCCACGTGGTGCCGGTCGACGGCATGACCAACTCCATGATGTTCCTGATGGGGCTGGCCGTCGGCGTCGACTACTGCCTCTTCTACCTGCGCCGCCAGCGCGAGGAGCGCGAGGCGGGCCGCGACAACGCCACGGCGCTACAGATCGCCGCGGCCACCTCCGGCCACTCGGTGCTGATCTCGGGCATCACGGTCTGCGTCGCCATGGCCGGGATGTTCCTGTCCGGGCTGACCGTCTTCGAGGGCTTCGCCATCGCCACCATCGAGGTCGTCGTCATCGCCGTCCTCGGCTCCATGACCGTCCTGCCCGCCCTGATGGCCATGCTCGGTGACAAGATCGGCGCCGGCCGCATCCCGCTCCTGGGCCGCCGCCGCGACCGCCGCGCCGCCACCGGCACCCCGCGGCGCAACAGCGTCCTGCTGCGCGGCGTCCTGGCCCGCCCCGCCGTCTTCGCCCTGCTCGCCGTCGCCTTCCTGCTCGCCCTGGCCGCGCCCGCGCTCGGCATGAAGACGGAGAAGCTCGGCACCGACAAGCTGCTGCCCGAGGACAACCCGACCGTGGCCGTCTCCCAGCAGATCGAGAAGGACTTCCCCGGTTCGCCGGCGCCCGCGAGCGTCATCATCGAGTCCGCCGACATCGACTCCGCCGAGATGAAGCAGGCCATCGCCGACTTCCAGGCGAAGGCCGTGGCCTCGGGCCAGACCGGCAAGTCCATCGGCGTCACCGTCCACGCGAAGGAGAACATCGCCGAACTGAGCGTGCCGCTGGCCGGAAACGGCTCCGACGCCACCTCCAAGAAGGCCCTCACCACCCTGCGCGAGACGCTCGTCCCCGACACCGTCGGCAAGGTTCCCGGCACCACCGCCCTGGTCCGCGGCGACCTCGCCTTCTCCGTCGACTACAACGACCAGCTGAAGAAGAGCATCGTCCCGGTCTTCGCCTTCGTCCTCGGCGTGACCTTCCTGCTGATGCTGTTCTCCTTCCGCTCCCCCGTCATCGCCCTCACCTCGATCATCCTCAACCTGCTCTCGGTGGGCGCCGCGTACGGCGTGATGACGGCCGTCTTCCAGCACGGCTGGGGCGCGTCCCTGGTGGGCACGGAGGGCATCGGCGCGGTCGAGTCCTGGATGCCGCTGTTCGTCTTCGTGGTGCTGTTCGGCCTGTCGATGGACTACCACGTGTTCGTGGTCTCCCGGATCCGCGAGGCCTACGACCGCGGCGCCACCACCCGTGACGCCATCGCGCACGGCATCCGCACCACCGCGGGCGTCGTCACCAGCGCCGGTCTGATCATGGTCGCCGTCTTCGCGGTCTTCGGATCGCTGGAGATGCAGGACTTCAAGCAGCTCGGCGTCGGCCTCGCGGTCGCCGTCCTGCTGGACGCCACCCTGGTCCGCGCGGTCCTCCTGCCCTCGGTGATGCTCCTGCTCGGCGACGCCAACTGGGCGGCCCCGAAGTTCCTGCGCAAGTCCCGCCCGGCCACGTCCGGCCCCGCCGGGGCCCCCACGGCCCCGGAACACGCGGCGGCAGGCCGATGACCCCCACCCATTCGACGGAAGGCACCCCCGTGTTCGAGTTCAGCGTGGTCGGCGGCACCACGGCCCGCGAGGTCATCGCCCGCTCCCGTCCCGAGATCGTGCGCGAGGTGCGCTCCACCTATCTGGCCCACGACGACGGCGACTCGGTCAACCCCGACAGCTACTTCCTGCGCTTCCCCGACAAGCCGGACGCCCGCATCATCGCGCTCCCGGCCTACCTGGGCGGTGAGCACGACGTGGCCGGCATCAAGTGGATCGGCTCGTTCCCGCAGAACATCGCCGACGGCATCCCCCGTGCCAGCGCCGCCCTCCTGCTGAACGACTACGCCACCGGCTATCCGTTCGCGCTGCTGGAGGCCTCCCAGATCAGCGCCGCCCGTACGGCCGCCTCCGCGGTCCTGGCCGCCGAGCAGCTGTCCGGCTCCCGCACCGCCGGGCATCTGTCGGTGATCGGCGGCGGCATCATCGCCCGCAACATCCTGGAGTTCTTCGCCGCGCTGGGCTGGCAGTTCGGCGGCGTCACGGTCCACGACAAGATCCCCGAGTACGCCGAGGCCCTCGCCGCCCACGCGGACGACCACCTCGGTTACCCCACGTCGACCACCGCGAGCCTCGAAGTCGCCCTGCTCAAGGCCGACATCGTGGTCTTCGCGACGACGGCGGCGGAGCCGTACGTGCTGGACGCGGGCGCGTTCGCCCCCGGCCAGGTCGTACTGAACATCTCCCTGCGGGACATCGGCCCGGAGCTGGTCAACGACGCCTACAACGTCGTCGACGACATCGACCACTGCCTGAAGGCCAACACCTCGCCGCACCTCGCGGAACAGAAGTACGGGCACCGCGACTTCATCACCGGCACCCTCGCCCAGCACATCCGCGGCCGGGTGAGCACCGGCACCGACAAGCCGATCATCTTTTCCCCGTTCGGCCTCGGCGTCCTCGACCTGGCGGTGGGCCTGCACGTCTACCGGGAGGCCCGCGCCACCGGCGAGGCCGTCCCCATCGACGGCTTCTTCGGAGAGACGACCCGCTGGCCGACAAGCCCGTCCCAGCACGGCTGATCCCCGCACACGACGGAGCCCCTGCCGACCTCACCGGCAGGGGCTCCGTGTCGCATCAGCACATGGCAAGGGGCCCGTTCCTGATATCAGGAACGGGCCCCTATGCTGCGTGGACCTGTGGGGATTTGAACCCCAGACCCCCTCGATGCGAACGAGGTGCGCTACCGGACTGCGCCACAGGCCCTTGCAACGAGTGAAACTCTAGCATCCCCGTCGGGGTGCTTGGAAATCCGTTCCCCGGGCCCCCGACCACCGCGAATACGGCGTCGCCCGCGGGCGGTCGCTCACTCGTTGGCGGCACGCGGCCGCTCGCCGTCCTCGTACTGGTCGAACAGCGGCGTGCGGCCCCGTTCGCGCGAGCGCCGGGCCGACGCGGCGCGCCGCGCGTCGCTTCGCTCGCCGCCCTCGCCCTGCCCCGCGTCCCCGTCCGGTCCGCCCTCCGCGCCGTTCGCGGCGTGCCGGTCGGGTGTCTCGTCGGTCGCCTCCTGCTCGGGCGCGACCGAGCTGGACCGGGCCGAGCTCCAGGTGTCCGGCGCTCCGAGGTCCACGTCGGCGGTGGCCCGCGGCGCGACCGGCGCGGTCACGTACGTGGGCAGCGGCACCGGCACCGGGTCCCAGCTGTCGCCGTGGCCCGGCCGCCGCTGCCGTTCGCGCTGCTGGTCGACCCACTCGGCGTGGTCGGTCTGCTCGACGAGCGCCCGCCGGTCCGCGGCGAGCGCCACCAGGCCCGGGTCGGTCTCGATCTCGGAGCCCTCGTGCGGCTCCTCTGCGCCGGCGTCGAGGGCCGGGTCGACCGGGGCGGAGGCGTGCGCTGCCGAGGCGGACGCCCGTCGGCGGGGCTGCCGCTCGCGGAGCCGCTGGGCCGCCGCCTCGGCCTGCCTGCGGTCCATCTGGTAGGCGAAGCGGCGGCGTTCCTGGGAGCGCAGATAGGCGATGTATCCGCTGAGCATGACGGCGGGCACGCCCGGCGCCCAGAGGAACGCGAGTCCGCCGACGGCCGCGACGATCGCCCCCAGGGTGAAGGCGAGGAAGAGGACGACGGTGGTGCGCCTGCGGCGCGCGAGGACCTTCGAGCGCTGGGCGCGCGCGGCGGCCGCCTGCGCCTGCGCGGACGCGGCGGCGGAAGCCGCCGGCGCGGAAGGCGCGCGGCGCGTTTCGGGCACGCGCTGGTGCGCCGGTACGGCGCCGGATTCCTGCGGCGGCCTGGCCGCCTGCTCACGGGCCGTCCTGGCGGACTGCTCACGGGCTTCACGGGCTTCGAGGGCCGCCTGGGCGGAGTGCTCACGGGCCGCCTGGGCGGCGACCTGTTCGTGGGTCGGCTCCGGGCGGGCCTGCTCGCGTTCCTGGGCCGTCTCCGTGACCTGCGGACGGACCGGAGGCATGGCGAAGGCCCGGACGTCCACCGATTCGGTGGCGTCGTCCGGCGCGTCGGCGTCGAGCTCCTCCTCCTCGGCGGAGCGCGCCCGCAGGTCCTTGGCGTACCGGCGCTCCATGCCCGCCCGTCCGGACAGGAGCCGGATGGCGGTGCTGAAGCGTTCCGTCGGACGGGCCTCGTTCAGCTCGTCCTGCCTACGGAGCCACATCGGCACCAAGTAGGCGGCCCAGGCCCCGACGATGACTGCGTAGATGAGGCCGCTGCTGCTCACGCCTCACACGGTAGAGGGGTTTGCGTGAGGCCATCCGCCAATTGAGCCGGTGTGTCGCACGATCTGGCTGATATTTCGAGCTTTTTTTGTGACCCGTCCGATCAGCAGGCCGCCTGGGCGGTGAATTCCCCTCCCGAGGCGGTCATCGCGCGACATTTTCGAACACTTATTCAATTTCCGGGGCTGGTGGGATTCCGTCGGGTGTTCTGCGGATCACGGGCAGCGCTCCGGGGGCGGTTGCGCCGCCAGCGGCTCAGCAGGCCTTCCGGCACCTCCTCGGCCGTGAGGGCGAACACGAGATGGTCGCGCCAGGCCCCGTCGATGTGGAGATAACGCGGCCGCAGCCCCTCCTCACGGAATCCGAGTTTCTCCACGACCCGGCGGCTGGGCGTGTTCTCGGGCCGAATGCAGACCTCGATACGGTGCAGCCCGACGGAGCGGAAACAGTGGTCCACGACCATCGCCACGGCTGTCGGCATCACCCCGCGGCCCGCCACGGACTCGTCCACCCAGTAGCCGACGTGCCCCGAGCACATGGACCCCCACGTGATCCCGGCGACCGTCAACTGCCCGACCAGCCGCCCCTGGTACTCGATGACGAACGGCAGCATCCGGCCCGCGTTCGCCTCGGACCGCAGGTGGCGGACCATCTGCCGGTAGGTCGGCCGGTGCGTGATCGGTCCGGTGGGCGCGGGCGGCGGGATGGTCGCCTCCCAGGGGCGCAGCCAGTCCCGGTTGCGGCGGTTGACCTCGCGCCAGGCCCGCTGGTCGCGCAGCTTTATCGGCCGCAGGACGATGTCGCCCTCCGTCAGTTCGACGGGCCAGGACGGGCTGTTCAGCTCGCACCCCCAGGCTTGGCGCCGGGTCTGGTGTGGTCACCGCCGCGGAGCTGGTCCACGGCGTGCGCCAGCAGGGGTTCCAGGACGGCGAGCCCGTCCCTGACCCCGCCGGTGGAACCCGGCAGGTTGATGATCAGTGTGCGGTGCGCCACGCCGGCCAGGCCTCGCGACAGCGCCGCGGCCGGCACCTTGTCGCGGCCGTACGCCCTGATGGCCTCCGCGATGCCGGGCACCTCGTGGTCGATCACCGCGCGGGTCGCCTCGGGCGTGCGGTCGGTCGGCGAGATGCCGGTGCCGCCGGTGGTGACGACCACGTCGTACCCGGCCGTCACGGCGGCGCGCAGGGCGGCCTCCACCGGGTCCCCGTCGGGCACCACCTGAGGCCCGTCGACGGCGAACCCGAGGCGCGTGAGGCCCTCGGCGATCAGCGGACCGCCCCGGTCCTCGTAGACACCGGCCGAAGCGCGGTTGGAGGCGGTCACGACCAGCGCGCGGTACGGCGCGGCGCTCACGGCCGGCTCCAGTCGCCCGACTTGCCGCCCGTCTTCTCCTCGATCCGAACGTCCGTGATGACCGCTCCCTTGTCGACCGCCTTCACCATGTCGATCACGGTGAGCGCGGCGACGGAGACCGCGGTGAGGGCCTCCATCTCGACGCCCGTGCGGTCCGTCGTCCTGACCGTGGCGGTGATCTCCACGGCGTCGTCCGCGACCGACAGGTCCAGTTTCACACCGGAGAGGGCCAGAGGGTGACACAGCGGGATGAGATCGGGCGTGCGCTTGGCGCCCATGATGCCCGCGATCCGGGCGGTGGCCAGCGCGTCCCCCTTGGGGACCCCTTCGCCGCGCAGCAGCTCGACCACACGGGGCGAGACGAGAACGCGCCCGCCGGCCCGCGCCGTCCGCGCCGTCACGTCCTTGCCGGATACGTCGACCATGCGGGCGGCACCCGCCTCGTCGATGTGCGTCAGTCGGTCCTGCGTACTCATGGTGGTGGCGCTCCCGGTCCGGGCCTGTTGTGCGCGACACGGTACCCCCATGCGGGGGCCCGCAGCGGCCCCGGACCGGGCTGCGGACGGCACACGCGTGTGCGCTCAGCCGAGCAGGACGACCTCGACCTCGGTCCCCGGCTCGACGGACTCCACGTCCTCGGGCACGACGATCAGCGAGTCGGCGTGCGCGAGAGCCGCGACCAGGTGCGAGCCGGCGCCGCCGACCGGGCGCACGGCGCCCTCGGCGCAGGTCGCGCGCAGGAACTGCCTGCGCCCCTTGGGCGAGGTCAGCGCCTTGTCCGCGACGAGTCTCGCGCGCGTGGTGGGCCGGTGGACGTCCCGGAGCCCCATCAAGGTGCGGATGGCGGGCCGCACGAACAGCTCGAAGGAGACGTACGACGACACCGGATTGCCGGGCAGGGCGAGCAGCGGGGTGTGGTCGGGGCCGATGGAGCCGAAGCCCTGGGGCTTGCCGGGCTGCATGGCGAGTCTGCGGAAGTCGATACCGCTGCCCGCCTCGTCCTCGTCCCCGACGTGTGACAGCGCCTCCTTGACGACGTCGTACGCCCCGACGCTCACGCCGCCGGTGGTGACCACGAGGTCGGCCCGCACCAGCTGGTCCTCGATCGTGGACCGGAGGGTCTCGGCGTCGTCGGCGACCGCGCCCACCCGGTAGGCGATGGCTCCGGCGTCGCGGGCCGCGGCGGTGAGGGCGAAGCTGTTGGAGTCGTAGATCTGGCCGCTGCCCAGTTCCTCGCCGGGCTGGACGAGTTCGCTGCCCGTGGACAGGACGACGACGCGCGGGCGCGGGTGTACGCGTGCGGTGCCGCGTCCGATGGCGGCGAGCAGGGCGATCTGCGGCGGACCGAGGACGGTGCCGGCCTCCAGGGCGCGGTCGCCGGCCTTCACGTCGCTGCCCTCGGCGCGGACGTGCGCGCGTGCCTGCGCCGGGCGGTGGACACGGACCTGCCCCGAGGCCCGTTCGGGGGCGAGGCTGCGGGCGGGCATCCCGTCGACGGGGCCCTCACCGAGGCCCCCGTCGGTCCACTCCACCGGGACGACGGCCTCGGCGCCGGGCGGCAGCGGGGCCCCGGTCATGATCCGGGCGGCCTGTCCCGGCCCCACGTGCAGGAGGTCGCCCTGGCCCGCGGCGACGTCCCCGACCACCTCCAGGACGGCCGGGTACTCCTCGCTCGCGCCCGCGACGTCCGCGACCCGTACCGCGTACCCGTCCATCGAGCTGTTGTCGAAGGGCGGCAGGGAGACCGGCACCATGACGTCCTCGACGAGGACGCAGCCCTGAGCGTCGGGCAGTTGCAGCTCGATGGGTTCCAGGGGGCGGACGGCGGCGAGGATGTCCTCCAGGTGCTCGTCCACCGACCACAGGCGGTCCTGTCCGGTGCTGCGGGGCGCGGCGGTGCTCAAGGCTGTTGCATCTCCTCGGTGACGTAACTGCGAAGCCAGGACCGGAAGTCCGGTCCCAGGTCTTCACGTTCGCACGCGAGTCTGACAATGGCACGCAGGTAGTCGCCGCGGTCGCCTGTGTCATAGCGGCGGCCCTTGAAGACGACGCCGTGCACCGGGCCGCCGGCCTTCTCGTCCTGCGCGAGCTGCTGGAGGGCGTCGGTGAGCTGGATCTCGCCGCCTCGTCCGGGCTCGGTCCGGCGCAGCACCTCGAAGACACCGGGGTCCAGGACGTAGCGCCCGATGATCGCGTAGTTCGACGGGGCGTCCGCCACGTCCGGCTTCTCCACCAGGCCGGTCACCTTGACGACGCCGCCGTCCGTCGTGTCCTCCACGGCCGCGCAGCCGTAGAGGTGGATCTGCTCGGGGGCGACCTCCATGAGGGCGACGACGCTGCCGCCGTGCCGCTCGCGCACCTCGATCATCTGCTGGAGCAGCGGGTCGCGGGGGTCGATGAGGTCGTCGCCCAGGAGGACGGCGAAGGGCTCCTGCCCGACGTGCGGGGCCGCGCACAGCACCGCGTGCCCGAGGCCCTTGGGGTCGCCCTGGCGCACGTAGTGCATGGTCGCCAGGTCGCTGGACTGCTGGACCTTGGCGAGGCGGGCGGCGTCGCCCTTCTTCTGAAGTGCCGACTCCAGTTCGTAGTTGCGGTCGAAGTGGTCCTCGAGCGGGCGCTTGTTGCGCCCGGTGACCATGAGGACGTCGTCGAGGCCGGCGGAGACGGCCTCCTCGACCACGTACTGGATCGCGGGCTTGTCCACGACCGGCAGCATCTCCTTGGGAGTGGCCTTGGTCGCCGGAAGGAACCGGGTGCCGAGGCCGGCTGCGGGGATGACAGCCTTGCTGATCCTGGGGTGCGACTGAGTCATGTCGGGAACCTTATCCGGTGGCTTTGCGAGGGATCTGTAGCTCCGGTTAATTCATGATCATATGAGCGTATGGGAATCGCGCGGGAGCCACACATGAGCCAGACCGAAGGCGGAGCAGAGTCTCACAAACGCAGGTTGCGGCGGGAACTCGTCTCGGTGAGGAACAGGTTGACGTCGGACGACCTGCGGGAAGCCGCCGCCTCGCTCGCCGAGCGCGCCCTGGAGGTCCCGGAGTTGGCCCGAGCGCGCACCGTCGCGGCGTACGTCTCCGTGGGCCGCGAACCGGGAACCCTCGCGCTGCTGGACGCGCTGCTCGCGCGGGGCGTGCGCGTCCTGCTCCCCGCGCTGCTGCCCGACAACGATCTCGACTGGGGCGCGTACACCGGCGAGGAATCCCTCGCGCGGGTCCAGCACGGCGGGAAGACGGCCCTCTTCGAGCCGGCGGGCGGGCGACTGGGGCCCGACGCGGTGACGGAGGCCGACGTGGTGCTGCTGCCGGGCCTCGCCGTCGACGGGCGCGGCATGCGTCTCGGCCGCGGCGGCGGATCGTACGACCGCGTGCTGGCGCGGCTGGACCGCGCGGGCGCGGATCCCGCACTGGTGGTGCTGCTGTACGACAGCGAGGTCGTCGGGCATGTCCCGGAGGAGCCGCACGACCGGCCGGTGCACGCCGTGGTGACGCCGTCGGGCGTGCGGCGCTTCACCGGCTGACGGCAAGGGCCGACGGCACGCCGAGGGGCCCTCCGCACGCGCGTGGAGGGCCCCTGTCGGCTGTTCGGCGTTTCAGCCGTCGGTGCCTACAGCCGTTCGGCGTTTCAGCCGTTCACGGCTTCAGCAGGAGGGTGTCGCTCGTGCTGTCGTCGACCGCCTTCTTGTCGAACGACCAGTCGAGCAGCTCACCCTCGGCCCACTTGTCCGTCTGATCGGTGTAGTGGGCGCTGAAGGCGTGCCCGGAGGCACCGGTGAGGTTGATCCACTTCGACTTGTCGAGGTCGTCGAGGTTGACCACCATCCGCATCGACGGCACCCAGACGACGTCGTAACCGCCCGCGGCGTTCCAGCCGGTCGCGTCGACCGCCGCCTCACCGCCGCCGAGCTTCCACGGCCCGCGGTTGAGGACGGTCTGGAGGAGACCGGGGCCGCTGGTGCCCAGGGTCTGGTTCTTCAGGAACAGGCGGTGCAGCCGGCCCCAGCTCCAGGTGTCGATGTCCTTGCCGAGCTTGGCGGTCAGCTCCCACCGAGCGTCGATCATGGCGCGCTCGAACAGCTTGTCGCGGTTCTTGTCGGCGCCGGGGCGGGTGCCCGTCTCGGGCGTCGTCCACCAGTCGCTGTCCGGCTTCTCCATGAGGTTGCTCACCACCTCGAACCAGCGGTCGCCGCCGTCCGGCTGCGCCTGGTCGCCGTCCCGCTGACCGCACTCGCGGACCTTGTCCTTGTCGTCGACCGGACCGGTGGTGTCGACCGGGTCGACCCACAGGCACTGACCCTCGACGCGCAGTTCCTTGGGCAGCTTGTGGCCGAAGGCCAGCTTGAGGATGTTGCGCCAGACCGCGTTGAAGTAGGCGGCCGCGGCCGAGTCGGCGTCCTGGGTGAAACTCCAGCCCTGGAGCAGTTCCTGCGCCTCACGGACGTCCGGGTCGTCCAGGTTGATCCTCAGCAGCGCGGGGACCAGCTTCTTGGCGATCTGGCTGCTGTTGTCCAGCTGCAACTGGCGCATGTCGTCGGTGGAGACCTTGCCGCCGCCCTCGGTCTTCTTCTTGATCAGGTCGGTGATCCGCTGGCTGCGGGTGCCGTAGCCCCAGTCCGTGGTGAGCGTGTACGGGTAATCGTCCGGGTCGACCACGGCCTGGTTGGCGGTGACGATGTAGCCGCGCTCCGGGTCGTACTCGTAGGGCAGCTGGTCGAAATCGAGGTAACCGGTCCACTCGTTCTTCGACTCCCAGCCCATGGTCGGGACCGAGCCGTCGTGGCCCTTCGCGCGCTTGGGGATCCTTCCGGGCAGCTGGTAGCCGATGTGGTTCTCGGTGTCGGCGTAGACCAGGTTCTGCGAGGGGACGTCGAACTTCTCGGCCGCCTTGCGGAACTCGTCCCAGTCGGACGCCTTGTTCATGGCGAACACGGCCTCCATGGAGGTGCCCGGCTCCAGCGCGGTCCACTTCAGGGCGACCGCGTAGCCGTTCCCGCGGTCGGGGGCGTCGTCGTCGACGGTCGCCTTCTTGCCGACCTTGACCAGTTCGTCGTCGCGGTCGGACAGCAGGGGCATCTTGTCGGCGGTCTGCCGGACGACGATCTTCTTCGCGGTGCCGCCGGCGACCTTGATGGTCTCTTCGCGCGTGAGGAAGGGCCTGACCTTGCCGTCGTAGAGGTAGCCGTCACCGGAGAGCTTCTCCAGGTACAGGTCGGTGACGTCGACGCCGGAGTTGGTCATGCCCCAGGAGATGTCCTCGTTGTGGCCGATGACCACGCCGGGCATCCCCGCGAAGGTGTAGCCGGAGACGTCGTACTGGCACTTGGCGGAGACTTTGCGGCAGTGCAGGCCCATCTGGTACCAGACGGACGGCAGCGAGGCCGACAGGTGCGGGTCGTTGGCCAGCAGCGGCTTGTTAGTGATGGTGTGCTCGCCGCCGACGACCCACGAGTTGGAGCCGATGCCGTTGCCGTTCACGCCGACCGCCGTGGGCAGGTCGTCCAGGACGTCGTAGAGGCCCGCGAGCTGGCTCTCCAGGACCGATCCCGAGGTGCCGGACGAGGTGCCCGAACCACCGGTCGCGCCGTCCGAGGAGGAGCCGTCCGAGGAGGAGCCGTCCGAGGAACCGTCCGAGGAGGAGCCGTCCGAGGAGGAGCCGTCCGAGGAACCGTCCGAGGAGGAGCCGTCCGAGGAGGAGCCGTCCGAGGAACCGTCCGAGTCACCGGACCCGCTGGAGCCGCCGGAGCCGCCCTGCTCGAAGGTCTCGGTCAGCTCGTCGTACTGGCCCTCCCGGACGATCGGCTTGTTGCGGTCGTACGGGTACTGCGGGTACAGGTCGGCGATCTGCTGCGGGCCGAGGCGGCTGGTCAGCAGGGCGCGGTCGATCTCGTCCTGCATGTTGCCGCGCAGGTCCCAGGCCATGGCCTTCAGCCAGGACACCGAGTCGACGGGCGTCCACTCCGCGGGCTTGTAGTCGTTGGTGAATCCCAGGGCCGCGTACTCCAGCGAGATCTCCTCGCCGTCCTTGCCCTTGAGGTAGGCGTTGACGCCCTTGGCGTACGCGTCGAGGTACTTCTTCGTGGAGGGCGACAGCTTTCGGTCGTACTCCTGCTCGGCGATCCGGTCCCAGCCGAGGGTGCGCAGGAACTCGTCGTTGTCGATCTGGCTCTTGCCGAACATCTCCGACAGACGCCCGGAGGTCATGTGACGGCGCACGTCCATCTCGTAGAACCGGTCCTGCGCCTGGACGAACCCCTGCGCCATGAACAGATCCTCGTCGGAGGACGCGTAGATCTGCGGGATGCCGTAGCCGTCCCGCTGCACGTCCACCGGCCCGGTGAGGCCGTCGAGAGTGATCGAACCCTTGGTCTGCGGGAAGGAGGCGCGGACGGTACTGATCGACCAGTAGCCGCCGTACGCGATGCCTCCGATGAGGGCCAGCACCAGGACGAGCACGAGAAGTCGGGCTTTGCGCCCCTTCTTCCTGCCGGACTTGGCGGGCTTGTCGCCCGTTGTGGCGGTGGTGTTGGGGGGCATCGCTGTCCTTGCTGTCCTAACGCGAGCGGCAGGTCGGGCTATGACTATGAATGAGCGCTGGAGCAACCATAGGCGCAGGGGTCCGGGCCACTTGACGCGGAGTCGGCAACCAGCACGTAGGGATGTTCGATCTTCCAACGGCGAGCGTCAAGAAATCGTCAAGAGTTAGGTAAGGTAACGAAGTAATCGGGTCCGGGGCGTCACAGCTTCGTGTCCGATGTCCATGTGCGCTCCGCGCGCGAGAAGCGCGGGCCGGCGAAGGGAACCGCCGCTGACTGTCCACCACCTCAACCAGCTCCTGTTCGTCTGCTCGCTCGTCCTGCTCGTCGCCGTCGCAGCGGTCCGGATCTCCTCGCGCAGCGGGCTCCCCAGCCTGCTCGTGTACCTGGGCATCGGCGTCCTCATGGGTCAGGACGGCATCGGCAACATCCACTTCGACAACGCCGAGATGACCCAGGTCATCGGGTACGCGGCCCTGGTCGTGATCCTCGCCGAGGGCGGCCTCGGCACGAAGTGGAAGGAGATCAGGCCGGCCCTGCCCGCCTCCTCGGTGCTGGCGCTGGCCGGGGTCGCGGTGAGCGTCGGCGTCACCGCCGCGGCCGCCCATCACCTCGTCGGACTGGAGTGGCGGCAGGCGCTGATCATCGGCGCGGTGGTGTCCTCCACGGACGCGGCGGCGGTCTTCTCCGTCCTGCGCAGGATCCCGCTCCCCTCCCGCGTGACGGGCACCCTGGAGGCCGAGTCCGGCTTCAACGACGCCCCGGTCGTCATCCTGGTGGTTGCCTTCTCCACCGTCGGCCCCGTCGAACACTGGTACGTGCTGCTGGGTGAGATAGCGCTGGAACTGGTCATCGGCGCCGCCGTCGGCCTCACGGTCGGCTGGCTGGGCTCGTGGGGGCTGCGGCACGTGGCCCTGCCCGCCTCCGGCCTCTACCCGATCGCCGTCATGGCGATCGCGGTCACGGCGTACGCGGCGGGCGCGCTGGCCCACGGCAGCGGCTTCCTCGGCGTGTACCTCGCGTCCATGGTGATGGGCAACGCGAAACTTCCGCACTGGCCCGCCACCCGTGGCTTCGCCGACGGACTCGGCTGGATCGCCCAGATCGGCATGTTCGTCCTGCTGGGCCTGCTGGTGACCCCGCACGAACTGGGCGACGACGTGGTTCCGGCGCTCATCATCGGCCTGGTGCTGACCATGGTGGCGCGCCCGCTGAGCGTCGTGCTCTGCCTGACGCCGTTCCGCGTGCCCTGGCAGGAGCAGACGCTCATGTCCTGGGCGGGCCTGCGCGGCGCGGTCCCCATCATCCTGGCGACCATCCCCATGGTGAGCGGCATCGAGGGCAGTCGCCGGATCTTCAACATCGTCTTCGTCCTGGTCGTCGTCTACACCCTGATCCAGGGGCCGACGCTTCCCTGGCTGGCCCGCAAGCTACGGCTCGGCAAGGACCCCGAGGCCGACGACCTGGGCATCGAGTCGGCGCCGCTGGAGCGGCTGCGCGGGCATCTGCTGTCGGTGGCGATCCCCGAGGGCTCCAAGATGCACGGCGTCGAGGTCAACGAGCTGCGGCTGCCCGCCGGGGCCGCCGTCACCCTCGTCGTGCGCGAGGGCACCTCCTTCGTGCCGCTGCCCACGACGGTGCTGCGGCGCGGCGACGAGCTGCTCGTCGTCGCCACCGACCCGGTCCGGGACGCGGCCGAGCGACGGCTGCGCGCCGTGGGCCACGGCGGCAAGCTGGCCGACTGGCTGGGGACGGACGACGCGGACCCGCGTTGAGCGCCGGTTTTGTGGTGTTCACGCCTCCCCCGTTCGGAGGCCGACCCGCCGATGGTGCTCATTTTCACAGGTGCGACGGGCCGTGATCCCTGTACGATAAAGGCACACCTTGATCGAACCAACTCTGCCTGACGCAGAGCTGGCGCGACCGTATGGCGGCCGGAACACCTTCCGTGTGGGCACCGGCATCTACCGCAGTGCGCGCAAGAGGACAGCTCTCGGCGCCGCCCGGACACACCTGGGGTAGCGCTACCAGGCGGCAGAAAGGCACGGGCCGTGGCATCCACGGTCACCTCCGAGCCGTCGAAGGATTCGCCGGCCTCGTCCCGCCCGGGATACGGGCAGCTGCTGCGCACCCGCGGCGCCTGGACGTTCCTGTTGCCCGGCTTCGCCGCGCGCCAGCCGTTCGCCATGCTCACCATCTCCATCGTGCTGCTCGTGCAGCACACCACCGGTTCCTACGGCGTGGCCGGCGCGGCCGCGGCCGTCACCGGTGTCTCGATGGCGCTGTGCGCGCCCTACACCGGCCGTCTCGCCGACCGCTACGGCCAGCGCGCCGTACTGGTCCCCGGCGTCCTGGTGCACACCCTGTCGGGTCTGACGCTGACGGCGCTCGCGCTGGCCCACGCCCCCCTGTGGGCGCTGTTCGTGGCGGCCGTGCCCACCGGCGCCTCGGTCCCGCAGGTCGGCCCGATGGTGCGGGCCCGCTGGGGCGTGAAGCTGAAGGGCTCGCCCCTGATGGGCACCGCGGCCGCGTTCGAGTCCGTCACGGACGAACTGACCTTCGTGGTCGGCCCGCTCCTGGCGACCGCCCTGTGCACCGCCGTCAACCCGGCCGCCGGGCTGGTGGCGGAGGCCTCCCTGACCCTGGTCGGCGGTCTGCTGTTCGCCGCGCAGAAGGGCACCCAGCCCGCCGTCGCCGTCGACGGGCACGCGCGCGTGGACCACGCCTCCGCACTGGGCGTCCCCGGTGTGCGCGTGCTGGTCGTGGCCTTCCTCGGCATCGGTTCGGTCTTCGGCGGCATGCAGGTCTCGCTGGCCGCGTTCACCGAATCGATCGGCGAGCCGGGCCTGAACGGCGTCCTGTACGGCACCTTCGCCGCCGGCAACATGCTCTCCGGCCTGGTCTGCGGCGCCGTCGCCTGGAAGGCGGCCCCGCAGCACCGCCTCGTCGTCGGGTACGCGGCGCTGGCCCTGACGGCCTCCGGCCTGTGGGCGGCGCACTCCGTACTGCTGCTGGCGGGGCTCGGCCTCCTGGTCGGCATGTGCATCGCGCCCGCGCTCATCAGCGGCTACACGCTGGTCGAAGGCCTCGTCCCGGCGGGCGCGCGCACCGAGGCGTTCACCTGGCTCACCGGCGCGGTGGCGCTCGGCCAGGCGGCGGCCGTCACCGCCGCCGGCCAGCTGGAGGACCGCCTCTGGGGCGGCGCCGGTTTCCTGGTGCCGCTGGGCGGTACGGTCCTGGCCCTGGGGACCCTGCTGGCGCTGCGTTCGCGGCTGGTGGCCAGGCCCCGGGGACGTACCGTCGCACGTGGCGTCGGTCACCGCTCGCCGGTCCCAGTGGACTGATCCCCGGGAATGCGTCAGTATGGACCGTCGTTAGCACTCATTGAGTGAGAGTGCCAGGAGGAAGACAGTGCCGACCTACCAGTACCAGTGCACCGAGTGCGGCGAGGGCCTCGAGGCGGTGCAGAAGTTCACCGACGACGCCCTGACCGAGTGCCCCAACTGCGGTGGCCGCCTCAAGAAGGTGTTCTCCGCCGTAGGCATCGTCTTCAAGGGTTCCGGCTTCTACCGGAACGACAGCCGCGGCTCCTCGTCGAGCAGCTCGTCGGCGTCGTCACCGTCGAAGTCGTCGGCGTCCTCGACGTCCTCGACGTCTTCGACCACGTCTTCTTCGTCCTCGTCGGACTCGAAGACGTCCAGCTCCGGCACCTCGGCGGGCACCTCCGCCGCGTAGCCATGCTTCCGGACCCCGCCGTCGTACGACGGCGGGGTTCTCGGTGTCTCCGGTGACGGTGGGCGTACCCGGGAGCCGCCGGAACCCCGGAGCCGGATCGGGGGCGCGAGAGGCGCCCGATACTGTGCTGCCCATGGCGAACGCAGAGATCGGCGTAATCGGCGGGTCGGGCTTCTACTCGTTCCTGGACGACGTGACCGAGGTCCAGGTGGACACCCCCTACGGGCCCCCCAGCGACTCCCTCTTCCTCGGTGACATCGCCGGCCGGCGGGTGGCCTTCCTGCCCCGGCACGGCCGCGGTCACCACCTGCCGCCCCACCGGATCAACTACCGGGCCAACCTCTGGGCGCTGCGCTCGGTCGGCGTGCGCCAGGCCCTCGGCCCGTGCGCGGTGGGTGGTCTGCGCCCCGATCACGGCCCTGGCACGCTGCTGGTGCCGGACCAGCTCGTCGACCGCACGAAGACGCGGCCCGGGACGTACTTCGACGGGCTGCCGCTGCCCGACGGGTCGGTGCCCAACGTGGTGCACGTGTCCCTGGCCGACCCCTACTGCCCCACCGGCCGCTCGGCCGCGCTGAACGCGGCGCGCGGGCGGGAGTGGGAGCCGGTGGACGGCGGGACGCTCGTCGTGATCGAGGGTCCCCGGTTCTCCACCCGCGCCGAATCGTCGTGGCACCAGGCGCAGGGCTGGTCGGTGGTGGGCATGACGGGCCACCCCGAGGCGGCTCTCGCCCGTGAACTCGAACTCTGCTACACGTCGTTGACGCTGGTCACGGACCTGGACGCGGGTGCCGAGGCCGGTGAGGGCGTCTCCCACGAGGAGGTGCTGCGGGTGTTCGCCACGAACGTGGACCGGCTGCGGGGCGTCCTGTTCGACGCGGTGGCCGCGCTGCCCTCGACCGAGGAGCGGGACTGTCCGTGCGTGAACGCGCTGGGCGGGCTGAATCCGGGGTTCGAGCTGCCGTAGCGGGCGGAGGTCCGCTTCTTCGGGGACGGAAGACGGAACTCACCGTTCGAGTGAGGGAGTTGTCCACAGTCCGGCGGTGATGCACCGGTCCGGGCGGGCGGCGGCGCGAGGACTCATCGTGGATGGGCAGGCCCCGTCCGTCGTCGCTGGTGGTGATCCCGTTGTCCTTCCGGTCCGCCTCTCCCTGTCTCCCGCCTTCTCCTCCTGTGCCGCCTCCTCTCCCCGTCCCTCCCTCTCTCCTGGTTCCTCCCTCCCTCCCCGTCCCTCCTCCGTGCGAGGTCCCGCAGTTCCCTCCGGTGCGTATCCGGGGCGGCCTCCATCTGCTGCACCGGCTGGCCCGGAACCGGAGGCGGGCCCTCGCGGTCGGTCTCGCCGTCACGGCCGCCGCGCTCACGGCGGCGGGCCCGCGCGACGGTGAGCCGGCTCGCGGGCATCCGGGCGGGGGCCCGCCCGCCCGCGCGCAGTCGTCGGCGCGCGCGCCTGCCGGTGGTACCGCCGCCGGCTCCCGTACCGCCGTGAGGGTTCGGGCGGCGGTGCGGATCGCCGACGCGGCCACCGTCCGGCTGCTGCGCCCCGGTGACCGGGTCGACGTCATCGCCGTGGACCCCGCCGAGCGGCCTGCGGTGCGGGACGGCGAGGCCCACGTGATCGCGCGCGGTGCGCTGGTGACCAAGGTGCCGGGACAATCGTCGGACGGATCGGTCGACGCCGGCCAGGAGGGCGCCGACCGGGCCGCCGGCTGGGCCACTGACGGGGCCCTCGACAGGAGCGGTGACGGTGGCGCGCTGGTCGTGCTGTCCGTGCCCCGGTCCACCGCGGCCCGCCTCGCGGGCGCGAGCGCCACGGCCAGGCTGGCGGTGACCCTGTGGTGAGTCTCGTCTTCTGTGGGCTGCGCGCTCTGCCGCCAGGGCTTTCGTCGGAGCTGCCGGACTGGACACGCCCGCCGAGGGGTGACGTAGGTTGCGGAGCTGTTCGTCCCACAACCCGTACATGCGAGGAGCGTCACCGAGGTGAGCGAAAAGGCGAGCGTCTGGCAGGGCTTCAAGGCCTTCCTGATGCGCGGGAACGTCGTCGATCTGGCAGTGGCGGTGGTGATCGGCGCGGCCTTCACGAACATCGTTAACTCGGTGGTGAAGGGCATCATCAACCCGCTGGTCGGGGCCATCGGGACGAAGAACCTGGACAGCTACAGCTCCTGCATCAAGGGCCCCTGCACCGGCACGGACGACACCGCGACGGGGGTCCGGATCCTCTGGGGCTCCGTCCTCGGCGCGACGCTGACGTTCGTGATCACGGCGGCCGTCGTCTACTTCCTGATGGTCCTGCCGATGTCGAAGTACCTGGCGAGGATGGAGGCCCGCAGAAAGGCCAAGGAGGGCACGCACGAGGTCATGGAGATCACCGAGCTGGAGGTGCTCAAGGAGATCCGCGACGCACTGGTCGCCCAGCGCGGCTCCGGACACGGCGAGCGGTAGCGGTTTTGTGCGGGGCCCGGCGGGCGGTGGTCGGGCGGGCCCTCCGGGTTCAGATGTGGTGGGGCGGCTTCTCGTCGAGGAAGCGCTTGAGGTCGGCCGCGCTGTCGCCGCCGGCGCCGGGCCGTTCGCCCCATCCGTGGTCCGTGTCGTCCGAGGACTGCCGGTCCAGCGGGTCGTCGAAGATCAGCGCGGCCTTCGGCTCGCGCGGCTCGGGTGCGGCGGGGGTGGTCATGCCTCCAGGGTACGGTCCCGGATGCGGAACGGAGCGGCCTTCGGCCGCCGCCCGCTCCTCGGCCCCCCAAGCCCCGCAGCCCTTTTGTGACCTGCACCTTTGCGCGCGGCTTCGGCTGTCACACGCCCGTGCGCTCCTCGGCACGTTTTTCCCGCGGATATCTGTTGTGCTGGGCTCCATGACGACCAGTCCCCCTCCGCCGTCCTCCCCACGCCCCTCTTCCTCCGCGTCCCGGTCCCCCTCTCCCACACCCGGCGCGCCCGCGCACGCCCGGCCGCTGCGCAGGCTCACGGCTCGCGGCCGGGGCGAGGCCCACCGCGTCGCCTCCCCGCTCGAGCTGTTCTTCGACCTCTGTTTCGTCGTGGCCATCGCCCAGGCGGGCGTCCAGTTGGTGCACGCCGTCGCGGAGTCCCACGCGGGCGAGGGCATCCTCGACTACGCGATGGTCTTCTTCGCCATCTGGTGGGCCTGGATGAACTTCACCTGGTTCGCCTCGGCGTACGACAACGACGACGTCCTCTACCGGGTCGTCACCCTCATCCAGATCGCAGGCGTCCTGGTCCTGGCCGCGGGGGTGTCACGGGCGTTCGAGGACCACGACTTCGTGGCCGTCGTGGTGGGCTACCTGATCATGCGGCTCGCCATGACGACGCAGTGGCTGCGCGTCGCCCTGTCGAGCGAGGGCGCGGAGAAGGCGATGGCCTTGCGGTACGCCGTCGGCGTCGCGCTCTGCCAGATCGGCTGGCTGGGCCTGCTGTTCCTGCCCGAGGGCGGCAAGCCCTGGCTGTTCCTGGTGATGGCGCTGCTGGAGATGTGCGTTCCGGTCTACGCGGAGAAGGACCACCCGACCTCCTGGCACCCGCACCACATCGCCGAGCGCTACGGGCTGTTCACGATCATCGTGCTGGGCGAGACGATCGCCGCCGCCACGATCGCGGTGAAGGTCGGTATCGACGAGAACGACGCGCTCGACGAGCTGCTCCCGATCGCCGCGGGTGGGCTGCTGATCATCTTCTCCGCGTGGTGGATCTACTTCGTGGTGCCCTTCCACGGCCGGCTGCGGTCCAGCAAGGAGGCCTTCCGGTGGGGCTACGGGCACTACCTCGTCTTCGCCTCGGCCGCCGCGATCGGCGCGGGTCTGGAGGTGGCGGTCGAGCAGGCGGTCGGCGAGGCGCACCTGACGACGTTCGCCGCGTCGGCGGCGGTGACCCTGCCGACGGGGCTGTATCTGCTGACCGTCTGGGCGCTGCACTCCCGCCACTTCAAGGTCGGTCTCGCCCAGCAGTTGGTGCTGCCGGTCGCCGCACTGCTGGTGATCTGCTGCACCTTCCTCGGAGACTGGTCGGTCCTCGCGGCGGGCCTGGTGTCGGCACTGGCGGTGGCCACCGGGACGACGCTGACGGCGCGCATGGCCGCGCGGAAGGACGCACCGCGGGGTGCCGGCGAGGCGGTGTGACGACGGACGGGTGCCGCCGCGCGAAGTCACGACGGACGGCTGACCGCGTCGGTGTGACGGTCGCCGCTCGGAACCGAGTCGGCGAGACCGGTGCCGGGGGGGAACGGCCCAGGTGAGACCGGCTCGCGTGAGACCCGGGCACGTGAGACCGGCACGCTGGGACCGGCAGACGGGGGGCGGTCATGACCGTCACGGGTGGGATCGGAGGCGCGAGAACGGCTCGCGCGAGAACGGCTCGCGTGAGACCGGCTCGCGTGAGACCGGCTCGCGTGAGACCCGGGCACGCATGAGACCGGCACGCGCGAGACTGGGGCGTATGACAGGTGACGCTCTGACAGTCGGCGCTCTGACGGATGTGGCCGGGATGCGCGTGGGGCATGCGTCTCGCACCGGCGACGGGTGGCTGACCGGCACCACGGTCGTCCTCGCCCCTGAAGGCGGGGCCGTGGCCGCCGTGGACGTACGAGGCGGCGGCCCGGGGACCAAGGAGACCGACGCCCTCGATCCGCGCAACGTGGTGCAGCGGGTGGACGCGGTCGTGCTCACCGGCGGCAGCGCCTACGGACTCGACGCCGCGTCCGGGGTGATGGCCTGGCTGGAGGAGCGCGGTCGCGGGGTGCCGGTGGGCGCGGACCCCGCGCACGTCGTGCCGGTGGTGCCCGCCGCGTGCGTCTTCGACCTCGGGCGCGGCGGCGACTTCCGGGCCCGCCCGGACGCCGCGCTCGGCCGGGCCGCGGTGGAGGCCGCCGCGGCGAGCACACCCGGTGCGCGGGTGCCGGAAGGGTGCGTGGGCGCCGGGACGGGCGCCGCGGTCGGGCCGATGAAGGGCGGGGTCGGTACCGCCGCCACCGTGCTCGACTCGGGGGTCACGGTGGCCGCGCTGGTGGTGGCCAACGCCGCGGGCTCGGTCGTGGACCCGGAAACGGGCGTGCTGTACGGGGAGTTGTTCCAGGGACGTGTGGAGTATCCGCAGGAGCGGGTGCACGAGGCCGCCCGGCGGCGCCTGGCGGAGAGCGCCGCGAAGAGCGCGCCCCCGCCGCTGAACACGACCCTCGCGGTGGTGGCGACCGACGCGGACCTCACGAAGGCGCAGGCACAGAAGCTGGCGGGCACGGCGCACGACGGCATCGCCCGCGCCGTACGGCCGGTGCACCTGCTGCAC
This sequence comes from Streptomyces sp. NPDC033216, assembly GCF_055577115.1. Lineage (NCBI taxonomy): Bacteria > Bacillati > Actinomycetota > Actinomycetes > Kitasatosporales > Streptomycetaceae > Streptomyces > Streptomyces sp. NPDC033216. The sequence continues at coordinate 258,089 of NZ_JBVIQK010000005.1, read as the reverse complement.
GACGGGGACACGGTGTTCGCGCTGGCGACCGGCACGCGGCCGCTGGGCACCGGCCCGCTCGGCACCGCGCGTCCGCTCGCCCTGAACGACGTCCTCGCGGCGGGCGCCGACATGGTGACGCGGGCGATCGTGCGGGCCGTGCGCGCCGCCGAGTCGGTGACGGGGGCCGGCGGGACGTGGCCGTCGTACGGGGAGCTGTACGGGAACCGGTAGGAGGGGCCGGGAAGTGGCCCCGGAAGCACGGGTCATTGTCCCGGTTCTGTCACGCGAAGGGCTCAGTGGCCGACGGCGGGAACCCCGGCGGACGTGGTGGTCCTCTTCTTCCACGTACTGGAGCGGATCACGCACATCACACGAAGCTGGAGCAGCCCGTGACAACGCCGAACAAAACAGCGCGGCGCACACTGGGGGCCTGTGCCGCCCTGGTGGTCGGCGCCCTCACCCTGACCGCCTGCGGCGGCAGCGCCAACGCCGGGAACAAGGACGGCAAGGGGGATGGAAACTCCTCCAGGACACATACCGCGAAGATCGTCATCTCGGCCGAGGACGGCTCGACGAGCGCGTCGATCAACAGCACCGGCGTGAAGGTGAGCGACGGCCGGCTGACCACCGTGAAGATGACGGTGGCCGGGACGCAGCAGGTCGTGGCGGGCTCGCTGTCGGCGGACGGCAGCAGCTGGAAGCCGAAGGAGCAGCTGGAGCGCGGGACGAAGTACGAGATAGCGGCGACGGCGAAGGACGCGAACGGCCGGACGGTGGCGGCCGACTCGGTCTTCACGACGGTGTCCTCGGCCAACAGCTTCGTCGGGACGTACACACCGGACGACGGCACGACGGTCGGTGTCGGTATGCCGGTGTCCTTCACCTTCGACAAGGCCATCGACGACAAGAAGGCCGTTCAGTCGCACATCACGGTCTCGTCCAGCAGCGGGCAGAAGGTGGTCGGGCACTGGTTCGGGTCGCAGCGGCTCGACTTCCGGCCCGAGGAGTACTGGAAGGCCGGCTCCAAGGTCACGATGAAGATCGACCTGGACGGCGTGCAGGGCGCCAACGGCGTCCATGGCGTGCAGAAGAAGACGGTCACCTTCACCATCGGACGCTCACAGGTCTCCACCGTCGACGTCGGCACCCAGACCATGTCGGTGGTGCGGGACGGGGCGACGCTGAAGACCGTCCCGATCTCCTCGGGCAGCGCCCAGCACACCACGTACAACGGCCAGATGGTGATCACGGAGAAGTTCACGCAGACGCGGATGAACAGCCGGACGGTCGGTCTGGGCGGCGAGTACGACATCCCGGACGTGCCGCACGCGATGCGTCTGACACAGTCCGGGACCTTCATCCACGGCAACTACTGGTACGACAAGGGCAACCCGCCCTTCGGCCGGAAAGGCACCAGCCACGGCTGCGTCGGCCTCGCGGACACGCGCGGAGCGCGGGGCGACACCCCCTCCAAGTGGTTCTACGACAACTCGCTCGTCGGTGACGTGGTGATCGTCAAGAACTCCCCCGACAAGACGGTCGCCCCGGACAACGGCCTCAACGGGTGGAACCTGGCCTGGAGCGAATGGATCGCGGGGAGCGCGACCTGAGCCGTCCGCGCGCCTCCCTTTCCGGCGGGAGACGCCTCTGACCGGCGGTTCCTGACGGATCATCGGGCCGCGCGGGAACTTCTCGCGCGGCCTCCGCGTTTTCCCGACGTACGTTTTCCCGGTTCCCGGACACGACGCCCGACCGAGGAGCTACGGTATGCACCCACAAGGTGACATGCAGCAACGCCGGGAGAAACCTTGAGCGTTCCGTACGAGACGGCAGCGCACGAAGCAGCCGAGTCGCCCGAGACTCCGGAGGAGCACCTCGCGCGGCTCCTCGGTCGCGCCCTGAACTCGTTCGAACTGCCCGACGAGAGCGTGGGACAACTCGACTGCGCGCTGGCGCACGACAGCTCACTGCACTCCGCACACCACAGCGCGGGCCTGCACCGCGAGACGTACCGGCACACCTGGCTGCTGCCGGACGGCTCCGCGCTCACCCTGTGGGAGCTGGTCCACAACCCCACCCCGGGCAGCGAGCCGCAACACGAGGTGTACGTCGACGAGGAGGAGCTGCGGGCCGCCACGGCCCGGCTGCCCCTCCCTGCCGACGCACCGGACTTCGAACTGCCGGTGCTGGTCCAACTGGCGCCGATCCCCGCTCCCCGGCATGTGTACGTGCCGGACGACTCGGCGGACCACGCCCGCCGGCTGCTGCGCCGGGCGGAGAACGCGGACCGGCCGGGCGCCGACACGGCCGCCCTGTTGAGGTCGGCCTTCGCGCACCAGATCACCCAGGCCTTCGGCAGGCCCTGCCGTGCGGGGCGCGTCGGCCTGGGCTTCGCGCTGTACGAGCACGCGTTCCTGCTCCGTGACGGCCGGGAGGTCTCCCTCTGGGAGGTCGAGCACACGGCCACACCCGACGGGCGGCACATGTGCGAGGTGTATCCCACCGAGGACGCGGCCCGCGAGGCGATGGAGCGGCGGGCGGCCCGGATCTCCTGAGCCGGAGTCCCCCGCCGGGCCGACCCGAACGCCCGCGCCGGTTCAGCGGTCGTCGCCGAGCCGGCGTACGAGAGCCTCGAAGGCGGCCCGCTCCGCCGCGGTCAGTTCGACGGCCTCCGAACGTGGGCCGGACTGGGGCGGAACGGCGGGCAGAGCCTGCTGGGCCGGCGAGTGCGGGAGACGGGCGGGGCCGGGACGGCGTACGTCCGTGTCCGGGCGGCGATCCGTGTTGCGGAGCTGTTGGTTCCTGTCCCGGCGGCGTACGTCCGTGGTCCGGAGACGTCCGCGCGGTTCCGGGCGTATCGCGTCGTGACCGGGGCGCGTCGCGCCCAGGACCGGGCGCCGCCTGCGCTGTGCGCCGGTCCCGAAGCCCCACGCGCCGGTACTCGGACGGCTGCGACGCAGCAGGACGGTCACCGCGACCAGCCAGGCGACTCCCGCCAGGGCGAGGGGGAGCGCCGCCGTGCCCGTCGGGCGGGGGATCGAGAGGTACTCAGGCATACCGACCAGTAGACACCGCAGACGTCACGGTCCGGGACTTTCGTCCCGGACCGTGACGTATCTCGCATGTGGCGCGGGCTGCCCGAAGGTCCCGTGCGATACGGACGTTACGCCGCCACCGGCTGCTTCCGTTCCGCCGGCGAGAGGGACGCCCCGTTCTCCGCGCCGGGAGCCGCCGCCCCGGTGACCGGCTTGCGCAGGCCCTTGAGTACGACGACCAGGGCCGTGGTGACACACACTCCGGCCGTGATGGCGACCAGGTAGAGGAACGGGTTGCCGATCAGCGGGACCACGAAGATGCCGCCGTGCGGGGCGCGCAGGGTCGCGCCGAAGGCCATCGACAGGGCACCGGTGATCGCGCCGCCCACCATCGAGGAGGGGATCACGCGCAGCGGGTCGGCCGCGGCGAACGGGATCGCGCCCTCGGAGATGAAGGAGGCGCCCAGGACCCAGGCGGCCTTGCCGTTCTCGCGTTCCGTCCGCGTGAACAGCTTGCCCCGGACGGTCGTGGCCAGGGCCATCGCCAGCGGCGGGACCATGCCGGCCGCCATGACCGCGGCCATGACCTTCATCGCGGAGTCGCTCGGGTCGGCGACCGCGATGCCCGCGGTGGCGAAGGCGTAGGCGACCTTGTTGACCGGCCCACCGAGGTCGAAGCACATCATCAGGCCGAGCAGGGCGCCGAGGAGGACGGCGTTGGTGCCGGTGAGGCCGTTGAGCCAGTCGGTCATGCCCTTCTGCGCCTCGGCGATGGGCTTGCCGATGACCACCAGCATCAGGAATCCGACGACCGCCGAGGAGATCAGCGGGATCACCACCACCGGCATGATGCCGCGCATGGCCACCGGGATGCGGACCTTCTGGATCGCCATCACCACCCCACCGGCGATCAGACCGGCCGCGAGGCCGCCGAGGAAGCCCGCGTTGACGGTCAGGGAGATCGCGCCGCCGACGAAACCGGGCACCAGGCCGGGCCGGTCGGCCATGCCGTAGGCGATGTAACCGGCCAGGACCGGGACGAGGAAGCCGAAGGCCACGCCGCCGATCTGGAAGAGCAGGGCGCCCCAGCTGTCCGCCTGGGTCCAGACGAAGTGGTCCATGACCGACGGAGCCTTGTTGATCTCGTAGCCGCCGATGGCGAAGCCGAGGGCGATCAGGAGACCGCCCGCGGCGACGAACGGGACCATGTAACTCACGCCGGACATCAGCCACTTGCGGAGCCTTGTGCCATAGCCCTCGCCGGCGTCACCGGCGCGTTCGACCGGCGTGCCGGGAGCGGACCCCGAGGTGACCTCGCCGCGCTCCGCCCTGCCGCGCACCTCGGTGATCAGCTCGGCGGGCCGGTTGATGCCCGCCTTCACGCCGACGTCCACGGTGGGCTTGCCCGCGAAACGGTCCTTGTCCCGTACGGGGACGTCGTGAGCGAAGATGACGCCGTCCGCGGCGGCGATGACGGCCGGGTCGAGGCGGGTGAAACCGGCCGAGCCCTGCGTCTCGACGACCAGCTCGACACCCGCCGCACGGCCGGCGTTCTCCAGGGACTCGGCCGCCATGTAGGTGTGGGCGATACCGGTCGGGCAGGAGGTGACGGCGACGATCCGGAACGGGGGCGCGTCGGAGCCGGGCGCGGAGGTGGTGCCGGCAGTCGGGGCGTCGGCCGCTGTGGCGTCGGCGGAGGCCGCCGCCGACGCCACAGCGGTGTCCTCGGGGGCGCCCGCACCCTCCGCGGGCGCCGTGGCCGGCTCCTCCCCGCGGATCAGCGCCGCCGCGGCGGCCGCGTCCCGCGCCGACCGCAGGGCGGAGGTGAAGTCGGCGTCCATCAACTGGCGGGCGAGTGACGACAGGATCGTCAGGTGGGCGTCGTCGGCTCCCGCGGGAGCGGCGATCAGGAAGATCAGGTCGGCCGGGCCGTCCGGCGCGCCGAAGTCGACACCGGCGGCGCTGCGCCCGAAGGCGAGCGTCGGTTCGGTGACGTGGGCGCTGCGGCAGTGCGGGATGCCGATGCCGCCGTCGAGGCCGGTGGGCATCTGGGCCTCGCGGGCGGCCACGTCGGCGAGGAAGCCCTCCAGGTCGGTCACCCGGCCCAGGGCCACCATGCGCTCGGCGAGGGACCGCGCCGCTGCTTCCTTGGTGTCGGCGGACAGGTCGAGGTCGACCAGTTCCGCGGTGATCATCTCGCTCATCGCGGGCTCCTTCGCTCGCGTATCGCCCGGGGGGTGTGCTGGGCGCAAAGGGGGACGGGGGGGACGGGGGTGCGGTGGGGGGAGGTGGGGCGAGCGGGGCCGGGGCCGGGGAAGCCCCGCCTCCGCGGGGCGGCAGGCTGGTACGGGCCCTGCCTGCCCCGGTCAGCGGGGCGGCTCAGGGCGGCACGCCGACCGTGCCGGGCGGCGAGTAACGGGGACCCTCGCCGTTTCCCGGCCACCGGTGCGAACGGGGCCGGCGACCTGAACGCCCCGTGCGGGGGGAGACGAACGCCCGCGCCAGGCGCGGAGCCAACGCCCGTACCCGGCGCGGAGCCAACGCCCGTACCCGGCGCGGAGCGAACGCCCGTACCCGGCGCGGAGCCAACGCCCGTACCCGGCGCGGAGCCAACGCCCGTACCCGGCGCGGAGCCAACGCCCGTACCCGGCGCGGAGCCAACGCCCGTACCCGGCGCGGAGCC